>CAVIJJ010000018.1:0-36286 GCA_963643205.1 bacterium | reverse complement strand
ATAAACGCCAAGGTTCCCGAAAGCATATAATCAAACGATTAACCAAATGAAAAAGCGATTCCCGAAAGGGAATCGCTTTTTGCTTATTCACGTTTTTTACACCCCATAAAACCTCATCCCTCCGGCGTTATCGCAAAGCTGCACGGTGTTCGCGCGGCAGGAGGAATCGCTCAGGCGGGAGCCGGGGGCGGGGAACAGGGTGTATTCCGCGGGGCGGAATATGCCGTCGGAATCGGTTGTGCCGAACGCCATAAATGAAAGACCGAACTTGCTTTCGGCCGAATCAAGCCGCACGTATGTGCCGAACGCGTCGCGGGAAAAGGTGAACTCCGCCTCAAAATCGCCCTCCGGCAGAACGGGATAGCTTAGCCTAAGCGCGGAGCTTTGCTTTATAAGCGATGCGTCACGCCCCGCGGACAGCAGGCGCTTTCTTATTATGCCGAGAGAGGCGGGGGAAGCGTCAACCGTAATATATCGCCTGTTCAGCTTTGCCGCCACGGCCGCCGTTGTTCCGCTGCCGCCGAAGAAATCGGCAACAAGCCCACCCTCGGGACAGGATGCCGAAATTATGCGCCTTAAAAGCGCCTCCGGCTTTTGCGTGGCGTAGCCGGTGCGCTCCGGGTCGCGCTGATGCATGTGCTCAATATCCGCCCAAACGTCACTGGGATATACGGGGGTATCCTCATAATAGGTATATGTTTTTCCGCCGGAACGGATGGAGAAGCAAAGCTTGCCGTTTTCGTCAACGGTGCGCTTCATGTTGTTTCGCTTCATGGGCCCGCGCGGAACGCCAACGGCGGATATGTCAAAATAAGCCTTCGCGCTTTTTCTGTAAAACAGTATGTTGTCGTGCTTGCGGGAATAGTGGCGGATTGAGCGGCCGCCGCTCTTGTACGCCCATATTATCTCGTTTTGGAAGCAGTTCTCGCCGAATATGTCGTCCAGCATAAGCCGTATGCGCGCGCTCATGCGGTAATCTATATGCACGTATATCGATCCCGTGTCCTTAAGCAGGTCATGGCAAAGCGTAAGCACCGCGCGCATCATGGCAAGGTAGCTTGCGGTGTCAAGATTGTCGTTATACGCGGGAATTTTTACCCTTTCGCGTACTCCGGGAAGCTTAACGGAAAAACCGTCCCCGGTGCCGAAGGGCGGATCAATGTATATAAGGTCCACCTTTTCGGTGTAATCCCGCCTCAGTTCCTCTTCCGCCGCCTGTATTGTGCTCAGTATAAACCTGCCGGGTCCGCCGAAAGGATATTCTTCACCCGCGGGAAATATACGATTCTGCATAGCTGTTCCTCCTGCGATAGGTTTATTAAAAAGCGCGCAGGGACATGTTCCTTACGCGCCGGCATAAAAATCGGTTTTATTCTTCGTTCGTATTCTCTTCCTCGGCGCTGCGGCGTTTGCGCGCGTTGCGCACGTGGGATTCCATGGCATCCTTAGCGGCGGGGGCATCCCCCCGCTCTATGGCCTCGAATATGGCCTTGTGCTCCTTAAGGCTGTTGGACGGCCTGTCGGGCGAGCTTAATGAATTAACGCGCACCTGGCGGGTGTTGCGGTGCAGCGAAGAAAGTATGTGCCTGAGTATGCGGCTGTCGGACGCGGAAAATATAACCTCATGGAATTCTGTATCAAGTCTTGCAAGATTGGATACATCGTTCTTGCGTGTATACATTTCCATAAGCTCAACTATTTCGGTAAGCCTTGATAGGCTGTTTTCGTCTATGCGCTCCGCCGCCCAGTAAGCGGCCTGGCCTTCAAGCAGGTGGCGAACGGTAAATATATCGTCTATATCCTGGCCGCTCATGCCCTGAACCATCATGCCGCGGTTGGGTGTGCTTACAACAAGGCCCTCAAGCTCAAGTTGTTTAAGCGCTTCCCTTATGGGCGTGCGGCTCACGTCCAGCTCCTCTGCAAGCTTTGTTTCAACAAGATAGGCTCCGTTAGCGTAGCGGCCTTCTATTATATCGTCTCTTATCTGTTTGTAAACTCTGGCTGTAAGCGACAGCCTGTCGTTAGGGTCAAAATGCATAATTCCGCATCCTCCTGATGCAATTGTAGACCATATCCCGCCATATTGCAAGGGGATGGAACTGTTTTGTGAAAAAAATAGCGCGAATAAAAATTAGATTTTGTGAATAATTGCTATTGACAGTCCTCTGCTGATGGTATATTATTGTGCCAACGAATGAGGAAAGGAAGCCGCCATGATAGAGATTCGCGCTATGTACATGTGCATGATGATGCCCAGCAGACAATTTGCGGGGTGTGTAGTCGTGCGCTAACGGCGAGAAGCGAAAAGGCTTAACCGGAGCGACGGGCACAGACCCGGCGCTCCTTTTGTGTTTTGGCAGCAGGAGGCAGGAATGAAGGAAATCATTACCGTGCGGGGCTTATCGAAAAGCTTCGCCGGCGGAGAGAAAAAGGTTACGGCGCTAAACGGCGTTGACCTTACGGTGTACGAAGGGGACATATTCGGCGTAATAGGCCTCTCCGGCGCGGGCAAGAGCACTTTGGTGCGTTGCCTGAACAGGCTTGAGGAGCCCGACGAGGGCAGCATAATAATTAACGGCCAGGATATTCGCTCACTTAATGAAAAAGAGCTGAATGTGGCCAGGCGAAACATTGGCATGATATTCCAGCAGTTCAATCTGCTGAGCCAGGCAAGCATACTTGAAAACGTTTGCTTCCCAATGGAGATCGCGCATTGGAAAAAGGCGGACGCCAAAAAGAGAGCCCTTGAGCTGATAGAGCTCGTCGGACTTTCGGGCAGGGAAAACGCTTATCCCTCTCAGCTTTCGGGCGGCATGAAGCAGCGCGTGGCCATAGCGAGGGCGCTCACACTTTCGCCGAAGATACTGCTTTGCGATGAGGCCACAAGCGCGCTCGACCCGGCCACAACCCGCAGCATACTCGCCCTGCTTAAAAAGATAAACAAGGAGCTTGGGGTTACGATAGTTATCATAACGCACCAGATGAGCGTTATAGAGGAAGCCTGCAACCGGGTATCGATACTGGATAAAAGCCGCATAGTTGAATGCGGAGACGTGGAGGATGTGTTCCACCATCCGAAGAGCGACATCGCCAAGCAGCTTATTCTGGGCGAGGGCGCGGGGCATACCGAGTTTACCCCCGGCGGCAAGCGCGTAAGAATAGTGTTCGACGGGAAGGACGCGTTTGAGCCAATTATTGCGGACATAGTGCTTAACTGCAAGGCCGCGGTGAATATACTTTTCGCCGATACCCGCACGATAGACGGCGTGATATACGGCCAGATGCTTGTGCAGCTCCCCGATGACGAGGACGCGGCGCAGAGAATAATAACCTACCTTTCCGGTACGGGAGTACACTTCAGCGAGGAGGAAGACGGCAATGTTTGAGTCCGGATTTTTAAGCCTTATGCTCAAGGGCATAGCGGAAACGATTTACATGACCATTGCCTCAACCGTAGCCGCTTATGTTATAGGCCTGCCGATGGGAGTTATCCTGAACATAACGGCGCAGAACGGCATCCGCCCGAACCGCACCGTAAACGCCGTGCTCGGCACCATAGTGAACATAGCCCGCAGCATTCCTTTCATCATTTTGCTTGTCGCGATTATGCCGCTGACCCGCCTTATAGTGGGCACCACGATAGGCAGCAGCGCCACGGTTGTTCCGCTTATCGTAGCGGCGGCGCCGTTTGTGGCAAGGCTTGTTGAAACCTCTCTTGCGGAGGTTGACGCCGGCGTTATAGAGGCCGGGCGCAGCATGGGCGCGAGCACATGGCAGATAATCACAAAGATTCTTCTTAGAGAGGCTGCCCCTTCGCTTTTGTCAAACGCCACCACGGCCGCGACTACAATCCTTGGCTACTCCGCGATGGCCGGCTGCGTAGGCGGCGGCGGACTGGGAGCGATAGCCATAAACTACGGCTATTACAGATACGATACCGCTACAATGCTTGTGACCGTTGTGCTGATAGTAATAATAGTTCAGCTTATACAAACCGGCGGCACAACCACCGTTAAGCGCACCGATAAACGCAGAAAATAAGACGCGAAAGCGCCAAATTTAAAAAATAAAAATTTTAGGAGGAAACTAAAATGAAACGCATCTTTGCACTCACCCTTGCACTGGTATTTGCCTTCGCTCTCGTCGGCTGTGCCCAGAGTACCGACTCCAAGACCGTCCGCATCGGCGCGTCTCCCACGCCCCACAAGGTAATTCTTGAGTACGCCGCCACCCTCATGGAGGAGAAGGGCTACACCCTCGAGATCACCGAGTATCAGGACTACGTTGTTCCCAACACCGCTGTTGAGTCCGGCGAACTGGATGCCAACTACTTCCAGCATCAGCCCTACCTGACCAACTTCAACGAAGAGAACGACACCCACATCGTGGCTGTTGCCTCCGTACACTATGAGCCCTTCGGAATCTACGCCGGCAAGACCGCTTCCATCGAGGAGCTTGCCGATGGCGCTACCATCGCCGTTCCCAACGACGGTTCAAACGAAGCACGCGCCCTGTATCTGCTTGAGCAGGAAGGCCTTATAACCCTTAATAAGGATGCCGGCTACACCGCCACCGTTCTTGACATTGCCGAGAACCCCAAGAACCTTAACATAGTTGAGGTTGAGGCCGCCCAGCTGCCCAGGAGCCTTGAGGATGTTGACCTGGCCGTTATAAACGGCAACTACGCCATACAGGCCGGCCTGAACGCCTCCACCGATGCTCTTGCCGTTGAAAGCGTGGACGGCGAATCCGCCAAGACCTACGCTAACATTCTCTGCGTAAAGGAAGGCAACGAGGATAACGAGGCCATAAAGGCTCTTGCCGAGATCCTTACCGGTCCCGAAGTGGCCCAGTTCATCAACGAAACCTTTGAAGGTGCTGTCGTCCCCATGTATCAGGGCGAGTAAAACCGAATAAGCTGAATTGCTCTAAGGGGCGGCCGGTGGCCGCTCCTTTTTATATTGATGCCGCATATATTGCAAATCCACACAATTTGTGATAGAATACATATCACTTTGATTACGAAAGGGATGATACGTCTTTATGGACGATGGGAGTCCGATAGGATACCTTATCGCGATCCTCGCCTTTATACTGGGCGGAGGATATTTTTCCGCTACGGAGATTGCTCTGGCTAGCGTGAACCGCATACGCATAATGAGCTATGCGGACGACGGCAACCGCCGCGCAAAGCGGGTGCTGTATATTTTGGATCATTTCGATAGAGCGCTTACCACACTACTTATTGGAACAAACATAATGCACATAAGCTGCGCCAGCGTAGCCACACTGATGGCAACAAAGCTTTGGGGCGTAAGTTATGTTACCATTACCACAATAGTTACTACTTTTGTGGTGTTTCTTCTTGCCGAAATGATACCCAAACGCTTTGCCAAGGCGAACAGTGAAAAGTTTTCGCTTGCCGTTGCGGGCTCACTGCTCTTCTTTATGAAAATTCTTTGGCCGCTTGCCATAGTGTTTACCACAATCAGCAAGATTGCCAGTAAGCCGTTTAAGAAAAACGTGGAGGAGGAGCCCACCGTTTCCGAGGATGAGCTTTACGATATAATCGAAAGCATACCTGAGGAGAGCGAGATAGACGAGGAAAAAGCGGAGCTTATGCAAAGCGCGCTTGAGTTTTCGGATACGTTCGTGCGCGAGGTGCTTACCCCTTGGGACAAGGTGGTTAAGCTTAATATAGGCATGAGCGGGGACGAGGCCATGAACGTTATAAAAAACGATATTCATTCGCGCCTGCCCGTTATAGACGAAAACGGCAGCCCCGTGGGCCTTGTGCAGATAAGAAAGTTCTTCCGCGAGCACTATAAGAATGCGAACGTAAGCGTTAAAGACGTTATGGACGATATACATTTTGTGTATGACGGCATAGCGATAGACGATCTGCTTACCGCGATGAGCAACGATAAAACGCATTTTTCCGTTGTGCTCGATAAAGAAGGCAAAACAATAGGCATAGTGACAATCGAGGATATACTCGAGGAGCTTGTCGGCGAAATATACGACGAGGACGACAAGGAGGCGGCTGAATAATGGCTACCGTATGGGATTATATAGCGATAGTTATATTCATCGCGTTTTCCGCGTTCTTCTCCGGCTCCGAAATTGCTTACGCCTCCGTAAACGAGATTAAGCTGAAGAAAGCGGCCGAGGCCGAAAACGGCAGCAAGATTGCCCAAATAGCGTACAACATATACAAAAACTATGACGACGCGCTTATAACAATACTTATAGGCAACAACCTTGTGAACATAGCCTCTTCGTCCGTGGCAACGGTTATAGCCATAAGCCTTATGGGCGATAAGGGCGCGGGCGTGGCAACGGCCATAATGACCGTTATAATCCTTACCTTCGGCGAAATAATGCCTAAGATAATCGCCGTTCAGGTATCGTTCGGGTTCACGCATCTTGCCGCCATTCCGCTTAAGGCGCTTATGATAATAACCTATCCCGTTGTGTGGCTTATAGAAAAGATACTCGGCGGCATAGACAAGCTTATCAAAAAGGACGATGGCGAAGCGGAGGACACCATAACCGAAGACGACCTTGAAACAATAATAGACACCGTTGAGGACGAGGGCGTAATAGATGAGGACAGGGCGGACCTGCTGCAGAGCGCGCT
Organism: bacterium; assembly: GCA_963643205.1. GTDB lineage: Bacteria > Bacillota > Clostridia > Christensenellales > CAG-138 > Phil1. The sequence goes on along the minus strand of CAVIJJ010000018.1, from coordinate 29,646 downwards.
GGATTTTGACGATGTTCAGGCGTATGAGGTAATTACCCCGCGCGTGGATATGCTTACAATCGATATAGAGGATAGTTTCGCCGAAATACTCGAAATAGCGAACCGCTCTCCCTATACCCGCATTCCCGTGTTTGAGGATACGGTGGACAACATAATAGGCATACTGCACCTGAACCATTTCTATAAAAAGCTTGCGGACAACCCCGATGGGTTCGATATAAGGGAAATACTTATGCCCGTCAACTTTGTGCATAAAACAATGCCGCTTGACGATGTGCTTAAGGAAATGAAGCGCCGCCAGTGCCAGATGGTAATAGTAACCGATGAATACGGCGGAACCATGGGCTGCCTTACTATGGAAGACGTGCTTGAGCAGCTTGTGGGCGACATTTGGGACGAAACGGACGACATAAAGCCCGAAATCACCAAAACCGGTGAGAATGCATATGATGTGGACGGCGATATGCGCACGGAGGATTTCCTTTACGAGCTGGATATAGACGACAGGGACTTTGATGACGATAACACCACAGTGGGCGGCTGGGCGATAGCCATGCTTGGCGATTATCCGAAGGTTGGGGATACGTTTGAGTATAAAAACCTGACCGTAACGGTTAAAAAGCTGCAGAACCGCCGCGTTGTGCTCGTTAGCGTAAATGTTACGCCTGTTGAGGAAAAGGACGAGGAAGAGGATCTGTAAATCACCCAAAAGCAGCGGCGCGGGTTTCCCGCGCCGCTTTTGCGTAGAGAGGATTGTTTAATATCTATTAACTTTTCATATCCGATCATCTATGATAGAATAAACAAAATAGCATGAAGTACATTGGAGGAATATGAAAAAAGTGCTTTTTGCGCTGCTTGCGCTTATGCTTACGGCGTTCGCGGCGGGCTGCGGCGAGGAGGAAGCGGAGCCGCATATAAATATAGGCGATATGGAAAGCGGCGTGGGCATAACGAGTGCCGCCGATCTTATAGACTTCTTTGAATCCGGCGGAGAAAAGGCGGAGCTTGCGCGCTCAATCGATCTTGAGGATAAAATGATTACGCTTTCGGCCGAACGCGGAAAAATTACAATAGAGGGCAACGGAAATACAATCTCCGGCAACGCGGATTGCGTTATAAGGCTTGCGGATGGCGCGGAGCTTACGCTTAACGATGTAACCGTTACGGCAGGGTCCGAGGGTATAGGCGGTCTCGGGTCGGGCAAAATATCCGGCAAAATAACCCTTAACGCCGTTGCGCACGCCATAGATTTCGCCGGCGGCGTAGAAATAGGCGAAAACACTCAAATTTATATAAAAAGCAATCAGGGCAGCGCCATTCGCGCGGGCAATCTTAAAATAGGCAAAAACTGCGCCGTGTATGCCCGGGGCGGCGAGGACGCGAGCGCGGTAAATATATTCGAAGAGGATATATATCTTGATGAAGGCGCCGTGCTTGAGGCCGTAACGGAAGAAAACTATAATGCCCTTAAATGCACCGGAACCCTTGTAATGCAGAACGGTTCAACGCTTAAGGTTAAAAACAGCGGTGAATATCACGGCGCGGAGCTTAACGAGGTTGAGCTTTACGGCGTTGTGAATATAGAAGCGGACGGCGGCGAAAAGGGAGTGGGCCTGTTCGCGTTCAGCGCCTGCGGCGATTACTACGCCGTTGGGCATTGCGAGCCTGAAATGATTGTTGAAACGGGCAACGGCAGCATAACGTTTGTATCAAGCGCGGACGAAATTCCCGAGCCCACGCCCGAACCCACCGAAACACCCGAACAAACCGAGGAATAATAATATAACATAAGCCTATATTGGCGAAAGGAGACAGCATGGGCAGACAAACGGGCAAACCCAGCTTTCGCGCTGTGCGCAGGCGCAAATATGTTGCACGAAGGATAATGGTGCTTATTTTGCTTGCCGCTGTCGTGGTTGGGCTTATTTTCCTTGCCAAGGCATTGCTGTCCGGGGAAATAAAATCCTCCGGCGCAACGCCAACCCCCTCAGCAAACGAAACGCCTGCGGAACCTACGCCTACGCCCGTGCCTACCCCAACGCCGGAGCTTGAATCATCGCTTGGTGTAACCGCGCAAAGCTCGGATGCCCTCTCTCAGCTGGGCTTTCATTCGGAGCTGTACGTGCGCCGCGATCAGGTTGCGACCTATACGCGGGAGGACAGCATATACTTTGGCCGCGGCGATAAATACAGCGATGTAAGCGGCGTATTAACATACGGCGGTAACAATTTCCGCTCAACGTTTGCCTACGGCAGCGTAACAGAGCTTAGCGGGCAGCTTACGCTTGCCTGGGAAAAGAGCATAGGCCAGCTTGACTGCGGAACGGACGGCGTGTGGACGGGAACCGGCTGGACCGGCATGCCCATAATAGTTCAGTGGGACAGCGAAACCAGGGCAAATCTCGGCATTGCGGACGAGTTTAAGACAAAGGATGGCTTTACCGAGGTTATATATCCCGCCATGGACGGGAAAATATACTTCTTTGAGCTTAATACCGGCAAGGCTACCCGAAGTCCGATAGACCTTGGCGTTGTCAATAAGGGTACCGCCGCGCTTGACCCGCGCGGATATCCCCTACTGTATCTTGGTCAGGGCGTGCAGAGCACAAGTGAAGAAGGCACATACGGCGCCTGGTTCAGGGTTGTGAGCCTTATAGACAATACCGTTATAAGCACGTTTGGCGGCAGAGACCCCGCCTCCAATCGCCAATGGCAGGCATATGATTCGTCCCCGCTTTTCGCTTCGGACGCGGATACGCTTATACTGGGCGGCGAAAACGGCCTGCTTTATACCGTAAAGCTTAACGCCGTGTATGATAAAGAAGCGGGCACCGTAAGCGTTGATCCCGGCAGACTTGTGAAGTATCGCTATCATTTCTCCGGCTATGCGGATAGCGACGGCGCGCGCTGGTACGGCATAGAAAGCTCTGTCGCCGCCTGGCACGGATACGCTTTCTTCACCGATAACGGCGGCATGCTCCAGTGTGTTGACCTGAACAGCATGACTCTTCAGTATGCCGTTGATACGGATGGCGACGGCGATGCGGGCGTTGTGATAGAAGAGAACGCGGACGATAATACAATTTATCTTTATTCGGCGAACAAAGCGGATGGAAGGAGCGCGACCGATGGGCGCGACAAGGCGTATATTCGCAAAATAAACGGCCGCAACGGAAACATTGAGTGGACAAAAACGTTTGATGCCTCCTCTGCCGATGCCGGCGGCGCGTATGCTCCTGTGCATATAGGGCAAAATGAGCTTGACGGTGTAATAATCGCGAGCCTGAGCTCTGTCGCGTTGAGCGACGGAACCGACGGCGGGCTTATAATAGCGCTTGATAAGGCTACGGGCGAGGAGATATGGCGCGTTGAGCAGGCGGACGGAATATGGAGCGCGCCTGTTGTAATCTATGATGAAAACGGCAAGGGATACGTTTTGCAGTGCGATCGCGGCGGCATGCTTACGCTTTACAGCGCGTCAGACGGGCAGAAAATGTGCTCAATGGATCTCGGCTCCCGCATAGAGTCAACCCCTGCCGTGTTTAACAATACGCTTGTCGTAGGCACGCGCGGCGTGGACGGCAGTGGATCGGGGCCGAAGATAGTGGGAATAAGAATAGGATAAATCAAAATCTTAGGAGCGGCGATGCCGCTCTTTTTTTATGCGGCGGCATAACGCGACAATAAAAATGGCGTTTTGTGAAATCTATTTGAAATAATCAAAAAAGCCTACATTTATGCCGATTTCTGCGGTAAAATCATACCATATAGATTAAGGAGATGTGAAAGGCATGGCGTATCTTTCGCTGAAAAACGTCACTAAGGAATACCATAGCGGCGAAATAACCATAAAGGCGCTTTCGGGCGTTAATCTTGAAATAGAGGAAGGCGAGCTCTGCGTTATAGTGGGGCCGTCGGGTGCGGGCAAAACAACCCTTTTGAATATACTTGGCGGCATGGACTGCTGCACCGGCGGGGAGGTTGTGCTTGACGGGGAGCACATAGAAAAATATGACCGCAAGGCGCTTACAACCTATAGGCGCGACACGGTTGGCTTTGTGTTTCAGTTCTATAACCTGGTGCAGAACCTTACCGCGCTTGAAAACGTTGAGCTCGCAAGCCAAATATGCAAAAATCCCCTGCCGCCGAAGGACGTGCTTGTGCAGGTGGGCCTGGGCGAAAGGCTCGCGAACTTTCCCGCCCAGCTTTCCGGCGGTGAGCAGCAGCGCGTGGCTATAGCAAGGGCGCTTGCCAAAAACCCAAAGCTTATGCTTTGCGACGAGCCTACGGGCGCGCTTGATTACCAAACCGGCAAGCAGGTGCTTAAGCTGTTGCAGGATACCTGCCGTAAAAGCGGCATGACCGTTATTATAATTACCCATAACTCGGCTCTCGCGCCAATGGCGGACAGGGTGGTGCACGTTAAAAACGGCACCGTCGCCTCGGTTGAGCTTAATGAAAAACCCACACCTATAGAAGAAATAGAATGGTAAGGAGATAGCATGAACGCGCTTACGCTGAAAAACCTGCTGCGGGAAATAAAGCGCACATTCACCAAATTCCTTTCCATATTCGCTATATGCGCGCTGGGCGTTGCTTTTTTCGCCGGAATAAGGGCAACAAGCCCGGATATGAAGGAAGCGGGGGACAAGCTTTATAATACATATAATCTTTCCGATATAAGCGTTATCTCAACCTCGGGCCTTACGGAGGACAATATACGCGATATAGAATCCATAGAGGGCGTTGAGGCCGTAAGGGCGTCTTTGTTTGTTGACGCCATGGCTAAAGGCACCGGCGAAAAGGAGAAGAACATTCGCCTTTATTCAATGCCCATAAAAATGAAGACCGAGTATTCCCCGCTTATAGATTTAATCCCGGATTACAGCATAGATACGGACCCGGATTATGAAATGAACGGGCTTGAAACAGTTTCCGGCAGGCTGCCGCTTAACGATACGGAAATCGCGCTTGACTATTCGCTTGAAGGCTCGCTTGTGAAGAATTTGGGGGACAGCATAACCCTTACAACCTCCGGCGGGAGCGTAACGCTTAGGGTTGTTGGCTTTGTAAGAAGCCCCATGTATATAAGCCTTTTTGAGCGCGGCACCAGCAGCATAGGCAACGGCACAAGCGACGGATTTGCTTACGCCTCCGGCAACGCCATATCCGATCTTGGCACAAAGCTGCCCGTAATAAGCCTTTTGAGCACGTATTATACGCGCGCCGATATAGTAATATCCGGCAAGGAGGGCATGAGCGCGTACAGCAGCGAATATGAGCAGCTTGTGAACGATGTTATGGACAGGCTTGAGGAATATGCCTCAAATGAGAGCGGCACCTGGTATATTCAGGATAGGTCCGGCAACCCGGGATATTCGGATTACAGCGAAAATACGGACAGAATTGCCGCCGTTGGCGATGTTTTCCCGCTTATATTCTTTATCGTGGCGGCGCTCGTCTGCCTTACAACCATGACAAGAATGGTTGAGGAGCAGCGCATAGAAATGGGCACCATGAAAGCGCTTGGATACAGCGGCGCGTCCATTGCCATGAAATACGCTCTTTATGCCATGTCCGCCTGCATAAGCGGCGGCGTGGTGGGCGCGGTGATAGGCTTTTCGCTCTTCCCGTCGGTAATAATGAAGGCGTATTCGATAATGTATTATCTGGGCGATTTTGAAACGCCTTATCGCGCGGACATTGCCCTTATCGCGATAGTGGCCATGGCGGCCTGTACCGCTATTGCCACGTTTTCCGCTTGCTACGCATCACTAAGAGAGGTTCCGGCCACGCTTATGCGCCCCAAGGCACCCAAGGCCGGCAGGCGCGTGTTGCTTGAAAAAATACCCTTTATATGGAAACGGCTGAGCTTTACATCAAAGGTTACCGTAAGGAATTTGCTCCGCTATAAAAAGCGCTTCTTCATGAGCGTAATAGGCATTGCCGGTAGCGGCGCGCTGCTTGTTACGGCGTTTGGCCTGAACGATTCCATATTCGGCATAATAGAAAAGCAGTTTGGCGATATATGGCAAATGGACGTGCAGGCGTACGTGTACGAGGCCATGCCGCTTGACGATATGAGGGAGCTGCTTGAAAAGAACCCCGCCAACGATGATTTTGAGTCTGTAATGTTCTGCCTGGATTCGCAGATGGATTGTGAAAACGGCGGCAAAAGCCTAAGCGGCGTTCATCTGCTTGGCGTGGAGAGCGCCGAAAGCATGGAAAACAGAATAAGCCTGCATGACGATTCCACACCCGTAACGCTTGACGACAGCGGCGTTGTTGTTACCGAAAAGCTTGCGGAAACCCTTTCAATAAAGGTTGGGGACGAGATAAGCATGCGCTCCGGCGGAGAGAATCATTATATGAAGGTAATAGGCATTGCCGATAACTATGTTTATCACTATGTTTATATAACCGCCGCGTGTTATGAAACCGTGTTCGGCAAAACAATGCAGTATAACGGCTTTATGGGCAACCTTAAGGCCGATTTGAGTGATGAGTCAATGGACTCTATGTCCACTCAGCTTTTGAGCGACAGCCGCATGTATACCGTGCGCACAATAGAAAGCATATATTCATCCGTGTGGGATTCGCTGAGCATACTTAACTATGTTGTGCTTGTGCTTATACTGGGCTCCGGCATGCTCACGTTTGTGGTAATGCTGAACCTTACGAATATAAACATAGGCGAGCGCATGAGGGAGCTTGCGACGCTTAGAGTGCTTGGTTTCTATGATAAGGAAATGTATGATTATATATTCCGCGAAAATAATGCCCTCGCGGTAATAGGCGCCTTTGTCGGGCTTATATTCGGCAAGTTTATGCACCTGTTCGTAATAAAAACGTGCGAGGTGGACATGGTAATGTTTGTGCGCAGCGCAAAGCTACTAAGCTTCGGCTACGCGTTCGCGCTTACTATAGTGTTTTCGCTTATAGTAAATCTTTTGATGCGGCGCAAGGTTAGGGCGATAGACATGGTTGAATCGCTTAAGAGCGCGGAATAAGGAGGAAGAGCATGAAAAAATCGTTCAGAATAATATGCTTCATAATGGCGCTGGCTTTTGCCGCGTCTGTACTCGTGTCCATAGTTTGCAGCGTTGCTCTTGCCGACGAGATGGATACGCGCGGCGAAACCGTTTATGTTGAAACGGACGCGGAGGGAAACGTGCTATCCATGATTTCAAGCGTTTATATAACAAACCTTTCGGGCGCGGAAACCGTTACGGACAGCACCACTTTGACAAACATCAAAAACGTGCTTGGCAACGAATCGCCTACCGTTGACGGAACAAACGTTACCTTTAAGGCGGAAGGGGAGGACGTGTGCTATCAGGGCGAGGCAAGCGGCGAACTGCCGTTTACTATTTCGCTTAAGTATTATCTTGACGGCGTTCAGATGAAGCCCGACGAGATAGCGGGCAAGAGCGGCCGGGTAAGAATAGAGGTAAAATGCCAAAGCACGTTGAAAAAGACCATTGAAACGGACGGCGAGCAAAAGGAAATGAATGTGCCGTTCAGCGTAATAGGCATGATGACGCTTGATGAAAGCTGCACGGGCTTAGCCTCGGACGCTAAAATTTCATCTCAGGCGGGAACAACAACCATTATGGCCGTAATGCTGCCGGGCCTTGCGGAAAGCCTTGAAATAGAAAATACGGATAGGATTAAAGAAAGCTTTTACGTGGAGATGAATACGGAAAGCTTTGAACTCGGCAAATGCACGTTTATAGGCATGACCGGCATAATTGACGAAAACGATCTTTCCGGCATAGACGATATAGAAACCCTGCTTACGGCCATTGACGAAATAAACAGCGCAAGCACCGCTCTCTATAAGGGCGCGAAAAGGCTGCGCAACGGGGCAAATACGCTTAATGACGGCATAAACGAATACATAAGCGGAGTAACCACGGCATCGGACGGCATGAGCCAAATAGTCGAGGGCGCCGCTCAGCTTGATGAGGGCACGGGTCAGCTTTCAAGCGGCATGAACACATTTGCCGAATCAATAGACAAAATAGTTGAAAAGGTGGACGAGGCAAAGGCAAAGCTTGAGGAGCTTCAGAACCCGTCAAGCGATGTTGACGCGCGCATATTGGCCCTGGTGGAGGCCGAGATTAATAAGGCACTTGAGGGCAAGGAAGAGGAAGTGAAGGAGGAGGTTCGAAAGACAGTATACGATTCCCTCTCCGGCACCGATCTTAGCGAGGACGAAAAGAACGCCATAGCCAATCAGGCCGCCGACGCGGTAAACTTAAGCGATATAAGCCTGAATATAGACCAGAACGTAGCCAACGAAATACGCATGGCCATACTCGAGCTTGATTCCGTTAAAAAGGCGATAGCAAAGCTTGAGGAGCTCATATCCGCCGCGGATGATCTGGCTGACGGCGCGAATAAGCTTGCCGACGGCGCAAGCGAGGTTTCATCGGGCACATATAAGCTTTATAAAGCGCTGCAGGAGCTTGATGAGGGCTTGACGCTTTTGGGTGATAACGGCACTCAGCTTGCCGACGGCACAAAGCAGCTCTATAAGGGCCTTGATACCCTTACGGACGGGCTTAAAACCGTAAGCAGCGAAGGACTTTCAAAGATAGTTGAGGAAACGGACGGCATAAAGGTCTCGCTTTCAAAAAAAGACGCGCTGATAGAGCTTTCGGAAAGCTACACCTCGTTTTCAAGCGCCGCCGAGAACGTAAACGGGTCGGTTCAGTTTCTTATAACAACCGAGGCAATCGTTGAACCCCTGCCCATAGAAATGGATACCGCCAACGCCGATGAAACCGAAACGACCGATAACGGTACGGACAGTGAAGACACGGCCGAAAACAAATCCTTCTTTGAAACGATAGGTGAGTGGTTTGAAAACGCGTTTGCCGCCGTAAAGGGAATATTCGATTGATATGATTATATGAAAAGCGCCCGGGGAACAGCCTCGGGCGCTTTTTAGAGCAATATTGTTTATATAAGTTCATGATAGTATGGGCAAATGTCCTCATAATGCCCGTCCTTCATGCGGAAGCCACCGGGAATTGTGCCAAGCTGAGTGAAGCCGAGCCGCTCATAAAGGTGCCTCGCGTGGGTATTGGTAGCCACGACCGCGTTAAATTGCAGCACCCTGAATCCGTGCTTTGCTCCCTGCTTCATGCAGTCGCTTACAAGCTTTTCGCCTATGTGCAGCCCGCGGGATTCGCTTTCTACGGCGTAGCTGGCGTTGCATATATGCCCACAGCGGCCAACATTGTTTGGATGAAGTATGTATAGGCCGTATATTTTTCCGCTGTCCGTGTCCTCGGCAACGGCGGAGTATGTTTGCGCGGCAAAGAACTCCCTGCCGGTTTCATCCGTAAGCAAATCCTCCTGCGGGAAGGCAACGCCCTCCTCAACAACCTCGTTCCAAATGCGGATCATGTCCGCCAAATCAGCTTCTTTATATGCTCTTATGATAATGTTCATGGTGCTTCGGCCTTCTTTTTTGTATTGCCGCTTAAAACGGCGGATTGATTATATCACTCCGTTTGGCCGAAATCCATAGGTTCATTAAGCCGCGCTCATGTCGTATATATAAAGCTTTGTCTTGTCGCTCTTCACGGTGTTTACGTGCTCGCTCTTCCTTGCGGCAGAGTAGCTGCGAACCTTGCCGTTTGAACGGATAGCGCTATGCTTGGCTCGCTGAGTGCGGCGGCGAATTGCCCTTTCCTGCAGGCATGCGGCGGCAATCATAAAGCCCAAAATCACGCTGGGAACCATAAAAGAGAAAAACAAACCAAAGTAATTCATACTGTACCTCCGATGCCTCCCATAGGTATCACATATCCGTTTCGGAAACTTGTTGAATCCGGCCGAATGTGGCCTGCTGGGAAATTTTAGCTCGTTCATTAAGCTTGACTCCATTATAATATCCAAATAAGATACTGTCAAGCGCCAAAATGATGTTTTTTGGAAATTCTTATTAAATTAAGTCTTGCATTATATTTCTTTGCGGGATACAATATTGGTGACGAAATTCTCGCTTGGAGGGCACATGAACAGACTGAAGGAATTAAGAAAAGCCTCGCATCTCTCTCAGGAAGATCTCGGAAACGTTCTCGGCGTTAAAAAGGCGGCCGTTTGCAAATACGAAACCGGCAGGGTTGCCCTGCCTAACGAGGTGCTTATAAAGCTTTGCGATTATTTTAATGTAAGCGCCGATTATCTGCTTTGCCGCGAGGAAACAACGGTAACCCCTCTTTTTAAGACAAAAACTACCGTATCCTCCCGCCTTATGCCTGTGGAAAACAGCGTGGGCGTTCCCCTTGTCGGCAGGGTTCACGCGGGCCTTCCCATGCTTGCCGATGAAAACATAGAGGAATATATTCCCGTGGCCGCGAACGAGGCAGTAGCGGGGGAATATTTTTATATGCAGGTTGAGGGGGACTGCATGGAGGGCGAGTTTATACCCGAGGGCGCGCTGGTGCTGGTAAGGATGCAGCCAAGCGTTGAAAACGGGCGCATAGCTGTCGTTCGCCTGGGGGATGAGGTTTTGCTCCGCAAGGTTAAAACGGTGGGCGATTCGCTTATGCTGATCCCCGCGAATACCAAATACGAGCCCATGATAGTCCCACGAAACGAGGCCGAGATTATAGGCCGCGTAACGGAGGTTCGCATACGCGGGCTGTGACGCGTATATTTGCATTAACTATTCAAAAAGGCGGATGCTGAAAGCACCCGCCTTTTGTTATGCGCGTCAATCGTCGTCTGTATCATCGTCACACTCGGCTTCTAAGGTGCCCAAGCCGCGCTTGCGCCTGTATGCGCGATCGCTGGGCTTTATAAGGTTGTCCGTATCGGGCGAAGCCTCCGCGCGTTCCCACTTGCTGACGGCCTGGCGGGAAAGCCCCGGCTTTGCCGCAAGCTCCTCCTGAGAACAGCCATGCTGCTTCCTAAGCTGTACCAGCCTGTTTGCTGTTTCTATATTCATCTCGCTATCCTACCTAAGATTTTCATGGCCCAGGTATGGCGCATAGGGGAACGGTTGCGCAATACACTCTGCTTTGCAATTATAAAAATGCGCGCAACCGGCGGTTGCACGCATTGTAAAAACCAAGATATTCAGCCCAAACAACGGTTAGGTTATTCTATAACGCTCTTGCCGCCCATATACATGCGCAGCGGTTCGGGAATGGCTATTGTGCCGTCTTCCTTAAGGTTGTTTTCAAGGAAGGCTATAAGCGTGCGCGGGGGAGCGACAACGGTGTTGTTAAGTGTGTGGGCAAAATAGTTGCCTTTTTCCTTGTTCTTTATGCGGATGCCGAGGCGCCTTGCCTGCGCGTCGCCAAGGTTGGAGCAGGAGCCTACTTCAAAGTACTTCTGCTGGCGCGGACTCCAGGCCTCAACGTCAACGCTCTTCACCTTAAGGTCGGCCAGGTCGCCGGAGCAGCACTCAAGCGTGCGTACGGGTATGTCCAGGCTGCGGAAGAACTCAACGGTGTAGCTCCAAAGCTTATCGAACCACGCCATGCTGTCCTCAGGCTTGCATACAACTATCATTTCCTGCTTTTCAAACTGGTGCACCCTGTATACGCCGCGCTCCTCTATGCCGTGCGCGCCAACCTCCTTGCGGAAGCAGGGGGAATAGCTGGTGAGCGTGCGGGGAAGAGTGTCCTCCTCAAGGAATGTGTCTATAAAGCTGCCTATCATGCTGTGCTCGCTGGTGCCTATAAGGTAAAGATCCTCATTCTCTATCTTATACATCATGCCTTCCATCTCGGCAAAGCTCATTACGCCGCTCACAACGCCGCTGCGGATCATAAAGGGCGGCACGCAGTAGGTGAATCCCTTGTTTATCATAAAGTCGCGGGCATAGCTCAGAATCGCGCTGTGCAGGCGGGCAATGTCACCCTTAAGGTAATAGAAGCCGTTTCCGCTTACCTTGCGCGCGGCGTCTATATCAATGCCGTTCACCTTTTCCATTATGTCAACATGATAAGGAATTTCAAAATCGGGCACTACGGGCTCGCCAAAGCGTTCGCGCTCAACGTTTTCGCTGTCGTCCTTGCCTATGGGCACGGATTCGTCAATTATGTTCGGAATAACAAGCATGCGCTTGCGGATTTCGGCCTCAAGCTCAGCCTCGCGCTGTTCAAGCGCGGCCATTTCTTCCTGCATGGCCTTAACCTCTTTTTTGGTCTCTTCGGCCTTGTCACGCTCGCCGCGGGCCATCATGCCGCCAATCTGCTTTGAAAGCACGTTGCGCTGGTTGCGCAGCATATCGCAGCGCGTGTGATCCTCGCGCCATTCCTTGTCCATGGCAACAACCTCATCAACCATAACAAGCTTCTCATCCTGGAATTTCTTGCGTATGTTTTCCTTAACAAGCTCAGGATTGCTGCGTATAAGCTTAATATCAAGCATGCCTAAAATCTCCTTTTCAAATTAGTGTGATTTACATTCTTTCGGGCGCTTCAAGACCTATAAGGTAAAGCGCGTTCTTTATGCATATACGCGCCGCGTCGCAAAGGGCAAGTCGAGCGTTGCGCGTTGCGGGATCGTCGTCCATTATGCGGCAGTCGTAATAGAACTTATTGAAGCAGGAGCAAACCTCTATCGTCTGGCGGGCGATAAGATACGGCTCGTATTTCTCCGCGGCGGCCTTTACTGTATCGGGCAGCGCGGCTATTGCCTTGATGAGCGCGGTTTCGGCCTCGCCGGAAAGCAGCGAGCAGTCCACGTTGTTCTTGTCGTAGCCGTTTGCCTTGCGCAGCACTGAGCAGCAGCGCGCGTGAGTGTACTGGGCGTAGGGGCCGGTTTCGCCGTCAAAATTAAGCATTTTGCTCCAGGAGAAGCTTGTGTCCTTAATGCGGCTGTTGTAAAGAATTCCCCATACCACAGCGCCAACGCCAACAGCGCGCGCGGCGGCTTCCTTGTCCTCAAGGTCGGGGCTCTTCTCTTTTATGATCTCAAGCGTTTTCTCTATTGACGCGTTAAGCACATCCTCAAGGTACACAACGTTGCCGTGGCGGGTTGAAAGAGTACCCTCTTCCATTGATACCATGCCAAAGTTTACGTGCACGCAGTCGCGCACCCAGTCCTTGCCCATAAGCTCAAGCACCTTGAAGAACTGCTGAAAATGCAGGTTCTGCTGATAGGCAACAACATAAATGCTCTTTACGAAATCATATGTGTTTTTCCTGTATATGGCGGCGGCAAGGTCGCGCGTTGCGTAAAGGGTCGCTCCGTCGGATTTAACTATTATGCACGGCGGCATATTGTATTCGGAAAGATCAACAATCTTTGCGCCCTTGTCGGTTTTAAGCAGGCCTTTAGCCTCCAGCTCGTCTATAACGGCCTGCATCTTGTCCTCGTAGAAGCTTTCGCCATTGTAGCTGTCAAACTCAACACCGAGCAGCTTATAAACCTCGCCCACTTCCTTAAGCGTAAGGGTCTTCATCCTCTGCCAAAGGTCAACGGCCTCCGCGTCGCCCTGCTCAATTTTTCTGAACCATGCGCGGGCCTCGTCGTTCAGGCTTTCGTCCTTCTCCGCCTCCTCGTGGAAGCGCACGTATAGCTTAACAAGCTCCCTTACCGTGGATTCCTCGATGGGCTTGTTGTTGCCCCATTTTTTGTAGGCAACTATCATCTTGCCAAACTGCGTTCCCCAGTCGCCAAGGTGGTTTATGGCTATGGTATTGTAGCCCAAGGCCTTATAGATCCTGTTAAGGCTGTTGCCTATCGCGGTGGAGGGCAGGTGGCCTATGTGGAAGGGCTTGGCTATGTTTATGGAGGAGAACTCCACGCATACGTTGGCGCCGTGGCCCTCGTCGCTGTGGCCGTAGCTTTCGCCCTCGTCAAGCACGCGCTTTATGGTCGCGGCGGCGGCACCGGTTCTGTCCTCAAAAAAGTTAAGATAACCGCCGGCAACCTCGGCGCGGGTAACGCCCGCTGGCAGGGCTATTTTTTCCTTAAGCTCCGCGGCTATCGCTGCCGGTGCTTTGCGCATGGCCTTTGCAAGGCGGAAGCAGGGAAAAGCATAGTCTCCCATGCTGCTGTCCGGCGGAATTTCTATATAGCTTGAAAGCTCCGCCGAGTCCAAACCCGTAGCAGCGGATATCGCAAGTGCAATCTCGTTCCTTGTGTCCATAGTCTCTCCTAAATGTTTAGCTTATTTGACGAATCAGTATATCATATTTATGGCAAAATGTTAAGTAAAAACAAACTTTGCGCAACCATGGCAAGTATAAATTGCCAACGGGCGGCATGAATGCTATAATCAAGCCATGGAAAAGAAAGAGAAAAAGAATAGGAAGCGGCTTACTCCGCTTGATATCATATTGTATTGTCTCAGTGCGGCGCTGCTGATAGGCGGCGTGGTGCTTATTATTCGTCAGTATGTGCTTATAGGTGACTATGTAGCCCCGCCCACGCCTACCGTGACCCCCACCGCGGAGCCTACACCCGTGGCCACACCGAGCGCGGATACCGCTGAAACTCCGGCGCCCACCGAGGAGCCTACGCCCACGCCTTATCAATACACGCGATCCGCGCCGACCATGATATACTTCCTTGATGCCGAGGTTATGGCGGAGGTTCAACCCGTCGGCCTCATAGAAGAAGGCGATAAAAAGGGCCAGATGGCCACTATTGACGATCCTGACGTTGCCGCGTGGTACGAACCCGGCCCCGCTCCCGGCGAGCTTGGCAACGCCCTTGTAAACGGGCATAAGAGCTGGAAGGGCAAAATAGGCCGTTTCTCGGTGCTGTGGGATATGCAGGTTGGTCAGCAGGTGGCTGTTGAGCGTGAGGACGGAAGCGTGCTTTATTTCAAGGTGATAAGCGTGGATTTCTATCCGTATAACGATTATCCCGAAAGCGTAATGGATATGGAAAGCGATACCGCGAAGATGACGCTTATAACCTGCTATGGGGACTTTAATCACAGCGCCGGTACAAGCGAACAGCGCTGCGTGGTGGTTTGCGAGCTGATTACGGATAGCTCCGAAATTCAATCGGCACAATAAAAAATAGTTTATAAAAAAGCTCGAGCATTCGGGCTTTTTTTAATCGGAGCGCAAAAATCCGAAAAAAGTTTGTACTTGATGCTTGACATAATGAATTAGTTGAGTTAGAATATACGAGCGCGCTGAGGAAAGCACCTTGCACCGCAGCGGCCGCAAAAGCGTGAGAACGCTGTGCGGGAGTAGCTCATTCGGTAGAGCGCTGCCTTGCCAAGGCAGAGGTGGCGGGTTCGAGCCCCGTCTCCCGCTCCACAATATGCACCCTTAGCTCAGTTGGTAGAGCACCTGACTCTTAATCAGGGTGTCCAGGGTTCGAGCCCCTGAGGGTGCACCATGAATTAAGTCATCTTTGTTCGCGAAGATGGCTTTTTTCTTGCCTTTTTGCGGCTTATAGGACAAAACGTGTTGGTAGAAACCGCCGAAAGCATAGAGCATGTCTCACTTTTCGGCGGTTTTACATTATATTGAGTTTAGCTTTAAGAAAATGTCAGCGTTGTGCGGTGGCTCCAAACCCGACCTTTTCTTAGTATGGGCTTTTCAAAGTCCTGGCAAGCCATAGCGTTGGGGTAGTATTGCGTTTCAAGGCACAGAGCGCATCGCGGCGAGTAGATTGCTCCGTTTTTGCCGCGCCGCTTGGTTAAAACGTTTGCCGTATATAGCTGCAATCCGGGCAGCGTTGTGCTAACGCTCATTGTTATGCCGGATTTGTCGCCGCAGAGTATCGCCGCCGTTTCTCCGCTAAGGCAGAAATTGTGGTCATAACCCAGGCAGTTTTTTAGTTGTATGCTATCGGCCCCTATGTCCTGCCCGATGGGTTTTGCCGCGCGAAAGTCAAAGGGAGTTCCCTCAACTCGCAATCGCCTGCCGGTGGGCAGAGTGGCGCTGCTGTTTTCCAAAAACTCATCGGCGTTAATGCTAAGCGTGTGCTCAAGCACGGAACCAAAGCCATTCAGATTAAAATAGCTGTGGTTAGTCATGCCGCAGAGCGTATCGGCATCGCTTGTCGCCTCATATTCAATCGTTAACGCGCTGCCGTTTATGCGGTAGCTTACGGCTGTGCTGAGCGTGCCCGGGTAGCCCTCCTCACCGTCGGGCGATACGCGCTCAAAGCGAATGCCGTCCGCCAGTATTTTCGCGTTCCAATACTGCTTGTCAAAGCCGCGTATGCCGCCGTGCAGATGATTTTCGCCGTCGTTTTTGGCAAGGGTATACCTTCTGCCGTTAAGATTGAATTCAGCCCCGCCTATGCGGTTGCCTACGCGCCCTACGCACGCCCCCAGATACCCGTCGTTTTCCTCGTATTCCTTCAGCGTGTCATAGCCAAGCACCACGTCCGTACGTACTTCGCCCTTATTTACCCAAAGCGAGCGAATCGTCGCGCCGTATTCCATAACCTCAACGGCTATTTGGCCGTTGTCCGCAACGTAGCTAAAAACATTTCTGCCGTCCGCCGCAACGCCGAACAGTCGCTTCTCAATTGAGATTTGCATAGCCTTTACCTCAAAATATAAGAAATTCTCGCTTAATTATACGCTGTTTTCTCCCGTTTGCAAACGCCGGCGGGGATTGAATATAATCTGCCCGATTATCGTGCCAATGCTTTGCTTTATGGGAAAAAGTATGGAAACGAGCATCATCAGATGATAGAATAAATTAACGTAAGCGCCGCGCGAAAAACGCGGAAGGGAGCGAATTATGTATCGATTGTTTATAATAGAGGATGATGCGGGAATAGCCGAGGCGATTAAGGCGCAGGCGGAAACATGGAACATGCGGGTTGAGTGCGTAAGAAATTTCAGGGATGTAATGGCCGAGTTCGCCCGGTTTGATCCCCATATAGTTTTATTGGATATTTCCCTGCCTTTTTTCAACGGCTATCATTGGTGCGCGGAAATTCGCCGCGTTTCAAAGGTGCCCATAATATTTATTTCCTCCGCAGCCGATAATATGAACATGGTAATGGCCATGAGCATGGGCGCGGACGATTTTATCGCGAAGCCGTTTGACCAAAGCGTGCTTATGGCAAAGCTGCAGGCGCTGCTCAGAAGGGCGTATGATTTCGCTTCGTCAGCGCCGCTTATTGAGCACCGCGGAGCCATGCTGAACACGGGTGAGAGCACATTAACCTATAACGGCGAAAAAATACAGCTTTCAAAAAACGAGTTTCGGATTCTTGTTACGTTGCTGAAAAATAAGGGCAAGGTGGTAAGCCGTGAAAAGCTTATGGAGGCCCTTTGGGAAACGGACAGCTTTGTTGACGAAAATACGCTTTCCGTAAACGTGAACCGGCTCCGCAAGCGCCTGTCCGCCGCGGGACTTGAAAACTTTATAACCACCAAATTCGGTGAAGGATACCTTATTGAAAACTGAGGTGCGATTATGGATCTGCTTTTGAAATACGTTCGGCAGCGTCGGCGAGTTTTTATAGCGTTTGCCGCGTTCGCAATTATATTTATTCTTAGCTTTCTGCTCTATGATTTGCCTGTGCGGGCCGTGCTGTATCCCATGCTTCTCTGCGCCGCCGCGGGCATTTTTGCGCTGACGTGTGATTTCCTTAAAGTAAGGCGGGAGCATAGCGAGCTTTGCCGCATAAAGAACATTGCCGATGCATATACGGCTGATTTTACGTTTGAAGCGGATATATTGGGCGAGGACTATCGAAATATTATTCGTACCCTTTCGCAGGAGCATTTTGACTATAAGTCCCAAACGGGCCGCCAATACTCGGACATGGTTGATTACTATACCGTGTGGGCGCATCAGATAAAAACACCGATAGCGTCCATGCGCCTTACCCTTCAAAACGAGGATTCCGCCCTTTCAAGAAAGCTTACGGCGGATCTTTGCCGCGTTGAGCAGTATGTTGAAATGGTGCTTACTTTCCTTAGGCTTAATTCCGAAAGCACGGATTATATTTTTAAGGAATATGATCTTGACGCGATTGTTAAGGGCGCGGTTAAAAAGTTTTCCTATGAGTTTATAACAAGAAAGCTGGCCCTTGTTTATGAGCCGCTGAACACAAATGTTGTTACGGACGAGCGCTGGCTTTCGTTTGTAATCGAGCAGGTTTTGTCAAACGCTTTGAAGTATACTCCGTCGGGCAGCATCACCATTTCGCTTGTAAATGGCAAAACGCTACGCATACGGGATACCGGCATAGGCATTGCGGCATCGGATCTGCCAAGAATATTCGAAAACGGCTACACGGGCTATAACGGCCGCATGGACAAAAGATCAAGCGGTATAGGTTTATACCTTTGCCGCAGAATCTGCGCGAACCTAGGCCACACAATAACCGCAGAATCCGCTGTGGACAAGGGAACGACAATTGATATAAACCTTGCGCAGACAAAAATACAGCCTGAATAAACTTCTTACATAATTGTTAGATTTACATGGGCATTTGTAAGCCTAATCGATGGCGAGGCAAAAGCCCTTTTTGCGATAATGATAACAGAAATCATAAAGGAGGATTTTTGTTATATGAATATACTTAGCGTAAGCGGCATACAGAAAATATACACAAGCCGTTTCGGCGCGAACAAGGTGGAGGCGCTTAAAAGCGTTACATTCAATGTTGAGCAGGGCGAATACGTGGCCATTATGGGCGAATCCGGTTCCGGCAAAACCACTTTGCTGAATATACTGGCGGCGCTTGATAAGCCAACCTCCGGCACCGTTGTTATTGACGGCAACGATATTTCAAGAATTAAGGAATCCCAGATAGCGGCGTTTCGCAGGGATAATCTGGGCTTCGTGTTTCAGGAATTCAATCTGCTGGATACATTCAGCGTGGAGGACAATATATACCTGCCGCTTGTGCTTGCGGGCAAAAGCTATAAGGAAATGCATGAAAGGCTTGAACCTATCGCGGCTCAGCTTGGTATCAACAATCTCTTGAAAAAATATCCTTACGAAATATCCGGCGGCCAGAAGCAGCGCGTGGCGGTGGCCAGGGCGCTTATATCGCACCCTAAGCTGATTCTTGCCGACGAGCCTACCGGAGCCCTTGATTCAAAGGCAACGGATGAACTGCTTTGCCTGTTTAAGGAGATAAACAATTCCGGCCAAACCATTCTTATGGTAACCCATTCCGTTAAGGCGGCAAGCCACGCCGGGCGTGTTCTGTTCATAAAGGATGGGGAGGTGTACCATCAGATTTATCGCGGCTCCAGCACAAACGAGCAGCTTTATCAAATGATTTCGGATACTCTTACCATGCTCGCGGCAGGAGGGAGCAGGGCATGAAGACAGGCTTTTATCCTAAAATCGCGTGGGAAGGGATAAAGAAAAACAGGCGCTTCTATATTCCGTATATACTTACCTGCGTGGGCATGGTTATGATGTATTATATAATTCATCACCTTGCCGGCATGCCCTCATTAAGAAATATGTCCGGCGGCAATTCCGTAAAGCTGGTGCTTGGCTTCGGCTGCTGGATAGTGGCGCTGTTTGCCCTTATATTCCTGTTTTACTCAAATTCGTTCCTTATGCGCAGAAGAAAAAAGGAGTTCGGGCTTTATAATATGCTTGGCATGGGCAAGGGCAACCTCTGCCGGCTGCTCCTTTGGGAAAGCCTGATTCTTTTCCTTATCTCCATGGCGGGCGGTCTTGTGTGCGGCATTCTGCTTTCAAAAACGGCGGAGCTTATAATGGTCAGAATGCTTGAGGGGGATGTTACCTACGGCATGATAATTTATGCCGATGCCTTTAGGGACACGTGGCTTGTTTTTGCCGCCATTTTCGCGCTTATTTTCATAAAAGGGCTTATTACCGTTTGCAAATCCGGGGCCTTAACGCTTGCAAAAAGCGAAAGCGTGGGCGAAAAGCCGCCAAAGGCGAACTACGCGCTTGGCATAGCGGGGGCATTGCTGCTTGCGGCAGCCTACTATATAGCCGTTTCGATTAAAAACCCGTTTACGGCAATGGCATGGTTCTTTATAGCCGTATGCCTTGTTATAGTGGCAACGTATTTGCTGTTTATCTCCGGCTCCGTAACGCTTTGCAGGCTTCTGCAGAAGAACAAGCGCTATTATTATCAAAAGAACCATTTCGTTTCCGTTTCAAGCATGGTTTATCGCATGAAGCGCAACGGCGCGGGCTTAGCCTCCATCTGCATTCTAAGCACAATGGTTCTGGTAATTATAATGGGCGCGGGAACACTTTATATAGGCAAGGAGGAAAGCCTGAACGCGTATTATCCTCATGACATAAGCGCGACCGTGGAATACCTTCCATATATGCCGTGGGAAGAATTTACGCCCGAGGCTGAGAGCGTAAAGCCATATGACGAGGAAACCCTGAAAGATTATTGCGATAGAATCGATGCGCTTTTGGACGAATACAATATAGAGCCCGAGAACATTGAAAAAGTTATGAGCGTTACCGCGAACGGTATACTGAAGGACGGCAAATTATTGTTTGATCCCGTTGATACGCAAACGATGAACTATTCCGTAAAAATTCAGCTTGTACCGCTAAGCGTGTACAATGCCTGCATGAACGCGCAGAAAACGCTTGAAAACGGGGAAGTATTCATCTGCTGTGTAAGCGCAAAATATGATGGCAGCGGCATTGAATTGCCCAACGGAACCGTTTTAACGATTAAGGAACAGCTTAGCGACATTATGGGAAAAGACGAAGCCGCTATGTCCGCAACTCCTTCCGTGTTTATAGTTACCAACGATATAACCTCGCTTGCGGAAAGCATTAACGCGGAGCTTGGCCGCATTTCATCGGAATCAAGGTGCGGCTTTAAGCTTGGCTATGCCTTTGATACGGATGCCTCAGCCGAAAAACAATCGGAAATCAAAGAAAAAATTGTTGAGCTGATACAGAACTATATAGGCGAAAGCGTAAGCTATGGCTACAGCGTTCAATGCAAGCAGAACGAGCGCGCGGAGTTTTACGGCATATACGGCGGAATATTCCTGCTGGGCATTTTCCTTTCGGTCGTGTTTATAGCCGCAACCGTTTTGATTATCTATTATAAGCAGGTAACAGAGGGATACGAGGACGAGAAAAGGTTTGAAATTATGCGAAATGTGGGCATGAGCAAAGAGGACATCCGAAAGAATGTAAATTCTCAGATGTTAACCGTGTTCGCGCTTCCGCTTGTTACCGCGGCGGTACATACGGCGTTCGCTTTCCCGATTGTGCAGAAAATGATAGAAATGTTTAATCTTAATAACGCGGCGCTTTCGCTTGCCGTTACGGCAGCGGCGATTGTGGTATTTGCCGTTTTCTACAGCGCCGTGTATAAAATAACATCAAACGCGTATTACGCCATAGTAAGCGGAAAAAGCGGAGAAAAGAACTGATTGAATAACAAAGCGCGTGGCTTTGGATTAAACGAATCTTTCGTCCAAAACCACGCGTCCTTCTTTAAGTGTGCGGCGCATGTTTATAATGCGCTGATTGTCGCTGCCGCGGAACATAATGCGCAGATTTTTGCGCTCCTCTATAAATTCCCCGTCAACAAGCGTGTCTATAAGGCTTAATAGCTCGTCCGTGGCCTCGCAGCGATATGCGCCCTTAAGCAAATCCCGTTCAAGCGTGCAGCCCGTGTAGCACCAAATATCCTTGGTTGGGTACTTTTCCCTAACCTTTCGAACAAAGGGCAGCAGCGCGCGCTGGTTGGGTATTTCCATAGGCTCACCGCCAAGCAGCGTAAGCCCGTTTATAAATTGGGGAGCGAGGGCCTCGATAAGCTCCCGCTCCGTGTTTTCGTCAAACGGATGCCCGTTTGTAAAGCTCCATGTTTCGGTATTGAAGCAGTTTTTGCAGTGCCGGTTGCAGCCGGAAACGAACAGCGTAACGCGTACGCCGATGCCGTTTGCAATGTCCGTCTTTTTTATTTCGCTGTAATACATTATAAGTGCAGCACCCTGTCCTTAATTTCCTGCGTACGGCCTTGGTTCCAGTATTGCGTGCCTATGTAGCCGCAGGTGCGCCGGGCAACGTTCATCGTGTCCTGATCCTGATTGCCGCACTGCGGGCAGGTCCAAACAAGCTTGCCGTCCTGCTCACGAATTTCTATTTCTCCGTCCCAGCCGCATTTCTGACAATAGTCGCTCTTTGTATTAAGCTCGGCGTAGATTATATTGTCGTAAATAAAGCGCATAACCTGCAGCACGGCCTCAATATTGTTCTGCATGTCCGGAACCTCAACGTAGCTTATGGCGCCGCCGGGGGAAAGGTGCTGGAACTGCGCCTCAAAGCCAAGCTTTGTGAAAGCGTCTATCTTTTCGGTAACGTGCACGTGGTAGGAGTTTGTCACGTATCCCTTGTCCGTTACGCCCGGAATTATGCCGAAACGCTTCTGCAGGCACTTCGCGAACTTGTAGGTGGTGGATTCAAGCGGAGTGCCGTAAAGGGAATAGTCTATATTTTCCGCGTCCTTCCATTCCTTGCATTTATCGTTCATCTTCTGCATTATCTGCAGCGCGAACGGGGTCGCGGCGGGGTCGGTATGGCTGCGCCCGGTCATATACTTAACGCATTCGTAAAGCCCCGCGTAGCCCAAGGAAATGGTGGAGTAGCCGTTGTAGAGCAGCTTGTCTATGGGTTCGCCCTTCTTAAGGCGCGCGCAGGCACCGTATTGCCAAAGTATGGGCGCGGCGTCGCTTAGCGTACCCTTCAGGCGGTTGTGCCTATATTGCAGGGCCTTGTGGCAAAGCTCAAGCCTTTCTTCGAATATTTTCCAGAATTTATCAACGCTGCCGCCGGACGATAGCGCCACATCGGGCAGATTGATGGTAACAACGCCCTGGTTAAAGCGGCCGTAGTACTTGTGCTTGCCGGGCTCGTAGTTGCCGGCGTTGGCGATATTGCCTATGCCGTTATCGGTAAACCTGTCCGGCGTAAGGAAGCTGCGGCAGCCCATGCAGGTGTAAACGTCCCCCTTAAGCTCGCGCATCTTTTTGGCGGATATATAGTCCGGCACCATGCGCTTCGCCGTGCATTTGGCCGCAAGCTCGGTAAGGTAATAATAGGGGGAATCGGGATAAATATTGTCCTCATCAAGCGTATATATAAGCTTGGGGAAGGCCGGCGTTACCCAAACGCCCTTTTCGTTCTTAACGCCCTGATAGCGCTGAAGCAGCGTTTCTTCTATTACAAGCGCAAGGTCCTTCTTCTCCTGCTCGTTCTTAGCCTCGCCAAGATACATGGAAACGGTTACGAACGGGGCCTGGCCGTTTGTGGTAAGCAGGGTTACAACCTGATACTGTATTGTCTGTACGCCGCGGCGGATTTCCTCCCTGAGGCGCTTTTCAACTATTTCGGCTATTTTGCTCTCGTCCTTCACAACGCCCAGATCCTCTGTTTCGGCCTCAACCTGGCGGCGGATCTTCTGGCGGGAAACATCCACAAACGGGGCAAGATGCGCAAGCGATATGCTCTGCCCGCCGTATTGGTTGGATGCCACCTGCGCTATAATCTGCGTTGCAATGTTGCAGGCGGTGGAAAAGCTGTGCGGCCTCTCTATAAGGGTACCGGTTATAACGGTGCCGTTCTGCAGCATGTCCTCAAGATTGACCAGGTCGCAGTTGTGCATGTGCTGCGCAAAGTAATCCGTGTCGTGAAAATGTATAATGCCCTCGTTGTGCGCGTCAACTATCTCCTTGGGGAGCAGAATGCGGTTGGTGATATCGCGCGAAACCTCGCCCGCCATATAGTCCCTTTGGGTGGAGTTCACAACGGGGTTCTTGTTGGAATTCTCCTGCTTCGCCTCTTCGTTATTGCACTCTATAAGGCTCAGTATTTTATCGTCGGTGGTGTTGGACTGGCGAACAAGCGTGCGCGTATAGCGATAGGTAATATAGTTCTTGGCAACCTCAAACGCGCCGTGCGCCATTATCTGCTTTTCAACCATGTCCTGCACTTCCTCAACGCTCGGCGAACGGCCCAGCTTTTCGCAGCTGAGCACAACGCTTTCCGCTATGCGCTGAATCTGTATCGGGGTCATGCGAATGCTTTCGTCAACGGTGTCGTTGGCCTTGCTTATGGCAACGATTATTTTTGAAATATCGAACTCGGCCTCGGAGCCGTTGCGCTTGATTATCTTCATGAAAAGCAACCTCCTGCGATTGATGGATCTCCCTTATTATATGCGCGCAAAATTCGTTTGTCTATATATTGTAACCATAAAATATTGATATACACAACATATCGTATAATTAGCTTAATTTAGGCAGCCGGCCTGATATTTTGCCGCTATATATTGGGGCTATAATACTTGCCGGGCGCGGTTGAGAAGAAATTTGCGTTGTGCTATGATTTATAAGAAACAGGTATATAGAAGGAGACATAAATTTATGTTTGATGCGCATATACATTCGTCCGTATCGTTCGATTCCTCTACCCCGCGCGCCGAAATGGCTAAGGCAAGCGCCGCGGCGGGCGTAACCGGCCTTTGCTTTACGGATCATTACGACGTTGTGGATGGAGACGGCGCGTTTGTGCCCGAATACGATTGGAGCATTGCCCAAAGGGAGCAGCGCCTGGCGCGGGACTGCATGGGGGATAGCATGATAATAAACTACGGTGTGGAGCTTGGCAACGCGCCGTATGATTTCGCGGCCGCGGAAAAGGCGCTTAACGCCGAAAAGAAGCTCGATTTCGTGCTCGGCTCAATTCATAACGCGGGTCCCGAGCTTGGGTATATGGATTATTACTATGTTAACTATACTGATGAGAATATATGCTATAAATATCTTGATGATTATTTTAAGCAGCTTGAAAGGCTTGTGGCGTGGGGCAACTTTGATTCGCTAGCCCATCTGCCGTACCCGCTCAGATACATGATGGAGCGGGACGGCGTAAACGTGAAAATAGAGCGCTATGAGTCCTGCATAGACAATATGCTTAAAACCCTTATAAAAAACGGGCAGGCGCTTGAAGTAAACGTGGGCAAAAGCCCCAAAATAGTGCCGGAATACGGCTATCTGCTTGATCGTTACCGTGCCCTTGGCGGCACGCTTGTAACCGTGGGCACGGATGCGCATAAGCCTTCCCAGGCGGGAATGGGCCTGAGAGCCGCCTATCAGCTTCTTCTTGAAAAGGGGTTTGATACCGTTGCCGTGTTCAAGCGCCGCAAAAATACTCAGGTAAGCGTTAAGGCTCTGCTTGAATCGTAATTGTTCTGCCGCCAAGGCTTTCGTAAATGCGGTGCGAAATGGAAAGCACCGTGCGGCCCTCTGACGCGCGGCGGAGTGCCTCCAGCACCCGTGCCTCCGTTTCCGCGTCAAGGTTGGCGGTTATCTCGTCAAGCAGCAGCACATTCGGGTTTGCCGCGGCGGCTCGGGCTATATTCAATAGCTGCCATTCGCCCTGCGAAAACATGCCGTCCGCGCACGGTGTGTCGTATCCCTTTGGGAAGGAGCGTATAACGCTGTCCAGCCCCGCAAGGCGCGCCGCGTTCTCGGCCATATCTCGGCTTATTTTGGGGTCGTTTAACGTAATCTGGTCAAGCACGGTTCCCGCAACGCGTGAGAAGCGCTGCTCAACGCAGCCTATGCAGCCCCGCCTTTCATCATCCTTAATTGATAAAACATCCGCTCCGCCTATTGTAATTGAGCCTGAAACGGGGCTGTAAAGACCGAGCAGCAGCTTGAATATCGTGCTTTTGCCCGCGCCTGTACGGCCTATCAGCGTAACCTGCTCGCCTTCCTTTATTGAAAAAGACAGATCCTTAAGCACCGGCCTTTCGTCATATCCGAACGAAACATGAGAAAACTCTATATCGCCGCGCACAGCGCCTTTATTCGGGTCGCCTGCGGGTATTTCGCGTTCCTTTTCGGCAAGGAATGAGTCTATGCGCTTAACGCCGGCCATGGCGGATTGTATCGTCTGTATTTCCATGCCAAGGCTTTCTATGGGCGAGAATATGCGGGAAATATAGTTTATAACGGCAACCGACGTGCCTACGGACATGCCGAAAAGCGAAAGCACGTTTGCCTTGCCGGAGGCTGAAAGCAGCATAACCGCGCCCACAACGGCGGCGTTCAGCATGGACACGGCGGGGGAGTAGAGCGCGTCATAAAAATTGTTTTTCTCCATGGCGTTGTAGCTGTCGCCAAGGCGATCGTCGTAGCGGCGTTCCATGTATTCCTCAAGCCCAAGGGCGTGTATTGTGCGTATGTTGTGCATGGCCTCCGGCACCTGGGCGGATATTTTCGCAACGGCGCGGCGGTTTTCCAGCTGGGATGACAGCATGCGCTTCTGCACGTGCCTTGTGAACGCGGCAAGAAGGGGCAGAACTATTATAAGTATCAGCGCAAGGCCGGTATTCTTGGCGGCTATTACGGCGAATATGGAAACTATCCTGCACGCGTCCGCGGCCATTGATATAACGCCGGATGTAAAAAGGGCCTCAACCGTATCAACGTCGCCCAAAAACCGCGCGGCAACCTCGCCCGGATCCTGCGCGGAAAGCGTAGCCGCAGGCAGGCTTGTAAGTTTTTTGGACATTTCGGAGCGCAGCGAGTGGGTCATTCTCTGGCCGAATGTTTCAAGCAGCGCGGCCTGCGCGGAGGATAGAACCCCTTCAAGCGCAAGACTGAGAAAATACAATATAACGGCCGAGAACACAAGCGATTTTCCCGCCGCGAGGGAATCCACCATGTCCGCAAGCAGCAGCGGCGGAACAAGCGACGCCGCAACCGATGCCGCCGCCGAAAGCACGGTAGCTACGCTTAAAATTCTGTGCGTTCCCGCGGCGGATATTATTGCCGAAAGCACGCCGCTTTTTTTATTTCGCATCATGGTTTTCACCCCCTGTCTGGCTTTCATACAGCGAGCGGTACGCGGGCGCGCTCTTCAAAAGCTCCGCGTGAGTGCCCGTTTTAACCTTGCCGTTTTCCATGAATATAACCTTGCTCATTTCGGGAAAATGATAAAGCCTGTGCGAAATGAGTATAACCAGCTTATCCCGGGCGTATTCCCTAAGATTGGCGAACACTATGTCCTCGGTTTTGCGGTCAAGCGCGGAAAAAGGATCGTCCAGTATAATAAGCGCACGCGGGTGCGCGAGCGTTCTCGCAAGTGCAAGCCTTTGCGCCTGCCCTCCGGAAAGCCTTACTCCGCCGCTGCCCACTATTGTTTTAATGCCCTGCTCCATGGAGCGCACCTCGTCGTTAAGCGCGGTTAGGGTTAAGTATTTATTTGCGTCCTCATCGCTTCCCATGAGCACGTTTGCCTCTATCGTGTCGTTCCAAAGCTCCGGGTCGTGGCCAAGGTAGCCTATAAGCGCCGCGGATTCCCTTTCGCTTAGTTCGGAAAGCTCTCGCCCGTTTACGCTTACGCTTCCGCCGTACGGATGCTCGCGAAGAAATACCCGCCCGAATGTGGACTTGCCGCAGGCAACCGGCCCTGTAACGCCTATTATGTCGCCGGGCTTTGCGTCTATCGAAAGGCCGCTGAAAACAGGCTCTGCCCCCTCATAGGCGAACGAAAGATTTTTTACGCTGAGTATGGCGGACTTTGGAACATCAAGCTCATTAAGCTCTTCGGGCTCGTTCAGCATGGGCTTTATGCGCCGCCAGGATACCTCCGCCTGCTGAAGCGTGTTAAACAGCTTTGCGGCCTTTGAGGACTTTGTGGAAAGCTTTACGAAGCAGGCAAGAAACGTTGTAAACGCCGCTATGTCCCAATTTTGCCAGCCCGTGCCTATTACGTTCTTTGCCCCGAACCAAACTATGAATATAACGCCAAGGTTTGCCAGCACAAGGTACAGCGGCTGCATGGCGGATTGGCGCACGTTTGAGCGAACCGCCGCGCCCTCATAGGCTGAAAGCGCACCCTCGTAGCTTTGTTCCTGTGCTCCCTCGCAGCCGTATATGCGGTATGTAACCGCGTTTTGGGAGCGGTCAAGTGTTGCCGCGCTGAGTGCCGCGGAGGCTTTTTTGTATTCGGAACCCGCTCTTTGCACGCTGCCCTTCATAAGCTCCGCAGAAATATACGAAAGCGGCGGGAACACAAGGCATATAAGCGCAAGCCGCCAGTCGTAAAAAAGCAGCATGGCGGCGTATCCTATAAGCGCAACGCCTGTATCGAATACCTCGGTTGTGAATTTGCGCATGCCCTTTGAGCAGTCGTCCACGTCGGACACGGCCTTTGTGATTATTTCTCCCGCGCCTTCGCTTTCAAGCTCGTTTCGGCTTTTCCGCATAAGGTTAGCGTAAAGTATGCCCTTCATGCGGCGGTTAATGTTGTTCGCGAACCTGCGCACATAAAATCGCTTTATAAAGCGCGCCGCCTGCACTGTAAGCGTAACCGCGATATAAGCCGCTACAAGCCTTGCCATAGCCATGGCCTCGGCACTGCCGAGCAATATGTCCGCAAGCTGCTGCGCCAGCTTACCCTCAAACCATGGCGCCGCGACAAGGCCCACGTTGTAAACAATGCCCGAAAGCAGTATGTATACAAGCGCGCGCCACTCCGTTTTGAAGTAATATGCTATGCTGTTCGGCTTAGAGCTGTTCTTTATCATCGCGTTCACATCCCTTCGCAATGTTTTTTATGTGCTTAAACCCGGCGCGGCTCTCCTCCTTGGAGCGGGTATAAACCCTGTCAAGCGCGCTTAAAAACGCCGCCTGCTCATCCGCGCTCAGTGCGGCCATTATGTAATCATAAAAAACGGTTTCAGCCTCCGCCTTGGCGTTTCTGAGTCCCTCGGCCTTATCGGTAGGGTAAACAAGCCTGCTGCGTCCGTCCACGGGGTTAGGCTCGCGGCGAAGGTAGCCCTTTCGCTCAAGGCTCGCTATCCTTCTGGCGATTGCCGGCTTGTCGCAGTTAAGCGCCTCGGCAAGCTCCGTCTGCGTTATGCCGGGGTGGTGGCGAACGGCGTGAACGCAGTCTATTTCCGCCGTACCTATGCCTTCGCTTCGCATGGCGAGCAGAACCAGCTTTTCCGCCTCGCGCGCTATTTTGGTTATTTTCCTTGCGGGATGCTCCATATAAAAAGCCTGCCCTTCAATAAATTGGTTGTAGCTGCAACTATAAAGTTGTACATACAACTTTCTCTTTTCAAAGCATAGCACCCCGCTTATACAAAATCAATATCCACGGCAAAATTTCCTGTTGCCGTATTGCCCTGCGTATGCTGAAAGCGAGCTTTGCTATTCTTCGGTATTCCCCCTCAGCTTCGCTAACGCTCAGCAGCTCCCCCGCCGGCAGTGGAGCCTTTTGGCTTGGTTAAATTCAAAGTTGGTTCTAACGCTCTAACTTAATAATAGAATTCTGCGTCCCCATCGTCCCTGCGTCCCCGAGCCGCAGAAACTCTAGGTTTTTTAGGGGACGATGAGGGGACGATGAAATTCTGCGTCCCCGGACTCCCTACATTTATAAGCTAAGATTGATAAAGTAAGTAATGGTAGTGATAAGAGTAAGCGGAGCGATTTTCTTGAACTCCCTCCGTCTTTCGCTTCGCGAAATCCACCTCCCCCCATTGGTGGAGGCTTTTGGGGAGATTCCGGGCTTGATAAAGTAATATTCCATAAAACAGATAAGAAAGTTAAGCGATTTCACCGAACTCCCTCCGTCAAAATGACAAAAGTCATTTTGCCACCTCCCCCCATCGGAGGAGGCTTTTGGAACGGCAAAAGCTCAGAGTTTAAGCACCGTACACCCAAATTAGTTGAGT
>CAVIJJ010000017.1:0-37028 GCA_963643205.1 bacterium | reverse complement strand
CGGCAAAGAACAAACAAGCTATCGAATTTGGCATTAAGCGCATAACGGAAGATGAGTTCAACGAGATGATCGGTAGAAGCGTTGAAAAATAACAAAAGAGATTTCCCGCCACAGCATCATCATCGCAATGTTGCGGCGGAAGGATGAAAGGCGAAGCTATGAACATCAAGCAAGCAAAGGAAGAAATTCAAAACGCCATTACGGCGTATTTTACCAAGGACGAATTCGGCAACTATATCATTCCCGTTGAGCGGCAGCGCCCGGTTTTCCTTATGGGCCCTCCGGGCATAGGCAAAACGGCCATCATGGAGCAAATAGCATCGGAGCTGGGCGTGGGGCTTGTAAGCTATTCCATGACGCACCACACGCGCCAAAGCGCCCTGGGTCTTCCTTTTATAGAAAAGAAACTCTACGGCGGCAAGGAATACAGCGTTTCTGAATATACCATGAGCGAAATTATCGCCTCGGTCTACGATATGATAGAGCAGACGGGGCTGAAAGAGGGCATACTTTTCCTGGACGAAATAAACTGCGTTTCCGAAACGCTCGCCCCCGCCATGCTGCAATTTCTGCAGTATAAGATATTCGGCCGCCATCGTGTGCCGGAGGGGTGGATTGTTGTCACGGCCGGAAACCCGCCGGAATATAACAATTCCGTGCGCGAATTCGATATAGTTACATGGGACCGCCTGAAGCGCGTGGACGTTGAGCCGGATTATGATGTTTGGAAAGAATATGCCTACAAGAAGGGCGTTCATGCCGCCATTATAACCTATTTGGATATTAAGAAGGCCGATTTCTACAAAATAGAAACCACGGTTGACGGCAAAAGCTTCGTTACCGCGCGCGGTTGGAGCGACCTATCGGACATGATACGATTGTATGAGCGGCACGGTATTCAGGTTAACGAGCGGCTTGTCGGGCAATATCTGCAGAATAAAAAGATAGCCAAAAGCTTTGCCACGTACTACGACCTGTTTAACAAATACAAGACGGATTATCAGATAGACAAGATACTCGCGGGAACCGCTCCCGACGAAATAAAATCCCACGCGAAAGCGGCAAAGTTCGATGAACGGCTTGCGCTGCTCGGCCTTATACTGGACGGTATTACCGAAGAGATCCGCAGCGTTATACTTACAGAGGCCTCGACCAAGCTGCTTATGGCCACACTGAAATCGGTTCGCGTTGATCTTTCGTCGCCGAGCACCGACCCGAACGCCGCGTTAGAAAAGCAGATAGACAAGCTGCGTAATGAAATCAAGAACGGAAAGCTTGCGTCTACCCTTTCGGCGGACAAAGAATACTCAATGCATAAGACCATTACCGCGCTGGGCAGCATAATGAGCGCAATGGCAAAGGAAGCTCCGGAAGATAACCGCAAGGCGTTCCAAATGATGAAAGCGGAGTTTGAACGCTATGTATCGACCCTGAAGAAGCAATCCGGCGACACCGGAAAGCATCTTTCAAACGTCTTCCGCTTCTGCGAGGACGTGTTCGGAGACGGGCAGGAAATGCTGATTCTGGTAACCGAGCTTACGCTCAGCTACTACTGCTCCAAGTTCATAAGCCTGTACGGCTGCAAGGAGTACTTTACCCACAATAAGGAACTCCTATTCTATGAGCGGCAGCTTGAGCTTACGAAAAAGCTTGATGAGTTTGAGCTGTGATACAAAAAGAGCAACTCCCGCCTAAAAAATAGCCCGACAGATGAAATAAAGCCTTGTTTTGTGCAGGTTGTGTACGACTTTTAGGGTTCGGGTGTGATATAGTACTTTTATACGCTTGATTTATAAAACAGGAGGTAAAATATGCAGGAAATAAAGTGTCCGAATTGCGGTAAGGTTTTTCAGGTAGACGAAGCCGGTTACGCGCAGATTGTTCAACAGGTACGCGATAGCGAATTCAGTAAAGAGCTCGAGCAGCGCAAGAATGAATTGGAACAAAATAAGATAAATGAGTTATCAATAATGCGTAGCAAATTGGAAAAAACACATGCCGAACAAATCACGGAAATAAACTCAAAAAACGAGTCAATAGTCAGCAAAAAGAATGAAGAGATAAGCGAAAAGGCCCTTGAGATTGAAAGGCTTAGGTCTCAGCTTGATAAAGCGGAGGCGGAAAAGAAATTAGCAGTAACTGAAGCCGTTCAAAAAAAGGAGCAAGAAATTGCTGAAAAGAGCACCATCATTACTAAATTGCAGGGTGATTTGGAATTGCAGAAGCGTGAGGGAGAAATCAAAACGAATTCTTTAATTGAACAACATAAAGATGAAATTAAACTCCGGGATGAAGTAATAGAACGATTGAAGGATTTTAAGGCCCGTCAATCAACGAAAATGGTCGGTGAAAGCCTTGAACAGCATTGTATGATTCAGTTCAATCAGATTCGTATGACAGCTTTTCCCAATGCTTACTTTGAGAAGGATAATGATGCCAAAACCGGAAGCAAGGGCGATTTTATTTTCAAAGAATCCGCGGATGGAACTGAGTTTATATCCATAATGTTTGAAATGAAAAACGAAATGGACACAACAGCAACAAAGCATAAAAACGAGGACTTTTTCAAGGAGCTTGATAAGGATCGTAACGAGAAAAAGTGCGAATATGCGGTTTTGGTATCGCTTCTTGAAAGCGATAATGAGCTCTACAACAACGGCATAGTCGATGTTTCTTACCGCTACCCTAAAATGTATGTAATACGGCCGCAATTCTTTATTCCCCTTATTTCGTTGCTCAGGAACGCCGCTCTTAACTCGCTGAAATATCAGCAGGAGCTGCAAATAGTCAGGAATCAACAGCTTGATATTTTGCATTTTGAAGAGAATATGAGGGTGTTCAAAGAAGGGTTCGCAAAAAACTACGAACTCGCTTCTCGCAAATTTCAAGATGCGATTAACGATATCGACAAAACGATTGCGGCACTTCAGAGAACCAAAGAAGATCTGCTCTCATCAGATAGAAACCTGCGTCTCGCGAATGATAAGGCGCAGGATCTCAGCATAAAAAAGCTCACCAAGGGTGCGCCGTCTGTTAAGGCAATGTTTGATGAAATGGGTAATAACGACTGATAAAGCGAATTCTCAAGTTCTGATAGCTTGCACGGTATTCTGACAAGCTTCACTCTCAATCCGAACCTGAGCGCCGTAAATCCGGACAGGTTCGGATTTTTTTGCAGGTAACACAAAAAGCGCCCCCTTTCAGCATAATGCCGATTGGAGGCGCTTTTGATGGCAGGGGCAGAAAGGCTCGAACTCTCAAGAACGGTTTTGGAGACCGCTATGTTACCATTACATCATGCCCCTATTGCGACTCTGCCATTATAACATCTTTGGCGGGCCGTGTCAACACGGAATGTGCGGTTACGGTTTCTTATACGCGCTTACTTTTGGCTGCTGCCGAGGCGGCCGGCCATGCGCTCGGACTGAATAAGGCAGAGTTCATCATAGCTAAGCTCGCAAACCTCGGTTTTGGGCACGGGCAAAAGCACAGCCTGCGCAAGGGCTTTTTTAAGGTCGTAAACAATATATTCGCCGTCTGTAATTTCGTTTGGCAGAACGGCATCGGGCGACTTCAGGCAGAGCGGAACGGTGTTCAGATTTGTTATGGGCAAAAACCACTCCCCGCGATAGCCGCTGTCTATAACGCCGCAGCGCTGGGCTATGCCCTTTGTGCCGGTTGAGCCGCGCTCGTGAACCTGAAAATAGTAATCCGGCGAACAGGCGGACGCGATTCCGGTTGGTATAAGGCGCGTTTCGTGCGGCTTTATAATCCAATACGGCTCGTCTATAAGGGCGTAAATATCGTATCCTGCGTCCTCATCACGCTTTGAAGGAATTCTGGCGGAGGGCTTCAGCTTTGCGAAATAAATCTTTTCCATATATCACCTTATAAAAAATCGCGCCGGCGCGATAACCGGCGCGTTAAAACTCAAGCTGTTAATCAAGGAAATCCTTCAACTTTTTGCTGCGGGAAGGATGCCTCAGTTTTCTGAGCGCCTTTGCCTCTATCTGGCGAATACGCTCACGGGTAACATTGAACTCTTTACCCACCTCTTCAAGGGTTCTCGCCTTGCCGTCATCAAGGCCAAAGCGCAGTCTGAGCACCTTTTTCTCCCTGGGAGTGAGCGAATCAAGCACCTCCATAAGCTGCTCCTTAAGCAGAGTGAACGCCGCAACGTCCGCGGGTGCGGGAGTGACATCGTCCGCGATAAAGTCGCCAAGGTGACTGTCCTCTTCCTCACCTATAGGGGTTTCGAGAGAAACCGGCTCCTGCGCGACCTTGATTATTTCGCGCACCTTTTCTTCGGATATGCCCATTTCCGCCGCTATCTCATCGGGCCTCGGCTCGCGGCCGTATTCCTGCAGCAGCTGACGATTTACGCGGATAAGCTTGTTTATCGTTTCAACCATGTGCACGGGGATTCTTATCGTACGCGCCTGGTCGGCTATTGCCCTGGTTATGGCCTGGCGAATCCACCATGTGGCGTATGTTGAGAACTTATAACCTTTGCGGTAGTCGAACTTTTCAACAGCCTTTATAAGGCCAAGATTGCCCTCCTGAATAAGATCAAGGAACAGCATGCCGCGGCCCACATAGCGCTTGGCAACGCTTACAACAAGCCTAAGGTTAGCCTCGGCAAGCTTCTGCTTGGCTTCCTCATCGCCGTCCGCCATGCGCTTCGCAAGCTCTATTTCCTCCGTTGCGCTGAGCAGGGGTACCTTACCTATCTCCTTAAGATACATCCTTACTGGGTCATCTATTGATATACCCTCGCCAAGGGACGTGTCCTGCTCTATATCGGGAATTTCATCGTTTATGTTTTCCGGAATTTCCGCTTCCTCATCGACCAGGTCTATGTTCAGCGATTCAAATTTATCGTACAGCTTTTCAATCTGATCGCTGTCCAAATCAACCTCGTTAAGCGTATCCATAACCTCTTTATAGGTCAATACGCCCTTTGCCTTGCCGTGCTCAATAAGTTCGTCTACTTTGCTTTTCTTAGGTTCGTTAGCTTCCAAGTTCGGCCACCCCTTTACTGTTATTTGTTCAAATTATCCTAAAAGCTTTAGCTTTTTTGCTATTTCACTCGCCTTTTTAAGGCACTGATCACGTTCCTCACCGCTAAGCTCGCCAGCGCGGGAATAGGCGCTGTTCAGCTCGGCACGAAGCACTTTTCGCTTAAGCTGCTTTACGCAGTCGTCCGCGATTTTCTTAAGATCGCCCTTCAGCTTTTCCGCCTGCGCTTCCGCGGCGCTCACGGCCTCCGCCTGCTCATTTGTAAGCTCGCTCACGGTTACGGCGGTTATCTTGCTTTCGCCGCTCGCGTATTTTATAAGAAGCTCCTCTGCCGCGGATTTTATGGCCTCGTTCTGCAGCTCCGTTTCGTTTTCTATCAATGCCGCCGCGGTATACGCCGCCGTTTCCGCGTCAACAAGCATAAGGCTCAGTATGGTAAGCTCCGCGCTGTCCCATTCCTCTTGCGTGGCCTGGCGGCTTTTTGCGGCGACCACTCTGCTTTTCGCCGCCGCGGTATCGCTGGTCTCTATGCCCGTTGCGTAAAGCCCGCACTGCGCCTTTACAACGCTTTCGCTAAGGCCCGTTTTTTTAGATATAAAACCAATGTGCCTCTCCCGCTCCACGGGCTGAAGAGAGCCCACGAACGCGCACGCTTTTTTGGCGAAATTTTCCCTGCCGTCCGGCGTTTTAAGGTCGTATTTTTCGGCAAGGTTTGAAAGGCGAAACGTATTGGCGTCCATCGCGCTGTCTCTAAGCTCAAGGAAGCCTTCCTTGCCGTATTTTCTTACGTAGTCATCCGGGTCCATGTTGCCCGGGATAACTATAACCTTCGGGTCTATGCCCTCCGCCGCAAGTATGCCTAAGCCCCTGAGCGTGGCGTTCTGGCCGGCGCTGTCCCCATCGTAGCAAAGGTACATTTTGTCAGCGTATCGCTTTATAAGCCGCGCCTGCTGCTGGGTCATGGCCGTGCCTAATGAAGCTACGGCGTTTTCTATACCGGCCGCGAACAGGCTGATAACATCCATATATCCTTCAACCATTATAAGCTCGCCCACGTGCTTGCCGCGCTGCATATTCAGGGCATATAGGTTATAGCGCTTATTGTATATCGGAGTGTCCCCGGTATTTATATACTTCGGGTCATCATCCTTTTTCATAGTGCGCGCTCCGAACGCCATAACCCTGCCGGTTGCCGAAATTATGGGGTATATTATTCTGCCGCGATAGGCATCGTACGCGCCGCCGTCCTTTTTGGAGGCTATCGCAAGGCCGGCATCCACCATTTCCTTTTGGCTGTACCCCTTCTGCTTAAGGTAGTCCATAAGGTTGTGCCAGCCCTCCGGCGCGTACCCCAGGCCAAAGCGAACGGCCATCTTTCCGCCTATGCCGCGCTTTGTAAGATATTCCTGCGCCTGCTTGCCTTCCGCGCTTAGAAGCTTTCTGTTATAGAACAGAGCCGCCTCCTTGCAGGCGCTGTAAAGCCGCTCCTTATAGGCTCTTTCGGCCTTAAGGCGGGCATCGTTAACCTCGTCCGGCAGTTCCATGCCTGCGCGCTGAGCCAAAAGCTTTATGGCCTCAACATAGCTTACGCGCTCCGCTTCCTTAACAAAGTTAACCACTCCCCCGCCCGCGTGGCAGCCAAAGCAATAATACATTTGCCTTTCGGGCGTTACGCAGAAGCTGGGCGTTTTTTCATTATGAAACGGGCAGCAGCCCCAATATTTACCGCCCTTGGGGGACAATGAAACATAATCCCCAATCACTCTTACAATATCGGTTTTTGAAAGGAGCTCACTAAGCCACTCTTCCGGAAATGCCGCCATAATGTCGCTCCTTTCTCGCTTTAAGCGTATTTCTCATTTTTTCGCGGAATATTCTATTTCGCCGCGAAATCCCGTTTTCCTGCACCGATAGGCGAATTTACATCCATTCCTTCGGCACGAACTTTCTTTCATAATCGGCTATTGCGTAGCGATCGCTCATGCAGGCTATCCAGTCCGCCGCAACGCGCTCAACGCCGTCTTCCTCTACGTTTTTCTTAAAGTCCTCAGGCAGCTCGTCTATATTCTTCACGTAATACTTATAAAGCTCCGTAATTACGTGCATGCCCTTCGTTTCCTCGTGCTTGGCATTTTTATTAAGATAAACATGCTCAAACATAAAGTCCCTAAGCCTGCCGAACTCTTTCCATACATCATCGCTCATGCGGATTTCCGCGCTGTCCATGCTGTTTGCTATGGTATCCAATATAAGCGAATTTATCCTTTTGCCGTGGGACGGTCCCAAAAGCTCTACGCAGCTTGCGGGCAAATCGCTTTCGGAAAGAATTCCGGCGCGAACCGCATCGTCTATATCGTGATTTATGTACGCGATTCTGTCGCTAAGGCTTACTATGCGCCCCTCCGGCGTTGCCGCTCGGCAGCCGCTCGGGTGATTCACTATGCCGTCGCGAACCTCAAATGTTAAGTTAAGCCCGGTTCCGTTTTCAAGCTTTTCAACAACCCTAAGGCTCTGCACATTGTGCTCAAAGCCGCCCGGAACAAGCGAATTAAGCACGGATTCACCGGCGTGTCCGAAGGGCGTATGGCCAAGGTCGTGCCCAAGCGCTATTGCCTCGGTAAGGTCCTCGTTCATCCTGAGCCCGCGGGCAATGGTGCGCGCTATTTGGCTAACCTCCAAAGTGTGCGTAAGCCTTGTGCGGTAATGATCGCCCACAGGTGAAAGAAACACCTGCGTTTTATGCTTAAGCCTGCGGAAGGATTTGCAATGGATAATCCTGTCTCTGTCTCGCACAAAGTCGGTTCGTATAGGGCATTTATCCATTGGGTACTGCCTGCCGCGCGTATTTACGGCAAGCGTGGCATACGGACTTAAGAGCTGCTTTTCAAGCTCCTCGGTTCTTATTCTGAGCGCACCGGACAATACTTCTTCCTTCATAGCCAGCCTCCCGCAGATTCTCTCCTTGTTTTTTTCAACATAAATTTCGAAATCCCTGCATGCGTTCTGCAATTTTTACAATTTGGAAATGCATTTTTCAATTTATAAAAGCGGCAGACACGATTTGCGCATCCGCCGCCATGGTATGAATTGATTTTATCACTCGGTTCTCAATGCCGTAACAGGATCCTTTCTTGCGGCCTTTTTAGAGGGAATCAAGCCGCCTATAAGCGTAAGCACAACGCTTAGGGCTATAAGTATTGCCGCGCTGCCGGCGGGCAGGGAGGCGTTCACGGCGGTTGTGTCCGTAAGGGCATGAATCAAAGCGTTGCCGGGTATAAGCAGCAAAAGCGTAATCCCCACGCCGAGCGCGCCCGAGCAGAGGCCGATTATAAACGTTTCCGCGTTAAATACCTGCGATATATTGCGCTTTGAGGCGCCTATCGCGCGCAGTATGCCTATTTCCTTTGTGCGCTCAAGCACGGATATATAGGTTATTATGCCTATCATAATTGACGACACCACAAGCGAAACGGCGACGAACGCTATAAGCACGTATGATATAACGTCAACTATCTTGGTTACAGAGGACATAAGAAGGCCAACATAGTCCGTATAGGTAATCTTATTCTCCTCCGCCGCGCCCGCGTTATAATCCTCTATGCATTGGGCCACGGCATCCTTTGCCTCAAAGCTGTCCGAATATATGCTTATGGAGCTTGGCGCATCGTAGCTGACAACGCCGAATTCCTCCATGTTTTCATCATAGCTGCCGGCTGAAATATAGGCATCGTAAAGCGAGAGAAGTGTTTCGTCGTCCGCTGTTTCTATTGCCATGTCAAGCGCCGCAGCAAGCTCGCTTTCGCCCATCGCGCTCAGCTGAGCCGCGGCCTCCGGGTTTGCGGCAAGCATTTTGGAATATATCTCCGCCTTTTGGCTTACGCCAAGCTCGTTCACGTATTTCTTCACGTCCGCTATGCGCGCGGCGTCATCATCGGGCGCGAAAGCCATGCCGCTGAGTATATTCGTTTTCTCGTTCTCACGCTGGGCACAAACAACGGCGCTATCCGAGGTATAATCGATTATATACTCGCTCAAGGCCCTGGTATAGCCAACGGTGCCCGTTATATTGGCGCTCTTAGCGTCCTCCTTGGGGCGTATAATGCCGACTATCTTAAGCTGCACGGCGGAGCTTAAAAGCTTTTCAATCTGTTCATCGTCATCGGCCACGCTCTTATAGTTGCCGTTATCATCCTTGATATACATATCGCACGCGGGCAGCAGATAAAGCTCGTGCGAGCAGATGTCCTCATAGCTCCATTCGCTTGTTTCAAGCTCCAGCTCCTCTTTATTCTGAAGAGCCTGCATTATTTCCTTATATTCGGCGGAGGGCAATAATCCAAGCCTGTAAAGCACGGTTGAGGGCAAAGTGTTATTCCTTGAAAGAACAAGCACAACCTCGTCGTAATTTGTCGGCCAGTTGCCGTAAACAACATCGTAGCTGTTCTTAACGGCGCCGCTTACGCTGTCCCCATCACGGCCGGGCAGAATTTCCGAAAAATTGGTATTTCCGCCCGCTGTGCCGCTCATGCCGCTCATCATCGCCATCATGCTGTTTTGCTTGTTCTGGCCGCTCTCAAGGCTGCTTCCGTCCGTATTGAGCAATACCCCGTCCGGATCATAAGCATATACGTCAAACTTTGTATTGTACGAATACACTATCCCGTTTTCACCAACGTATTCCTTAAGCGGGCAGTCCTCGCTATCAAGGTATTTTTTGAAATCGCTCAGGTTGTTTTCGGTTATGCTGGCGGTCATGCTGTTCGCCAGCTTAAGATCGGTTGTGTCCGAATAAACAGCGTCGCCGTGTTCTTCGGCTTCCTGCTCGGCCTCCGCCACCGTGCCCATGGCGGTTGTGCTGATGGAGGATAGGTCAATTGTGCGCTCCTCTATAGTTATGGGGTATGCCGCCATTGTTTCCTTTTGCGTATCCTGAATATATGAATTAACGCCGTTTGAAAGCGCCAATATAAGGGCTATGCCTATTATGCCTATGGATCCGGCGAACGCGGTAAGTAACGTTCTTGCCTTTTTGGTGCTCAGGTTATTAAAGCTGAGCGCAAGGGCGGTTCTTAACGACATGGAGGATTTGCCCATGTTTTTGTGCTTTGCGTTCTCAATACTTGATTCATCCACAGCATACGGATCGGAATCGCTAATAATCTTGCCGTCCTGCAGGCGAACAATTCTTGTGGCGTATTGCCGGGCAAGATCCGGATTATGCGTAACCATAACGACAAGCCTGTCTTTAGCCACTGCCTTAAGCATATCCATTACCTGAACAGACGTTACTGTATCCAAAGCGCCCGTAGGTTCATCGGCTAAGAGTATATCCGGATCATTCACGAGCGCCCTCGCTATGGCAACCCTTTGCATCTGCCCGCCGGACATCTGATTGGGCTTTTTATGCAGCTGATCGCCAAGGCCAACCTGCTCCAGAGCCTGCTTTGCCCGTCTGCGCCGTTCTGCGCGCCCTACGCCCGATATGGTAAGGGCAAGCTCTACGTTTGAAAGCACGCTTTGGTGCGGAATAAGATTATAGCTTTGGAACACAAAGCCTATTGTGTGATTTCTGTATGAATCCCAGTCCCTGTCCGTATATTTGGCGGTTGATATTCCGTTTATAATCAAATCACCGCTGTCGTAGCGATCAAGGCCGCCGATTATATTAAGCAGCGTTGTTTTGCCGGAGCCTGACGGGCCGAGTATGGCCACAAACTCATTTTTCCTAAGGTTAAGCGATACG
The DNA here is from genome assembly GCA_963643205.1 of bacterium. Lineage (GTDB taxonomy): Bacteria > Bacillota > Clostridia > Christensenellales > CAG-138 > Phil1. Next base: position 26,266 of record CAVIJJ010000017.1, on the reverse strand, counting down.
CCGTCCAAAGCCTTTTGCGTAAGGTTTCCGGTAACATACTGCTTTTTGATATTGCGTATTTGAAGCATTTTCGCATACTCCCTCATTATTTTTACGAACTATAGTATACTCCTGATTTACCCATTAAAAGGTGAACATACAGGAACAAAAAACGGGGCTGAAATGTGAAAAGCCGGCGGGATATCCCGCCGGCAAATTTCAAACAGCTATCTGATTTGGTAGAAACGAATCATAAAGTATACGGCCGGTATTGTGAAGAGCAGCCCGGTGAAAAAGAGGAACATATAGTTCTTTACCTTTTTCTTTTCCTTTTTGCTTTTATAGTCGGCGTACTTTACATATTCAGTTTTTAGGAAAGGCAAAAATATGTCTTTCATGCGCCTTAGGCCGTACGTTACGCCTGTAAACACGCCCTGGTTATAAACGGCCACAAGCGCCGCGCTCATCATGAGCGACACACCGGGGATTGTAAACGCGTCGCAAAGTATGCGCACCTTTTCGGCCTCGGTCTCGGCTGAGCTGTAACCATAGTTATTAAGTATAAGCAGCACAAGCCCCACGCCTACGGCAAGGCTTATGGCAAAGCCTACGGCCGTTTGAATCAATTTGGCCTTACGTTCCTCGTTCAAATCTTAAATTCCTCTTTATATCTGCGCTCCTCGGCATCGTTGCAATACACAAAATGGCCGGGCAGAATCTCGCGAAGAACAGGCTTATCAACGCTGTAATCATGGTCCTTAAGTGCGTTGTATATAATCCTGGTGCGCTGCTTTTCAGTATGCGGATCGGGCAAAGGTATAGCGGAAAGCAGAGCGCGCGTATACGGATGCATAGGATGCGCGAACAGCTCGTCCGTTTCGGCCATTTCCACCATTTTGCCGTAGTACATAACGCCTATACGGTTGGAGAAATACTTAACAACGGAAAGGTCGTGCGCGATGAACAGTATAGTCAAACCAAGCTGCTCTCTCAGTTCGTTAAGCAGGTTTATAACCTGCGCCTGAATTGAAACGTCCAGAGCGGAAACGGGCTCGTCGGCTATGAGCAGATCCGGGTTCATAACTATCGCGCGGGCGATACCGATACGCTGGCGCTGACCGCCGGAGAATTCGTGCGGATAGCGGCCGGCATGCTCACGAACAAGGCCGACCAGTTCAAGCATTTCATAAACCTTATTGTCTATATACTCCTGGTCCTTTATGCCGTTTATAACAAGACCTTCCGCGATTATTTCCTTAACGGTCATGCGCGGGTCAAGCGAAGCTATAGGATCCTGGAATATCATCTGAATTTTGGTTATAAGCTTTGAATGCTTGGCCACGTTCAGATCGTGCTTATACTTTTTCTTAAGCGCCGTGGCTTCCTGGCCGCTTGCGTTTTTAAGCTTCTCTTCGTATTCGGCCTTTACCTCTTCGGCAAGCTTTTCGGCATATTCCTTATCGGAATGCTTCTGATCAAAGCGGGCAAGCTTTATCTGCTTTTTATTCTCGGCTATGCACTCCTCAAGCTTTTTCTTGGCCTCGGCAATCTTAGCGTCGTTCGCGGCCTTGTTGCCGGGGTTGGCGGCGGAATCCGCGTTAAGTGCCTTTATCTCCGCGTCCGTATTGGTGCGGGCCTCGGCTATGGCATCGCGATAGGATTTTATGCCCGCGCAGATGCGCTGACCCTTAAAGTAAATGCTGCCGGAGGTAATATTGTAAATCTTTATTATGGAGCGGCCGGTCGTGGTTTTGCCGCAGCCGGATTCACCGACAAGGCCGAACACTTCTCCTTTTTTAATATCGAAGCTGACGTCGTCCACCGCCTTGGTGGGGCCAAAGTATTGGCAAAGGTGTTCTACGCGCAGCAAGGCCTCATCATTCTGATTAGGCATTGTGTTCACCTCCCATTCGCTTTGCGTTCATGCGCTTTATGCGCTCGGTAATGGTTTTGGGCATTTCCACCTTCGGCGCGTCGGGATGCAGCAGCCACGTTGCGGCCCTATGCGTTTCGGATACGTCAAAGAACGGCGGATGCTCCTCAAAATCGATCTGCATCGCGTATTTGTTACGCGCGGCAAAGGCGTCTCCCTGCGGGGGATAAATCATGTTCGGCGGAGTGCCGGGTATAGCGTCCAGCTTTTCCTTTGTGTCAAGGTCCGGCATGGAGGAAAGCAATGCCCAGGTATAAGGATGGCGCGGATCGTAGAATATATCGTCCGCGGTACCGAACTCAACTATCTTGCCGGCATACATAACGGCGATATTGTCCGCCATGTTCGCCACAACGCCAAGATCGTGCGTAATGAATATTATGGAAAGGTTCCTTTCCTTCTTCAGCTTGTTTATCAGCTCCAGTATCTGGGACTGAATGGTAACGTCAAGCGCGGTGGTAGGCTCGTCGCAAATCAGCACGTCCGGATTGGCGGCAAGAGCTATCGCTATAACTATCCTTTGGCGCATACCGCCGGAAAACTCGAACGGATACTGGTTATAGCGCAGGCGGGGTTCATGAATACCAACCTCGTCCATCAGCTTGATGGCCATTTCCTTAGCCATTATCTTGGTAACCTTATAAACAGCCAAAGACGCAAGCTCCTTGAAATGCTCAATAAGCTTATCCGTACGCTCGTCTATATTCACCTGCTGAGCAATATACTCGTTATAATGCTCGCTGAGCCTATCAAGAACCTTTACTATGTTCACGCGAAGCTCTTCGGGAGTATACACAACCTTCGGCACAACCTTCCATGTAACGGTTTTGCCGCGCGCGATAAGCTTTTCCCTCTTGCGGGACTGGCGCTCGTAGCGGGCTTCTTCCTTGGGGTTGCGCTTAAGGAAGTAGAAATACCTGTTAATGCCGTTGCTCAAGGATGAGCGGAAAGTATAAGCCGTGCTGTCTTTAATATACTCAAGCTGATCGATTGATTTATCAACCGCGTCCGAAAGCTCGGTGCAGCGCTTTGTGGCGGCGGACTTCTCGAAATCAGCTGAGTAATACTCTCTCGCCTCGGCTATCATGGGCAGAACAGCCTTCTTGTTTTCAAGAGCCGTCTTATAGGAATACTCAACGCCGGCCTTGGCAAGCTCCACGAACTTATCCATGAAGTTTTCCTTAAGGTACTTACCGGCAACCGCGTTCAGATCCTCAACCGATTGAGCCATGCTGGCGCCGGGGCAGAAAAGCTTATAGTAGCCTATGCTGAAGAAGTCCGGCCTGGTCTGACCTATTATGGTGCGCATAAGGCTTTCAAGCTTGGTAAGGGCGGCGTTTACGGGCTCCATATCGGGCTCCTTGCCGCGAATTCCCGCGGAAACATGCGCAAGCTCCGCGCGAATCTGGTCTATCTCGCTATGATAATCGCGGCAGAGGAAGCTTTTGCTTATGCGGGAAAGAATTGCGCGATAGTTTGAAAGCTCTGTTTTAAGATCAAGCTTCTGTTTTTTGCTTATCTTAAAGAGTATATCCTCGGCAGACGCGCGAAGATCCGCGGCGTTTGAATAGGCGTTATTATACTCGTTCTCCAAATGATTGCTTTCGATACAGAACTTATCGAAGGTTTTGAACATGGAGTTTACGGTTGCCTCGCTCTCCTTGCCGGACTTTATAACGTCGCTCTTAAGGGCGGCCAAAAGCGCGTTGAACTCAGCCTTTGCCTCGCGGCGATTGGACTTGTTCTTAAGCAGGGTAGCCTCGGTTATCTGCTTGCCTATTTTTACTATGGGGTTCAGTGAGGACAGAGGATCCTGGAATATCATGGCGATTTTATCGCCGCGGATATGATGGAAATCATCCTCCGATATTTTCAGAAGGTCCTTACCGTCGAAGAATATCTCGCCACCCTCAATTATGGTATTGCCGGCAAGTATGCCCAATATGGCCTTGGCAGTAACGGACTTGCCGGAACCGGACTCGCCGACTATGGCAAGCGTTTTGCCGCGCTCCAAATCGAAGGATATATCGCGCACGGCCTTCAGCGTACCCGCCTGAGTACGGAACGAAACTTTAAGGTTTTTTACTTCAAGTATTTTATCCATGCTTAATCCTCCACATTACGCAGCGAGGGGTTAAACGCATCGCGCAGGCCGTTGCCGAACAGGTTGAACGAAATCTCGAGCAGGGAGATGAACAGCGCGGGCAGTATCATCAGGTGCGGGTAGTTCGTCCAAATTGCGCTGGCGTCCGAAAGCAAAGTACCAAGAGACGTGGTGCTGGCGGAACCGAGCTTCACTATGCCAAGGTAGCTGAGCATACTTTCGTTGAATATAACACCGGGGATTATAAGCGCGGTGCTTGTAACTATTGTGCCGAGGGAGTTCGGGAAAACGTGCTTCCAGATAAGCCTTCTGTCCCTTGCGCCCAGCGTCTTTGCCGCCAGAACGAATTCCTGCTTCTTAAAGCGATAGAACTGCGTTCTTACGCGGTACGCTATACCGATCCAGCCGTTGATTATATACGCGAATATCAGGCATGGTATGGCGCCGACCTTCGCGGAAAGGTGCATCTGGAAAAGGGTAGCCACGATTATGAACGGCACATTGCCCAGTATATCGCTTATGCGTTCCATTATCAGGTCTACCAAGCCGCCGTAGAAGCCCTCTATCGCGCCGTAGCAGGCACCGATTATGAAGTTGATTATGGATACGCTTACGGCAAGCAGCAGGCTCAACCTGAGACCGCCGGCAAGACGAAGCATAAGGTCGTAGCCCTGGCTGTCCGTACCGAAAATATATTCGGGCGCTTCGCCGTTGTTATAAATATAGTAGTTATAGTACAGCACGCGAATCTTGTACTGCGCGGTTTCAAGCGTGCCGCCGCCGGTGTATTCATAGTAAATCGGGTTGCCCTCGGCATCGCGCTTATAGTTATCCTCAAGCACAAGATCCTCGGAATAGGCCATCTTCTTTACTTTGCCGTTCTCGTCGGTTACAACGGGCACATTCTTCTTGGTCTTGTACCAGTTGTTGGCATCGGTTGCATCCATGTTATATTCGTTATCCTCTATCAAAGGATACAGAATATGCAGACCGGTTTCCTCTTCAAACGCCCGAATGTTGGCAAGCTCGGACTGCTCTATGCTCTTATACATAAAGCCAACGTTAAGATAAACGTCCGTACGGGCGGTATAGTAGGTTTTTTCCTTCTTGGTGGCATCTATCTGGGTGTAGGTTTCGCCAAGCTTGATTATGGGCTGATACTCGCTTGCCATGCCGTCTGCCATGGTAAGGGTACCCGTTCCTGCCCAATCCTCGGCCGCAACGCCTATGCCCATAGCCTTTATAAGACCAACCTCGGAATAGTTGCCGTTCATGCCGCCGTCCGCAATGCCAATATCCTTGGTAGCGGTAAGCCTCGGGCCCTTCTTCGCGTAAACAACATCCATAAAGCTGTTCTCGTGATTGGTAAGCAGGGGAGCCCCGAATGAGAACAGAATTATGAGCACGATTATAACAGCCGCGGCAACGGAGGCCTTGTTCTTGCGGAAACGAATCCAGGCATCCTTGAAATAGCCAATCGGCTTATCGTCAAACTTTTTATCGGTCAGGCGCTCGTTAATATTAACAAACTCGAATTTTTCGGGCGCTATCTTTTCATACCTTCTGTCTGCCATAGTATTACTTCTCCCCCATTCTTATGCGAGGATCAATGAATCCGTAGCTAAGATCCATTACTATACCGGCAAGCAAGCCGATAAAGGTATAGAACACGCAGTCCATCATGAACACATCGTAATCCAGCAGGTTCAAGGACTTTATATAGAGCTGGCCAACGCCGGGAACCGCGAATATCTGCTCAATTATCATGGAGCCGCCAAGCAGGCCTACAAACTCCGAAAGGATTGAGGGCAGAATGGGCACGAACGCGTTTTTAAGCGCGTGGCGCGCGGTAGCCTGGGCACGGGTAAGGCCCTTTGTGCGGGCAAGCAGCATATATTCAGAAGTTAACGCCTCGGTAAGCTCGGCCCTTACAAAACGGGTGTAACCCGCTATGGAACCGAACGAGAGCGCGATTACGGCAGGAATCATGCTGACAAACATTTTGCCGGTAAAGTAACTGCCGCCGGCATCCGCCAAGGAATACATGGTAAGCGGAAGCCATCCCAATTTGAAGTACAGGAAATATTGCACCAGAAATGCGTAAACATAACTAGGCACGGATATAAAAACCATTACCAGCGTGCTGATAAGGGAATCGTCCCATTTATTTTTTCGTATGGCAGCGTAAATGCCGAAAAGTATGCCGATAGGAACCGACACAATCATTGAATAGAAATTGATTAATACCGTGGGCAGGAGTCTGTCTCCCAGAACCTCAGCGGCAGGCGTGCGATAGGACACATACCATGATGTGCCGAAATCCCATTCAGTTACAATGTTTTTAACGTAAATATAGAACTGAGTCATTAAGGGCTCGTTGTATCCAAGAGCCTCCCAGCGGGCTTCTATGGCCGCTTTTTGGACCTTATCGGTTGGCATTTCCCTTGGCAATATCCTGATAAGCAGGAACGTCATCAGTGTGATAATTACGAAGGTTACCAGCATGAGGCCCAGTCGTTTCAAAATGTACTTAAGCACCGATACTCCCTCTCCTTTTGATACCTGATTAGTTTTAATCGTGGTTAAAAGGCAGAGAAGCGGTTTAACTGCCTTTTAACCGAGCGGGGGGAGTTATTGACTCCCCCCGCCAATAGGTCTATTTGCGCAATATTACAACTTTAAGCTTGCGAAAAATTATTCGTAGCTCAGTTCGCCGTTCTGGCTGGAGACGTACTCAGCCCACTCGGCATCGTTGTAGTTATACTGCATCAGTTCGAATCCGCCCCAGCCGTAAGCCAGATTGTAATCGGGGGTGATGTAGCTGCACTTGTAGGAGAGCAGTGAGCAGGAAGTGGAGCTCGCCAGAGGTATACGATAGTACTTCTGCAGGTAGAGCTCTTCCATATCAGCGGTGATCTGGAGCTTGGTTTCAAGGCTCTCGCCGGCGAAAATACCGGTACCGACCATGGAGCGGGACCACTCGGTCCAGGTCATGGTTACGTCTTCACCGTTGACATTGAGGGTCAGGTTCTCGGTAGCGGGATCCCAGCAACCGGCTTCGTTGATCTCATACTGCTCGTTGTCGCAGTAGACCTGGAAGTTACGGAAGGGATACAGAGCAGCGCCGCCCCAAGCACCGTAACCGATGGCGTACTCGCCGTTGGCCACGTCGCCGTAACGATCGTTGATGTTGCCAAGACCTTCAAGAGTGATGGTGCCGAAACCGGAACCTTCAGCGGCCGCGTTGATGTACTTGTTCATCAGCTCAAGCTGCTTGTTATCGCTGGAATCAAGAGCGCCCTTCTTATAGCCGATACGGATGACGATATCCTCGCCCTCGGTGTACAGGCCGGCAGCGACCAGCTCCTGGCAAGCGGTGGCCATGAGTTCCTTGGCCATGGTCAGGTTGTAACCGGTGATGGACTTGTAAGCATCCTGCAGGGTAGCATAGGGGGTGCCATCGCCGTACTCAACGCCGTACAGCTCGCAGATAGCCTTCATAGCGGGCTCGGAGGAGCGGTACATGGAATCGGGGTTGTTATAGAAGTCGTAGTAGTAAACGGTGTTCATCAGGCCGAAGGTGGGAGCATAACCGGCGGTAGCGGTTACCCACTCACTCCTGTCGATGGAAAGGCTGAAGGCCTTACGGAAGTTTACATTGCTCAGAACAACGGAGTTGGTGTTGCCCTTGGACTCATCCATGGTCTGCAGATTCTCAAGACCGGTGTTGAAGAAGAAGGACATGGTGTAGGTTTCAAGGGCCTTATAGAGCTGCTCGGAAGCGGCGTAGGTGGGCAGTTCCTCAGCGGAAGGCGCCCAGCCGTCCAGTTCGCCCTTAAGGAAGGCCTGCTTGGCGGCATCGTCAGTCATAACGTTGATGACGAGCTTGGTGGTGCGATAACGCTGTACGTTCTCGCCATCTACAAGATAGTCGGTGTAGGATACGAGGGTACCGTCCTCGCCCTCTTCCCAGCCGTACCAGTTCTCGTTCTGAACAAGAACCATCTGCTTGTCTTCCTGGAAGGACTCAAGCTTGTAGGGGCCGTAGGACATGGTGGTCTCAACGCTGGTGCCGTAATCGGTGGTTACCAGGGTGCCGGTGGTGTCCTTGCCGGCTTCATACAGATCCTCATAAACCAGCCAAGTGGAGGTGAAGGAGGTAAGAGCATAGTAGTAATCGATCTGAGCCTGCATTACGTAGTTAATGGTGTAATCATCAACCTTGTAAAGACCAACGGTCTCAAAGCCGACTTCGGGCATGGGAACGCCATATACGAAGTACATCGGCAGATCGGCTTCGGTCTCGCCCCAGGCTTCGTTAGCGGTGGTGACGGGAGCAAACAGAGCGTAGTTATCATCGGTCAGGGGAACAAGGCCGTTCTCATCGCACAGGGCAACGAGCTCTTCCCAGGTGTCCATTCCGAAGTAAGCATCGCCATAAGCCTCAACATAGTCCTGCAGGCTGTTGCCGCCAAGCTGAGTAGCCAGAGCGTAACCAACAGCAAGATATACCTTGTAGCCTTCGGCGGTGACATACTGGCCGTCTTCACCAACAGTCAGCATATCCATGGTGTAAGCGCCGGCAGCCTCGGTAAGAGCATCGCTGCCGCCGTAGTAGTAGCCGTTACCACCGGCGATGGCGGACTCACCGGCATAATAGAGGTTAGCACGGTAGTTCTTCATCTCGGGGTTGAGCAGCTGCTGCATGGAGTAGATGTAGCTGTCAGCATTGATGGGGGTGCCATCCTGCCACTTGGCATCGGGATTGAGCTTGAGCTCAAATACGTAACCTTCGGTGATGTCGGTCGCGGCAGCGCCTTCGGGCAGGCTGACCGCATAGGTGGTCAGATCGTCCTGATGGCTGGCGGTTACGTCGTTGATCTCGGTAGCCATCTCGTAAATCCACTGATAAACACCATTCTCGGTGTCTTCAGCCTGCATGTTTACGAAAGGCATGGAGAGGTAGCCAAGGATCGCATCGTCGGCGTTGGTTTCCCAGGTATGGGGGTTCCAGTTGTTGGCCAACGCGGAAGTGTAATCATTGTAAGTGTAGCTGGGTACTTCGACGGTTTCCGTGCCTTCGTCAGTAGTGACGGGCGCGGCAGTCTCGGTACCGGTGGCATCGGTCTGATCGGCGGTAGTAGTGGGCTCCGTCGTCGTTGTGCAGCCGCTGACGAGTGCAAGGACCATCATCAGTGCAAGCACGAGAGACAATGTCTTTTTCATGTTTTCCTCCTAAATAATATTTGCATTCCGGCCAGCTTAGATCTGGCTTATGCTGCATAAGGATACACTGACAGCTATAATTAGCTATCGTACTGATGATTTTAACACGACAATGCCCGGCGGTCAAGAATATTCGTGCCAAGAATGTGCTAAACGCCTGATTATTTACGCCTTTTTAGGCTTATCCGGCGCAAAGTGCCGAATTTTTGCCTGTATTAAGCCATTTGTCCGTATTTATCGCGCCGTGATTCGCGCCCGATTTTGTCGCAATTATGGCCTGTTTCCCTCGCTTTTGTACCGAATAAGGCGTTCGGGGCACAGGTTTCACATTCTGTTGATTAGCCGTTTATTCCATTACCTGTGTGCTTTTTTCTCTAATTTCGATTATGCCCGGCCGTATTCAAAACAGGTGGCCCCCCATGCCGCGCAAATCAATTTATGCATATCAATTGCATATATACATTTTGTTTTAGCCTGTCATTTCTCCGTTTTATCCCCGTTAACACCTTAATCGAAGGTTGCCGTTTATATTTCGTCCAAATATTTATGCATAATTTTCGCATATTTTTCCATATTTTGTATTTACAATTGAGTTCGGTTGGAATATAATTCTGTCATAAGCCGCGAAAGCGCGCTGTATTTTATATATGAGAGGATATTTTTATGAACAAACAGGAAGCGTTAAAGCTTATTGATACCAAGGCAGATATGCTCTCGGCCGCATCGGACAAAATTTGGGGGCTTGCCGAGCTGTCCCTTCAGGAATATAAATCCGAAGAAACTTATGAGGAGCTGCTGAAAAAGGAAGGCTTCGCCGTTCAGCACGGGCTTTGCGGAATAGAAACAGCCGTTACCGGCACATACGGCAGCGGCCACCCGATTATAGGCATACTGGCGGAGTACGACGCGCTAAGCGGCCTTAGCCAGCAGGGCGGCAAAACCGAAAAGCAGCCTGAGGCGAACATGGTAAACGGCCACGGCTGCGGCCACAATCTGCTGGGCGTGGGCGCGCTCGGCGCGGCGATAGCCGTTAAGGAATACCTTAAGGCCACCGGCAAGGAGGGCACCGTTATATTCTATGGCTGCCCCGGCGAGGAGGGCGGCGCCGCAAAGGCTTTCTTTGCCCGCGACAACGAATGGACAAAGCTTGACGCGGCCATAACCTGGCATCCGGACGATGCGAACCAGGTTGTAACGGGCAGCAGCATGGCGTGCATACAGAAGGAATACATTTTTTCGGGCGTAGCGTCCCACGCGGCGGGAGCGCCGGAGCTTGGGCGCAGCGCGCTTGACGCGGCGGAGCTTATGAACATAGGCGTGCAGTTTTTGCGCGAGCACATGAACAAAACCGCAAGCGTGCATTACGCTTTCACAAACGTTGGCGGCGTTTCGCCAAACGTTGTCCAGTCCGAGGCAAAGGTGCTTTACATGGTGCGCGACGCCACGGTGCAGGAGGCGATCAAGCTTGAAAAGCGCGTGGACAAAATAGCCGAGGGCGCGGCAATGATGACCGAGACCCAGGTTTCAACCCGCTTTATAGACGGCACGGCAAATCCCCTGCCGCTTAAAACCATGGAGCAGCTGCTTTATAAGAATTTTAAGCAGGTTGCCCTGCCCGAATACACCGAGGAAGAATGGGAATACGCCAATACGCTGAAGAAAACATACACTTCCGCGGGGCTGCCCGGCTATGCCGCAAGGCTTGATGAGAGCATTGCGGAAACGGTTGCGAAGGCTACAAACAACGGCGAGCGCGCGCTGAACGATTTTCTTATGCCGCTTTATCATTCCTCTGTTTCAACGCCGGGTTCAACGGACGTTGGCGACGTAAGCTGGCAAACTCCTACCGGGCAGATAAACTGCGTAACCGCGCCTTCAATGACTCCCGGCCATTCCTGGCAGATGGTTTCCGCCGGCACTACAAGCATTGCGCACAAGGGCATGCTTACCGCCTCAAAGGTGCTTGCGGCAACGGCGATTGACATTATAGACGACCCTTCAATACTCGTTCCAATACGCGAGGAATTTGAGAAAGCTTCAAGCGCGGGTTATGTTTGCCCCATTCCCAAGGGAGCGAAGCCCGAAATAGTTTAATGGCGAATATTAAAGAAAGAGCGAGGTTTTCCCCGCTCTTTTGTTTTATTCTTAATAAAATTTAATCAGATTTCTATAAGCTCATACTCGCGTGAGCCGTAGCCAAGCTCCGCCGCGGCTTCTATTGTATGCACTCCGTTGCGGCTTTCGACGCGCTCTATAAAATGCGCCTTGCCGGGATCGTCGCAGGCGTAAACCTTGTCTATGCAGGCCTGATCTATGGCCACGGGGTCAAGGGATGCCATTATGCCAATATCCGCAAGGCAGGGATCCTCCGCGACGGCGCAGCAGTCGCAATCCACAGACATGTTTTTCATAACGTTTATAAAGGCTATATTGCCCTTGAAATACTTGAATACCGCGCCCGCCGAATCCGCCATGGATTCAAGGAAAGAATCGTGATCGGCGGTCCATATTTTTTCCGGTTCACCCGCGCCGTGAATATACGCCTTGCCGTATGACGAGCCGCAGCCGATGGAAAGCTGCTTAAGCGCGCCGCCGAAGCCGCCCATGGGATGGCCCTTAAAATGGGAAAGCACGAGCATGGAATCGTAATTGGCCATGTTTTTGCCCACATAGTCCTTTTTAATCATTTTGCCGTCGGGTATATCAAGCTCCATGTCCGGCCCTTCGGCATCCATTATATCCACGGTGAATGCTTCGCTCCAGCCATGCTCACGCATGGTTTCAATGTGCCTTTCGGTGGTGTTGCGGGAGCCCTCGTAAGCCGTATTGCACTCAACAACGGTTCCTTTTACCTTTTCAACCATGGGCTTCCAGAAATCCGGCCCCAAAAAATTCTGGTTTCCCTTTTCGCCGGAATGGAGCTTAACCGCTACCTTGCCCGGCAGTTCCTTATTGAGCGCGCTGAAGAGCTCAACAACCTTTTCGGGGGTTATTTCCTTTGAGAAAAATACTTTTGACTTCATGGTTCTTCCTCCTTAAAAAATATAATTTCAGTTTGCGTTTTTTATTAAGTCCGCATCAAGGCCGAATTCCTCCGGCAAAAACCTGGGGCACACGTTTTCGGACGTGCATATAACGCTTGCCGCAAGGCGCGTGCCTATTTCGCAGGCCTGCGCGATTGTTTTTCCGTATGTAAGGCCTATAACGGTGCCGGAGAAGAAAGCGTCCCCCGCGCCGGTGGTATCCTTTACATCAACGCGCTTTGCCGGGCAAATTCCGCACTCACCATCAGCTGTGGCGTACACAGCCCCCTGATCTCCCATTGTAACAACCATGCGCGGTATTTGGGCGGCCTTCACGCGCGGCGGTAATATTTTTGCCATTTCCTCGGGGGATTTGCCGTCGTAATCATCGCCGAAAAGTATGCCCGCCTCCTGCTGATTGCATACGAAGCACTGCACCGAGCGGAGAAAATCCCTGCGCTCAACCGCTATGCGCATATTTGACACAACGGCATACACGGCCTTTTTATGCTTTTCGGCAAGCGCGAAAACAAGCTTAACTATGTCCTTATCAATATCTATTTCAAGCGCGATGCTGTCCGCGTTTTCAAATATCTCGTCGCCATGCTCAAGCAATGTATCGTATATTGGGTGAAGATCAGGGCGCTTTGATATGGCGGCCACAACGTCCCCATTATTGCCGAAAACCGCAAGCCAGGTTCCCATTCCGTCCGGCGTTACGCTTATATAATCCGTATTCACCTTGTGGTCCCTAAGCTTTTTTATAACGTCCGCTCCGGTGCCCGTATTATCAACAAGGCTTACAAACGTGGGCCTAAGCTCCACATTGGCTATATCCTCGGCTATGTTTCGGCTTACGCCGCCATGCACCTGCTCTACCCTGCCTGCGTTCCTGCCGCCTGGTATATAAAGCTCTGTCGGATATCCTTTTATATCAACGAATATGGCGCCTATAACAACAATGCCCATTGAGTTCCCTCCGAATTAAGGCTGAATAAACATCTTTTGATGATTATATCATTTTCCGCTGCAATATAAAAGTTATTGTAAATAGAGACGGCGGCTGATATAATACCGATTTGGCGGCCCGAATAAAGGGCCTTTATTATGTGGAGAGTGTTTATTATATGAAAAAGCTCAGTGCCACTCAGCTGGCGATATCTTATGCGGGAATTTTTCTTGGCGCGGGATTTGTTTCCGGGCAGGAGCTTTGGCAGTTTTTCGCCTGCTTCGGCCCGATAGGTCTTATCGGCTTCATAGGCACGGCGGTGCTTTTCTTTATAGTTAACTACGCTAACCTTCGCCTTATTCAGCTAACGGGCGTAGAGCACATGGGCCGGCTTATGACATACGGCGACCACCCCAAGCTCCGCGTGGTAGTAAGCATAATGCAATGCCTGCTGCCGTTCGGCATTACAATGATAATGACGGCCGGCGCCTCAACGCTTATAAGCGAGCTTGTTCCGCTACCCTCTTGGCTTTCGGGGCTTATATTCACAATCGCCGTCATAGCCATTGCCGTAATAGGGCTGCAGGGGCTTGTGACCGTATTCTCCGTGCTTGTGCCGGTAACAACCGTTCTTGCCGTTATACTTGCGGCGTGGACATTGATAAACACCGGTTTTACCTTCGCGCCCGCGACGGGCAGCGTGTCCGCGCTTATGCCAAACTGGATAATAGGTTTTGTAACATACGCGGCCTATAACATATTCGGAACCATAGCCATACTCGTTCCCACGGCAAAGCTTCTTGAAAATGAAAAAACCTTGCGGCACGGGCTTGGCCTTGGCAGCCTGTTTCTTATAGTTCTTGCGTGGAGCATGATAGCCGCCATGGCCGCGGTACCCTCAAGCGGCAGTTATGAGCTGCCAATGGGTGCGCTTGCGGGCGAGCTGCACCCCGTATTAAGCCTGGTTTACAGCCTGCTTATGCTTTTCGGAATGTTTGGCGCGAGCCTTTCATCCATATTCGCCGTTATAGAGCAGGCTACAATTTACGTAAATGGTCTTGGCAAGCACAAAATGGCCTTTACGGTCGGGATGCTGCTGCTGGCGTTTGTGCTGAGCCAGTTCGGCTTCGGCAACCTTATAAGCGTTATATATCCCGTGTTCGGCTACGCAAGCGTTCCGTTCTTAATATGCCTTATGCTCAATTTCCGAAAGGTTAAAAAAACGGGGACTCTCTGATTTGAAGATACAAAAAAGCGGCTTGTCGCCGCTTTCTTTGTTTTTGGATTATTCCGCCTTTACAAGCTTTTCAACGCTTGTTGACACAACATAGCGCTCCTTTATGGCCTTAAGCTGCTGCATATGAGGCCGGGCAAGGTGCGTTTTCTGCGCCTGCTCGCTTGACCAGCGCTCAATCAATATAAGCTCGTCCTCATTGGCGGCGCTCATGGCGTATTTATACATACGGCAGCCGTCCTCATTAAGAATTTCATCGAGTATGCCGCTTGCCGCCACATCGCGCACAAAGTTATTGCGCTTGCCGTCCTTGCATTCGTATGTTACTATCAGCGTTATTTCGCCCATAATCATCGGCTCCTTTACTGTTCTGCCGATATTTTACACCATAGGTTCGCTTTGCGCATCCGTTTTCTTATGCTCCGCGTAATACCGAGCCTGCGCGTACCAATTAACAGGAGGACCTATCGCGAATCCTTAAGCTTTATGCCTACTCAGCACCCAAACAGGCCGAGGAACCCTTTTTTCTTGTATTCTTCCGAGCTTACGGACTCAAGCTCATAGCCCGTGCCCGCAATGGTGGTGCGGACGGCCGTTTCGTCCAGGGGCTCTTCCGAAAGTATAACGCTCTCTCCCTTTGTATGGGACGATGTCACCTTTTTTACGTTAAACTTGGAACGGATAGCGTCGTTAACATGCGCCTCGCACATGCCGCACATCATGCCGTTTATTTTAAGGGTGGTCTTTATCATTATGAATACATCTCCTTTAATGAGTATGCGTTATTTGCTTTGTTAAGGCTTTGCGCCAGCTCGATTATTTTTTCATAGGATTGAGAAAGCACATTGAGCGCGACACTCTTGCAAAGCTCGTCATCAAGCTCAAGCGCTTCGTGCATACGCTCGTAAAGCGGCGTGTAGCACGCTTCATAAAGTTTTGCCTGCGCCTCACCCTCGGGCGTTAAGCGCACGATACCGTAACGCTTTTTGGTCGCAAGCCCCAGGTCACACAGGTTCTGTATCATGGCATGCGCGCTCGGCTTAGACACATTAAGCTTTGCCGCCACGTCCACGCACCGCGCGCCCTCTCCAAGGCTGCACAGCTGAGCCGTTGCCATAAGATATTTGATAGCGGAGGGCGTAAGCTGCATTGCCTGCTCGTTAACGCATTTTTCCATATTGCCCTATGTCCTCCTTTAATACTTTGGTTTGATAGTGCGCGGGGGAGATGCCGCGAATCGCATCTCCCCCGCATTTTGTTTTTACTGCCGTGAATGGCATTTGCCGTGCATCGCGCAGCTGGCGCAATTACAGCCGCAGGAGGATTTCCCCTTCTTCTTTTGGCCGAAGAGGTAAACGCATATCAGCGCAACCACACCCGCCAGCACAAGCGTAATGATTATAGTTCCAAGGTTTTCACTTAACCAGCTCATCATGAGAATCCCTCCTTCTTAGGTAGTTAGAATAATGATCGGGTTTTATCGTTAAGGCTTATTTTACCTTTACGTTAGTGGTCAGCTTGGTAGCTTCCTTATAGGGCTTCACAAGCATGTAGATAATGCCGGCAAGCAGCGCCAGGGCTACTACAAGGCCGATTACATTGGTATTGCCGGTTATGGCATTGCCGAACTGGTTGATCATAAGGGCTATTACATAAGCGAAGCCGCACTGATAAGCGATCGCGAACCAGGTCCACTTGGGGCTGTTCATCTCGCGCTTGATGGCACCCATGGCCGCGAAGCAGGGAGCGCAGAGCAGGTTGAATACCAGGAAGGAATAACCGCTTATGCCGGTGAACGCGCTTGCAACCGCCTGATACACGGTGCCGTCGCCGCCGCCGTACAGTATGCCCATGGTACCGACTATGTTTTCCTTAGCTACAAGGCCGGTTATGGAGGCTACGGTAGCCTGCCAGTTGCCCCATCCGAGCGGGGTGAATATCCAGGCGATCAGGTTGCCGATGCTGGCCAGGATGGAGTAGTTAATCTCATCCTCGGAGAGCATCCTGAAGGTGCCGTCCACTACTCCGAAGTAAGTGGTGAACCAGACCAGTATGGTGGAGAGCAGTATGATGGTGCCGGCCTTCTTTATGAAGCTCCAGCCGCGCTCCCACATGCTCCTGAGAACGTTGGAAACGGTGGGCCAATGGTAAGCGGGCAGCTCCATAACGAAGGGAGCGGGCTCACCGGCGAACATCTTGGTCTTCTTAAGCATTATGCCGGACACAATGATGGCGGCCATGCCGATGAAGTAAGCGCTGGTGGATACCCAGGGGGATCCGCCGAAGATAGCGCCGGCTATCATGGCGATAAAGGGAACCTTAGCACCGCAGGGGATGAAGGTGGTAGTCATTATGGTCATGCGCCTGTCGCGCTCGTTCTCTATGGTTCTGCTGGCCATAACGCCGGGCACGCCGCAGCCCATACCGATGAGCATGGGGATGAAGGACTTGCCGGAAAGGCCGAACTTGCGGAATATCCTATCCAGTACGAACGCTATACGAGCCATGTAACCGCAGGCCTCAAGTATAGCGAGCAGCAGGAACAATACGAGCATCTGGGGAACGAAGCCAAGCACCGCGCCAACACCCGCGACAATACCATCGAGTATCAGGCCCTGCAGCCATTCGGCGGCGTTCGCGCTTTCAAGCAGGTTGCCCACAAGCGTGGGAACACCGGGTACCCATACGCCGTAGTTGGCGGGATCGGGCTCCTCAAAGCCGTTCTGCTCAAGATAAGCAACGGCATCGGTGTAGGTTACGGGGATGGTGGCCTCCTCATCGGCGTCTTCGGGAATGGCGGAATAATAAGCGGTCATATCGTTTATGGCCAGGGTTTCCTCATCCTCTATGCCTATAACGGCGGAAGCGTCCTCGGTTTCGGGAGCGTAGTTCTTAAGCTCTTCAAGAGCAGCGGTCTCGTCAAAATCTTCAGCCTCGGTATCAACCTCAACGAAGGCGGATACGGCGTTCATGGCGTTGGTGTACTCTTCGCTTACCTCTTCATACTCGGCGGTACCGATGCCGAAGAGATGCCAGCCATCACCGAACAGGCCGTCGTTTGCCCAGTCCGTAGCCGCGCTGCCCACGGTAACCATGGCAATGTAGTAAACAAGGAACATTACCAGAGCGAAAATGGGCAGGCCCAACCAGCGGTTGGTAACGATCTTGTCGATCTTGTCGGAAGTGGAAAGGCCGCCGGCGTTTTTCTTCTTGTAGCAGCTCTTTATAATTTCCGCAATGTAAACATAGCGCTCGTTGGTGATTATGGACTCGGCGTCGTCGTCAAGCTCCTTCTCGGCGGCCGCTATATCCTGCTCAATGTGGCTCATTGTGTCCGCAGGAATGTTCAGCTTTTCAAGCACCTTATCGTCGCGCTCAAAAATCTTTATGGCGTACCAGCGCTGCTGCTCGGCAGGCATATTGTGCACAGCCGCTTCCTCGATATGGGCAATGGCATGCTCAACGGGGCCGGAGAACGTGTGCATAGGCACGGTTTTGGTGGAACTGGCGGCGCTTACGGCAGCCTCTGCGGCTTCCATAATGCCGGTGCCCTTAAGGGCGGATATCTCGACTACCTTGCAGCCAAGCTGACGGGAAAGCTCAGCAACGTTTATCTTATCGCCGTTCTTCTTAACAACGTCCATCATGTTTATGGCGATAACAACGGGAATGCCAAGCTCTGTAAGCTGGGTGGTAAGGTAAAGGTTACGCTCAAGGTTGGTGCCGTCGATTATATTAAGAATCGCGTCGGGCCTTTCGGTAATCAGGTAGTTACGCGCGACAACCTCTTCAAGAGTGTAAGGGGAAAGGGAGTAAATGCCGGGCAGGTCCATTATGACCACGTCCTCATGCTTCTTCAGGCGGCCTTCCTTCTTTTCAACCGTTACGCCGGGCCAGTTACCAACAAACTGGTTGGAACCGGTGAGCGCGTTGAACAGGGTTGTTTTGCCGCAGTTCGGGTTGCCCGCGAGGGCTATCTTTATCTGCTTGTCCATATTCTGCTCCTTTCGGTTAAGTCTATCTAACCTTATGACAAAAAATTTTTACTCAACTTCGATCATTTCGGTATCCGCCCTGCGCAGGCTCAGTTCGTATCCGCGAACGGTAACCTCCATGGGGTCTCCGAGCGGCGCCACCTTGCGAACGAACACCTCAGTGCCCTTGGTGATGCCCATGTCCATGATGCGGCGCTTCACGGGGCCTTCGCCGTGCAGCTTTACAACCTTTACGGTTTCGCCGATCTTAACGTCTTTAAGCGTCTTCATTGCTGTCCTCTCCTTTAATTGTTTGGTTGTATTGATAATTAAATTTCAATCAAATCATAATCCTGCGGGCCATTTCCTCGCTTATCGCGATACGTGACTCCTTTACCTTAACGATAACGTTGCCGTTAAGCGCGGAAACAACCGTAACGCTTCCGCCGGGCACAAAGCCCATATCCTCAAGGTGCTTTTTCATTTCAGGGCTCCCGCCCACTTTATGTATTATCTGTTCCTCGCCCATATTGGCAAGCGTAAGCGGCATCATGCTTTCTCCTCCGCATCAAGGTTAGCTTATGCTAACCGTTTGTCAAAAAATAATGGTTAATTTGGTTTAACCAATGTTAATTTCATTAGGTTAAGCTCCTTTAACCGGGACATAGTTTAGCATCTCTAACCGTATATGTCAACCCCTTTCAAAACTTTTTTTGACACTTTTCCGGAACGCTTGATTTTTCAGAAACTGTGTGATAATTTAGTATATAATTCTTCGAGAGGACGGCGCGAAGCTGCATGAAAATACTGAGGGCATCCGAAGATTACCTTGAAGCGATGCTTATAATGAAAAACCGTAGGGGCTACATAAGATCAATAGACGTTGCCGAATATCTTGGCGTTACAAAGCCGAGCGTTACATATACCACCAAGCGGCTGAGGGAGAACGGCTACATTACAATGGACGCAGACGGGCTTATAACGCTTACCGAAAGCGGCATGGATATAGCCTCTAAAATGCTGGATAGGCACCATACGTTGACCAAGTTCCTTGTAAACCTGGGCATAGACGAGATAACCGCCGAAAAGGACGCCTGCAAAATAGAGCACGACATAAGCCAGGAAACATACGAGGCCATTTGCGCTCACGCGCGGGAAATGAGCAAAGACTGATTTTAGGCATTATTAAAGGAGCGGGGATTTACCCTGCTCCTTTTTGATTTGCGCTGTTGTTTTTCAGCTCTTTATTGAGCCGAACAAGCCGCGGATTATGGAGCGGCCTATTTCGCGCCCGATTGTGCTCATGGCGCTGTTTGTAACCCTTGTTACGGCCTTGGAAGCGGCGGTTTTGGTTTTCTTGGCTACCTTGGAGGCGGTTGAGCTTTTAGAGGATTTTGTCTTTGTGCTCTTGGTGGTTTTGGAGGATTTCTTTTCCTCTTTTTCCTTCTTCTCCGCCTTTTCCTCCTCTTCTTTCTGCTCCTCTTCCTGCTTTTCCTCCTGCTCGTTAAAATACTCGTAGGCGGAATAATTATCAAC
The DNA here is from genome assembly GCA_963643205.1 of bacterium. Classification (GTDB taxonomy): domain Bacteria; phylum Bacillota; class Clostridia; order Christensenellales; family CAG-138; genus Phil1. Next base: position 6,308 of record CAVIJJ010000017.1, on the reverse strand, counting down.
GGCCTTATCGTATTTCTGCTTCATGTCGCTTGATTCTATAACGGCGCGGCGCTCCTCTTCCGTTATGGTGCCCATGCGGCTTTGCGGCGGCAATATGAACGCGCGCTGAACAATGCCGGGTACGCCGTTTTCATCAAGGCAGGATACAAGCGCCTCGCCTACGCCAAGCTCCATTATGGCCGTTTGCGTATCAAACGCAGGATTGGCGCGGAAAGTCTGAGCCGCGGTTTTAACGGCCTTCTGCTCCGTTGGGGTATACGCCCTTAAGGCGTGCTGCACGCGGTTTGAAAGCTGGGCAAGTACGCTGTCCGGAATATCGGAGGGGCTTTGGGATATGAAGTATATGCCCACGCCCTTTGAGCGAATAAGCTTTACAACCTGCTCAATCTTCTGCACAAGCACCTTGGGGGCATCGCTGAAGAGAAGATGCGCCTCATCAAAGAAGAATACCATTTCGGGCTTCTCGGCATCGCCGCGCTCCGGCAGCTTTTCAAACAGTTCGCTCATAAGGAAGAGCATAAACGTTGCGTAAAGCGTAGGGTTCTGAACAAGCTTTACGCTGTGCAGAATGTTTATATATCCCCTGCCCTGCTCGTCGCGCTGCATCCAGTCCTTTATATCTATTGAAGGCTCGCCGAAAAATTCCGCTCCGCCCTCATCCTCAAGCGTTATAAGGCTCCTTTGTATGGCGCCCAGGCTCTGCGCGCTCATGTTGCCGTAGTCCGTAACAAACTCGGCGCGGTTTTCGCCAACGTAGCGAAGCATGGCCCGAAGGTCCTTCATATCTATAAGCAGCAGTTCCTTATCATCCGCAATCTTAAAAACAAGGTTCAGCACATCGCTCTGAACATCGCTTAAGTTCATAAGCCTGCTAAGAAGCATCGGCCCCATTTCGCTTACGGTTGTTCTTACGGGGTGGCCGTTTTCGCCGTATATATCCCAGAAGCGGGTGGGAAATACCCTGTATCGCCAGTCCTCTATGCCAAGCTTATTTATGCGCTTTTCCATGCTTTCGCTGTGCTGACCGGCCTTGCACATGCCGGCAAGGTCTCCCTTTATGTCCGCAAGGAAAACGGGCACGCCAAGCTGAGAGAAGGATTCCGCCATAACCTTAAGCGTTATGGTTTTGCCCGTGCCGCTCGCGCCTGCAATAAAGCCATGGCGATTTGCCATTTTGGGTTCAAGGAACACCTTTTCATCGGACTTAGCAAGCCATATTTTTCCGTTAAGTTCCATTTTTTGCTTCTCCTTCTTATTTGCCGACAGTCTTGTATTATTTGAAATTATACCGCACAACCGAAGTCCGCGCAATGCGCCGTGCCGCGGTATTTTTCGGGCAAACCGCAATTAGTATATCCTTCACCATGTTCTCAATCCTTTGGGAAGATGGTTTTTCAGCCTGCCGGAAACGGCCTTGCCCCAGCCTATCGGGTGGTTGCGGTACGCCACGGCGCAATATCCGCGCCAATCCTCGGGGCAGTCTATCTCCTCCCCGCGCATATATGCTCTAAGGCGCTCATCATTTTCGTCAAGCGAAAGCACGCGCTTATATTCGCCGCCGTGCTCCGCCATAACCAGCGTATGGTGCGGCACAAACCTGCCCTTTTGCAATTCTCCCGCGTAAACTCCAGCGCTGCGCCTGAGCATCGGCTTCAAAGCATCCGGCAGTTCATACGATATTATGTTCACCCCGTCCCCCATTGAGCAGGCCGTACCGCGCGGGGGAACGGCAAACGTATCCCTTATAAATTCGGCGTACGCCTTGTCTTTGCACGGGGTAAGCTTAAGCGGGGCGCAGCTTTTCCGCTCTCCGCCCTTTTTTCTTAAGGCGGCGGCAAAGTGACCCTCTCCGGCGAACGTGTGCGGATAAAGCCTGTGCTGCTCGATAAGCTCAAAGTCCGCGTGTGTACTTAGAAACCATTCTATATTATTCTCGTTTTCCTCGCGCGAGAACGTGCAGGTTGAATAAATAAGCATGCCGTCGGGTGCAACGCATTTGGCGCTGCTTTCAAGTATAAGCCGCTGCCTGTTGGCGCAGGCGCAAACGTGCTCCGCGCTCCATTCCTCTATCGCGCGGTCATCCTTTCTGAACATACCCTCTCCGCTGCACGGCGCGTCAACAATTACCCTGTCAAAATACCCGGGCAGAGCCTTTTCCATTTCATCCGGCCTTTTGCTTGTAACAACCGCGTTCGCTATGCCCATACGCTCAACGGTGGATTCGAGTATTTTCGCGCGGCTCGGCACTATTTCGTTTGAAACTATAAGCCCTTCTCCTAACAGTCTTGCCGCCGCGGCCCCAGTTTTGCCGCCGGGCGCGGCGCACATATCAAGCACCCTCATGCCGGGATGTATGTCCGCTATGGCAACGGTAAGCATTGCGCTCGGCTCCTGCATATATATAAGTCCCGCCATGTGAACTGGGCTTAGGCCAACGCCGTCCCAGGCCTCCTTCAGGCGAAACCCGTCGGGAGTGTTTTCAACCCTTTCAAGCTTTACGGGGCAGAGCGCCGCTGTTTCATCCGCGCTTGCCTTCAGGGTATTTGCCCTTAGGCCGCGGACGCTTTCGCATTCGTAGCTTTTCAAAAAGGCTTCGTATTCGTCCTTAAGTTCATCATGCATGCGGCGCAAAAAATCGCCCGGTAAAGCCTTCATGTCACGGCCCTCTTTCACTTGATAACAGTGAAAGCATTTTATCATGCCGCGCCGGTTTACGCAAATGCGCGATTTGGCCGAAATATGCCGTTTTCGGCTTGACAAAGGGAACGCCGGCGCATAAAATACACCTTAGCGCAGAAGAAGAGGAGTACGCCTCGTTCCTTTGCAAAAGAGATGCGGCCTCGCTGGCTGAAAGGGTCGCTTGCAAAGATTGGCGGAATGTCGCTTTGGAGCTTTTCCGGTGAAATACCAGTAAGCGGAACGTGCGCGCCGCGTTAAGGCGCATAAGAGCCGGGGCATTTGTTGCCCAATAAAGGTGGTACCGCGGAGCTTCCGTCCTTTACAATAGGACAGAAGCTCCTTTTAATTTAACCAAACAAACTATTTTTCAGGAGGAGAGAGTACCATGAAGGAAATGCCGAAATCCTACGACCATCAGGGCGTGGAAGACAGGCTGTATGAAAAATGGGAAAAGAACGGCTATTTTCATGCCGAGCCCAACCCCGACAAGGAGCCGTATTGCATAGTTATCCCGCCACCGAACATAACCGGTCAGCTGCACATTGGCCACGCCATAGACGAAACCCTGCAGGACGCGCTTATTCGCTACAAGCGTATGTCCGGCTATGAAACGCTTTGGCTGCCCGGCACCGACCACGCTTCCATAGCTACCGAGGTAAAGATTATAGAGCAGATGGCCAAGGAAGGCCTGGACAAGCGCGACATTGGCCGCGAGGCGTTTTTGCAGCGCGCGTGGGACTGGAAAAAGGAATACGGCGGAAGGATAGTTAAGCAGCTTAGAAAGCTTGGCGCAAGCTGCGACTGGGACCGCGAGCGCTTTACAATGGACGAGGGCTGCTCAAAGGCCGTTACCAAGGTTTTTGTGGACCTTTACAACAAGGGCCTTATATACCGCGGGGACAGGATTATAAACTGGTGCCCGCACTGCAAAACCGCGCTTAGCGACGCGGAGGTTGAATACGAGGAGCAGCAGAGCCATCTTTGGCATGTGCGTTACGACGCGCCCGACAAGAGCTACTCCATAACCGTTGCCACCACCCGCCCCGAAACGATACTTGGCGATACCGCCATAGCCGTGCATCCCGATGACGAGCGCTATGCCGACATAGTAGGCAAAACAGTTGTAATCCCCGTTGTCGGCCGCGAGATACCCATTGTTGCCGACGAATACGTTGAAAAAGAATTCGGTACCGGCGCCGTTAAGATAACCCCGGCACATGACCCGAACGACTTCGAGGTTGGCGTAAGGTGCAACCTGCCCATTATACGCGTATTCACGGACGATGGGCACATAAACGAGCTTGGCGGCGCGTACGAAGGCCTTACCACCATGGAATGCAGGAAGAAGCTGGTGGAGGATATAGAGGCGGCGGGCAACCTTGTAAAAATTGAGCCTTACGGCCACAACGTAGGCACCTGCTACCGCTGCCACAGCACGGTTGAGCCGCTGGTAAGCAAGCAGTGGTTCGTGAGCATGAAGCCCCTTGCCAAGCCCGCCATAGACGTGGTTAAGAGCGGCGAGATAAAGTTTGTGCCCGAGCGCTTTGACAAAACCTATTACAACTGGATGGAAAACATACGCGACTGGTGCATTTCCCGCCAGCTTTGGTGGGGCCACAGGATTCCCGCGTATTACTGCGACGAGTGCGGCGAAACCACGGTTGCGGAAACCGCGCCCAAGTGCTGCCCCAAGTGCGGCGGTCACGTGCATCAGGACGAGGACGTGCTGGATACCTGGTTCTCCAGCGGCATGTGGCCGTTCTCAACGCTCGGCTGGCCCAACGATACCAAGGAGCTTGAGTATTTCTACCCCACCAACACCCTTGTTACCGGCTACGACATAATATTCTTCTGGGTTGCCAGGATGATAGTGTTCGGCATGGAGGTAATGCATCAAAAGCCCTTCTCCCATGTTTACATTCACGGCCTTGTAAGGGATGAGCTTGGCAGAAAGATGTCCAAATCCCTGGGCAACGGCGTTGATCCGCTGGAGATAATAAAGCAGTACGGCGCGGACAGCCTGCGCTTCAGCCTTGTTACCGGCAACGGCGCCGGCGGCGATATGCGTTTCGGCACAAAGAAGGTTGAGGCCGCGCGCAACTTCTGCAACAAGCTTTACAACGCTACCCGCTTCGTTCTTATGAACATAGGTGATGCCGAGGTTGGCGAGATAGACATATCAAAGCTTGACATAGCCGATAAGTGGCTGCTGAACAGGCTGAATACCATAATCCGCGAGATTACCGCCAACATGGACGGCTTTGACCTTAACCTGGCGGCGCAGAAGATATACGACTTCGTCTGGACAGAGTTCTGCGACTGGTACATAGAGCTTGCCAAGCCCCGCATGAACGGCACCGACGAGGAGCAGAAGGCAAATGTTCGCGCAATTCTTTGCCGCGCGCTTACCGATTCGCTTAAGCTGCTGCATCCCTTTATGCCGTTCATAACCGAGGAGCTTTACCTTAACCTGCCCAATCACGAGGAAACCATAATGCGCTCCGCGTGGCCCAAGGCGCAGGTTGAGTGGGACTTCCCCGAGGAAGCGGAGGCAATGGAAGAGGTTATGGATCTTATCCGCGCAACACGAAACATTCGCGCGGAAATGAACGTTGCCCCGAGCCGTAAGCTGAGCATGACGCTTGTTACCCACGGCGCGAAGGCGGAAACGCTTGAAGCGAGCATTCCTTACATAATGAAGCTGGCGGGCGCGGAGCATGTAACCATTCAGCAGGACAAGACCGGCATTCCCGAAAACGCCGTATCCGCGGTTGCGCAGGCAGCCGAGGCGTTCATTCCCCTGAGCGACCTTATAGACGCCGACAAGGAGCGCGAGCGCGTAAACAAGGAAGCCGCCAAGGTTCGCGCGGACATAGAGCGCAGCAGCGGCAAGCTGAATAACGCGGGCTTTGTCGCGAAGGCTCCCGAAAAGGTTATAGCCGAGGAGCGCAAGAAGCTGGCCGCGGCCGAGGATATGCTCAAGAAGCTTGAGGCAAGGCTTGAGCAGCTGAAGAATATGTAACCGAATGCGGTTCACGCGCTTTGGTTAAACAGCAAAGTTAATATTAAAGCAGGCATGGTTATCGTGCCTGCTTTTTTGTTGGGCAAAAGCCCGTGTTCCAATAACAGCAAATCTGCGTCCCCATCGTCCCTGCGTCCCCAAGCCGCTAAATACCTAGGTTTTTTAGGGGACGATGCAGGGGACGATGAATTTCTGCGTCCCCGGACTCCCTCCGCAGGGAGGCTTTTGTTGCTCTCTAAAATCTTATGTCTTTATTGTCTAATGTCTATATTTAGCTTGTATAGCTGTTGGTGAACTCCTAGCTTGATAAAGTATGTTGAAACAGAAGGTATGAGCAGGTGAAGCGGTTTTTTGAACTCCCTCCGTCTTTCGCTTCGCGAAATCCACCTCCCCCCCATCGGTGGAGGCTTTTGGTTTTGGCCTAATTCGAGAGCTTTTCAATAAAAACTCGCTTTACTTCAACTCCGCCTTTTCTTTATGCCAAGGGGCCGGGGAAGATTTCGATTTCTTCCCCTAGGCCCCCTGGCGACCCCCTACCCCATTTGAAACGATCGCTCCGCGAGGGGTACGGGACTCAACTAATTTGGGTGTACGGTGCTTAAACTCT
>CAVIJJ010000016.1:0-41493 GCA_963643205.1 bacterium | reverse complement strand
ATCGTGCCGATGTTTACGTGCGGCTTAGTGCGCTCGAATTTTGCCTTTGCCATTGTTTTTCTCCTTAAGTTATTGTTGTTTTATGTTTTATTTGCCTAAAATTTTCTTCGCGACTCCCTCGCTCACCTGCTCGTAATGATCAAACTGCATTGTGAACGTGCCGCGGCCCTGCGTACGGGACCTGAGGTCCGTAGCGTAGCCGAACATTTCGCTAAGCGGGCTTATCGCGTCTACCACCTGGGCATTACCGCGGCTGTCGGTACCCTCTATGCGGCCACGACGGGAGGTAAGGTTACCTATAACGTCGCCCATGTACTCATCGGGCATTACCACTTCAACCTTCATAACAGGCTCAAGCAGTACGCAGCCGGCCTTTTCCAGAGCGTCCTTCAGGGCCATGGAACCGGCAATCTTGTATGCCATTTCCGAAGAGTCAACATCGTGGTAGCTACCGTCGAGCAGAGTGGCCTTAAAGTCCACAACCTCGAATCCGCCAAGCACGCCGGTCTTGGAAGCTTCCTCTATACCGGCCTTGACAGCGGGAATGTATTCCTTGGGGATTACGCCGCCAACGGTCTTATCCTCGAACTCGAATCCGGCACCCGCCTCAAGCGGAGAGAACTCCACAACGCAGTGACCGTACTGGCCGTGACCGCCGGTCTGGCGAACGTAACGGCCTTCGCTCTTTACGGTGCGGGTTATGGTCTCGCGGTAAGCAACCTGCGGACGGCCAACCTTGCACTCAACATGGAACTCCCGTATAAGCCTATCGACTATTATCTCAAGGTGCAGCTCGCCCATGCCGCTGATTATGGTCTGACCGGTTTCCTTATCGGTGAAGGTACGGAAGGTGGGGTCCTCATCGGCAAGCTTTGAAAGCGCGATGCCCATCTTCTCCTGCCCGGCCTTGGTCTTGGGCTCTATTGCAACCTGTATAACGGGGTCCGGAATCTCTATGGTTTCAAGCAGCAGCGGGTTCTTTTCATCGCAGAGCGTGTCGCCGGTGCCGGTGTCCTTAAGTCCGCCGAGAGCGGCTATGTCGCCCGCGTGCGCCTCGGGTATTTCGGTGCGGCTGGCGGCATGGATAAGGGTTATCTTGCCTACGCGCTCGCGCTTGCCCTTGGAGGCGTTATAAACATAGGAATTGGACTGCAGCGTGCCGCTGTATACGCGGAAGAACGTGAGCTTGCCCACGAACGGATCCGCGACGATTTTGAAAGCAAGCGCCGCAAACGGTGCGTCGTCCCTGCACTCGGTCTTGATGATCTCGGTACCGTCAACGCTGGTGCCCTCCGCGGGGGGAACATCAAGCGGGGAAGGAAGGAAATCAACAATGGCGTTAAGCAGAGGCTGTACGCCCTTGTTCCTGTATGACGTGCCGCACACAACGGGAACCAGCTTGTTGGATATGGTGCCCGCGCGCAGAGCCTTCATTATCTCCTCATTGGTTATTTCTTCGCCGCCGAGGTATTTTTCCATAAGCTCCTCGTCAACATCGGCCGCGGCCTCAATCATGGCGGTGCGGTATTCCTCGGCCTTTTCCTGCATGTCGGCCGGAATCTCCTCAAACCTTATATCCTTGCCTTCGTTATCGTAATAAACCTCGGCCTTCATGGTTACAAGGTCCACCATGCCTCTGAAGTCGGCTTCACTGCCTATAGGCAGCTGGATAGGCACGGCATTGGCATCGAGCCTCTCCTTCATCATTTTGACTACGTTATAGAAGTTCGCGCCAACTATGTCCATCTTGTTGACATAAGCGATACGCGGTACGCCGTATTTGCTGGCCTGACGCCATACGGTTTCACTCTGGGGCTCAACGCCGCCCTTTGCGCAGAATACCGCAACGGCGCCGTCCAGTACCCTAAGGGAACGCTCAACTTCCATGGTGAAGTCAACGTGACCCGGAGTATCGATAATGTTAATACGGTGCTGCCGCCAATAGGTTGTGGTTGCGGCGGAAGCGATGGTTATACCGCGCTCCTGCTCCTGCACCATGAAGTCCATTGTGGCTGCGCCCTCGTGTACCTCTCCCACCTTGTGTATCTTGCCGGTATAGTAAAGTATACGCTCGGTAGTGGTGGTCTTGCCGGCATCAATGTGGGCCATGATGCCTATGTTTCTCGTTTTCTCAAGCGGGGTTTCTCTGGCCACTTGCAGCCCTCCTCTACAAAAAATTTAATAAATCTATATATACGCCGCAACTGTCTTTTCAGAAAATCGGACCCGGCCGAAAAGCAGCCGGATCCGTTGTTGCAGCAATATATTGCCTTATTACCAGCGATAGTGCGCGAAAGCCTTGTTGGCCTCGGCCATCTTGTGGGTATCTTCCTTCTTCTTGAAGGCAGAACCGGTCTGGTTTGCGGCGTCCATGATTTCGCCGGCAAGGCGCTGCATCATGGTGTGCTCGCTGCGGCTGCGGGCGTAGGTTACCAGCCACCTAAGGCCGAGGGTCTGGCGCCTTTCGGGCCTTATCTCGATAGGTACCTGATAGGTAGCGCCGCCAACACGGCGGGCCTTAACCTCAAGCACGGGCATGATGTTGTTCATGGCCTGCTCGAATACTTCAAGGGGCTCGCGGCCGGTCTTCTCGCGAATGATTTCAAACGCGCCGTAGCAAGCCTTCTGCGCGGTACCGCGCTTACCGTCCAGCATAACCTGGTTGACGAGCTTCGTCACCAGCTTGCCGCCGTACATAGGGTCATCAAGAACTTCCCTCTTGGGTACAAATCCACGTCTCGGCATCTTAATTTCCCTCCTTATTTCTTGGGTCTCTTGGCGCCGTAGCGAGAACGGGCCTGCATACGCTTGGCTACGCCCGCGGTATCGAGCGCGCCGCGAATGATGTGGTAACGAACACCGGGCAGGTCCTTAACACGGCCGCCCCTGATGAGGACAACGCTGTGCTCCTGCAGATTGTGGCCAACGCCGGGGATATAAGCGGTACCTTCGAGACCGTCGGTCAGGCGTACACGCGCTATTTTACGCAGAGCGGAGTTAGGCTTTTTCGGTGTGAGGGTACGAACCGCGGTGCAAACACCACGGCGCTGGGGGCACTGCTTGAGGATAGGAGAGTTAGACTTGTAGCTCACCTGCTCACGGCCCTTGCGAACCAACTGGTTAATGGTAGGCATTGAAGAATTTCCTCCAAATAATTTTAGTATTTCTATATATCAAGAAAATCCCTTGCAACCCCTTGAAAGGGACATTTTCCGCAACTTAGATATTGTATCATCCATTTTACGGCTTGTCAATCGATACAGCCGGATTTTTTAGACATTATCGCTGTTTTCGCTGCTGTTTTCGCTCTTTTCGCCCTTGTCGGCAAGTTCTTCGGGCATCGCGGCGAACAGTCCGTGGCTCATGGGCTTTTTAGAGAACACAAGCCTGCTTACGCCATGCTCGGCAAAAAGCTCGAACCAGTCCTTCTCCTTAAGCTCGCTAAGCTCGGGCGCGTCCATAACGTTAAGATACGTAAGGCGCTCGTATTTGCGCCGCATCACGCGGTATGCAAGCTGCGCCGTAAGCACGCCTATTATTGTCCAAACGGCGAATATGTAAAACGGCAGACCATGCGTTATGGCCATAAGCGGCTCATTAATCGCCCTGAAGCTTAATACTATTACTCCGCTTGCCAAAAACGCCGCGATTATCGCGCTTTTAACATAGCTCAGGCGGGACACGCGCTTTTTGCACTCCGCACAGCAGCCAACCTGTGCCGGCAGCAGTGAGCCGAAGCGGGGCTCCTTTTTCAGTATGCCCTGCAGGCCCTTTACCCTATGCCTGCGCCTGCCGATGTGCCCCATATCAAAGAAGGCGTAGTATTCCTTTTTGCCTTTTTCGCCTTTGCATAGCACGCACTCGTCCCCTGTGAAAAGCTTTGCCATACCGTCCTTGGGGAGCAGGGCCGCCATGTCCGCAATATCCTGCTTTACGCGCTCGGCCTTCTCCTCATCGGAGCAATCAACCGTGCATTTTTCGCAGCTTTCCATATTAAGCGCCGCGCAGTATTCGCTGCCGTAAAGCGGGCAATCCACGTCGCTATACTTTAATTCGGTCATATTTCGGCCTCCTTACGCGGTTATACTTCGGGCCGCAAAGGGAATTTTCGCCCCACGCGGCCCGTTGTTTTATGCGTTTTTATTACTGATTGTCGGCGTTCTTGGACTTAACATCAACGGTACGATAACGCTTAAGTCCGATACCCGCGGGTATAAGCTTGCCGATTATAACATTTTCCTTCAAACCGACCAGCGGATCTACCTTGCCCTTTATGGCGGCTTCGGTAAGCACGCGGGTGGTCTCCTGGAAGCTTGCGGCGCTGAGGAAGGAATCCGTGGCGAGGGCGGCCTTGGTTATACCAAGCAGCTTCCTCTTGGCAACGGCGGGCTGCATGCCCTTCATTACCATTTCCTCGTTTTCGCGCTCGAAGCGGAATATATCCACCAGCTCGCCCGGCAGCATATCCGTATCGCCCGCGTCCTCAATCTGAACCTTGCGCAGCATCTGGCGGATAATAACCTCTATGTGCTTATCCGCTATCTCAACGCCCTGTGAACGGTATACGTCCTGAACTTCCTTGAGCATGTAGGCCTGAACACCCTTTACGCCCTTTATCTTCAGAATGTCGTTCGGGTTGATGGAACCGTCGGTCAGCTCGTCACCGGCCTCTATAACATCGCCATTCTTAACCTTAAGCTTGGCGCCGAAGGGGATGAGATACTTAACGGTTTCGCCGTCGTCACCGGTTATGGTGGCTTCCCTGCGCTGACCCTCGGTAATTTCAACCTTACCGGCAATCTCGCTTATAACGGCAAGTCCCTTAGGCTTACGGGCTTCGAATATTTCAACTACACGGGGAAGACCCTGAGTAATATCGGTTGCGCTCGCAACGCCGCCGGTATGGAAGTTTCTCATGGTAAGCTGGGTACCCGGCTCGCCTATGGCCTGCGCGGCGATTATGCCGACGGCCTCGCCTATATTGACCTCTCCGCCCGTTGCCAGGTTCGCGCCGTAGCACTTGGTGCAGACGCCGTGGTCGCTGCGGCAGGTGAATACGCTCCTGCACTCCATGCTGGTTATGCCGGCTTCAACAATCTTGTTGCGAATGTCGTAGGTAACCATGCTGTCTGCGGGGCAGAGAACCTCGCCTGTTACGGGATGGACAACCTCGCCCACGCTGTAACGGCCCAGTATACGGTCGCCAAAGCTTTCTACAACCTTGTTGCCGTCCATTATGGCTTCTATCTTCATGCCCTTGGGGGATTCCCCGCGCAGAGCGAAGCAATCGTCCTCGCGGACTATAACGTCCTGAGAAACATCGACAAGCCTTCTTGTAAGGTAACCGGAGTCCGCCGTACGAAGAGCCGTATCGGCAAGACCCTTACGGGCGCCGTGAGAGCTTATGAAGAACTCAAGAACGGTAAGGCCTTCACGGAAGTTTGAACGTATAGGCACCTCTATGATCTGGCCGTTCGGGTCCGCCATCAGACCACGCATACCGGCAAGCTGACGGATCTGGTTGGTTGAACCACGAGCACCGGAGTTTGCCATCATGAATATCGGGTTGTACTGATCAAGCGAATCCATAAGGGTTTTGGTAACCGTGTCGGTAGCCTTTTCCCAAATGCTTATTACGTTCCTGCGCCTCTCGGCATCGCTTAGGAAACCGGTTCTGTACAGGCTGTCTATCTTGCTTACCTCAACCTCGGCATCGGCCAGGATTTCCTTCTTCTTTTCGGGAACGGTTATGTCCTGGAAGCCTATCGTTATACCGCCAAGGGTTGAATAGCGGAAGCCCATGGCCTTTATGCGGTCAAGCATTTCGCTGGTTTCGGCGGCGCCGTAGCGGCGGTAGCACTTATCTATTATCTTTCCTATGTCCTTCTTAACAACCAGCTTGTCCACTTCAAGCTTGAACATATCCTCGGCGGTATTCCTTTCAACAAAGCCAAGATCCTGCGGAATGGCGTTATTGAATATTACGCGGCCGATGCTGGTATCCACAACGCGGCGGAGCTTTTTGCCCTCAAACTCGCGCTCCAGGCGGATTTTAACCTTTGCGTGCAGCGAGCACTCGCCGGTCTGATAAGCCATAATAGCCTCGTCCTCGCTGGCGAACGCCTTGCCCTCGCCCTTTTCGCCATCGCGCTGAAGGGTAAGGTAGTAGCAGCCCAGAACCATGTCCTGAGTGGGCTCAACAACAGGCTGGCCGCTCTGCGGCTTAAGAATGTTGTTGCAGGCAAGCATGAGGAACCTGGCCTCAGCCTGAGCCTCAACGCTCAGCGGCACGTGCACGGCCATCTGGTCGCCGTCGAAGTCCGCGTTGAACGCGGTACATACCAACGGATGCAGCTTTATGGCGCGGCCCTCAACAAGGATGGGCTCAAACGCCTGAATGCCCAGGCGGTGCAGCGTAGGCGCGCGGTTAAGCATAACGGGATGCTCTTTTATAACAACCTCAAGCTCGTCCCAAACCTCGGTACGAACGCGCTCAACCATGCGCTTGGCGCTCTTTATGTTGTGCGCGAGGCCGTCGTCAACAAGCTTCTTCATTACGAAGGGCTTGAAGAGCTCAAGGGCCATCTCCTTGGGCAGACCGCACTGATACATCTTAAGCTCGGGGCCTACGACTATAACGCTACGGCCGGAGTAGTCAACGCGCTTACCCAGCAGGTTCTGGCGGAAACGTCCCTGCTTACCGCGAAGCATATCGGAAAGGGACTTGAGGGGCCTGTTGCCGGGGCCCGTTACGGGGCGGCCGCGGCGGCCGTTATCTATAAGCGCGTCTACCGCTTCCTGAAGCATACGCTTTTCGTTGCGCACTATAATATCGGGCGCGTGCAGCTCAAGCAGCCTCTTAAGGCGGTTATTTCTGTTTATAACCCTTCTGTAAAGGTCGTTCAGATCGCTGGTGGCGAACCTGCCGCCGTCCAGCTGAACCATAGGCCTAAGTTCCGGCGGAATTACCGGCACGGCATCAAGAATTATCCATTCGGGCTTGTTGCCGCTCTTAAGGAAGGACTCAACAACATCCAGCCTCTTTATGGCGTTCGCGCGCTTCTGGCCGGAGGAATTGTTTACCTCGTCCCTCAGTTCCTTTTCAAGCTCCTCAAGGTTCAGATCCATAAGCAGCTTCTTTATGGCCTCGGCACCCATGCCGGCCTCAAAGGCCTTGGGACCGAATTCGGCCTGCGCGTCGCGGTATTCCTTGTCGCTTAGAACCTGCTTGTACTGCAGCGTGGTCTGGCCGGGATCGGTTACGACAAACGCCGCGAAATAAAGCACCTTTTCAAGGTTTCTGGGGCTCATGTCCAGCAGCATCTTCATGCGGCAGGGTATGCCCTTAAAATACCATATATGGGATACGGGGGCAGCCAGCTCAATATGGCCCATGCGCTCGCGGCGAACCTTGGCGCGGGTAACCTCAACGCCGCACTTGTCGCACACAACGCCCTTATAGCGCACGCGCTTATATCTTCCGCAGTGGCACTCCCAGTCCTTGGTAGGCCCGAATATGCGTTCGCAGAACAGTCCGTCTACCTCAGGCTTAAGCGTGCGGTAGTTTATGGTCTCGGGTTTCTTGACCTCTCCGTGGGACCATTCCCTTATTTTTTCCGGGGATGCAAGGCCAATCTGTATAGCGTCAAAATTTGTCAGCTCGAACAATGCTTTTCTCTCCCTTCATCCGCGTTATTACTCGTCGTCGAACTCGCTGAAATCAGCGTCCGAATCGGAGTCTTCTTCGTCTTCGTTGAAATCAAACTCGCTGAAGCGATCGTCGCTCTCCATAGGCGTCATATCGGGCACATCCTCAAGGCCGTTCATGTTCACGTCTATGGGCGCGCCGTCGTCATCGTCTATCATTTCGCCGATCTTTATCTCCTCGTTGGTGTCGCTGAGAACCTTTATGTCAAGGCCCAGGGACTGCAGCTCTTTAATAAGAACCTTAAACGATTCGGGTACGCCCGGCTCAGGCACGTTTTCGCCCTTTACTATGGCTTCGTAGGTCTTTACGCGGCCAACCACATCGTCGCTCTTTACGGTAAGTATTTCCTGCAGAGTGTTCGCGGCGCCGTAGGCCTCCAATGCCCAAACTTCCATTTCACCGAAGCGCTGGCCGCCGAACTGAGCCTTGCCGCCGAGCGGCTGCTGAGTAACGAGGGAGTACGGTCCGGTTGAACGGGCGTGAATCTTATCATCAACAAGGTGATGCAGCTTAAGGTAATACATGTATCCGACGGATACCCTGTTTTCAAAGGGCTCACCGGTACGGCCGTCGTAAAGCACGGTCTTGCCGTCCGGATCCTTGCCGGCCTGCACAAGCAGATCCTTTATGTCCTGCTCGGTAGCGCCGTCGAATACAGGGGTGGCTATATGCCAGCCAAGGGTCTTAGCCGCCATGCCAAGATGCAGCTCAAGTACCTGACCTATATTCATTCGGCTCGGAACGCCCAGGGGGTTAAGCACTATCTGCAGCGGAGTACCGTCGGGCAGGAAAGGCATATCCTCTTCGGGCAGTATTCTTGAAATAACACCCTTGTTACCGTGACGGCCGGCCATCTTGTCGCCTACGGAAATCTTTCTCTTCTGGGCGATGTATACGCGCACAAGCTCGTTTACGCCGGGGGAAAGCTCGTCCTTGTTCTCACGGGTGAATATCTTAACGTCTACTATAACGCCGCCCTCGCCGTGAGGCACGCGCAGGGATGTATCCCTGACCTCTCTGGCCTTTTCGCCGAATATGGCGCGCAGCAGGCGCTCCTCGGCGGTAAGCTCGGTTTCGCCCTTAGGCGTTACCTTACCGACCAGTATGTCGCCGCTCCTTACCTCGGCGCCAATGCGGATTATGCCGCGCTCGTCAAGATCGCTCAGGGCATCCTCACCAACATTGGGGATATCCCTTGTGATCTCTTCCTTACCGAGCTTGGTATCGCGCGCTTCGGTTTCGTGCTCTTCTATATGAATGGAGGTATATACATCCTCCTTGACAAGCTTTTCGCTTATCAGAACGGCGTCCTCGTAGTTATAACCTTCCCAGGTCATAAAGCCTATAAGAATGTTTCTGCCAAGCGCTATCTCGCCGTGCTCCGTGCTGGCGCCGTCCGCAAGGACATCGCCCTTCTTAACCTTGTCGCCAACCTTTACTATGGGGCGCTGGTTTATGCAGGTGCCCTGGTTGGAACGCTTGAACTTTATAAGCTTGTAGGTATGGCGTATGCCGCTTTCGTCCTCGGTAATAACCTTGTCCGCCGCAACATACACAACGGTCGCATCCTCGTGCGCGACAACCACAACGCCGGAATCGTGCGCGGCCTTGTATTCCATACCGGTACCTACGACAGGGGCCTCCGGCATAAGCAGAGGAACAGCCTGACGCTGCATGTTGGATCCCATCAGGGCGCGGTTAGCGTCGTCGTTTTCAAGGAAGGGGATCATTGCCGTGGCAACGGATACCAGCTGCTTGGGCGAAACGTCCATATACTGAATCTGCTCGGCGGGAACCTCGATTATCTTGTCCAGCCAGCGGGCAACAATGTGCTTCTTGGCAAACCAGGTATTGCCCTCGGGAGTGGTAACGGTGGGCTCGTTGGCCTGCGCCACTATGGCACCGTCTTCCTCATCGGCGGTAAGGTAGATAATGTCGCTGCCGATAGAGTGGGTCTTGCCGTCTACCCTTCTGTAAGGGGCTTCGATAAAGCCGTATTTATTGATGCGCGCGTATGTGGAAAGAGAGTTTATAAGGCCTATGTTAGGACCTTCAGGCGTCTCTATAGGGCACATACGGCCGTAGTGTGAATAGTGAACGTCTCGCACGTCGAACGTGGCGCGATCCCTGTTCAGACCGCCGGGGCCAAGGGCGCTGAGCCTGCGCTTATGGGTAAGCTCCGCAAGGGGGTTGGTCTGATCCATGAACTGGGACAGCTGGCTGGATCCGAAGAACTCCTTTATGGCGGCGGTTACGGGGCGGATGTTTATAAGGTTGCTGGGCATAGCGGTTTCCATATCCTGTATGCTCATGCGCTCGCGCACAACCCTTTCAAGCCTTGTCATGCCCACGCGAATCTGGTTCTGCAGCAGCTCGCCAACGCTCCTTATGCGGCGGTTGCCCAGATGGTCTATATCATCCGTGCGGCCAATGCCGTAGTTAAGGCCGATAAGGTAGCTGATGCTGGCAATCATATCGTCAGGCAGAATGTGCCTGGGGATAAGATCGTAAACATGCTCGCGAAGCAGCTCCTTAAGCTCTTCCTCGCTCATGTCCTTGCCCTCTTCAAGCAGCTGCTTAAGGGTGGGGTAATGAACCTTTTCGTTCAGACCCACTTCCTCGGGATCGAAGCTTAAGAAATGCTTGGCGTCAACAAACAGATTGCCCAGCACCTTTATGCGCTTGTCGTCAACGGTTACGAATATGCCGCGAACACCGCTAAGCTCAATCTTCTCGGCCTCTTCGCGGGTTATGTGCTTGCCGGCCTCAACGATTATTTCGCCGGTTTCTTCATCAATAACATCGTCCGCGCTTATCTGACCCTCTATACGGGCGGCAAGGCTCAGCTTTTTGTTGAACTTGTAGCGGCCCACGCGGGCAAGATCGTAGCGGCGATCAAAGAACAGCGCGTTAAGAAGGCTCCTGGCGCTTTCCTCCGTGGGAGGCTCGCCGGGGCGCTGGCGCTTGTATATCTCTATAAGGCCGTCCTCAACGCTCTTGGTGGTATCTTTATCAAGGGTGTTGAGCAGCCTTTCTTCCTCGCCCATCAGCTCTATAATCTCGGCATTGGTGCCGTAGCCCAACGCCCTGAGGAGAGCGGTAACGTATACCTTGCGCTGACGGTCTATTTTAACGTGCAGCACTTCGCTGGAATCGGTTTCGTATTCAAGCCATGCGCCGCGGTTAGGAATTACCTGGGCGGAGAAAAGGTTCTTGCCCAGCTTATCTATGGTGCGGGTATAATATACGCCGGGAGAACGCACAAGCTGGCTGACTATAACCCTTTCCGCACCGTTTATGATAAAAGTACCCTGCTCGGTCATAAGCGGGAAATCGCCCATGAACACAGGCTGCTCTTTTACCTCTCCGGTTTCCTTATTGATAAGCCTGACCAGCACCTTAAGGGGCGCGCAATAGTTAACGTCCCTTTCCTTGCATTCCTCAACGGAGTATTTGGGATGGTCAAAATCGATTGAGTAATCGACAAACTCCAACGCGAGTTTTTCAGTATAGTCCGTAATCGGGGAAATGTCGTCGAGTACCTCCTTAAGGTCCTCCTCAACAAACCGCTTATAGGAGTTCTTCTGAACCTCTATAAGATCCGGCATGTCGAGAACCTCGTTGATACGAGAGAAACTCTGTCGTTTCCTTGTGCCCATTTGCACTTCATGTACCATCGTGTTCACTCCTCTATATCGCGCTTGCGCGGCGTTTATGGCCGATGCGTCGCCCCGACTTGGGCGCCCCTTTTAACTGCGGGCCTGCATACCCCGCGGCAATCGGAACAGCTCGGCAGTCTCTGGGAAAACGCAGATATTTCCCACAGATTACCATGCTAACGCAGTTTAACATTGTACCAAAGAAAAATAGGCTTGTCAATGCTTTTGACAGGCCGTTTTAAGAAATATTCAAGAAAAGTTTGCCGTATATTCTAATTCTTGCGCGGGGAACGGCGGCAATTCCGTTCCCCGCTGATTTTGTTGATTTTTACTCCTCAGCTCCCGCAAGGGCGATTATGGCGTCCGCTATGGCCTTGGTATCCTCCATAAGGTCGCTTACGGGTATGTATTCATCGGGCATGTGCGCCCTGCTGGGCTCGCCCGGGCGCTCTATGCCGAAGGCGACGGCGTTCTTCATGTGCCTGGCGTAGGTTCCTCCGCCTATCGCCAGCGGCTCAAGGCGCTTGCCGAAGCGCGCGGCGTAAACATCAAGCAGCTTCTTGACAAGCTCGTCATCGGGGCTTATATAATATCCCTCGCTCCAGCTGAGATCCGTTTCGACAAGGCCGGTTTCCTTTAAGCCCTCGTCAATCTTTTTATGCAGCTCGTCAGCCTTGGTTGAGATGGGGGCGCGAACGTCGAACGTAAGGCGATGTATGCCGTCCTCGTCCCAGTTGAGCACGCCGGGGTTAAGGGTAAGCCTGCCGGAGGCATCCTCGTTGTCTATGCCCAGGGTTTCGCCGTGGCAATCGAACTTAAGGGCGTTGGTAAGGGCGTTTACGGTATGCGCGTCCTCGCCCTCAAGGGGAAGCTTGTCAAGCAGAGCGAGCATGGCGAGCATCGCGTTCTTTCCGTTTTCGGGAGAAGCGGCGTGCGCGGCGGCGCCCTTCATTATAATCTTTGTGCTGTCATCATCCAGAGCCTCGGCGCTGCAGGCAAATTCGCTGCCCTCCATAAACGCCTCCATTATAGGTACTATGCGGGAAAGCGCAAGGGGCACCGTGGCCACGGCCTCGCCGGGAACAACGTTCCTGCGGGTGCCGGCGTTAATTGTAATTTCGGATTCAAACTTCTTTTCGTACTCGGTACGGAATATCATCTTTTCGCTGTTTACAACGGGGTATTCGGCATCGGGCGAGAAGGAGAGAGTGGGAGCCTTGGCAACCTGGTTATAGTGCTTAAGGCAGCTCATGCCGCTTTCCTCGTCGCAGCCCAGTATAAGTCTTACGCTGCGTTTAAGGGGAACCTTGCACTCCTTTATGGCCTTCATGGCGTAAAGCGCGGCGAAAGCGGGGCCCTTATCGTCCATAGTGCCGCGGGCGTAAAGCTTGCCATCGTGTATTTCGCCGCCGTAAGGGGGATATGTCCAGCCAGTGCCCTCGGGCACAACGTCCAAATGGCATATAACGCCAAGCTGCTCCTCGCCGCCCGGCATATCAATCGCGCCGCAATAACCATCGTAATCAACGGTTTCAAAGCCCAGAGCCTTGCCGCGCGCAAGCGCGTTATCAAGCGTTTTTCTTATCATGGGGCCAAAGGGCGCGCCCTCGCTCGCGTGCTCGGTATCCTTAACGCTGGGTATGGCAAGGTTTTCCCTCATCGCCTCGATAAGTTCTTCTTTATGATCGTCTATCCATTTGTCAACTGCGCTGTTCATATATTCCCTCCATAAAATTTTTCGGGTGCGGCAAAAGCCAAACACTATTCAGCATACCCCATCGCGCCCGTTTTTTCAATCTTAGCTTTATATATTTATAAAAAAATGGTAATATATATGATGGGTAAATACTTACAGAGGGGAAGTTTATTATATGAATATATTATCGGCCCTGCTGCTGGGCCTTATTCAGGGATTGTGCGAGTTTTTGCCGGTATCGAGCAGCGGTCACCTGGTGCTTTTCCAGAATATACTGGGCATAAACGAGGGCGCGCTTTTCTTTGACACAATGCTGCACGTGGGCACCCTTGCCGCGGTAGTGGCGGTTTATTACAAAAGGCTTTGGGAGCTTATAAAAAAGCCGTTTCAGAAAAAGGTTTATCTTCTTGTGCTTTCAACGCTTGTTACGGCCGTAATCGCCTTTGTGTTTAAGGATACGTTTGATTCGGCTTTTGAGGGCAAGTTTTTGGGAATAGGCTTTTTGCTCACGGCCGTAATACTTACGCTTAACGAAAAGCTTTCCCACGGCAAAAGGGATATAGAGCAGATGAAATACGCGGAATCCCTGGGCGTTGGCCTTATGCAGGGCGTTGCTATATTCCCCGGCGTTTCAAGGAGCGGCTCAACCATAGCCGGCGCGCGCTTCTTCGGCCTTTCAAAGGAGGCCGCGGCCGAATATTCATTTATACTTTCAATCCCCGCCATACTCGGCTCGCTTGTTCTGCAGATTCCGGACGTTGCCGCCGAGGGGCTGCAGGGCACGGACTGGGGCTGCGTTATTATAGGCACCCTTGCCGCCGCCGTAAGCGGATACTTCGCGATACGCTGGATGCTTAAGCTTATAACAAAAAAGAGCCTTAAAGGCTTCGCGATATACGTTGCCGCGCTTGGCGCGCTGGTGCTTTGCGATCAGCTTGTATTCAACGTTTTCTTCACCAACCCGTTTTGATAAGGAGAGCAAATGGACCTGAGAGCTAAAACGGTTTACCGCGCGAATGTGCCCGCCTTTTTCGACTCAAACGCCGATGGGCTGGGCGACATAAACGGCGTTGCCGCAAAAATAGACTATATAAAGGAACTGGGAGCGGATACGCTTATGCTGTCCCCGGTGCTTCTGCCGGGCAGTTTCGAGGTTAACGCGGAGCTGGGCACGGCTAAGGATCTTGATTCGCTTATAGACAAGGCCGCTTCCCGCATGATAGGCACCGTGCTTGAAATGCCCGCCGCAATGCACCTTAACGATGCCGGCTGCTTAGCCAAAGCTGCCGACGTGATGCGCCTTTGGCTGGACCGCGGCGCGATGGGCGTTGCCTTAAGCACTGATGAGCTCACCGCCTCGGGAGACAGGCGACCCATGCACAGGGCAATGTGCGCCCTGAATAAGGCTGTGTTCTCGCTCTATCCCGATTGCTTCACGGTTGGCATGGGCAAAAACGTGTCCTTTGAGGATGCCGTGCAGCTTACGCGCACCGAAAATAAAGAGCTTATGATGCAGCTGAACATTCCCCCGCTTATGGCGGAGGCGTTCTCCCCCTCCCCCGCGGGACTCGGCGCGCTTTTCGGCGGAAACAGCCTTAAGCGCTTCAGGCACGATACGGATTATTACCAGGTTCAGTCCGCCCTTAAAGGCGGCCGGTTCCTGAACGGCATTTCGCTGCCGCAGGGAGAGTTTTCAACCCAGCAGGAGCTTACAAGGCGCCTGCGCTCAAAGGCCGCGTGCCTATACTGCATGACGCTTTGCGGAACCCCGCTTATCCGGCAGGGCGACGAGATTGGGCTTTATGCCGAAGGCTCACCCATGCAATGGAGTAATTCCCGCGCCGCGGGCTTTACCGTGGGCACTCCGCAGCTGAAGGGAGACAGTACGCTCAGCCACATAAACGTTGAAGACGACATGACGCACATGGACTCCGTGTGCTCCTTCTACAAGCGGGCGATAGCGCTGAGGCGCGCCCACAGCGCGCTGATAAGCGGGGACTATGTGCCCGTTGATTCCGAAAACGCGCGCATCGCGGCATACACACGCTCCGACGGGGCGGAAAGCCTGCTTACGGTAATAAACATAAGCGACAGAACAGCCAAGGTTAACCTTGCGGGCTTTAAGAAGGGCGAGTGCCTTATATTCACAAACTCGCCAAAGCCGCTTAATGAGAGCATGAAGCTTCAGCCCTACGAGGGTTTTGTATACAGGCTTAGGTGAACACAATGGACATAAACGGCGCGCGAATATACATTATCGATGAAAAAGCCACCAACGAAGGCCGAAACGCCAGGCTTTTAAGACTTGCGCGCGAATATGCCAACGAGGAGCTTATCCCCCTGCCCGAAACGCTGAAGATAGCCCGCGGCGAATACGGCAAGCCGTATTTTGAAAACGCGCCGTGGCTGCATTTTTCAGTTTCTCACTCGGGCGGGCTTTGGGTATGCGCGCTGTGCCAATGCGAGGTTGGGATAGACATTGAGCAGCATGCCTCGCGAGACTTTATCGCGCTTGCTAAACGATTCTTTAACTCGCGCGAGAAGGAATACACCTACTTTGGCGGCATTGACAAATTCTATGCCGTTTGGACGGCAAAGGAAAGCTACGTTAAGCTTTTAGGCACCGGCATCGGCGGCAGCTTTTCGCACTTCAGCGTAATTGACGGGGGCAGGATAAGCGGGGAAAAGCTTTTCGCGGCGTTTGACAGCATACCCGCGGGCGCCGGCTACACCGCAACGCTCTGCCGATGGGACGACGAATGAATTCCGGGCATAATTACGATATACAGTATGTCGGTATACATAGCTAAGAAAGGAAGACAGCGCAATGCAAATGCGGAGAAGTGACAGGCTGGTTCTCGATGAGGGGCGAATAAGGCGGATAATAGACGATTCTTCCGTTTGCCGCGTGGCCGTTAAGGACGAAGAGGGGCTGTATATAGTGCCCATGAACTTTGGTTATGTCTATAAAGAAGGGAAGCTTACCCTGTATTTCCACTCCGCTCCCGACGGCCGCAAGATAAGGGCCATAAAGGCATCGGGCGAGGCCGCGTTTGAGCTGGACCGGATGGGAAACGTTACCGAAGGGCCGAACGCTTGCAGCTACTCCTGCGTTTATTCAAGCGTTACCGGAGCGGGCAGGGCAAGCCTTGTTGAGGACATTGAGGAAAAGAAGAGCGCGCTTTCGCTTATAGTTGAGCACACGGCGCACCGCCGCTTTGAATTTGATGATGAGCAAGCCGCATCGGTTGCGATAATAAGGCTTGACGCAGAAACATTCAGCGCAAAGGAGAAAATACAATGAGCATCGATTACGCATCCGCAGCACCCGATAAGATACGCGCGCTTGTTCGTGCGGGCGAAATAACAGGCCCCACCGCCGGCATGGCGGCAGGCTACGCGCAGGCGAACCTGGTTATATTGCCCGGGGAATACGCGGACGATTTCGCGCAATACGCGCGCATAAACCCGGCACCCTGCCCCGTGCTTGAAACGCTTAAGGGCACGCCGCTTACCCATCTTATGGCAAAGGGCGGCAACATACTTACGGATATACCCAAGTACCGCATATATCGCCATGGCGCGCTTGACAAGGAGGTTGCCGACGCAAGCGAATACTATACCGACGATATGACAGGATTTCTTATAGGCTGCAGCTTTTCGTTTGAGGAGGCGCTTATACGCGCGGGCATAGAGGTGCGCCACATTGCCATGGGCCGCAACGTGCCCATGTATAAAACAAGCATTATGACAAAACCCTGCGGCGCGTTCAGCGGACCCATGGTATGCTCAATGCGCCCGATGACCCGGGAAAAGGCCGAGCTTGCCTATAAAATAACCGCGGCCATGCCAAACGTGCACGGCGCGCCGGTGCATATAGGTGATCCTAAGGAAATAGGCATAGCGGACGTTATGAAGCCGGACTACGGCGACAGCGTGGAAATACGCGATGGCGAGGTTTGTGTGTTCTGGCCCTGCGGCGTTACGCCCCAGGCGGCGATAGAGAACGCAAAGCCGCCCATAGTGATTACCCACAGCCCGGGCCACATGTTTATAACCGACATATTGAACAGCGAACTGAACGATTTTCTAGAAGCGCACAAGGGTGAATAAAAAAGGTATTAAAAAAGCGGCATCCGCCGCTTTTTATTGTTTTCTGAGCTTTGGGCCGGGATCACCCAGCTTCCAATGCTTTCTGCAAAGGCTAACGTATTTATCGTCCGCCCCGAGCACAACCTGCTCTCCCTGCTTTGTAATGCCGCCCTTGCCGTCAAGCCGGGCGTTGCAGGTGGCCTTTCTTCCGCACCAGCATATTGTTTTAACTTCCTCTATGCTGTCCGCCCAGGCAAGCAGCCATTTGCTGCCCTCAAAAAGATCGCCCCTGAAGTCCGCCCTAAGGCCATAGCATATAACGGGCACGTTGTATTCATCAACAATATCCGTAAGCAGCTCAACATCTTCTTTTTTTAGGAACTGCGCCTCGTCAACTATTATGCAGTCGTACTCCCCGCGCTTTACGGCTTCCACGTCCATTTCGTCAAAAAGCGTGCATGTGTCGCTCACGCCGCTGCGGCTTTTCATAATGTGCACACCGTCGCGCGTATCCGTGCGCGGCTTTACAAGCAGCGCCTTCTGCCCCTGCTCGCCATAGTTGTATTTAACCATTATGGCGTTTGCGGTTTTGCTGGAGCTCATTGCCCCGTAGCGGAAATATAGCTTTGCCATACGGAATCAAGTCTATCCTTTCGATTATTATGAATTGAACAAGGCCTATTGTATCAGATAAATACGATAATATAAAGTATTAAAACAGCGCGCGGTGTGGTATAATGCCCTAAACAGAGCAATAATCAGGAGGAATACACAATGGCTATAAGCGTATTTCAGGTGCAGAGCCCTCTTACCCAGGTAACCAGAAAGCACACGGACGAATATCTTAAAACCGTGGGTGATGCCGTAGGCGAGGAGCTTATTCGCGTTACTCCGGAAGAATTTGAAAAAGCGCCCTTCGCGCTGGTATATGTTGCCTCCGGCGGAAGCGAGGGCATATTCAAGGCAAGCTTTGAAAGCATCTGCAAAAAGCCCTGCTATATACTCACAAGCGGCGAAAGCAACTCGCTTGCCGCCAGCATGGAAATACTTTCATTCCTTAAGCAGCAGGGGAAGCGCGGGGAAATACTGCACGGCAGCGTTGAGGACGTGGCAAAGCGCATAAGGGCGCTTAAGCTGGCCTACGCGGGAATTGAAAAGCTTAAGGGCTTGAAGCTCGGCGTTATAGGCGCGCCTTCGGACTGGCTTATAGCGAGCGCTACCGACGGCAAGGCTTATGAGGAAAAACTTGGGCTTACGCTTGTGAATATTCCCATAAGCGAGCTTATAGAGGAAACCAAACTGGGCGGCTATGAGCCCAATAAATATACCGAGCAGCTCATGAGCATAGGCTACAACAAGGCGGAGATGGAAAAGAGCCTTAACGTTTACGGGGCGCTTAAGCGCATAATTAAGAAATATGGCCTCGGAGCCGTTACCGTGCGCTGCTTTGATCTTCTTGATACCGTTTACTCAACAGGCTGCCTTGGCCTTGCCATACTTAACGCGGAGGGCATATATGCCGGCTGTGAGGGAGACATTCCCGCCGCCGTATCAATGGCCATACTCGGCGCGGTTTCCGCTCAGGACGTATTTCTTTGCAACCCAAGCCGCATAAATACCGCCGCGGGCGAAATGGTGCTTGCGCACTGCACTCTGCCCGTTACCATGCCAAGGAACATTCGCCTTACAACGCACTATGAATCAAACACGGGCGTTGCCATAGCGGGCGAAATTCCCGAGGGCACCTGCACAATATTCAAGGCCGCGGGCGACCTTTCCCGCTTCTTTATCGAGCGCGGCGAGATAACCGAAAACCTGCACGAATCATGCCTGTGCCGCACGCAGATAAAGCTTAAGCTTGATGATTTCTCTTATTTCCTTACCAACCCCATAAACAACCATCATCTGGTTTGCTGCGGGGATTATACGGACGCTGTTCGAGAGTTCTTCGCCCTTATAGGCTGAGGCTTAAACAAATCAATAACCCCGGGTTTTAGTCAATTTAAGGCCGGCGCCGATATACGGTGCCGGCTTTTTTGCCGCCCTCTGCCGCAAATTCGGCAAATAAAGGCAATAATACGGCAAAAATATTGTATAAAATCAATTTATGTCTTTTATTTAACTGAGTTATTTGGTAAAATATCCGTGGTTGTGCGGTGAAAGCCGCGCGGCAAAAATCACATGGAGGAAAATAGCATAATGAAAAAGATTGCTGCTCTGATGCTGGCTCTGGTAATGGCCATAGCCGCCATCGGCTGCTCCGCTTCCAACACGGAGAGCACTGCAACTAACGACAACAAGGACCCCTATCGCGTAGCCATGGTTACCGATACCGGCGGAATCAACGACGAGTCCTTCAACGCCCTTGCCTGGCAGGGTCTGCAGAAGGCCCAAGAAGAGCTTGGCTGCGAAGTAAAGTACTACGAGTCCAAGACCGATGCCGACTACGCCCCCAACCTTGAGACCGCTGTTGACGAAGGCTATGACCTTATCCTCTGCATCGGCTTCATGATGGCCGATACTCTTGCCGAGGTTGCCGCCAACTATCCCGATCAGGCCTTTGCCATAATCGACAATTCCACCGTCGGTGATAACGTGGTAGGCGTTAACTTCGCTACCGAGCAGTGCTCCTACCTGGTAGGCGTTGCCGCTGCCACCATGACCGAGACCAACAACGTAGGTTTCGTTATCGGTATGGTAAGCCCCGTCATGAACACCTTCGGTTACGGTTTCTATGCCGGCGTACGCGACACCAACCCCGATTGCGTAATCCAGAGCTACAATGCCAACAGCTACGGCGACGCGGCCGGCGGTAAGTCCGCTGCCATAAGCATGTTCACCAACGGCGCCGATATAGTTTACCACGCTGCCGGCGGTACCGGCCTTGGCGTAATCGAAGCCGCCAGTGAGCAGGGCAAGCTTGCCATAGGCGTTGACCAGGACCAGGCCTATCTGGCTCCCGAAGCCGTTCTGACCAGCGCCGTAAAGCGCGTTGACAACGGCGTATTCGCTCTGTGCAAAGCCGGTCAGGAAGGCACTCTGACCCTGGGCGCGGATGTTAACTACGACATCACCTCCGGTGCTGTTGACGTTGCCGAGACCGACGATCTGATGAGCGACGAGTGCAAGGCCGCCGTTGCCGCCGCCAAGGAAAAGATCCTCTCCGGCGAAATCGACGTTCCCGCCACCACCGAGGAGTTCGAAGCCCTCTACGGCGCAGACTTCTACGATCTGGACGACTGATAAACGAATAACCCCGTCCCTGCCCGATACACATCGGGCAGGGATTTGTTATAGGTATTCGGACAGTTCTTTTTATTTTCGGCAAATTCAGATTTCTTTTATTCGATTTTATCAATTTTATCAATGCATATAACAAGGAGGTGAGCCGGCTTGGAGGAAAACGGGCGCATAGACATGAGCTGCCCCACGGTTGAAATGAAGAACATAGTAAAAATGTTCGGCTCCTTCAAAGCAAACGACGGTATTAACCTGTGCGTTCACAAGGGCGAGATACACGCCATTTTGGGTGAAAACGGCGCAGGCAAATCCACGCTTATGAATATACTCTACGGGCTGTATCATCCCACTTCCGGGCAGATATTCATAAACGGCAAAGAGGTTTCAATTTCGGGCCCCAATAAGGCAATAGAACTGGGCATAGGCATGGTGCATCAGCACTTTATGCTTGTGCAGCCGTTTACGGTTACTGAAAACATAATATTGGGCATGGAGCCCATGCTTCCGTTTTGGCGTGTTAATATGAAGTCCGCGCGGGCAAAGGTTAACGAAATATCCGAGCGCTACGGGCTTAAGGTTAACGCGGACGCAAAAATAGAGGACATATCCGTTGGCATGCAGCAGCGCGCCGAAATACTGAAGGTGCTCTACCGCGGCGCGGATATACTGATACTTGATGAGCCTACCGCCTCGCTTACGCCGCAGGAGATTGAGGAGCTTATAGAAATAATGCACAACCTTGCGCGCGAGGGCAAAACGGTTATACTCATAACCCATAAGCTTAAGGAAATAAAGGCCGCCGCGGATTACTGCACAATAATTCGCCAGGGCAAATACATAAACACCGTTCGCGTGGCGGACACTACGGAGCAGGAGCTTGCCTCCATGATGGTTGGCCGCAGCGTTGAATTTAAGGTTGACAAGGCGGAAATAGAAACGGGCGACGTGGCGCTTGAGGTGCGCGACCTGCACGCGAAGGACTACAGGAACGTTGAAATACTTAAGGGCCTTAACCTTAGCGTTAAGAAGGGCGAAATAGTCGGCATAGCCGGCATAGACGGCAACGGCCAGACGGAGCTTGTGGAAATTCTTACGGGCTTAAAGAAGGCTACCCAGGGCACGATAACCATGAACGGGCAGGACGCTTACAACAAAACGCCGCGTCAGCTTTTCGACATGGGTATTTCAAGCATTCCGGCGGACAGACACAAGCACGGGCTTGTCCTTGACTTTTCCGTTGAGGATAACCTTATTCTGCAGAACACTGACACGGAGCCTTTTTCAAAGCACGGCGCGCTTGACTTTAAGGCGATTGACGAGCACGCAACGGAGCTTATCGAAAAATATGACATTCGTCCCCGCGGCTGTGAGCACGAAAGAGCGGGCGATCTTTCCGGCGGCAACCAGCAAAAGGTTATAATCGCCAGGGAGGTTACAAACGACAAGGATCTGCTTATTGCCGTTAACCCCACGCGCGGGCTTGACGTTGGTGCGATTGAATACGTACACAAATACATTGTGGATCAGCGCAACAAGCACAAGGCCGTGCTGCTGGTAAGCTTTGAGCTTGACGAGGTTATGAGCCTTTCGGACAGGATAGACGTTATATTCGAAGGAAAGATTGTTGGCAGCGTACGCGGAAGCGAAGCGGACGAAAAGACGCTCGGACTTATGATGGCGGGAGGTACGGCGCATGAATAAAAGCACGAATATAAAAGCCCTTGGCCAAAGGCTGCGCGACAATTCTTTTACCTATACGTTTATTTCGATAATCATAGGCTTTATCGTGGGCGCAATCGCGCTGCTCGCCGCCGGATATAACCCCATTGAATCCTACGGCAAGCTGTTCGGCGTTATATTCCGCTCCTCAAAGAACATATCATACAGCTTCATTGAGTATTCCGTGCCCTATATACTTACGGGCCTTTCGGTAGCCTTCGCGTTCAAAACGGGCGTGTTCAACATAGGCGCAGAGGGTCAGTACGTTATGGGCGGCGTGGCGGCAATGCTCGTGGGCGCGTTCGTTAAGGCCCCGGCTTACATTCATATTCCCCTTTGCATACTCGCGGCTCTGGCGGCGGGCGCGCTTTGGGGCGGGCTTGTGGGCTACCTTAAGGTTCGTTTCGGCGCGCACGAGGTGCTGTGCATGATAATGTTCAACTGGATAGCCTACTATTTTTCAAACTTTATAGTAAACCTTGACGGGGTTAACGTGGGCGGCGGCAAGACCTGGTCCGTGCAGATTCAGGACACGGCAAAGATTACAATATCCGATTGGCTGCCCGGTCTTTCGCCAAAGGCGCATTTCGGCATAGTGATAGCGCTTATATGCGTTGTTATAATCTACTATATAATCAACCGCACCACCCTCGGCTTTAAGCTTAAGGCGGTTGGCTTCAACAGGAACGCCGCCGAATACGCGGGCATTAACGCCAACGGCTCCGTGCTTACGGCGTTGAGCATATCCGGCATGCTTGCGTCCCTTGCGGGCGCGCTTCAGGTTATGGGCGTAACGTATAAGGTAAGCCAGTTCGCGGGTCAGGAGGGCTACGGCTTCCAGGGAATTACGGTTGCCCTTATAGGCGGCACCAATCCCTTCGGCGTGCTGCTGGGCGCGGAATTCTTCGGCGCTATGAAGTTTGGCGGCACGCGCTTTGACGCGCCAAGCGAAATAGTTGACATAATAATGGGCTGCATAGTGCTTTGCATAGCAATATCAAGCCTGTTCAGGATGATAAAGCGAAAAGGAGGAGGCAATTGATATGGATCAGATATTAAAAGACCTGGGCATAGTACTTAACGCCACTCTGATGTATACTCCCCCGCTGCTCTTTGCCGCGCTTGGCTCCTGCTGCTCCGAAAAATGCGGCGTTGTAAACATAGGCATAGAGGGAATGATGACCGTTGGCGCGTTCACGGGCGCGGCAGTAGGATACTTTGTGGGCAACCCCTGGCTTGCGTTTATTGCCGCGGGCCTGGCAGGTATGGTATTCGCGCTTATTCACGCGTTTGCCAGCATAACCTGCAAGGCGGATCAGACCATATCCGGCACGGCCATAAACTTTCTCGCCAGCGGCATAGCGGTTTACGTTTGCAGGCTTCTTTTCAACGGCAATACCGAGACAAAGCCCGTTCAGGAAAAGCTGCCCCGAATATTCAACAGCCTTTTTGAATGGTGCAACGAAAATCTGGACGGCGCGCTGGGCGAGGCTTTTGCCAAAAACGGCTTCCTTGACAACGTGTTCAACACGTACGCCTCGGCTTACATAGCCTTTTTGATGGTTATCGTTATATGGTTCCTGTTCTACAAAACCCGCTTCGGCCTTAGGCTGCGCGCGGTTGGTGAGCATCCGCAGGCGGCGGATACGCTGGGCGTAAACGTTTCGCTTGTGCGCTATGTGTGCGTTGGTCTTTCCGGCTTCCTCGCGGGACTGGGCGGGGCCAGCATAACGCTTGCCACCGTTTCGGCTTTCCGCCCGGCAATAGTTGTGGGCCAGGGCTTCATAGCCATTGCCGCCGTTATATTCGGCAAGTTCAAGCCGCAGGGCGCCATGCTCGGCTGCATACTTTTCGGCTTCTGCAACGGCTTAAAGGTAGTTCTCGGTTCTAACGGCTCCATACCGGTAAACCTCATTTCCATGATACCTTACGTTGTAACGATAATCGCGCTTATACTTTTCGTCGGCAAGGCGCACGTGCCCGCCGCGAACGGCAAGCCGTATATCAAATCAAAATAACATCCGTTTCTTTCGGGCGAGCCTTCGGGTTCGCCCTTTTTTTATTTGTTTTCGGGCATTTTTGTGGGCTAATATGTTGACATAAATAAAGCCTGTGCGGTAAAATACTGCCCGGATAAGATCGGCTGCCTTAGGGCGGCTTTTATAAGGGCAATCGGTTAGAGTAACTTAACTCGCAAGTAACCGGTTAGCTTAATCGAAAGGAAGGGATTATAGGTATGAGTTTAGGCGCAAAGGCTGTGCGCGCGGCGTATAAGCTTACGGGCATGAAAAAGATGTTTTCACTGCCCGAGGACAGGCTTATGGAAATAGTTAAAAAGATGAACCGAAACCGTGGCTTTTATATGCCGAGCGACAATAAATTTATATATTCAAAGCGCATGATATTCGATAAATATCCCTGCCTTACGATGCAGCTTAGCGAAACCCCGTCCGAGCGGGCAATACTTTTCTTTTTCGGCGGGGGCATGGTAATAGGCCCCGACAAGGGCGACGTAGGCGCGCTGCAAAAGCTGTGCGCCGCCGCGGGATGCGACGCGTGGTTTCCCTTTTATCCGCTTTGCCCCGAGCACTGCATAAGCGAAACATACGAAATGTGCTACGAATGCTACAAAGAGATGTGCGCCATATACGGCGGCAATGTAAGCACCTGCGGCTTTTCCTCCGGCGGAATGCTCGCGCTCGGCATGGCGGCCCACAACAGCGCCATGGGTACTCCCCTGCCGCAGCCGCGCACGATAGTTGCCGTATCCCCGGGTGAATGCCCGTGGAACGACGGGGAGCGGCAAAGAATGAAGGCGCTGAACGCAAGCGACGTTGGCATAGACTATAACTTTATGGCGAGTGTTGAAACGTTTATGCGAAGCGGGCGCGACGATGTGCCCGCGTATATGCTTTCCGGCTCAAGGGGGGATTTTTCCGGCGTTGGCGGCATACACTTCTTTTACAGCAGCGATGAGGTGCTCTACGGCGCGCTCCCCGATTACGAAGCCGCCTGCAAGCGCGCCGATGTGCCCTATACCGTAACCGCGAGGCCGGGCATGGTGCATTGCTACTGCATGCTGCCGTATTTTAAGGAAGCCAAAGAGGACTTTAATAAAATAGCTCAGCTGTTGAAGCGGCAGGGCTAAGCAAATACAAAGTAAAGGAGAAAAGCAATGAAGCCTGATTACAAAAACTGGGTACCCAAAGGAATGATTTACGCTTTAGCCGCGGGAACGGCGCTTTCGCTTGCGCTGCTTATAATTTTCGGCATAGTGGGAGTTGGCGTAAGCGGTACACTAAGAACTGTGCTCATAGTTGTTTTCGCCGTAGCTACCGCCGTTTGCGGCAAATACACGCAGTGGTGCATAAGCGCGTACAACGCGTTTTCATATACGGGTAAGCGCAGGCTTTCAAA
Source organism: bacterium (assembly GCA_963643205.1). Classification (GTDB taxonomy): domain Bacteria; phylum Bacillota; class Clostridia; order Christensenellales; family CAG-138; genus Phil1. The sequence continues at coordinate 15,962 of CAVIJJ010000016.1, read as the reverse complement.
GCAGGTAATAGACGGCACGGCCGCGTACATTACTCTGCCCGACGGCGGCATTGGTCTTGACGTTGGCTGCGGCAGCGGAGCGCTCACAAACGCCTGCGCCAAGCGCAACCCGAACGCGAAAATGATTGGCATCGACCGCTGGGGCAAGGAATATGCCTCCTTCAGCCTGCCGCTTTGCCAAAGCAACGCAAAAGCCGAGGGTGTGGGCGACAGGACGGAGTTCAGGCGAGGCGACGCCACAAAGCTGGATTTTCCTGACGAAACATTCGACGCCGTAACAAGCAACTATGTTTACCATAATATCACAGGCGCGGACAAGCAGAAGCTTTTGCTGGAAACGCTCCGTGTGCTGAAAAAAGGCGGCACCTTTGCCATACACGACCTGATGTCAGAGCGCAGATACGGCGATATGCACTCGTTTGTGAAAAAGCTGAAGGACATGGGCTATGAGCGCGTTGAGCTGATAGATACGACCAAGGGCAAATTTATGAGCGAAAAGGAAGCCCGGCGGCTTATGCTCACGGGTTCCGCCCTGCTCACCGGCAAAAAATAAGAAAAAAGGGGCTGATTATTATGCTGAAATATGGCTTGTTAGCGAAAGGAATCGAGTTGATGTGCTTTAAGCCGGCGCTTGAAACACTAAGCGGCATATATCCCGACATGGATACGGCAGATTACAAAAAGAAGGTTAAAAATGAATTTAAGGCCATGCTCCTCAGAACGCCCGATATAGGCGGAAGCTCCCTTGAATCGAATCTTTACATTGCCGCGTTTGTGTTCAGCCTGCATAAGGCGGAGCCCGACAAAATAACGCCGGAGACAGTGGACAAAATGGTTACGGCGGTTTTTGATTCGCCCTTTATGGTAAAAGCCCACAAGAACAAGAAGTGCACCCTGTTCACCGACAAGGTACAGGACAAGCACGCGCTTGAAAGCAAGGCAAGCCAAAGCTCAAAATACGAGCTTGACTGGAAATTTGATTATAAAAAGGGCGTAAACGAATTTTACAACACGTATACTGAATGCGGTATATGCAAGCTGGGCAAGCGCGAAAACTGCTTTGAGTTTGTACCCTGCCTATGCAACATGGACGAGCGCAACTACCGCAACGAGGGCGGCCGGCTTCACCGCACGAAAACGCTCGCGAACGGCGACGAGTGCTGCAATTTTCATGTTACAAAGATTTGAGGTAAAGCAAATGGACATTGCAAAGAATTATTTAGCCTGCCCCGGCTCCGACGCGGCAATGATTTTAATGCTTGGAAGCGGCGGAAGCACCCCTCTCACAAAGGGGGTTGCGAAATGGCTGATGAAGCAGGGCATAAACGTGCTGCCGATTGATTTGGGAAAAGGCGTTGTCGGTTATCACAGTTTTCCGCTTGAAAGAGTTGAGGAGGCAATCGATGCGCTAAAAAAACGCGGCAACCGCAAAATAGGCATATTGGGCGCCTCCATCACATCGATTCCGGCGCTCACGGCGGCTTCCTTATTTCCCGATATTACTTTGACCGTAGCTTACACCCCCTGCGACTATGTTCTGCAGGGCTTCACCCAGGGCAACCGCGACGGCTGCAGAGAGTGGCCGCTTGAGGGCGAATCCATGCTTACCTTAAACGGAAAGCCCCTGCCATACGTACCCTACGCCTATCAGCATCCCGACTATTGGCACACCGTGCAGGCCGAAACAAAAGGCTCCGGCAATATGCTTTGCACGAAAAAAGTATTTATCGAAACGGAAGTAAAAACGCCGCTCACAGAAGAGGTTATGATTCCTGTTGAAAATATTCACGGGCGGCTTATGCTGATCGGCTGTGAGGATGATTGCCTGTGGCCGACAGCAAAATATATTCGCCGCATGGATGAAAGGCTTAAAAGCCGCGAGCATAGCTGCGAATATGATGCGCTGATCTATGAATACGGCACGCACTTTTCGTTCCCGGAATCCATGCTGAGGTATATTCTTCCCATCTTCCCGGACTTTATCATTACCAGGGCGTTTCTTTCCTCAAGAAAATATTCCAAGGAATGCAAAGCAACCCGCGAGGACATAGACCGCCGCATGAAGCGGGCGCTTAATGAATGGACAAAGGAGAAAACAAAATGAAGTGGATTATCGCTATTATATTCTGGTTCCTTTACTGGGGAATATGCTTTCTTTGCACGGGAACGGACAAGAAAAATCTTGCCGGCCTGCGCTCATACCCCAAGGAGGTGCAAACCCGCGTAAGGGAAAAATTCGGCGATGCCGCCCCGAAGGAGAAATCAATCCCATCTATTCTGCTCGGCAATCTGATTCTGTTCACGGTGGTGTTCTCTGTAATCGGGCTGATTTTCAAAAGCGTTTTCGCATTTGACGGCTATCTTTCCGCGTTCTGGTATTTTCTTGTGTTGGGCGAAGGGCTGGGGCTTTTTGACCTGCTCGTAATTGACCTTTTATGGTGGAGGAACACAAAGCGCATACGTTTCTCTTTCCTGCCGGAAAAAGAGATTTATCAGAATCCGCGCATGCACATTATGTCTTTCGTGCGCGGCATACCGCTGTTCGCGGTAATCGCGGCGCTTACGGCGCTGATTGTGTCGCTTTTTTAATAGGGGTCCATCGTGAAGAAGTTTAACTACACCATGAATCACAAAGCCGACGAGGCGTACATGGCAAAAATGTGCGCGGAGGGCTGGGCGGCCACAAGCCTTGTTGAAGGCGTTTGGACATTTGAGCCTTGCAAACCCGGCCAGTACACATACCGTGTCTGTTATCTGCGCGGCAAATCCGACAAAGAGGTTGAGGAGCTTAAGACAAAGCTTGCGGCAGAGGGCATTGAATATGTTTCCCGCTATTCGTTCTGGGCAATTTTTCGCAGCGAACACGATTTTAAGCTTTATAAAGGAAAAGAGGAGCTTGAAATATGCGAAAGCATCCGCCGTCCTATGCCGGCAGGCGCGGCAATAAGCTGGATTCTGTGCGCCGCAAGTGTTATTCCGGCTGTGAAAATCAGCGCGTGGTTCTCTGTTTTAGCGGTTTTGCTTGCCGTTTACGCCCTTGTATGTACCTGCCTTGCGGTGTCCTACGCAAAGCTGATTCGCTCACTTAAAGCCTGATGTGAACACGCGTCAATATAAACCCGATAAACTAAAAAGAGACGGCCGAGTGCCGTCTCTCTTTATGCTGTAATTTACTCAAACTTAGGAATATACGTATTCTTGCCGTGCAGACGGAAAAGCTTGCCGTTTGCGAAAACGGTATCTATGGCAAGGGAATCGTCAAGAAGTATTATGTCCGCGCAGGAGCCTGCCGCCAGCACACCCTTATAGGGATAAAGCTTAAGCGCTTTGGCGGGGTTTTCAGTAATAACCTTCACGGCGTCCGCGTAGCTGTAGCCAAAGTCCTTTACAAGGGAGCAAATAACGCCATGGTCTGTGCTTACGCTGCCGGCGGACATGCCTATAAGCTCCTTTTTCTCGTTCCAGACGGGCATACTGCCGTTTCCGTCGGAGCTTAAGGTTACCCTGTCCTTTGGCGCGCGCGTGAGCGCCTGATTAAGCTTATCGGCAACGTAGGCAAAATCTGTTCCGGCGGTAAAGTCTATATATCCGCCAAGGTTCGCGAACTCAACCGCCTGCTCTATATGCCTGCTTAGATGCGTTGGCCTGAATACACTTATGGGCAGATCGGTCGTTTTTGCAATGTCTATAAGCTTTCTAAGCTCCTCTTCCCCGGTGCCCGTATGCAGATGCACTATTCCCGCCTTGTTCGCGAGCATTCCGCCCATGCGCGCGGCGTGGCCCAGGCGCACAAGCTCTTCCTTTGTAATGCCGGAGCCGCGGTGATCGGATATGGCAACCTTAACGCCTATTATTTCCTGAATGAACGTAATATCGTCAATTACGGAGCCTGTAAGGGTGGTGCTTGGGTACCAATATGAACCGGTAAGGCAATACGCCGTCCAGCCTTCCTCATTAAACGCCTTGGCCTTAGCCACAAGATTGGCAACGCTTCTTGTTGTTCCGTCCGTACCCAAAAGACCCACAACGGTTGTTACGCCCGCCTCTATAAGCTGAGAAAGCTTAAGCGGGGGCACCTGATTGGAAAAGCCGCCTTCTCCGCCGCCGCCCGTTATATGCACGTGCTGATCAATGTATCCCGGCGCCGCAACCATGCCGCAGCCGTCTATTTCCCGCTCCACAAGGCGCTTTGGTATATCAATATTTTCGGCTATTTCTATTATATCCCTGCCGCAAATCAATATGTCCTCAACGGGAGCGGTGCTGTCATAAAGCCTAACGTTTTTTATAAGAATCATTTTTTCTGTCCTTTCGCCGAACCGAATTGATTTAATTCATTCTAACAAAGCCGGGGCGCGAATGCAAGCTGTTATAAACAGGCGTGAAATGTGGTATAATCAATTCTGCCTTTTGGCAAAACCTGATTCTGACGAGGATTATATTATGAACGATAAAGAAACGCGGGAGATTCGCCGCCGCTTTAAGGCCGACAAAACCTGGATAAACACAATCCATGGCTGCTGCATAAACGAATCAAAAAAGGTAATCAGCACGTTTCGTGAATCCGTGCAGACAATGGTGCAGGATGAATCGGACCGTTTTCTTGCCCTGCTTAAAAAGCCCATATCCGGCACGATAGGGCGCAATCTTCTGAACCTTGAGTTCAGCGCAAGGCAGGTTATGGAGGCCGAGGAGCACAAGCTGCTTATGGCGATGCGGAATTCATCGCTTGAAAACGAGGAGCTTCTTAAGGCGTTTTACGACCGCGTGGCACAGACGCTTAACATAGACGGCAGCTACATAATTCTGCTTGCGCACGACACATATTCCGTGCCCTATCACGGCAAGGACGGCAGCGTTCAGCACGACGCGAGCGACGAGGAATTCAGCTACTTTGTATGCAGCGTGTGCCCCATTAAGCAAACGCAGAGCGTATTAAGCTATCAGCTTGCGGAAAACTGCTTTAACGCGCTGAATAACGGCTTTGCCGTGTCCTCACCCGTGGTCGGCTTTATGTTCCCCGCGTTCGATAACAGAGCCGCCAATATTTACGCCGCGCTTTATTATACAAAGAGCACATCGGATAACCATCCGGAGTTTACAAAGGCAGCCTTCGGGCTTGAGCCGCCAATGCCCGCCGCCTCTCAAAAGGAGGTTTTCAGCGAAATACTTTCGGAATCATTGCAGGAGGAATGCAGCCTTGAAACTGTGCAGTCCGTTCAGGAGTGCATAGGCCGCATTATGGACGCGCATAAGGAGGAGCATGTTGAGGAGCCGCTTGAGCTTTCCAAAAACGAGCTTAGCGCGGTGCTTGGCGAATGCGGGGTTTCGCCGGAGCGTGTGGACGCGTTTTCAAGCGCGTTTGACGCGCACTTTGGCGACGGCGCGGCCATCCCGCCGGTAAACGTTATAAACAAAAAGCAGTTTGTAATAAAAACGCCCGAGGTTACCGTTAAGGTAGACCCCGAGCGCAGCGAAACGATTGAGCTTAGGAAAATAGACGGGCTTAAGTATATTCTTATTCCCGCGGACGATGTCGTTGAGGTGAACGGAGTTAGGGTTCAGTTTGCCGATACCGATGCCGATAAAGAAAACTGAGCTTAACACCCGGTATTTACAGCCGCCTGCGGTTAATCGCGCCGCGGGCGGTTTTGTTATTGCCGCTCAATATAGCCGGACCGCTTCAGCATTTCTATGAATGAAGTCACGGCCTGCTCTGCGGTTGATGAATCTATTTCGTATTCATTCGTAAGGGCTGAAATCATTTTCCCGTCATCAGCGCCCTTTTCAAGCAGATTCCAAAGGAAAGAGGCTGTTTCGTTAATCGTTCGGGCGTAAGGAACCCTGCCGCGGGCTTCGCCCGTAGCCACAAGCAGCGTTTCGCCGCATATATTAACGCCTGTTACTCCGCTTGTAATTTTATAGTTCACGCCCATAATACCTCCCCTTCCACGGTTTGCCTGCAAAGGCGGGCGGAGTCCTCGTCCCCTTTGTTTTCAAGGCACCATACCGGCACGCTTTTAAGCATACGCTCCGTATATTGCCCCGTAAGGCGCGCCGCGCTTTCGCTTTGCATAGCGGACAGAAACTGAACAAAAAGCGACTGAGCGGCTTCCTTGGGGGTCAGGCGGTGCATGGCGTTTTTCGGGCCTTTTTTAAGCATTATTATGCCGCCTAACGGGGCCGAGCTCATGCTGCCCATGTTTTCCTTGCCGCGCCAGGGAGAGGGGCATACCGCTATTCCTTCGCCCGAAAAATCAAGCACGGGCTTGTCTCCGTTTATAATCGCTATCTCCTCGCCGTAAAGCCGCTTCCATTGAACGTAGTGCGTTGATTTGCCCGTTCCGCTTTCGGCCGTTATAATCAGCGCCCTGCCGCGCCATATAAACGCCGCGCCGTGAAATATAGCCCTGCCGTGGGGCAGAAGTGCATCGCCGCAGCGCAGGCAAAGTTCCATGTGCTCCGCGTATGGTTCGCTTGTGCCGGGCTCGTAAAGGGGGAGCCTTGATAAAAGCTCTTCCCGTGATATGCTTACGCTTGCCTTTGCCGCTTCGCCGCACGCGAAAGGAGCGTACCGATTGAGGTACGCGTCGTATACAGAGCTTATTTTTACGGGCATTCCGCCCAGGCACACGGTTATTTCCATGGGAATATAATACAGCGGAGGGGCCGCCTAAAGCAATCCCTCCGCGCTTTCTTTTACTTTAATCCACTATGTCTTTAAGTATGTTTCCTTCAGGATCAACGTATACCACGGTTCCGTCGGGAAGCAACATCTCTGTCGGGCCCATGCCGGGGCTTTGAAACTCGCCGTTATCAAGGCTTTGTATTATTATGCCGCCGTTGCCGGATTCAATCTCCTTAACAAAAACGGGCATACGGAATGCGTTTTTCATGCTCTGTTCCTCCTTTAGCCCACAAGTCCCTGCCAGGCTCGGTATACCGCGGCACAGGTTTCGCCATAAAGCGTTGTTCCGTCGGCGGTTACAATATAAGGGGTTATATTAACGGTTTGCCCGTCGCCAAAGCCTTCAAGCGGCAGATCTATGCTCATAAGCATTGCGCCGTCAACGCTCGCGCCGAAAAGATACCTTGCGCTGTAGCCGGAAACGGTTTCGCTAAAGCTTTCGCACTTATAGGTTGCTCCGTTCACTATAAAGCCGGCCTCAACGCAATCGGTCAGATCAACGGCGGAAATAAGCCTTGCGGTATTGGTAAGCATTGTGTAGCTGTGCCTTACGCGAAGGTACTCAGCCTCGCCCGTGTAGGTCATTTCGGGAGCGGCGGGAATGTCACTTTCGGTCTTTTCCTGCGTATCCGGGGTTACGGGGGCGGTTTCATCGGAGCTGTTCAGAAGGTAAGCGTCCTCAAGAGCAACGCTTTGAGTATCCGCCTTGGTGTACCAGGTAAGGTCGCTGCCGGTAACGGTGTTTTCAACGTTTATCTTTGTGCTGGCGTTAACGTATGTGCAGTTCCTTTCGGTTGTGCCCGTTACAAGCACGCCGTCAAGCGTTACCCAGAAGGCCTTGAACTCAAGGTTGCCTTCCTTAAATGCCTTAAACTCCTCATCGGAGAGCTTATACATGGCAATGTAGCCCTCGTCGCGGTCGGTAACCTCGGCAGAAGAGGAGCGGATTACGCCATTCTTAACATAAAGCTGGTTATAAAGCTCGCCATTCTTGGTCACGTTTACGGTGCCGTACAGGGAATCTGTAAGGGCATAGTTGCCGCCTATCTCAAAGCCCGCGTACTGATACTTGCAGCTGTCCGTATTGCTCATAAGATAAAGCTGATATACGGTGTCTTCCCCATTCACCTTATGTGATACGGCGTAAGTTTTGGGGGTAAGGTAGCTTTCGCTTACCTCGCGCACGTAGTACGTGGCGCCAAGCGTATTGGTGAACACAAGGCCGTTTTCGCCCGTGCCGAAGCCGTAAGGCGTGGTGCAGCTTTCGTCCGTGAACGCGCCGCCGTAAATATAACCCTCGCTCACAAGCTGAGTAAGGTTCTCGGCCGCATCGGTGCCGCAGAAGCGTACGGTTTCAACGGTTGTTTCCTCGCCCTCGCGAACATGCGCCACAAAGTAGCAGGGATAGTAGCAGAATATTATCTCGTTGCTGTTCGCGTCCGCACCGAGAGTGATGCTCTTTTCACTCGTTTCGGTTTCAAGCAGGCAATAGGTATTGTTTGCCGTGTATTCGCTCGCTGCCGCGCTGACCGGCATTCCGAAATATCCTTCACGTGTTTCGCTCCAAAGCACCTTCCCGGGCTCTGCAGGATCGTCGGAGGCCACATATTTTACCGTGTACTCAACCAGGTTTCTTTCGTAATACAGTTCAAATTTCCAACCCATCGTGCCTATATACTGGGTAGTCAAATCGCTGTCGCCTTCATTGCAGCTGAAGCCTTCTATGCTAAGCTTCTCAGGCGTATAGGACGTCCCGCGCTCCGCCTCAATGTTTTCTTCCAAATACACATCATAGCCGCCGCTCAGATTTTCAACATAGTGAATAACCTGTACGGGCCCATAATTGCTATTCTGCGTATAGTAGAAGGTTACAACGTTCTTTTCGGAATCGGAGCTGAGTATAACCGTTTTTGAGTACGCATCGGGAACATAGCCGGGGATTATATCGAACTCAACGGTTACCGTGCCGCATTTGCGCGCGGTTTCGGTAATGGACGGCTTCAGCTCCTCACCGGTAGCCTTATTGATAAACCTGGTTGTAATCTCTACCTCGCTTATTTGAGTATACACAAACGTAAACTCATTAGCTTCGCCAAGGCCTATCTTAAGCTCACAGCTTCCCACCTGCGGCAGATAGTCTACGGTATAGCCCTGCCTCAGTTCAACATCCGTTTTGGCATTAACGGTAATTGTGGCTCCGTCTATTGCGTAGCCCACGGTATCGTCCGCTATAAGCTCGCCGGATTCAAGAGCATAATGAATTGCATACTGCACAGCCGTGCCGCTTGTCCACGCGGCATAAACATTTATGTTCCTCTCTATCGGCATAGAGAAATCAAAGCCGCGCTCGCTGCCGTTTTCGTCAATATAGTACCAACCGGCGAACGCATACTCGCCGTTTACGGGGGTTTCTATCCGCTGATCTATAACGCTGCCACAGGTAAGCCCGCTTACGGAGTATATCGGGTCGCTGCCGGCTGCCATAGCCTCCTTGGTAAGGTACGCGTTAACGCTTACCTGCTTGCGCACATAGTGGGCATAAATCTTAAGCCCGTTCAGGGGCATGCGCTGGGTTTCGAAATTAACCTTGGAAGGCTCGTAGCACTGCTCCATAAGGTACCAGCCGGCGAATTCATAAAGCTCCGGATCAAGCTCCTCCGGGAATTCCGGCACATAGTCCTTATATTGAGATATATGGCAATCGTATTTTACGGTCTCGGTATTTACAACGCTGCCATCGTATCCCACAAAGCTTAACGTATATTCGTTGCGCTCATAAAAGAAATTGCTAAAACGGTAAAAATCGCCTTCCTTAGGGCTCTTTTCCGTATTCAGCGTGTAGCCCTCAAACGTAAGGAAGTCTTCCTCCTCAACTTTCACGTCCGGGAATCCCCATGTGGATCTTTTTATTCTTTCGAGTATACGGTCGTAACCCGTGCCGTCCTCATTCGCCACACGGTAGTATCCGTATTCAATATTTCTTTCGGTTGTTACCTCGTAATATACGCGGTCCTCCGCCGGCATTGTTCTCAAGTAAACCGTTTCTTCACCGCCGCCGTCAGGTTCCCTGCTCCAGAAGCGCAGATTATGTCCGAAGCTGTAGGTTATGTCCGCGCCCCACTTAGCGGTTATGGCTCCAAGCTCATCATGCTCCGAAGGCCTGTCACTCTCTACGGTTTGATTACGAAAATGCAGCGTGTATACCTGCCTGTCATAATAAAGATTTACGGTATATGTTCCGTCCGCGTTCTTGGTAACGTCGCTATTTACGAATTTCCAATACTTTGAGTCCATGTTCAGCTTGGAAGCGTATGTGGACGCGGTATAGCAGGCGCTTGTATGCGTATGCTCCGCCTGGCCGCAGGAAAAGCAGTCCGCCGAATGCGTGTGCCCCTTGCAAACGGGCTCATATTCCATAAAGTAGTCGTATCTTTTGCTTGTAAAGTAAGACCAGTATTCCTGCTCTTTTATCTCCCGCGCGTACCTGTCCGCGGTCTGATTGCCCAAATACCTTTCGGCATCGTCGACATCCTCGTATTTATATGCTACATATTGGCCGTTTTCGAATGTGACATAACAAAAATACTCTTCACTCCAAAACATACCATAATCGTAAACATAATAAATATGGTCCTGCAGATTATAACGATCGCTGGCGGACTCCGTTATGCCTTCCCAAATATCCTCGTCTAAGTCAGCCTTATTAGCGCTGCTTAAGCCATAGCAGGAAAGGCTGTGGGATGTATGAGTGCAGGTGCTGCATTTGCTTGAATGAGTATGCTCGGGTATAGCGCAGATAAAGGTAGAATCAAAATCCTCGGGATTAAGCTGCAGATCGCTGTTTACATCCAGCGTTAAGCTCTTTACAAACTCGTATTCCTCGGAATTCGCCTTTTCGCCCCATATAGCCACATTTACGCTTACCTTATCGCTTGCGCTGGTCCAGCTGGCGGTAACGGTTGTGTTTTCCGCGGGCACGGTGGCGGGAAGCTCCGGGCTCCAGCCGGCAAACGTATAGCCGGCCTTGGTGGGGGTTTCCACGCTTATCGGTGAACCGTAGCGGGCATAAAGGGGCTCTATGCCGGAGCCGCCCTGAAGATCAAAGCTTATAAGATAATAGTTGCGGTCGTAATATATTTCAACTACGGTGCCGCCATCCGCCGCTACCGCTTCGGATGAATCAAAGGGCAGGGCCGTAAAGCCCTCATAATCCTTAACTATATCCGTGCCAACGGCGGAACCGGTGGTGCCCGTTTCCTTTACGGTTTCAAAAAGATCGTAGCCGCTCGCCGCTACGTTTTGCTTATAGTGCTTTACCGTAATCGTTACCTCTGCCGGGGAATAGGTTACGGTATACTGCATATTCGTCTGAATATTGGCGCACGATACGTCAACCGTGGTCTTATCGGCCTCATACCCCGCTATGGTAGGGCTTTTCACGGTTTTTGAAACATTGCTTCCGCGCGCCACGGTGGTTGTCCAGGGCGATGTGGCCTTGGTGCCGTCGCTTAGCAGATAATTGATTTTGATCGTGCAGAGGCTGTCGTCCGCTATGGCTATACCCGCAATAAAACACGCAAGTAAAGCCACCGCTATCGCAGAAGACAGCAGCTTTTTGGTCCTGCTCATTTTTCCTCCTTATGCAACCTTTTGTTGCAGTTTAAGCCCATGCCGCCAACACGGGCTATATCATCCATTTTAACCTATGTATTATACACTCTTATGCTTTGCTTTTCAATAAACGATGTGTATAAAAAGGGCCGCATCCCCCCGGTTCTGTTGGGAAATGCGGCATTGTTAGGTTATTGTAATTCCTTTTAATGCAATAAGCCAAGCTTATTGTACAGGATCTCTTAAAATGTTGCCGTCCCGATCAACACGCACCACGGTGCCATCCGGCAGCATCATATCCGTTATGCCCGAGCCGGGGCTTTGGAAATGCGTTTCGGCGGAAAGCGGAACCTCTATGGTCGTATCGGGTACGGGAGTCGGGGCTATATCCGGCATTATGAATTTGCGCTTAATCATGCTCTTCCCCCCTTCTCAGCCCACAAGGCCCTGCCAGGCGCGGTAAGTGGCGGCGTAGGTTTCGCCGTAAACCGCAGTGCCGTCGGCGGTTACCATGTAAGGCGTTATATTCACGGTTTGCCCGTCGCTAAAGCCCTCAAGCGGCAGATCAACGCTCATGAGCATGGCACCCTCGGCGCTTGATCCGAAAAGATACCTTGCGCCGTATCCCGAAACGGTTTCGCTAAAGCTTTCGCACTTATAGGTTACGCCATTCACTATAAAGCCGGCCTCCGCGCACTCCGCGGTATCAAGGGCGGATATAAGCTTGGCGGAATTGGTAAGCATAGTGTAGCTGCACCTTACGCGAAGAAGGTTCCTTTCGCCGGTGTACGTCATATCGGGCGCGGCTACAGGTTCGGTGGTTATCTCCGTTTCGTCGGGGTTCGCAACAGGCTTTGCTTCCTCCGCTGCGCCTTCCATGCTGGTAAGCGCGTAAGAGGCGGCGGCGTTAAGGCCTTCCCCTCCCGCGGAGCCGCCAAGCGATTCGGCGGATTCTACGGCTTGATCGTTCACGTCTATCATTTTCGCTCCCACGGTATAAGTGCAGGTTCTCACCTTAGTGCCCGTTACCCTTATGCCGTCAAGCGTTATCCAATACGGCGTAAACGTGAAGGGGCCTGACCTGAATGAATCGAACTCGCTATCCGTAAGCTTGTATACGGCAATGTAGCCCGTGTCCCTGTTCTTAGGCGCTTCTTCGCCCTTGGCGGTCAGGCTCATTACGCCGTCCTTAACGTAAAGTTCCTCCTTGAGATTATGGGTTACGTAGTACACAATGCTTATTTTACCGTAAAGAGTTTCGCTGAGTATGTTTGCGCCGCCCTTTTCAAAGCCAACCTCGCTATACAGCGCCCTGTCCGCCGCGGTAAGCAGATAAAGATCCGTAACCTGATAAACATTGCCGTGGTTCACATCCGTGCGGGTGATTGTATACGTTTTCGGTACAAGGTATTTTTCGTTTACCTCCCAAATATAGTATGTGGCTCCGCGCACAGGGGTGAATATAATGGCGTTCTCGCCGGAGGCGAATGCCTGCACATCTGTGCAGGCCTCGTTTGTGAACGCTCCGCCGTAGAGATATCCTGCCGAAACGGCGTTTGTAAGGCTTACCTTATTGCCGTTTGTCATTATATTTTTGTCGGTTTTCGCTACCGTTCCGCTCTGCACATGCTTTACGGTATAGAACGGATCATACTTGAACGTATAAACATTCTTCGCGGCCGCTTCGCCATCCTCTATGGCTATTGTAATTGCGCCGTTCTCGCCGCCGTTCAGAAGCCAGCCGTCGCTTTCAAGGTTTTTGCAGCTCTCGGTTGCCTGCGCGCCGTACCTGGCCTTGCCCCTTACGGGATCGGCTATCGTTTCGCCCTCGTTATTCACGAACCTGAATTCGTAGGGGTACTCGATTCTGTCGTAATACAGCTTAAGCTCAAGGCCCTTAGCGGTAAGCGTTCCGCTCGCGGTGCTCGCGCCGGCATTATAGGCAAAACCCGGTATGGTAAGGGCGCTTTCGCTGTACACTTGCCCTATTACGCCGTTAAGGTTTGTGCTGTACTGATATTCGCTGTATCCCTCGCCCGCTATATTCTGAATATAGTGCGTAACCTGCACGGGTGCGTGGGTTTCGTCCTTTTGATACAGGAATATTATAACGTTCTCCGCTTCATCGGCGCTGAGCACAAGCCGCTTCTGATAGGCGTCGGGGGCGTAGCCCTCAACCTGCTCAAACTTTTCGGTTATTACGGCGTATGTGGTTTCGGCCGTTTTCTCGGCGTGGAGCGCGTTATTCGTGCCGACCTCAAGGTATTTTACGGTATATTTAACCTTTTCCTTGGCCACATACTCAAACGTATATTCGTTAGTCCCGTTTATATCCATTACTATTGAATGGCTGTTGGTTGCGGGGAAATAGCCCTCCTGATAGCCGTTTTTAAGGGCTATGCCAACCTTTGCCTCGAACGTTTTGGTGGTTCCGGCAAGGGCGCTTCCGGTTGTGGGCGCGGCTATTACCTCATCGCCGCACTTATAATTTACCGTGTAGCTGACAAGGGTGTTGCTGCTCCACTTGGCGTAAAGATTCAGGCTTTTCTTTACGGGCATTGAAAGCGTGAACGCGTGCTCAACGCCGTTTTCATCCTTATAGAACCAGCCTATGAACGTATAGTTGCCGTTCGTGGGGTCGGTTATGCCGTCTATTTCGCTGCCGTGGGCTACCTGCGCCGCGCCAAGGGATTCTCCTGCCTCGGCTTGGGCGAATGTTACGGTATGGGTAACGGGTGCCCACTTGGCGTAAAGCATCACGTCGCTCGCGGGCATAATCATTGTGCTAAGGTCAGCCTCGGAGCCGTCGTAGCAGCCGGCGGTGGTGTACCAGCCTGCGAACTCGTACGCGTTGGGCTCAAGGTTCGCGGGATAAGAGGGAATAAAGCTATATCCACTAAGCGGCGCCTCATACTGCGCGCTCGCCGCCTTGTCCGTAAGCTCGGCATCGTAGTTATAGAACCTAAGGCTATAGCTGTTGCGCGTGTAATACAGGTAGTTTTCCTTTTCCATGCTTACGCTGCCGTCCTTTGGCAGGGTAGGATTGGAGTCGCCCTGCGTAAAGCCGGTGATGGGGTGGAACTCTTCCTTATACGTAAGTTTTACGCTTGAACTGTAATCAAGGTCTATTACCTTATACAGCTTGTAGTTTTTGCCGTTATAGGCCCTGTCTCCGGTCGCTCCGCTCAGCGTTTCAACATAATAGTATATCTTCGCGCCGGATTCGGAACCGTATTGCTTGAACGTTATGTTCTCGCCGGGCATGGTGTCTATACTGCCCAGATGGTTTCCTTTCTCAAACGATTCGCATCCGTCAGGCACGGTCCACCAGATGGTATCGTCCCCATTCTTAATCGGGAAATTGGAGTGAATATCCGCGCCGTATTTGGCAGTTATAGTTATATTGCTATAACAGCTGTCGGAATGCGAATGCAATATGCTTGTTTTCGTGCAGGTCAGTTTCTTAAACGTAAGCGTATACGTATTCCTTGTGAAATACGCGTTCAGCACGCTGCTTCCGTCCGCCTTCACGGTTACGGTTTCGGCCTTGTCGGAATTATAGGTAAAGTGGTTTGAGTCCTTGCCGGTAAAGTTCGCGCTCTGATAATCGGCGCTTGACTTGGTCGCGCCTATCGCGGCGGATTCGGTTAAGGAGCCGGCGTAGCTGTAGCCTGCGTCGTCCGCGTTTTCATACCAGAAAACAACGCTGAAATTAACGGAATCATCCGCCTTCCACTTTGCCGTGTATGTTTTGTTTTCTGCCGGAATGGTCGCGCCCTGCTCAAGCTCGGGCTCCCAACCCGCAAACGTATATCCGGCCCTGGTGGGATTCGCCGCCCTTATCATGTCGCCAAATTTAGCGTACATGGGCTCCGTGCCGTAGCCGCCGTCAAGCTCAAAGCTTATCAGATAAAAGTTGCGGTCATAGTAAATCTCAACCACCGTGCTGCCGTCCGCAGCGATTAAAGTGGTTGTGTCGTAAAGAAGCGCGGTAAAGCCGGGGTATGTCTTGGCAAGGCTTTCGCCCACCGCGCTCTTTGTATACCCGGTTTTAGTTTCCGTGCTGACAAGGGTGTATTTATCGTTTGTAACGTTTTGGGTATAGTGATTTACGGTAAAGCTAACAAGCGCGGGAGAATACGTTACCGTTTTGGTTACGTTTCCGCTCGCATCCGCGACATTAACATCAACCGAACTTTCGTCGGGCGTATACCCCACAACGGTCGGGCTTGATACTCTTTTATTGTAGCTTGTTCCTTTAGCGATTGTGGCCGTCCATGGATTGGCGGCCTGTGTGCCGTCTTCAAATACGTAGTTGATGATGATTGTGCATAGGCTGTCGTCCGCTATAGCAATAGCCGCGACCAGCGATATAAGCATAGCCGCAGATAGCAAAACGGACAAAACCCTCTTGGTTTTGCTCATTTGTCCCCCTCCTATTAAGTTTTAATTCAATCCGCAATCCGCATTACTTTCGCCGAATACGCCGCCTGCCGTGATGGCCCCCTCCCGCCTGTGTCGGTATTTCAAATCACGTTCTTCATCTGTACATTTACGCCGTCCGGCAGAGCATTCCCCTTGCCGCGCGGTATATTCGGCTAAGTTTCCTGTATATTGTATTATAGATTATAAAGAATTACAAGCCATTTTTACGTTTTTATTT
>CAVIJJ010000015.1:0-45390 GCA_963643205.1 bacterium | reverse complement strand
GCCTCCTTTTTGCACGCTTTTAGGTACATACAAAAAGAGAGCCCTTTAAGGCTCTCTTCTGCTTACTTATCTTTTTACTCGCCGCGGTTCCTTAAGAAGCTGGGCAGGTCAAGGTTATTCTTTTCCTTGGGGTTATACTCGGTTTTGTTCAGGTCCTTGCGGGTTACGCGGGAGGTAACCTCTTCCTCCTCCTGAGCGGGGGCGGAATACTCGCTCTTCTTTGAGCGGCGCTCGTACCATACCTCGGGCTCCCTCTGGTCGCGCTGACTCTTGGTTGAGCCCACGGTCGGGCGGGAATCGCGCTTGTCAACGGTCTGCTCCGCGCCCTCAAAGCCGGTGGCAATAACGGTTATGCGGATAGCATCGCCAAGCTCGTCGTCTATGCCGGCACCGAATATGATGTTCGCTCCGGGATCCGCAAAGTTGCGAATGAACTCGCTCGCCTCGTTTACTTCCTTCAGACCCATCTGCGGGCCGCCGGTGATGTTGATTATAAGGCCGCGCGCGCCGTTTATGCTGGTTTCGAGAAGGCTGCTCTCAACCGCCTGCTTGGCCGCCTCTATGCCGCGGTTCTCGCCGCTTGCCATACCAATGCCCATGTGAGCCATGCCGCGCTCGCGCATTATGGTGCGAATATCCGCAAAGTCCAGGTTTACAACGCCGGGCTGAGAGATAAGGTCGCTTATGCCCTGAATACCCTGGCGAAGAACATCGTCCGCTATGCTGAACGCTTCCGTGAAGGTTACGTTGTTTACTGTATCAAGCAGGCGATCGTTCGGGATAATAATAAGGGTATCCACGTTTTCCTTCAGATTGGTAATGCCGTTTATGGCGTTGTTCATCCTTACCTTGCCCTCAAATCCGAAAGGCTTGGTAACTACGCCTATTGTAAGAATGCCCAGTTCCTTCGCGCACGCCGCAACTATAGGAGCCGCGCCGGTGCCGGTGCCGCCGCCCATGCCGGCGGTTATGAATACAAGGTCGCTGTCCTTAATGGCTTCCGTTATAAGCTCGCGGCTTTCCTCCGCCGCCTTGCGGCCAACCTCCGGATCAGCACCCGCGCCGAGGCCCTTGGTAGCCTTTACGCCTATCTGAACCTTTTGCCCCGCGCGGGAATTATCAAGCGCCTGCTTATCGGTATTTACCGATATGAATTCAACTCCCTTAAGGCCGTACTGTATCATACGGTTCACGGCGTTGTTGCCCGCGCCGCCTACGCCAACCACCTTAAGTTGTGCAGGCTGGCTGCTCTCAAAATCCAGTCCAAACGGCATTTTAATGTCCTCCTCGTTATTTGAATAAGTCTATCAGCTTTTTTAATACGTTTTTGTTCGCGCCGGCGCCCTCAAGCCTGCCGGCATTGTCCTCATCGGACGCATGCATTACAAAGTCCATTACCGAAAACGCGCTCGCGTAGTTCGGAGAGGACAGCCTGGGCATCCAGGGCATACGCACCTGAACCGCCGTACCGAGTTCCTTCTCCATAAATTCGCAGCAGCCGCGCATAAGCGTTACCCCGCCGCCGCTCATATACACGGGAAGGGTTGGCGTAATCTCAACGCCCATCTCGGTAAACGCCTCTTTTATAAGGCGGCAAAGCTCCCTTGTGCGTTCTTCTATAATATACTGTATCGCCTCATGCTCAACATACATCGTTCCGCCGCCGGGCACGCGAATGGTATCTATACTGTCCTGATAATCAAGAGAATAAACATACCTGCGTTTTACGTTTTCGGCAACCGTTTCCTTTATGCCTATGCCGTAGCCCAGATCGGAAGTGAAGTGCATGCCGCCCACGGGTATGGAGCGCATATCCACAAGCGCCGCGTTTTTAACAACGCAGACATCCGTATGCGTAAAGCCTGAATCTATAAGCACCGCCCGGTCTGAGCGCTCCTTTTCGGGAATCACGAACACTCCTTCGCTTAAGGGAACGGCAATGTACATATCCGCGTCAAGCCCCACGCGAAGCAGAGCGTCGCTTATAAGCTGCTTAAAATGGTTTTCAACATAAAGATGCGAAACCGTCGCGCTAAAGCCCTCCGCCATAACGCCTATGGGCATATCCGAACGGACAGCGTCCTGCACGCTGAACTCAACGGGCGTTGAATGGATAAGCGAATATCCCTCCGGCGCCGCGAAATCAAGCGAAGCGTTTATAACATTGTCTATATCCCGGTGCGTTATGCGCCGCTGCTTGCCGCGAAAGTCAATCTCCCCGCGCTGCATTATAAGCTTGGTAAACGGGGCGGGAACGCCAACAGAAATGTCCCTAACCCTGTGCCTTGCCTCGGTTTCGGCAACGCTTAAAGCGTCAAGCACCGCGTCCGCAAGCTGCTGCTCGTCCTCAAACGCGCCGCGCTTATAGCCCGGGTATTCCTTTATACCCGCGCCCTGAACCAGTATACCGCCCCGGCCGTCCGTTCCGCAGATGAGGCAGATGATTTTGGAACTGCCGATATCGAGTATTGCCGTGCTCTGACCCATCGTGCCCCTCCTTTGCCGTATTCGCCGGGCGCATTATATAGCTGATTAAAGCATACCACAAATAAGACCTATTTCGCAACAGGTAACGCAATCTTATTTTCAATTTCAAGTTAAAACTCTGTTCGTAAAAGTTTGATTATTTTTATCATCCGGAGAACGCGTCCGTGGGTGACGGAGTACGCACAGGCGTAGCCTCGGGCGAAGCGGTGCCGCTTGCCGCAGGCGTTGAGTTCGGATCGGGCGTGGGCGTGGGTGTCGCGCTCACTTCCTCCGTGGTGCCTGTATTGTCCGTAACGGCGTCGCTCGGCTCGGCCGTTATAACAGGCTCCGGCGTTTTCTCCGGCGAATATACCGGATCTCCCTGGGCCGAAAGGTCAAGCGTGCCGTCGGAAGCGTAGCCCATGGACTTAAGGGTAGGCAAAATGGTTTTGAAGGAAGCAAGCTTCTCCTCCGCGTTGTCGCTCTGGCCAAGGTGTATTGTAACGCCGGACGCGGTTTCCATATTTATGCTCAGCGGATTTCCAAGCTCTATGCAGGTTATCTCGTTTTCAAGGCCCGCGGAATACACGGCCTCAAGCAGGGTTATCATGGTGCGGGAGTTAAAGTCCGATTCCTCGCCAAGCCTTTGGTTAACGTGGTAGCCGCTGCTGCCCATGCCGGATATTTGAATAAGGCCGGAGTAATCGGCGCGCGCGCCTATATAAAGCACGTATCCGTCCTTATCTATTACGGCCTGCGTGTTCATGCCCACAAGCACGGCCGCCTCCTCGCGCTCGGTTATGTTTACAACAAGCTTATTCGGATAAACCCTTATAACGTCCGCCGTGGCTATATACGCGTTTTGCTCCATTCGGCTTTCAGCCTCGCTCACACGCTCAAGCCACATGTGCTTGCCAACGCTTAAGCCGGAAGCCTTAATAAGCTCCTCAACATCGTAATGCGTGCAGCCGTATACCTCTATGCTGTCCACAATAAGCATAAAATAGGTGACTGCGGCGGCCGCGATAAGCGCCGCGGAAACGGTCGCGAACAGGGCAATCTTTATTATCTTTTTCTTTCTTTGCCTTGTGCGCTTTTCCTTTTCGGTAAGCTTTCTTTTGCGCCTTATGTCATCGCGCCGTGCTTCTCCAACGGTGCGCTTCTTTTTCTTCGGCTCTTTCTCTTCTTCATCGGGCACGAAAAAAGGCTCGTCCTCAAACGGATTGGTATTCTCCGCGTCCGCCTCGGCGTCCTCCTCGCCCCCGTCTTCATCTTCGTTCTCTTCGTCTTGGCTGTTTTCTTCTTCGTCTTCGCCGCTCTCTTCGGTATCTTCCGCGGCTTCCGTATTATCAAATGTATCTTCCGTATTGTCCGAATATTCGGTATTGTCTTCGGTTTTATCGGCCTCCTCGGCCTCGTTTTCGCTTTCTTCCGCGCGTTTGAAGGGCCTAAGATTCAGCCGGCGCCTAATTTCGGCCTCGTCATCACGCCATGGCTCTTTCCCTTCTCCGTTCACGGTTTTGCTTTCCCTTCGAATTTATTCTTGCTCCGCCCGTCACGCGGAATTGACAGTATATATTACTGCGTGTTTCTTGAAATATTCAGCAATATGCCCACGGCGCACAGGAATATAACAAGGCTTGTGCCGCCCGCGCTAATAAACGGCAGGGTCTGGCCCGTGGTAGGTACGCTGCTTGTGGCAACGGCAATATTAACTATCGCCTGCATACCTATAACGCTTGTTATTCCCGCGGCAAGAAGGCTGCCGAAGCGATCCTTGCACCGCATTGCTATGCGTATGCCCCTATATACAAGGAACGCGTACACGCCAAGCAGCAGCACGCTGCCCACAAGCCCAAGCTCCTCGCCGATTATGGCGAATATAAAGTCGCTTTCGCCGTAAGGCAGAAACAGCAGCTTTTGCCGGCTGAAGTTAAGCCCCTTGCCGAATATGCCGCCCGAGCCCAGCGCTATAAGCGACTGGCGCAGCTGATACGCGCCTTTTGCCGTGCTTGTCCAGGGGTCCCAGAACATGGTAACCCTTTGCACCCTGTAATCCTCCATTAAAACGGCTATTACAAGAACCGGAATACCTATTGCGGCAAGTATCAGCAGGTGCTTTATCCTTGCCCCGCCGAAAAACAGCATTACAACGCCGGTCATAAGCATTATAACCATCATGGACATGTTTTTCTGCGCAAGCAGAAGCACCGCGAACAGGGCCATTATCATAAGCATGGGCATAATGCCGCGGCTGAAGCTGGTCATAAGCTGCTGCCGCTTTGCCATAAAGGAGGCCATATACAGCGCCAGCACGAACTTTGCCATCTCCGAAGGCTGGAAGGAAAGCGGTATGCCAAGCTTTGAAAAGTCCAGCCAGCGCTTGGCGCCGTTTCTTTCAACGCCCCAGAAAACAACCGCCAGCATAAGCGCCACCATTGCTATAAGGGCAAACGTTTTAAGCTTTTCAAGAATATGGTAGTCAAAAAAGCTTAGGCCAATCATCATCACAAAGCCCACCGCGAAGAACATGCTTTGGTTTTTAAGATAATAAAAGCCGTTGTCCATATTCTTGTTCTGGGCATAGTAGTAGCTGGCGGAAAATACCATAACAAGGCCGAAGGCGCAGAGAATGACAACCGTTATAAGCAGCGCGAAATCAAGGGGCCCGGTTCTTGAAACCAGCGGCCTCATTCTTGTATTCTGTACTTTTCCCCGGGAGTTAAGCGCCGGGGAGCTGCTTACCTGCTCCAAATTTCTCTCCTTAGCCTATGGCTTAATTAAAGCTTGTTTACAAGATCCTTAAATATTTCACCGCGCTGCTCATAGTTATCGTATATGCCCCAGCTTGCGGCCGCCGGGGAAAGCAGCACGGCGTCCCCGCTTTCGGCAAGGCTCTCGGCCTGCTTAAGCATATCTATCATGGGGCCGTCGTTTACGTAAACGGGGGAATAGCCCGTTTTCTCCGCCGCGCGCTGTATGGCGGGCACGTTGAGCCCGCTTGCTATAACGGCCTTTATCTTGCCGTCAAAGGCCTCAAACAGCGGCGTGAAGTCGCTTTTCTTATCGTAGTTGCCAACGCCCAAGAGAAGTATCGTGGGCCTTGTCATGGCCTGCACGGCCTTTATGGTGGAATCCGGATTTGTGCCCTTTGAATCGTTAATCCAGGCTATGCCGTCCTTTTCGCGAACAAACTCAATCCTGTGCTCAACGCCGGGGAAATCCCTAAGCCCGCGCCTTACGGCCTCCGCGTCAAGTCCCTGGCACATTGCGAGGCAAACGGCGCAAAGCGCGTTTTCTATATTATGCTTGCCGGGTATTCTCAGCTCGTCCGTGGCGATAAGGTCGGTTTCCTTGCCGTCCAGGCGGAATATAATCCTGCCGGAGCGGATGAACGCGCCGTTTTCAGGCTCGATTTCCTGCGAAAAATAGAGAACGCGCGCGCGGGTAAGCTTTGCCATATCCCTAACTATCGGGTCATCGTAATTGAGCGCGGCGAAGTCCTCCTCCGTCTGGTTTTCAAAGCCGCGGCATTTGGCGGCAATGTAATTTTCCATCTTGTACTGGAAGCGGTTCAGATGGTCCTCGGTTATATTCAGCATGCCGAAGGCGTTTGCGTGGAAGCTTTGTATGCTCTCAAGCTGAAGCGCCGCCGTTTCCGCCACAACGTAGTCCCCTTCCTTTGTTTCAAGCGCGTGCGCCGTTATGGGCACGCCTATATTGCCAAGCACGAACGTGCGCTTTCCCGCCGCCTTGAAAAGCTCCCCGGTAAGGGCGGTGGTTGTGGTTTTGCCGTTTGTGCCGCTTATGCATACAAATTTCGTTCCGCGGTTTGAGCAGCGGTAGCCAAGCTCTATTTCGCCTATAACCTCCGCGCCCGCCGCGCGTGCCTGCTCCACAAAGGGGCTGAATATAGGCACAACGGGGCTTAGCATAACAAGGTCCGCGCCCTTTACGGCCTGCGCGTGGTCAACACCCAAGGCGTTTGTGTACTCAATGCCGCTAAGTGCCTCCTCAAGGCCCGGAATATCCGTTTTCATATCGTTAATCGTAACATCGTACCCAAGATTATAAAGCAGCCTCGCGCCCGCGATACCGCTTTTGGCCATGCCTATTACCACGGCCTTTTTACCGTTCTTATTCATCTGTTTTACCTCCCCCTTATGGTTGAAGTCCGTATTAAACTTTATTATATACGCTTTTAGCGTTTAATTCAAAAAAAGAGGCCGTTCGATGCCGGTCAGGAGGCTTGAGACAAAAGAGCCGCGCTCTGTCTCAAGCGTCTTAACCTTTAAGCGCACGCCGTGCCAAGCGCCAAGGAACCACGGCTTCGCCCGCACGCACCGAACGACCTAATAAAAAATTTATAGATATGCCAGAAGGCACACTAAGCAAAGGAATACGGTTACTATCGTATACGCCGAAACTATATGGGTTTCGGTGCAGCCCAGCAGTTCAAAATGATGATGCAGCGGAGCCATTTTGAATATACGCTTTTTTCTCAGCTTATAGGAGCCCACCTGCAGTATACAGGAAACGCTGCTGGCAACGAAGCAGCCGCCCATTATGGCAAGCAGCAGCACGCTGCGACTGAACATGGCCATTACGGCTATCGCCCCGCCAAGCGCCATGGAACCCGTGTCGCCCATAAACACGCGGGCGGGATAGGTGTTGTTTTTCAAAAAGCCCATGCAGCCGCCGGCTACCGCGGCCGCGAATATGGCCATTGAGTCAAGCTCCGCGGCGTACTGGGACGACACCGCACTTGAAACGGTAAGCGCCGTGGACGCCATAAGCAGGAACATAGCCGTCATGCTGAGGGAATAAACAAGCGAAACGCTTGAGCAGAGGCCGTCGAGACCATCGGTAAGGTTTACGGAATTAACCGTGCCGATTATGATGAACATCATTACCGGTATATAGAATATGCCAAGATCCCACTCGGTTTTGAAAAACGCGAGGTATATCTTTGAGCCCACGAAGGGGGAGCCGTAAGCGTAAAGCGCCAGCACGAAGGCAACCACAAACTGCGCTATAATCTTCTGATAAGGCCTGAGACCAACGGTGTTTTTGCGCTTAACCTTAAGAAAATCGTCAAGGAAGCCTATAACCGCGAACGCCGCCATGCCTAAAAGCGCGGGGAGCACAAGCTCCGTAGCGTTAAGCGAAAACGCTATTGTGCCAACGATTATGCCCGCTATGAACATCATTCCGCCCATGGTGGGGGTGCCTGCCTTGGTAAGGTGGCTCTGCGGACCGTCGCTGCGCTCGTTCTGGCCGAATTTAAGCCGCCTGAGCATCGGTATGATAACCGGCGCCAGAAGCATTGTCACGGCCGCCGAAACAATAAACGCCAATACAGCAAACTTCATTTATCTCCTCCGATAAAGGGTGTTTAGCCCGTTCGATTTATTTTCTGCCCAGCTCTTCCAAAAGCTCGGCCACAATTTCCTTTTCGTCAAAGTGGCGCTTTCCGCCGCCTATTTCCTGATAATTCTCGTGCCCCTTGCCGGCAAGGACTATAACGTCCTTCTCTTTCGCGTTTTCAAGCGCGTATTTTATGGCGGCGCGCCTATCCTCTATAACAACGTGGGGACAGCCGGATTTGTTCACGCCCTCAAGCACGCTGTTTATAATGCTCATGGGCTCCTCATCGCGCGGATTATCGCTTGTCACAACAAGGAAATCCGAAAATCTGCCGGCTATTTCGCCCATTATGGGGCGCTTGGCCTTATCACGGTTGCCGCCGCAGCCAAACAGGGTAACAACCCTGCCGCGGGCAAAGCCGCGCACCGTGCGCAGCACGTTCTCAAGCGCGTCCGGGGTATGGGCATAGTCCAGCAAAACGCTGTAATCCCCATCCGTGGGCAGGGGCTCAAGCCTGCCCGATACGGACTTAAGCTTGGAAAGACCCTCTTTTATATCGTCCGTATCAAACCCGAGCAGCGTACACGCCGCCGCGGCGCCAAGCGCGTTAAACACGCTGAAAAGTCCCGGTATATTAACCTTAAGATTCAAGCTGCCTTCGGGGGAGTTCATGGTGAACTGCGCGCCGGCCGTTGTAATCTCTATATCGCTTGCCGTAAAATCGGCCTTTTCCCTAACGCCGAATGTGGTTACCGGGATGCTGAGGCCCTCTGTAATGGCCTTACAGTGCGGATCGTCCGCGTTCACTATCGCCCGCTTTGACTGCGTAAACAGTTTCTTTTTCGCGGCAAGATAGTTTTCAAACGTTTTGTGATAGTCCAGATGGTCCTGGGTAAGGTTCGTGAATATGCCTATATCGAACTCCACCCCGTGCACCCTTGCCTGATCCAGGGCATGGGACGAAACCTCCATTACCACAAGCTCCACGCCGGAATTTTTCATGTCCCTAAGTATTTTCTGAAGGTCCACGCTGGCGGGGGTGGTGCGCTCGGTTTCTATTATCCTGTCGCCTATCAGGTTGTGTATGGTGCCTATAAGGCCAACCTTGATCCCCGCTTCCTCCGCTATTCTTTTTATCATGTATGTGGTGCTGGTTTTGCCGTTTGTGCCGGTTACGCCAACCATCTTCATATCCCTTGAGGGGTAGCCGTAGTACGCCGCCGCCATCTCCGCCATCGCCACGCGGGTATTGGGAACTATTACCTGCGGCAGGTCTATATCAAGCCTGTGCTCAACCACGAGCGCCGCCGCGCCAAGCTCCTTTGCCATGGGCGCGTAAGCGTGTCCGTCCGAAAATGTTCCGGTTACGCAGCAGAAAAGGTCGCCTTCATGCACCCTGCGTGAATCATATTCTATATTTGCTATTTCTATATCCTCACCAACAAGCGTACACTCGGTGGCTTTGGCCAGTTGACTAAGCAGCATCCTTCGCCTTTCCCGGAAGAGGCATCAGCCTATTCCCGTATCAGAAAATTCAACAAGCACCTCGGTGCCCTTAAGCACCGATTCCCCCGCCGCGGGGGACTGCCTTATCGCTTTGCCGGATTGATCCGGCGGGTCTATCTTAATTATGAGTCCTGCCGCTTTGAGCGCGTCGCTCGCGGCAAGCCTTGTTTTGCCAAGAACATCGGGAACCGTTACGGTTTCGTCCTCTTCGCTTAGCTCTTGGGAAGTTTGGGCGGTTGTCATAACCGTGTAAAGCAGCACGGGGCTTCCCGCCTTAACCGTTGAGCCCGCGGCGGGCACCTGAGCGGTTACAAGCTCGTTTTCATCATCCTGAGTTATTACCTCAAGTCCAAGCTCCTTAAGCGCGCTCTTGGCCTCGGCTACCGTGGTTCCGGTAACGTCGCTTAAAAGTACACTGCCTACGGTTGACCGGGGAAGATAGGCCGAATACATAAGCACTTCTTCCGTAACCTGCCTGAAGTAAGGCGCCGCGGCGTAATTGCCAAGCTTTTCCCCGACCTGCGCCCCGTCCGCCAATATAAGGCAAACGTATTTGGGATCATCCGCGGGGGCGAATCCTATGAACGAAACGGTAAGTCCGGCGGCATCGGATGAATAGGAAACGCCGCTCATTCCGCCTACATCGTATCCCGGTACGGCCGCGTTCTTGCAGCTGCCGTCGGTTACCATATTTTGGGCTATCTGCCTTACAAGCGCCGAGGTTTGCGCGCTTATAACCCTTCTTACAACCGTGGGGCTGTTCTGCAGCACCACCGTACCGTCCTGTGCCACTATACTATCCACCACATAGGGCTGCATAAGGTTTCCGCCGTTTACCGCGGCGCACACGGCCGAGGCAAGCTGAATGGGCGTTATCTCTATCTCCTCACCTATTCCTATGCGGGCAAGCGTGCTTTTTGTAACGTATTTCTGGTGCGTTACGTTGCCCGCGCTCTCCCCGTTTATTCCGCTGCCCGTTGAGGAGCCGAACCCGAAGGAGTACAAATAGTCATAAAACTTTTCCGTTCCTATTTCCAGCGCAATGTCCGCAAGGCAGGTATCGCAGCCGTTCTGCAAAGCTTGCTCAAGTGTTTGCGCGCCATGTCCTCCGCGCTTTGAACACGTTACGTCGTTTCCGCTCTTATCCGAGCTTCCGGCGCAATTAAGGCTCGTTTCAGCGGTTACGGTGCCGCTGTCCAGCGCCGCCGCCAGGGTTATAAGCTCAAACGCGTTCCCCGGTTCGAACGAATCCGCCACAACGCGGTTCCTCATAACGGAGCTTAAAACCGCCATGTCGCTTCTGGGCGGGGAGTTTGGGTCAAAGTCCGGCTGGGTGGTTATGGCCTTTATTTCTCCCGTGGTGCAGTCCATTATAATGCCCTGCACGGTTTCGGCGTTGTTAACCTCCAGCATCTCGGCGCACGCTTCTTCAAGCGCGGTCTGCATTACGGCATCGGTAGTAAGAATTATATCGTCGCCGTCCGTTGCCTCTATCGTTTCCTCCACGCCGTAAGCAAGCGCGTTGCCCTTGGCGTCCGTTTCCGCTATTGTGCGGCCCTGCGTGCCGGCAAGATACTCGTCGTATTTCTGCTCAAGCCCCGCCTGACCCTCGCCATCCACGGTGGTGAATCCCAAAAGCTGGGCAAAAAGCGCGCCGGAGCTGTAGTATCGCTTTGTGTCTATGGCCGTGCCTACGCCGCTGCCAAGCTTCATGGAGTCTATTCTATCAACAATTTCCCGCTCTACCTGGCGGGCAAGTATAATTTCCTGTTTATCCGAGCTTATTCGCTCAAGCACCCTGGCGTAATCCATATCGAGCAGGTTCGCAAGCTCCCTTGCCACCCTTTCGCGTTCGTCCGTCTTTATGCTTTGGGGCCAAACCACAATCTTGTATGCCGTGGCGTTTCTCGCGAGTACCGTTCCGGTTGAATCTATTATCTTTCCCCTTGTGGCGCTTAAAAGCGTGTTTCTCGTTTGCTGAGATTCGGCCCTTTCCGTCATTTCCTCGCCGTCTATCACCATTATCTTCACAAGCCTTGCGCAAAGAAGGAGGAACAGGCCCAGTATTATCCACAGCATTATTTTAAGCCGTTTTTTTTCAGAAGCATCCGGTGCGTCCAAGGCTGCGCCCTCCTTTTTTGTTTTATCAGCCGTCGCACTCCGCGCTCAAGCCACTTATGACTCGCTGCCTGCCGTACCCCCGTCCGGCTCGGTTTCGCTTTCCGTTTCGGTCTTTGTCGTGTCGTTCATATATTTGCCTACCGTTCCGTTAACGGTTACTATCTGATCCGCCGTGGGGTAATTAAGCCCCGCCTCGACTGCCGCCAGTTTAGCCTCCTCAAGCGTTACCGCCTCGTCAAGCTGAACCTCAAGCTCCGTAATTCTTCTTTGGCTTTCCTTTATGCTGCTTTCGGTACTGTTTATGGCCTTGTAGGCGCTTGCTATGGTAGCGTACCTGAAAACAAGGCCTATCATTATAGCCGCTATCGTAAGCACGCCAACCACGCTTACAAGCTTGGGCAGCAGCCTTTGCTTTCGCTTGGCCGCGGGCGTTGCTTCCCTTATTATGCGGGTTCGTGGGGCGGCATGGCGCTTAGGCTGAGTGCGCGGTATCTGCGCGGGAATGTATTCCTCTTCACCTTCGCCGTAGTTAAGCTTTTCCGCGGTAGCCGCGTTTGAATATGAATACACCCTTGATGGCGCGTATACATTCTGTTTTTTCTTTGCAGCTGCCTCCATTGCTTTCACCGTCCTAAAAAATTAAATCTTTTCTATTGCCCTAAGCTTCGCGCTTCTGGCGCGGGGATTGTATTCAAGCTCTTCCTCGCCCGCAGTAAGGGGCTTTTTTGTAAGTATCCTTGCCGTGGGCACCTTGCCGCAGGTGCAAACCGGGGCGTGCGGATCGCAGGTGCAGGGCTTTTCAAACCGCCTGAACGCCTGCTTTATAATCCTATCCTCCAGCGAATGGAACGTTATAACCGCCATCACTCCGCCCGGAGCAAGCAAATCGTGCGCGTCCTCTATCGCTCTTTCAAGCCCGCCAAGCTCGTTGTTTACCTCTATGCGTATCGCCTGGAACGTTCGCTTCGCTGGGTGCTGTGCTTCCCGCCTTGCCGCGCCCGGCATGCTGCGGGCTATTATGTTCGCAAGCTCAAGCGTTGTTTCAATCGGCTTCTCCTGCCTGGTTCGAACTATGGCGTTGGCTATTCTTGACGCGTAGCGTTCCTCACCGTAGTCCTTTATTATTATGAAAAGCTGCTCGCTCGTGTATCCGTTCACAACGTCGTATGCGCTGAACGGCGCGCTCTTGTCCATTCTCATGTCAAGCGGCGCGTCCTCTTTATAGGAAAAGCCCCGCTCCGGCGCGTCCAGCTGATACGATGAAACGCCAAGGTCCATCAGTATCCCGTCAAGCTTGTCAACGCCCTGCTCCCGCATAAGCCGCTTCATATCAAAAAAGTTGCCGTGCAGTGCCGTGAACTTATCGCCGAATGGTTCAAGCCGCTTTGTTGCCGCGTTTATCGCGTCCATGTCACGGTCTATGCCGTAAAGCTTTCCGCCATCGGGCAGGGCGCTCAGTATCGCTTCGCTGTGCCCTCCGCCGCCCAGGGTGCCGTCCGCGTATATTCCGCCGCGCTCGGGCTTTAATAGGCTCATAACCTCGCCAAGCATTATCGGAATGTGCTTAAACTCGCTCATATACCGTTCTGTATCCTTGTAAGCGCAAGCAGCGTTTCGTCATCAAAGCCGGTTTCGTCGTCCATCTCCGCGTTCCACTTGTCGCGGTTCCAGATTTCTATGCGGTTATTGGCGCCGGCAAGCATTATGTCCCCATCGAGCAATGCCATTTCCCTAAGCTTTGGGGATATCAGCACGCGGCCCTGCTTATCAAGCTCGCACTCGCACGCGTATGCCGAAACCTTTCTTATCGCCTTCTGAACAACCACATCCGCAAGCGACACGTTTTGAAGGGCGTTTACGAAGGCCATCCATCTTTCTTCGGACATACCCATAAGGCACTGATATTCGCCCTTACGCGCAAAGCCGCAGGTTACGATTATCCGCGCCCCAAGATCCAAGCGCCATTTGGCGGGAATTATTATCCTGCCCTTGCTGTCCATATTATGTTCGAAGCAGCCAATCAGCACTCGTTACAGCCTCCGGATTTTCTATAAATGGGTATAGATGCCCCTCCACCCCATTTATGTAGTCTGATTATATCACCACTTCGTGACATTTGTCACCACTTTTATGCTAAAAACTGATATTTTTTGCGAAAACATGCCTAATTTTGTATAAAAAAATCCCCCGCCGTTTTTTGGCAGGGGAAAATGGGTTTGTTATTCGATCAGTTGTTCTTTTCCGGCAGGGGCAGCTGATACTCGGCCTGCAGCGGGGTGCCCGCAATGTAGCCGGGCCACACATAGTAGCGCCTGGGGTGCATGCGATAAACGGTATTGGCTATCTTCTCGCGCTTTACTTCCTCGCCGTTTAGCTTATAGGACTTATAAGTATCGTATACGTATCCGGTCTTAGCTTCGTTTTTAAGCATCCAGTAGGGCTCAACAAGGCCGGAATAGGTTATGTATTCATCGGCGGTGGGCTCTATGTCCGGCAGTCTTTCGCTTATAAGCTCTATTTCGTCAAAGCCCGCGTCAGCACCGAAGGGCTCGCCGTATATTTCGCACCATATACGCTTCTGCTCGGTATCTATCCAGGTGAACACATAAATGGGTGAAGTGGTATTGTTGCTCCACTTAAAGTCTATGGTGCCGGTATTTATGGTCGCGTCCAGTCCGCCGGGAACGTAGCTTAACCTGCTTGAGTGGGCCTGGCGGTACACAATTTCGTAATCTCCCATAAGCACGGCGTTATAAACCGTTGTACTTACCTGGCAAACGCCGCCGCCCGGCTGATCCTCCGTGCTCGCGCCGCCCTCTATAACCGCGGGGGCAAGCTGCCAGCCGTATTTTTCATACCTGTCGCCAAGAAGGGTATTGCAGGAAAAAACATCGCCCGGCTGAAGAACGGTGCCGTACATAAGGCCGCAGGCCTTGGTCATATTGTGCACGCGGGTGGCGCGGCCGTAATGGCCCTTGGCATAGCTTGTGTAAGCCTTTGAGCGCAGAACCAGCGTTTCCTTAATGGTGGCTATGGTAACCTGAGGCTCTATGGTTTCGCTTGTGAATTCAACGGTGCCGAACTCGCGCGCCTCGGTGCGGGAAGTAAGCTCGTCTATAAGCGCCTGCTCGTTAAGGCCGCTTCCGGGCACGCCCTCAACAAAATCGAACCTTAAATCCCTAAGGTCGGTTACGGTGTCGTCATCGGCAATGCCTATATTAACGGCGTTGAGCGCGTCCGTATCATCGTTCATTTCAAGCTGCTTCACGCTGAACGTGGCATCCACGGGATCAACGTTTATTTCGGCCGCTATGCCCGCCGCGAACTCCGTAAAGTCCGGAGTGGCAATGGTATAATCAATATCAAAGCTGCGGCCGTTTGTTTCTATGTCGCTAAGCCCGTTTTTGAGCTCCTCAAGGGTAAGCGAGTCGTCGCGGCCCTCCGCCATGGCCTCGGTCAGCTTTTCTTCGGTATTGTAGGATATGTCAAAAAAGCTTTTCTCTATCGTATAGGTATGCTCGCCGTCGGTTACGGTAAAGCCCACATCCTCGGTCAGCTTCTCTTCGGCCTCTTTAAGGGCTTCCTTGGCCTGGTCCATGCTCATGCCGCTTACGTCCACGCCGCCTACGGTTATGCCCGTATAGAACACGCCGGAGTTGAGCAGGCTCTGCCTTTCCTCTTCCTCTTTGTCCGCCTTTATTTTAAGCGCGACAAACACACCGCCCAGCACCACCACCGCCGCCAGCAGCGACAGCAGGACGATTGTAAGCGTTTTCTTTTTGTTCTTAGCCGGCTTTTCAGCCACGCTGTTTTCCATAAGCAGTTACCTCTATATCAGTTCTTAAAAGTCATACAAAGTCATTATATTAGCAATTGCCTGACATGTAAAGACAATATTTGGCCGCTCATGTACCGAAGTTTATTCCCGTTTTGGGACAAAATTTACTCGTTCGGGTTTCAATTCCCTTGATTATTTTCTGATTTCAAAGTATAATCTCCGTGTTATTGGGCAGATTCCCAGCATTAACAGAAATCATTTGCTGAAAAGGAGATTTGGCAATGGACACGACCAAAACCATCAAACCCATGAAGCGCAAGGATCTTCGCAACTTTGTTCTTGCCGCAATGTTTTCCGCACTCATAATCGTTATGACCGTTGTTCCCTATACTGGCTATATCACCGCCGGCGTGGTTGAAATAACAACCCTGCACATAGTCGTTGCCATAGGCGCAACCCTGCTCGGCTGGAAATACGGCGCGTTTTTAGGCCTTGTTTGGGGCTTAACCTGCATGATACGCGCGTTTACCAATCCCCTTTGGGTAATGTTCACAAATCCGCTTATATCCGTTTTGCCCCGAATTCTTGTGGGCCTTGTGGCGGGTATAGTTTTTGAGGCGCTTAACAAGAACAAGAGTTTAGACAGCTGGATTTGCGCGCTTATAGCGGCCGTTGCCGGCACGCTTACGAACACGGTGCTTGTTCTTAGCGCCATGTACATATTCGGCGGAATGTTTGAAAGCTACGCCGCCTTCTTTGAGCTTTTCAAGACCATATTCACAACCCTCATAAGCCTTAACGGCGTAATAGAGCTTGTTGCCGCGGCCGTAATAACCCCGCTGGTATACAAGGTTGCCGCCCCCGTGTGGCTTAAGCAGCAGAACATGAACGGAGCGAACTGATATGGGAGTTGTACTGGGAATAGACATAGGCGGCTCCACCACCAAGATTGCCGGTTTCCAGGAATCCGGGCAGCATATAGGTACGCTTAGGGTTGAGGCATCCGACAGGCTTACCTCTCTTTACGGCGCCATAGGAAACTTTTTAAGCACGCGCGGCATATCGCTAAACGATGTTTCATGCTTTGTTATAACGGGCGTTGGCGCGGCGCTTGTAAAGGGCGACATATACGGAATCCATACCGAGCGCATAGATGAGTTCGTAGCCATAGGCAAAGGCGGCCTTGCTTTAAGCGGCAAGGAGGAAGCGCTTGTTGTAAGCCTTGGCACAGGCACGGCGTTCGTGCGCGCGGGAAAGCTGGGGTGCGTGCATATAGGCGGCAGCGGCGTTGGCGGGGGTACTCTTGCCGGGCTTTCGTTCCACCTGTTCCACGAAAATGATCACGACGCCATGGCACAGCTTGCCGAAAAGGGTCGGCTTGACAAGGTTGACCTTATGATATCGGATATATGCACAAACGACGTTGGCATGCTGCCTTCCCACATAACCGCGTCCAACTTCGGCAAAATATCAAGCGGCACGGAGAAGAGCGACATTGCCTTCGGCCTTGTGAACATGGTTTTCCAAACCGTAGGTATGCTGAGCGTATTCGCGCTGAGAAACGACACCGTAAAGGACGTTATACTTACGGGCAGCCTTGCCAACATGAGCCTTGCCCCCAAGGTTATGAGCGTTGTTGAGGAAATATCGGACGTTAAGTTCTTCATTCCCGAAAACGCCACGTTCGCCACGGCCATAGGCGCGGCGCTGCCGTTTGTAAACAACGCTAAAATTTAATTTTCCAAAAAAGATTCAGCGTGCCCTTAATTTGGGACACGCTGTTTTTTATTCCTCGCTCAGGCTTGTTGCCCTGAAGTTTATCTTTCTTGGGGTAGGTATGGAGTCAAAGCGGATAACGTAGGCCATTCTTTCGCGATCAATATCCTCTATAACGCCCGCGCCCATTATATCGTGGCGTATTCGCTGGCCGATTGAAAAGCGCAGCGGCTGCGCGTTTCCGCTCAATCTTATCTGAACGGAGGATATATACCGCTCGGCTTCCGCCTTAAGGCTTTCGTTAAGCTCCGCCGTGTAGTCAATAAACTCCCTGTCTATATCAAACACAAAACGGGACGGATAGCGATACGATCCGTCTATGCCCCTGCCCTCCGAATCGCTTATGAAAAGTCCCTTTTCGGCGCGGGTCATGGCAACGAACATAAGCCGCCGCTCCTCCTCCATGCCGTCAAGGCTCGCTGTGCGCTTAGATGGGAAAATGCCCTCACACGCGGAGCATATAAACACATACGGAAACTCAAGGCCCTTGGCGGTATGAACCGTCATAAGCTTTACGGCATCGTTCTTTGTGCCCGCGTCAAGGTTTGAAAGCAGCGCCGCGTGCGAAAGAAAATCCTCCGCCGCGTTCTCCTCGCCGCAGGCCGATTCGTATTCATACACGGCCTGTTTAAGCTCGGCCAGGTTATCAAGCCTTTCCTGCGCGCCCTCGGTTCTTAGCATGGCTTCATAGCCGCTTTCGTTCAGTATCGCGCTTAGCGTTTCGCTTGCGGGTATGTTTTTATAAGTTGATGAAAAATGTTCTATCAGCTTTATGAACCGCTTCGCGTGGGTGCTTATGAAAAGCTGCTCGTCGGACAAGGCTTTAAGCGCCTCGTAAAGGGAGCATGAATTCTTCTCGGCGTATTCCTTCAGTGCGCGCATGCGCTTATCGCCTATGTTTCGCCTGGGGGTATTAACTATCCGCTCAAACGAAAGATCGTCCTTATACACAACCATTCTAAGGTAGCTCAGCGCGTCCTTTATTTCCAGCCTGTCAAAGAACTGCACGCCACTGTATATGGTATATGGTATTTCGGCCTTTATAAGCCCCTCCTCAACCAATCTTGATGAATAATGCGCGCGGTAAAGCACAGCCATGTCCCCGTAGGGAACGCCAGCGTCATGAAGCCGCCTCATGCGCGCGGCTATATCCTCCGCCTCGGCGGCGGCCGATTTGCTGTGGGTATACACGGGCCTTATGCCGTGGGGCAGGGTAGGCTCAAGACTCTTTTTTACGCGGATGGTGTTTTTATCTATAAGCGAGTTCGCCGCGCTTAAAATCTCCGGCGTGGAGCGATAGTTTTGCATCATCATTATCGTTTGCGTGCCGGGGAAGTTTTTGTCAAAATCAAGCAGGTATTTCACGTTTGCCCCGCGCCAGGTGTATATCGTCTGGTCCGGGTCGCCCACTATGAAAAGGTTTTTGTGATAGGCGCACAATGCCTGCATAAGCTCGTACTGCAGCGGGTCTATATCCTGAAACTCGTCTATCATAATATATTCAAGCCGCTGCTGCCATTTAAGCCTTATCTCCTCGGATTTTGAGAATATATACAGCGTGAACTTTATAAGGTCGTTGTAGTCAAGGCCGAAGCATTTCTTTTGAAGATAAAGATAGCCGTAGAATATAATGTCCTTCGCTTCGGTGGCCTTGTCGTATTTGGCCTTAAGCACGTCCAGGTCCATGGCTATAACGTCCAGATAATACTGCGGGCGGTGCACGCATTTTTCCATTTCTATCATGTCCCGCGCCTTAGAGAACGTCATATCCCTAAGTGTAAGGCCGCGCTCCTCGTATATTACGCCGAGCATCGAGTCTATATCCGAATTGTCCAGCACAAGAAAGCTTTTCGGGTACTGCACAAAGTGGCTTTCCTCCTGAAGCACGGACACGCAAAAGCCGTGGAATGTGCTTATAAAGCCGGTATCGTTATCGCCGGTCAGTGAGCGTATGCGCCGGCGCATCTCGTTCGCGGACTTATTCGTGAATGTTACGCAAAGTATGTTTGACGGCAGTATGCCGACACAGTTCACAAGATAGGCGAACCTTTTCGCCAGCGCGCCGGTTTTGCCGCTGCCCGCGCCCGCCATAACGCGCACAAAGCCCTCGGTTGTTGTTACGGCCTGCCGCTGAGCGTCATTAAGTCCTTTCAGTATATCGTCGGTCATAAGCGTTTCTCCCGTTTAACAAGTATGGGGCGGCCTGCCGGTCGCCCCTTTGATTCACTTTGCCTTATTTATTCAGGCTTATTTCTTTTTCCTAAGCGCGACAAACGCGCCGATTATCGCGGCACCAACGCCGCAGATTATCGCCACCAGGGCTCCGGTTGTAATACCGCCGGAGGTTTCCTCGGCAGGGGCTTCGGTAGCCACGGGCTCCTCGGTGGTTGTTACCTCTTCGGTAGCGGTGGGTTCCTCGGTGGGAGCGGGGGTTTCCTCAACGGGGTTGGGCTGCAGCTCAAGGCTTGCGGTATAGGTAGTGCCGTTGTTGGTCATTACGAACAGGTGCAGCGTTGCGGGCTTGGTAAGGCCGCCCATTACGGAGGAGGTCTTTATGGTAATGTTTCCGTTCTCGTTGCCCTTTAACGTATAGCGGAATATGTTGTTGGCCGTGGTGGTCTTTACCTTTTCGGGCATCGTAACGGTGCTCGCGTCCTCACCCTCAAGATAGTAGGCGATTATGCCGCAGCCGTCCTTGTTCCACTTGGCGGCGGCAAAGCTCTTGTTTATCTGAACCGCCTCGCCGTTTACGGTAAGGGTGTATTCATCCTCGCCCGCGCTCACAAGCTCCGCCGCGATGCGGTTGGGGTTGATGGAGTTTACGTTTTCTTCCTTATCGTGGATTATGTATGCAAGCTTCTTGGTCCAGGCGGCATCAAGCTGATCGGCCTTATAGCACTTTACGCAAGAAGCGTCGCTGCCGGCGGCGGAGTCGCTTGAATAGAAATATTCAACGCCGTCTATAGTTTCGTAACCGGTTATGGTTATAAGGTGGCCGCCTGTGCTGCTGGAAGCGCCGCCCTCAAGGTAAGGATACTGGCCGTTGGGGCTGGAAGAATACTTAACGTTTATACCCACGCTGTAGCCGTGCGCAAGCTCCTGACGGAGTATGTTAAGATCGGCGTACTGAAGATATACCTCGTAGCCCATGCTGCCCGCGGCACCAACGCTGAAGGACCAGTTGCCGAAGCCGTCGTAGTCGCAATCGTAGTCAATAAGGGCAATTTCCTCGGGGAGCAGATCCTCGCCGCGGTCGTTAAGCATAACGCAGATTGTGGTTGCGCTGCACATTACGCTGCCGATGCCGGGCTCACGCACCATCTGGGAATAAGCGGGGGTATCGAGCACAACCTTTTCGGGCAGTTCAACCTCTTCGCCGTAATAAAGCGGGGTTATCTCCTGGCCTTCAAGCGTATTCTTATACGTTACGCCAACCTGCCTTACGGTGGGGGATACGCCGTCCGCGTTCGCGCGCAGTGTAACCTTTATCTGAACCTTGCTGGCGGTTTCGCCGGAGCTGCCGCGAATTGTAAACGTATCGGTATCCATATAGGCGGCGGTGGTATCCTCTGAAACAGAGCAGCGCTTGATACTGCTGCTCCAGGTGCCCCAGCTGAGCCACTCTGTCCATTCTTTATTCATATCCACATAGGCGCGGGCGGAAACGTCTATTGAAGTGCCGTCGGGAGTATCCGCGCCCCAGAAGGCTACCATGTACTCAAAGGGAACGGTACCGAGCACCTCGCTCGTGTATACGCCCTCGGTCGCGCCCTCGGCAAGCACTATCGCGCCATCGCCTATGGTTTCGTCGGTAACCACGTTTTCAAGCGTACCCGCCGCGAATTCCTCGGCGGTTGTTATAACGGCAAGGTTGCCTTCAATTTCCCGGTCCGCCTTTTCGGCAAGAGCCGGCACGCTGACAAGCGCCATCGTAAGCGCCAATATAATCGCCCCAATTCTCTTCATTTTTTGATTTTCCTCCTGCATTTGCGATTGGCATTTTGTATATTTTATCATTATCTTAACGCTTGTTCAATAGGCAAGGGAAAACGCCCGCAGTGTGAAAAGGCAAAGCCTTGATACGTTTTCGGCCCCGGAAAATCCGGAGCCGATTTGCTTATCTGCCTCGTTTGGCTGTTTTTCTTTGGCTTTTCTCGTTCCCGCCGCGCTCACGCCGATTGTTATTCGGTTTGGGGGCGCTGTTCCCCCCGTTTTTTTCCTGCGGCTTATGTATGTCTCTCGGCGGCACAAGCGCATCCTTTGAAAAGCCTATCAGGTCCTCTCTGTGCGCCTTTTTCAGCGCTTTTCTCGCAAGGGGGGCATAGTTCGGCATAAAGTATTGCATAAGCGCGCGCTGCATCGCCTTTTCCTCCGGATCCCGCGCAACGTATACCTTCTCCCCCGTGCGGGGATCGGTGCCGGTATAGTACATGCAGGTTGAAAGCGTGCCGGGGGTTGGGTAAAAATCCTGCACCTGCTCAGGCCGCTGCCCGCTTTGTTTAAGATATAGCGCAAGCTCTATTGCCGCGTTAAGGTCGCTGCCCGGGTGGCTGCTCATAAAATAGGGCACTATGAACTGCTCCTGCCCCGCCTTTTTATTAAGGGCGTTATAGCGGGCAGTAAACGCGTCGTAAAGCTGATGCCGCGGCTTTCCCATAAGCTTAAGCACCTTGTCGCTCACGTGCTCCGGCGCAACCTTCAGCCTGCCGCTTATATGGTATTTTATAAGCGTATTCAAAAACTCGTCGTTTTTATCATACATAACGTAGTCATAGCGGATACCGGAGCGCACAAAAACCTTTTTAACGCCCTTCACTTGGCGAAGCTTG
Source organism: bacterium (assembly GCA_963643205.1). Classification (GTDB taxonomy): domain Bacteria; phylum Bacillota; class Clostridia; order Christensenellales; family CAG-138; genus Phil1. Next base: position 23,547 of record CAVIJJ010000015.1, on the reverse strand, counting down.
CCAAGAAGCTCCACATAGTCCGTATGATCCGCGCGCATCTGACTGCAGGGTTCGTAGCCCAAGCATTGCCTATCCGGGCAAACGCCGAATTTAAGCTGCTTTTTGCAGGCTGGGAAACGGAAGTCCGCCGTTGGGCCGCCAACATCGTGTATATAGCCCTTAAACTCGCTGTCGCGAGTCATAAGCTCGGCCTCTCTTACAAGCGAATCGTGGCTCCTTGCCTGCACAATTCTCCCCTGGTGGAACGTAAGCGCGCAGAATGAGCAGCCGCCGAAGCACCCGCGGCAGGAAGCAAGCGAAAACTTAACCTCTTTAAGCGCGGGAATCTCGCCCTTGTAGCTTGGGTGCGGGGCGCGTGTATAGGGAAGCTCATACACGGAATCAAGCTCATCCTCGCTAAGCGGCATGCTGGGCGGATTTACCACAATATAGGCGTTCCCATGCGGCTGAACAAGCCTTTTGCCGCGTATTGCGTCCTGCTCACGATACTGCTTCATAAAAGCGGAGGCGTACTTTTTCTTGTCCGAGGCGACCTCCTCATAGCTTTCTATAAGCTCGTAATCATAAACCCGCTCAAGCGAGCTTGTCATATAGCAGCTGCCCGGAATATACGTTATGTCCTTCACGTCAAGCCCGCCGCTTAACGCGTCCGCGACCTCAACTATGCTGCGCTCGCCCATGCCGTAAAGCAAAATATCGGCGCCGGAATCGCAAAGCACGCTGCGGCGAACCTTATCGTCCCAATAATCGTAGTGCGCGAACCGCCTAAGGCTGGCCTCTATGCCGCCTATTATCACGGGCACGTTCTTGTATGCCTCTCTGCAGCGGTTTGAATAAACTATAACCGCCCTGTCCGGCCTTTTGCCGGAAACCCCGCCTTCCGTATAGGCGTCCTCGCTCCTGCGCTTTTTGGCGGAGGTATAGTGGTTAACCATGGAATCCATGTTTCCGGCGCTCACCAAAAAGCCCAGATTTGGCCTGCCTAGCGCACGGAAAGCATCCGCGCTGTGCCAATCGGGTTGGGATATTATACCCACGCTATAGCCATGGCTTTCAAGCACGCGGCTTATTATGGCAGGGCCGAAAGAGGGATGGTCTATATACGCATCCCCTATTATGTATACAAAGTCCACGCTGCTAAGCCCGCGCTCCTTCATTTCGCGCATGGACATGGGCAAAGGCATGGCCGTATTTTCTTCTTTAACTGCTTCCTTTTTCATTCCTTATCGGCGCCGTTTTCCTCCGCCGGTTTCTCCCGGTCGGATTCTGTATTATTTTCGGCGGTCTCAGCGTTTTCGCTTTCCGCCGTATTATCATCGGTCTGTTCCTCGGCCTGCTCCTCGCTTGCTTCCGCGGGAGGCTCCTCGCTCTGTTCCCCGGCCGCTTCCTCGCTCTGCTCTTCGCTCTCTGTAGGCTTGTTTTCTTCCTCTTTCGCGGCCTCGCTCTCGGCAGGCTTGTTTTCTTCCTCTTTCACGGCTTCGCTCTCCGCCGTTTCGGTGGTTTGGTCACATTCGGCGGTTTTTTCGCTCTCGGCAGGCTCGGTCTTTTCGCTTTCGGTCTTGGCGGCGGCATCGGCACGGTAGCGCTCAAGCTCGTCAAGCAGCATTTTGTTTCTAAGCCTTGCCACGTCAAGTTCCTGCTTCATGCGGTCAAACTCGCGTATTACCTCATCAAGAAAGCCGTCTACCTCCGCCGCGTCGTAGCCCATGAACGCGCGGGTAAAAACCTTGTTTATAATTACGTCTCTTGTCATAATAAGCCGAACATCCTTACATAAAAATTACGGCCGCCGCAGCGCTGCGGCGGCCGATGGCACGGATCAGATAATGCCGTCCGCGTCGTTTTCCTCGTTGCCTATAACGTCGTAGTTGGTGGGGGCCACAACGAATATGCCGCGGGAGATTTTGTAAATGGTTCCGTTGAGCGCGTAGATGGCGCCCGCCATGAAGTCCAGTATACGCTGAGCGCAATCAAGATCCAGCTCTTCCATGTTGACAATAACAGGTTTGCGGCTCTTGAGATTGTCGATGATGTTCTGGGTATCCTCGTAGCTTACGGGATGATACACTATCATCTTCAGCTGAGCGGCGTTGGGAAGGTTTACCACGTTAGACTCGTTCTGCACGTTCTTCTTCGCGCGGTTGCCGAAATTCACAACGTTGTTGTCCCTGGTTTCATCTTCGTAATTCATCTCTTCGTAGACCTCATCCTCGGCGTCATTTTCCTCTATACCGATGTACTCGAGAAATTTGCCCAATACTCCTGCCATTTTGTTATTCCTCCAATAAAAATATTCTTTTTGGCGCTTGGAGAAATAGTTCCTTGTTTTCGGGCGCATTTATCGCCTTTGGGCTGATATGTGTTTACGCCTTCTGGCCGGGCCGCACCCGCTCCCCGAACAGCGCGCGGCCTACGCGCACCATTGTTGCGCCTTCAGCCACGGCGGCCCTGTAATCCCCGCTCATGCCCATGGAAAGCGTATTCATAAAAACATTGGGCAGGTCATAACCCTTTGCCTTTTCAAACAGCTCCCTCATCCGGGCAAAATATTTGCGCGCGTCCTCCTCGCCCACCGCGGGAGGGATGCACATTAACCCATCTGTCCTTATGCCGGGCAGGCGGGAAATACTTGAAAGAAACTCGTTCAGCTTATCGGGCTCGGCTCCGCCCTTCTGCGGCTCCGATCCTATGTTTACCTCTATCAATATGCTCTGAACGATGCCTTTTTTAACGGCCAGGCGCGAAATTTCCTCCGCAAGCTCTATTCTGTCCACGGATTGTATTGTTTTCACGCGGCCTATAACGTATTTTACCTTATTGGTCTGCAATTGTCCAATAAAATGAACGTTTGCGCCGAATTCCTCAAACATGCTCAGCTTGTCGCCAAGCTCCTGCGCGCGGCTTTCGCCGAATGTGTTCGCCCCGGCGGCGTGCGCCTGCCGTATGCGGTCCTCGTCAACAAATTTGCTTACCGCGACAAGCGTTATGTCCTCGCCGCTTCTGCCGCAGCTTCTTGCGGCCTCGGCTATGCTTTGCTTTATCTCAATATAATTCTCGGCTATGCTCACTGCTTTTTATACCTCATTCCTTCGCTTAAGGTTGCTTCCCCGTCGCGGGCCTTTATAAGCGCGTTCTCGCCGTCTGTGGCTATAATGTCTATCTGCACGTCGTAATCGCCGTCCGTGCTTTCTATTGTTATAATGCTTGCCCCGTCCTTATAGCCTATGGCCTCAAGCGGAACAACTATGCCGCTTAGGGTCGCGTTTGCCGTAAGGGTAATAACGCGGCTGTTCAGCAGCGCTCCCATGTCCTCCGTAAACTCAAGCATGTTCAGCACGCCGGCCTCGGAATGCACAAGCTCGTTAGCCGTTGCCGTAAACGCCTGATCCTCGTAGCCGTCAAACGTTACGGTATATGTTTGCCCCTCAAGCAGGCCTGCCTCTTCCTCTCCGTCCGTTACAAACGCGGCGTACCAAAGGCGGGTGTTAACAAGCCTGTAAAGCAGGTTGTCGCCCGATCCGCCAAGCGAATCCACGGTTCCGGAAACGGTTGTGTTCACAAGGGCGGCGTTTATTGTATCAAGCTTATCTTTATTGAGTATCTGCTCAAAGCCGTCAAAATAAAAGCTTACTCTGCCGTCCTTGGCGGCCGTAATCTCGGTTTTGTAGGAGGCCAGCTGAGAAAGCTTTTCCTCCCTTGTGTTATAAAGCCGAGTCAATTCCTCGGTTGGCTGAACGGTGTTTTTCAAAAACGTTTCGCGCTGCTCCATAAGGGTTTTAAGCTCGTTTTGAAGCGTTAGCGTATCGCCATCGCCCGTTCCGCTTACCGCCGCCCTTATCGCGGCGCGCTTTTGCTCTATCTGAAGCTCTATGCTTGAAAACTCCGCGTTTTCAACCCCGCTCAGCTGCGATTTCTGGGCGTTGTATATTTCGGTTTCGGTATTCAGAAGCGTCTGCGCCATGTCGTCCGTATAGCCCCATTTATAAACGGTTGCTATCGGCATGCCCTCGTATACGGTTTCGCCCTCGCCAACGCTGAACTCAACCCTGTCGTACCTGTCTACGCTTATGCTCATTTCGTCGCGTATAAGCACGGCCTTTCCGGTTATCGCGGCCTCCATGCTGCCCTGTTTAAGGGTTCCGCCCGCGCCGTCCTGCAGCGCCAGCACAAGCGCGGTTACTATTATGCCAACGAAAAGAGTTAATATAAGATAAAATTTGGGTTTAATCCTTACTCGCCTTCGGCTCATCGGCAACCCTCCTTTGTTTTAAGCTATATTGTATTATTATACCTTTTGTTAATCCCGCGTTCAATCCCCAATACAATCAAAAAGGAGCGGTGTAATCACCGCCCCAAGCATACAGACCGTTTTATTTTCTAATGTAAAGCACGCCGAGCGTTCTCGGGCCGCAATGGGACGAAACCGTGCAGCCCGCGCGGGTTACGCTTATTTCGTCAAAGGACTGATATTTTTCTATTTCCTCGCGCGCCGCGGCTATATCCCCCTCGGGGCAGCCGGAATGGGTTATGAATATTCTGCCCGGGCGAATATCCTGCCTTCCCTCAAGGCGCTCCTTAACGTATTTATGAACGCACTTTTCATAGGAGCCGCGGTACTTCGCGCCCACGCGCATTTTGCCGTCCACAACCTCTATGCAGGGCTTAAGCTGAAGCATGTTGGCGCCGAGCATTGTAACGGTTGAGCAGCGGCCGCCCTTGGCAAGATAATCAAGCCTGTCTATTATAAAGCTGGCGTCCACGTTCGGCACTATGTCCCGCTCAAGCTCATCCACTATTTCTTTAGCGTTCATGCCCGCCTCCGCGCGCTTTGCCGCCTCCAGCACAACATGACCGTGCCCGGTTGAAAGATTTCTTGAATCAACAACATACACGTTTTTGAACTTTCCCGCCGCTATGCGCGCGTTTTGGCAGCAGGCCGAAAAGTCGCTTGAGATATTAACGTGTATAACCGCGTCGTACTCACGGCTGAGCTCATCAAACCTTGCCTCGTAATCGTTGGGCGTAACGGCGGCGGTGCGGGCAAGCGAGCCGCCCGCGGCAACGTGGGCAAATATATCGTCCGGCGTTACCTCAAGCCCATCCTTAAGCGTTTTGCCGCCAAGCGTAACATAAAGCGGAAACAGCTCTATGCCATGCTCATCAAGCATTTCCTTTGTCAGATCGCAGGTGCTGTCCGACGTGATTTTGATAGTCATTTAAGACCTCCGCTATGATTGCATAATAATATAGCCTTACTATACAGGGCTAATATTAACTTAATATAAACATAATCGCTCAAAATATTTTTCGCAAAACCGCTGTTCGAGTGCATTGAACCATCATAGTATATTAAGCGTTTTTTCGTGCGAAATATCGTATTTTTCGTGCAATTAATGTATAATGCGATAAAATATACGAAAGGAGTAATACAATGGAATCCACTACCACGAATATAAGCATACGCATGGATACAAAGCTTAAGGCTCAGGCCGAGGAGCTGTTTGGCGAGCTTGGCATGAATCTTTCAACGGCGTTCAATATATTTGTGCGTCAGTCCCTGCGCGAGGGCGGCATTCCCTTTGAGATAACGCTGAACCAGCCCAACAAGGAAACAATCGCCGCAATGCTTGAAGCGCAGCGCATAGCGAAGGACCCCGCCGTTAAGGGTTATACCGATATAGACGAGCTTTTTGAGGATCTTAATAAATGAGCGATGTTATTAAATACACCGTTAAGTGGACATCGGCTTTCAAAAAAGGATTATAAGCTTGCTTTAAGGCGAGGGTTGAACGTTTCTCTTCTTAAGGAAACGGTTAAATTGCTTGCCATGGGCGTTCCCCTGCCCCCATCCTGTCACGACCACGCGTTAAGCGGAAACCGGATAGGATACAGAGAATGCCACATAATGCCGGACCGGCTGCTCATCTATTACATTGAATCCGGTGTTCTCGTGCTGACCCTTGCCCGCACCGGCACGCACAGCGATCGGCTGTATAAATAATGTCTTTCCCCTTCCCCACTTTCGGCTTTACACAGGCCTTTTCGCGGGGTACAATCAATATAAGACTTTACCGAAAAAACTTACGCGGCAAACAGAATTAAGTGAAAGGGGCACGCTTTGATGGTTATTGCCAACGAAAGAGAGCTTAATGTTATAAAGGCGCTGGCGGAGGCCAAGGGGCCGAGCGGCTTTGAGGACGAAACCGTTGCCGCCGTGCGCCAAATTCTTGGCGACATTTGCGACTTTGAGGAAGACAGCCTGCGCAACCTTTATATTTACCGCCGCAAAAACAGCGGCAATAAGCCCACGCTTATGCTTGACGCGCACAGCGACGAGGTGGGCTTTATAATTCACTCCATAAAACCTAACGGAACGCTCAGGTTCCTTGAGCTTGGCGGCTGGAGCAAAAACACCCTGCCCGGCACGCGCGTGCTTGTGCGCAACCACTTTGGCGAATGGATACGCGGAATGATAGCCGCAAAGCCGCCGCACTTTTTAAGCGATGAGGAACGCGCGCAAAACAAGGTGCAGAGCGTATCAAGCCTGGTTATAGACATAGGCGCGAGAAGCGCGGACGAGGCAAGGGATGAGTTCGGCATACGCATAGGCGAACCCGCCGTGCCGGCCACCCCCTTTGAATATGACGAAAAGCGCGATATAATGTTCGGCAAGGGATTTGACTGCCGCATAGGCTGCGCCGCGTTGGTTGAAACGATGCGCGTTTTAAGCTCCGCCGAGCTTGATGTTGACATAGTGGGCGTGCTTTCATCCCAGGAGGAGGTTGGCGAACGCGGCTGCAAGGTTGCCGTAAACCGAGTTAAGCCCAACGCGGCGCTTGTTTTTGAGGGCTGCCCCGCTGACGATACTTTCGGCGAGACCTATGCCATGCAGACCCTGCTTAAAAAAGGCCCCATGCTCCGCTTTATGGATAAATCCGTTATATGCAACCCGCGTTTTCAGCGCTTTGCGCTTGATACGGCGGAAAAGAACGGGCTTGCCGTTCAAGCGAGCGTAAGGGAGGGCGGCGGCAACAACGCCGCCGTTATACAGGCGCAGCTTATAGGCGCGCCCAGCATAGTTATGGGCGTTCCCGTGCGCTATATACACGGCCCCAACTGCATAACAACGTTTGCGGATTATTCCGCGAGCGTTAAGCTTGCCTGCGCGATAGCCACCGGCCTGAACGCGGACATTATAAAATCCTTCTAAAAAAAGAAAAGAGAGGCAAACACAATGAACACAAGTACCGCCGGCATACCCAAGGCCGGACTGCCCGAAGGCTTTGTATACATAGACGAGCTGATTGAGGACTGCATAATAGACGCTAAATACGCCGGAACCGATAACTTTATGGGCCGCCCCGCCGCGGGCTATGAGCAGCCGCTGGTTGTTATGAGCAAGGCCCTTGCGGATTGCTGCGTAAAGGCCGCTGAAACGCTGCGCAAGCAGGGCTACATCATGAAATTCTTTGACGCTTACCGCCCCCAGAGCGCGGTGGACGACTTCTGCCGCTGGGGTGAGGACATTTCGGACATTCGCCGCAAGAGCATACAGTACCCCAACCTTGACAAGGCGGAGGTTTTCAACCAGGGCTACATTGCCCGCCGCTCCGGCCACACAAGGGCCAAGGCCGTTGACCTGACGATAGTTGACATGAACACCCATCAGGAGCTTGACATGGGCTCTATATTCGACTATATGGACCCCCGTTCAAACCACGGCGCCGCGGGGCTTACGCCTGAGCAGGAAAAGAACCGCGCCATATTGAGAGACGCCATGCTCGGCGCGGGCATGACGCTTTATGAGGGCGAATGGTGGCACTACAACGTTAACCCCGAGCCCTATCCGGATACATACTTCAATTTCCCCATTAAGTAATTAAGCGCGAAAAAGGAGCGGCCGCAATGACCGCTCCTTTTGTTATGCTCTTCTTCAGCCCATTATCTCTTCGATAGCGTCGGCGTACTCTTCCCTGTCCCTTGCACCTATAAGGCGGTTTATTTCCTGGCCGTCCTTAAAGAGTATAACGCAGGGGATGCTCATTATGCGGAAGCGCTTTGCAAGCTCTACCTCCTCGTCAACATTCACCTTGCAAATGTCGGCGCGGCCGTCATAATCCTCGCTCAGCTCCTCCATGAGCGGCCCTATCATGCGGCAGGGGCCGCACCATGTTGCCCAGAAATCCACAAGTACAGGCTTTGACGCCTCTACAGCCGAATCGAAATCAGCCGTTGTAAGATGCTTTACCATCTTTGGTATTCTCCTTTGGTTAAAAAACTTTATTCATCATCCTTCGCGTTTACGAAGGCTGTCATTCTGGGCTTGAACTCGTTCATTTTGGCAAATTTGGGTTCAAGCTTTTTAAGCACAAGAAAGCTTATAAGGCAAAGCCCCACGCCGCCCGCGGCCGCGTATATGTCGCCAAAGCGGGATCCCACAAGAACGCCTATTATAAGCCCGATTATGGGAATGCCGTAAACTATGGCGCTGGCTTTAAGCACCGTTGTGGCATGCATGTCTATAAATACCTCGTCGCCCTTTTTCGCGCCCAGGGTATTATCCATTTCTATATCCGCCTCGTTTGAGCCGAAGCGGAAGCAGGCGTTGCAGTGGCCGCAGGCATCGGTTTTCATAAAGCGTACCGTAGCCTTTTTGCCGTTTGTCTCAACAACCGTGCCCTTCTGCCTTACTTCCTCACTCATCAATATCCACCTTTATGTGCAGCTCCTCAAGCTGCTTGTCCGTAACCGGGCTCGGCGCGCCCATCAGTATATCCTGCGCGTTCTTGTTCATGGGGAACGGTATAATCTCCCTTATGCTTTCCTCTCCCGCGAGCAGCATAACTATTCTGTCCACGCCCGGGGCTATGCCGGCATGGGGTGGCGCACCGTAGCAGAAAGCGTTATACATGGCGGGGAACTTTTTCTTAACGTCCTCCTCGCCAAGGCGAACAAGGCGGAACGCCTCTATCATAATTTCGGGGTCGTGGTTTCTTACGGCACCGGAGGAAAGCTCCACGCCGTTGCAGACCAAATCGTACTGCTGGGCGGTGATTGTAAGCGGATCGATCTCGCCCGCGATGGCCTTTTTAAGCGTTTCCGCGCCGCCGCCGGGCATTGAGAACGGGTTATGGCAGAACTCAAGCTCGCCGGACTCCTCGCCTATTTCGTACATCGGGAAGTCCACAACCCAGCAGAACTCGTAGCGTTCCTTGTCCATGTGACCGGGAACGGCGGCGCCGAGCATTTTGCGCATAACGCCGGCGGTTTTCTGAGCGGCGGACTTCTTGCCCGCGGTTATGCCAACAAGCGTGCCGGGGGTAAGGTTAAGGGCCTTTGTTACGGCGTCGTGATGCGGGGTCATGAACTTGGCTACGCCGCCCGCGAAGCTGCCGTCCGCCTCAACCTTGAACCAGTAGGGTTTGGCACCCGCCTGAACCTCTACGTCCGCGCAGAGCTTGTCTATCTGCTTTCTTGTAAGCTCGCAGCCGCTGCAGGGTATGGCCTTTACGGTGTTGCCAGCGGCAAAGGGAGCGAACTCGCTGCCCGCCACAAGCTCGGTTATGTCGTTAACCCTAAGGTCTATGCGGTAGTCCGGCTTATCGGAACCGAACTGCTCAAGGGCATCCGTATATGTTATGCGGTTAAAGGGGGCCTGGGAAGCGACGCTGTATGTGCCGTATTCCGCGAATATGGGCGGGAACACATCCTCTATAATGGAGAATACGTCCTCCTGGGTGGCAAACGCCATTTCCATATCCAGCTGATAGAATTCGCCGGGGCTCCTGTCTCCGCGCGCGTCCTCGTCGCGGAAGCAGGGGGCTATCTGGAAATACCTGTCAAAGCCGGATGTCATGAGCAGCTGCTTAAACTGCTGCGGCGCCTGGGGCAGGGCATAGAATTTGCCGGGGTGCTTTCTTGCGGGAACAAGATAGTCCCTCGCGCCCTCGGGGCTTGACGCGGTAAGTATAGGCGTTGTTATCTCAAGGAAGTTATGCGCAAGCATTGCCTTCCTTATGGCGGCTATAACGTTGCAGCGAAGGATTATATTGTTCTTAACCTCGGGATTTCTCAGGTCAAGATAACGGTATTTAAGCCTTTGCGTTTCGTCCGCCTCGCGGCTGCGGTTAATTTCAAAGGGCAGCTCATTGTAAATGCAGCGGCCGAGCACCTCTATCTTTTCGGGCACTATCTCTATTTCGCCGGTGGCAAGCTTCGCGTTCTTGCTGGCGCGCTCGCGCACGGTACCGGTTACGGAAATGGTGGATTCCTTGTTGATGCCCTTTACAACGTTCATCATTTCCTCGGTTTCAACAACTATCTGGGTTGTGCCGTAGAAATCGCGCAGAACCACAAACGCGAAGTTGTTGCCGACTACGCGAACGTTTTCCATCCAGCCCACAAGCGTTACATGCTCGTTTACGTTGCTTAGCCTAAGTTCGCCGCAGGTATGGGTTCTAGACTGTATCATATTCGGTATACTCCTTACTTAATATTTATGTGCTGTGCTTTTCAGCTTATTTAACTATTTCAGCCGCCTTTTCGGCAAAGCCGTCTATGGCTATCGGGGTTTCCGTGCCGTCCGCCATGTTTTTAAGCTTTATAACGCCGTTTGCTACCTCGTCCTCGCCTATAACGGCAACGAAGCGGGCGTTCAGCTTATCCGCGTACTTAAACTGGGCCTTAAAGCTGCGGCCAACGTGGTCATATTCCGTTTTAACGCCCTGCTTTCTAAGTTCTCCCGCAAGCTTAAGTCCGCAAAGCCTTGCCTTTTCACCAACGGGGGCAATGTATACGTCCACAAGGTTCGGTTCGGGGATGGGGTTAAAGCTTTCCGCCACAAGCAGCAGCCTCTCCATGCCCATGCCGAAGCCCACCGCGTTCATCTTGGGGCCGCCAAGCTCCTCTATAAGCCCATCGTACCTGCCGCCGCCGCAAACGGTGCCGGTATAGGCGCCCTCCGTTGAAACAAGCTCGAACACGGTCTTTGTATAATAATCAAGGCCGCGGACTATCATGGGGTCAACCTCGTATTCTATGCCGAGCGCGTCAAGGGAGGCCTGAAGCTCCTCAAAGTGCGCCTTGCAGTCCGGGCAAAGATAATCCAGCACCTTGGGCGCGGCCGCGGCTATTTCGCCGCAGTGCTTTTCCTTGCAGTCCAGAATTCGAAGCGGGTTCTTCTCGTAGCGCGTTTTGCAGGTTTCGCAAAGCTCGTCGTAGTTCGCCTTAAGATATTCCTTAAGGGCGGCGTTATACTTGGGCCTGCACTCCGGGCAGCCAATGCTGTTTATTTTGGCCTTAACGCTCTTTATGCCAAGGTCGTTAAGTATGCTTATCGCAAGGGAAATAACCTCCGCGTCCGCGCTGGCCTTGGGCGCGCCGAAAACCTCCACGCCAAACTGGTGATGCTCCCTAAGCCTGCCAGCCTGCGGCTTTTCGTAGCGAAAAACGGGGCAGTAAACATAAAACATCTTTGTGGGCTGAGCGTCCGCGAAAATCTTGTTTTCAAGGAACATGCGCACCGTGCCCGCGGTGCCCTCGGGCTTAAGCGTAACCGAGCGGTCTCCCTTGTCGGTAAAGGTATACATTTCCTTTTGAACTATATCCGTTGTATCGCCAACACCTCTGGCGAACAGCTCCGTATGCTCCAGCACCGGCGTGCGTACCTCGCGGCAGCCGAATTCCGCGCAGCGGGAGCGCATAAGCTTTTCTATGTACTGCCACTTGTAGCTGTCCTTAGGGGTTACGTCCTTCATGCCCTTAGGCGCCTGAATCTGCATAATACACCTCTTTCGTATTCTTAAAAAAATAGGGTTCTCCATCCTTCATAACAGGGACGGAGAACCCGCGGTACCACCCTAATTGAGCGATTGTCGCTCCACTCTTGCCCCATAACGCAGGGCAAATCGTCCGCCATTTCCTGCGGAAGGCTCATAAGGCGTCCTTCACCCGGTGCTTTTTGTTCGCGGCGGCTTCCAGCCATGGCCTGCCTTCTCTTGTGCGCCAGCTCCGGGCTACATCCTTATTCCTTGCCTGTCAAAGCGTATAATAGCATCCTGCGGCGTGATTGTCAATGCGGATAAGCTATGCGTTTCGCTGTTTTTCTGCCCGTTATTCGCTCTTTTCCCCGCTGCGGCGCTTAAGCTCCTCCTCGCGCTCGCGTTCAAGCATAAGCTTGGAATAATCAACATAGCCCCTCGGGTCATCCACCCACAAGCGTTCCATATTATAGTATTCCCTTTCCTCCGGGTGGAACACATGCACAAGTATTGAACCGAAGTCCATAACAATCCAGCGGCCCTCGCTGTATCCCTCAATTCGCCTAAGCTCAAGCCCGAAGCTTTCCGCCTTTTCGTCTATTTCGTCCGAAAGCGCCTTTACCTGCGCCACGGCGCGGCCGGAGCATATAACGAACCAGTCCGCTATAATCGTTTTATCGCCCACATGAATGGCTGTTATATTCTGCGCTTTCTTATTATATAGCGCGTCGCAGATCATAAGTGCCTTATTCCGCAGGGTTTCCTCTTCCTGTGCGTTTGCCGCGTTAAAGAATTCGCTCATGTGTTTTCTCCTTTTTCCTCAATTTGTCTTTTTATCTCCTGCCTTATCTCAAGCGATCGGGCGGAAGGCTCAACGCCCTTTTTCAGCAGGTGGCTTATTGAATTATCCATTGTCATAAGCACGGCCCGGTTTATATTTTCCCTTGCCGCGCGCCTAAGGTTTTCAACCCCGTCATAGGTTCTTGTGAACTCCGCCTTGTCCGCAACGTATAAAATCTTATCCAGCGTTGTCATGCCCATTTTGCCGAACACGTGGCAGGCAATGGCGTTTATAATGTCCTTATCCTCTATGCCGTAGTCCCTTTGCGCCCTTATCGCCCCCAAGGGGCCGTGCAAAAGGCCGGGAGCGCGCCGCTCCTCATCGTTAGGCGTATAGCCGTATTGATTGGCAAGCTCAAGGGCCTCGCTGTCGCCAAGCTTTGCGCAGTCGTGCAAAAGGCCGGCGATTCTCGCCTTTTTGCCGTCCGCTCCCCATATTGAGGCAAGCTCCACGGCGCACCCCATGGTGCCTATGGAGTGAGCGAAGCGAGTTGGCTTAACGGTATTTTTAAGCCTGTCCGCGTAAGTCAGGATATCATCGTTTTGATAGAGAAGCTCTGAATATATTCTCCGCATGGTTCCCGCGCTTACAAGGCCCGCTATGCCCTCGGCCTCATAAACCCTTTTTCGAATATCGGTTGAGGATATTTTAGGCCCCTCAAAATCGGCAATATACACCCTTGCGCCGAATTTTTTCCTAAGCTCCTCGGCGGCCCGCTCGTCCCCGCCTCCGCTGTCCGGCCTGCCCACGGCTATAATGCCGGCAAGGGCGAATATTGTTTCGGGCTTACGCCAACTGTGCAGGGTTTTCAGCATATCCGTGCCCACAATAAGGTACAGCTCATCAGCGCCGTTATAGAGCCCCATAAGTGTGTCCGCCATGTAGCTCACGCCGCCGCGCCTTATTTCATAATCGCAGGCGAAAAGCCCCTCCTCGCCGCCTATCGCGGCCCGGGTAAGATTAAGCCTTTCATTCGCGCTTACGCCGAAAGCGATGCTTTTATGCGGCGGATCCCCCGCCACCATAAGCAGCACCTTATCAAGGCCAAAGCTTTGCTTTGCCTGCTTGGCTATATAAATATGTCCTTTGTGCGGGGGATTAAAGCTGCCCCCCAGTATTCCGATCTTCATTGGTTTAATTATACCACCTGATTGTCCTTGGGGCAAACGCGTTTATTTTATTTGGCGTTCATAAGCACAAAGCCCACGCAAAGAAGCAGCTGCGCGGGTATATACGTTAGCATAACGGGAAAGTTCGGCCTCCTCACGTCCTTAACGAACATGCTGCGGGCAAGTATTGTGTCCGACGTTAAAAAGAGCATGCTGCCGAGCGTGATGAGGGAGGATGCGAATATGCCGCTCCCCGCGCTTATTTTTGAGGCCAGGTTTACCCACGCGAAAATGTTTACCGCGGCAACTATGCCAAGATATGTGGGCATCAGCACGCGCATCTTTTTATCGTCCACGTGCTTTTCTATTCTAAAACTCGCGTAAGCCACAATTATAAGATACAGCGCTATAGCCACCGCGGCCGTAAGCATATGCTCCTTTGTGGTGCCCTCCGTTCGCCTGAATATGGCAAGGCAATAGAGCGCGTGCCCAAGCGTAAACGAAAGCGCGCCCGGTATAAAGAACCTGCCGTCCTTTTCGGGGATAAGCAGCACGTCTCCCGCAAGCCCGCATATAAGCGCCGTGAGCACAACATAGTCAACGCTCTTTGCGGCACAGGCATAGAACACGGCGAGCGAAAGCATTATAAGCGGCTTTGTCATCACCCTGTACGGACGTATTTCAAAATAGCAAAAGAATAAATGAACAATGCTTAAAACAGCGAAATAAGCGATAAAGCCTCCCATACGGCCGTTTCTCCCGACAAGCCGCTCATTTGCGGCGTTTTTTATGATGGATATATTACACCACCATCAATATATTCGTAAAGCTAAATCGGCGTTGCGCGGCCTTTTTTTGAAAAGATAAAGTAAAAATTCTATTTTGGGGGATTTACGTCCGTATTTATGATATACTTATGCTATACTACCATGTATTCAGCATTTGAAGGAGGAGATATTCCATGCAGTATTCGCGTGAGGTTGAAGAGATGTTTTGCGTTGCAAAAGGCGCGAAGCACGACCCTGCACCCATACCCGAGGAGGGAAAATGGGTTAAGGCAAAGGAGATTACGGACATATTCGGCCTGACCCACGGCATAGGCTGGTGCGCGCCGCAGCAGGGCGCGTGCAAGCTTACGCTTAATATAAAGGGCGGCGTAATAGAAGAGGCGCTTGTTGAAACGATAGGCTGCTCCGGCATGACCCATTCCGCGGCTATGGCCTCGGAAATTCTGCCCGGCAAGACCATACTTGAGGCGCTTAATTCGGACCTTGTGTGCGATGCCATAAACACCGCCATGCGTGAGCTGTTTTTGCAGATTGTTTACGGCCGCAGCCAGAGCGCTTTCTCTGACGACGGTCTGCCCGTAGGCGCCGGCCTTGAGGACCTGGGCAAGGGCCTCAGGAGCCAGATAGGCACCATGTACGGCACCAAGAAGAAGGGCCCCCGCTATCTTGAGATGGCGGAAGGATACGTGCTTAACGTTGGCCTTGATAAGAACAACGAGATAATAGGCTACAAGTTCGTAAACCTTGGCAAGATGATGGACGCCATAAAGAAGGGCATGGAGCCCAACGAGGCGTTTAATTCAAACATAAGCACATACGGCCGTTTCGCGGAAGCCGTAACCGTTATAGACCCGCGCAAGCAGTAATATAAGGAGGCGTAAAGATGGTTACTTTTGAAGGATACGAAAGAAGAATAGACACCCTGCGCCCCGTGCTCGCCAAGTATGGGTTCGATGGGTTTGAGGCCTGCGAGGCTTACACCAAGGAAAAGGGCATAGACGTAAGGGGCATAGTTCACGGCATTCAGCCCATAGCCTTTGAAAACGCCGTTTGGGCATATACCCTTGGCGCGGCGATAGCGCTCAAGAAGGGCGTTAAGAGCGCGGCTGAAGCTGCCGAGTGCATAGGCGAGGGCCTGCAGGCGTTCTGCATTCCCGGTTCCGTTGCCGACCAGAGGAAGGTTGGCCTGGGCCACGGCAATCTGGGCGCGATGCTGCTTTCCGAATCAACTCACTGCTTCGCGTTCCTGGCAGGTCATGAAAGCTTTGCCGCCGCTGAAGGCGCGATAGGCATAGCCCGCACCGCCAACAAGGTTCGCAAGGAGCCCCTTAAGGTTATACTTAACGGCCTTGGCAAGGATGCCGCTTACATAATCAGCCGCATAAACGGCTTTACTCACGTTGAAACCGAATACAATCAGTATACCGGTGAGCTTACCGTAACCAAGGTTACCCCGTTCAGCGATGGCGACCGCGCTAAGGTTCTTTGCTACGGCGCTGATGACGTAAACGAGGGCGTGGCCATAATGCGCCACGAGAACGTGGATGTTTCCATAACCGGCAACTCCACCAACCCCACCCGTTTCCAGCACCCCGTCGCGGGCACCTACAAAAAGTGGTGCAACGAGAACGGCAAGAAGTATTTCTCCGTCGCGTCCGGCGGCGGCACCGGCCGTACCCTGCATCCCGATAATATGGCCGCCGGCCCCGCAAGCTACGGCATGACCGATACAATGGGCCGTATGCATTCGGACGCTCAGTTCGCGGGCTCCTCCTCCGTTCCCGCCCACGTTGAAATGATGGGCCTTATCGGAATGGGCAACAACCCCATGGTCGGCGCTACCGTTGCCGTGGCCGTTGCCTGCGAAGAAGCGATGGCAAAATAAGCTAAGCTTAATTTAAGCACTAAAAAAGGACGGGCAACCGTCCTTTTTGATTTAGTCTTTGTTTTATTCAGCCCCCGCTACCATATCCGCTATGCCTTGGAAGCTTTCCTCCGTTATGTGCTCGGCTACGGCGTAGCAAACGTTAAGGCCGTTGAAGCCGTTTGTGTGGATAAGGAAGGCGTCCTTTGTTTCCGGATCAAGGCACACCAGCGACTTAAAGCCGCCGTTATCGCCCCAGTGCCATATGCGCTCGTTGTAAAGTCCCCAGCCGAGGCCCCACTCCACGCCGTGGTCGGCGGGATTTCTGTGCGAACGCACACGCCGGGCAAAATCGGGTTCGCTCAGCACCTTTGTAAGGAACTTATGGTAATCGTCTATTGTTACATAAAGTGAAAACGCGCAGTTCGGCTCCATGCCCATGGAATGCCTCGCGGTAGCCCTGGGGGGCTCTGAAATGCCGTTTTCGTCCACGGTATGGGCAAGCGCGCGGCGCATGGCTCCCGTCCAAACAAGTGAGGCCTTATCCATGCCGTATGGATCAAGCATGCGCTTTTGCATAAGATCGTCAAGGCGCGTGCCCATGCGCTGCTCTATTATGGACTGAAGATAATAATAGCCCATGCCGGAATAGCTGAAGCCCTCGCCCGGCGCGAAATAAAGCTCCATCGGCAGCTTGCCCCAGTTGGGAAGGCCTGTGCCGTGGCTTAAAACGTGCTTCGCGGTTGCCTTGGAAAAGCGCTCGTCGTTGCAGGGAATCCATGGCGCGTCGTATTCGCTTAAGGGCTTATCCAGGTCTATTACGCCCTCGTCCTCAAGCTCGAAAACAAGCCTGCCGAAGAAAGGCTTAGTAAGCGACGCCGCCTCAAAATATGTGTCCCTCGTTATGGGCTCTCCCGTTAATATGTCCGATACGCCAAGGCACCGGGTATATATAATCTGGCCGTTCTTTATAATGGCCATGGCAAGCCCGGGCACCTTGTTTTCATTCATCTTTTGCTTCGCGAGCTCAACCCCGCTTATAAGCTTTTCGGTATTGATTATCATGCCTTCCGCCTCCTTCGGTTTTATTTTTATGCTTTGTGGCGCAGCACCATGCCGGCCCTTGCGCCCGTATGCGCGCCATCCTTGGCGGTAAGCACTCCGTTTACGTAAACCCTCATTATGCCGTCGCACGCCTGCTGAGGATTGGTAAAGGAAGGATTGTCATTAAGCTTATTAAGGTTAAACAGCACCAAGTCCGCCCTCATGCCCTGCCTGATTACGCCGCGGTCGCTCAGCCTCATCCTTGACGCGGGAAGGGACGTCATTTTATGCACGGCGGTTTCTATCGGGAAAAGCTGCCTGTCGCGGCAATAGTGGCTGAGTACGCGCACAAACGTGCCGTAGTTTCTGGGATGCGGCTTGCCCTTGCGGTTAAGGCTCATGGCGGAGCCGTCGGAACCGGTCATTGTGTACGGCCGCTTCATAATGTGCTCTATATCCTCTTCGCACATATCAAAGTCCAGCTCGCCTATGTGGTTGTTTTCCTCTATAACGGCATCCATAAGCGTGTCCGCCGGGTCCTTGCCCAGCTTTTCGGCTATCGCCTCTATGCTCATGCCCGCCATCCAGGCGTTTTTCTCCGTTGAAACATAGGAAACCACTATGTCTCCCCAGCGGCCGATATGGGACGCGTTCATCTGGTCCCTTATCAATGCCCTTGTTTCTTCGTTTTTAAGCCGCTCCATAAGCGCTTCCACGCCGCCGTTGAACGCCCATGCGGGAATATCTATTGAAAGGCTTGTGGCGGAGGCTCTGTAAGGATACTGGTCGCAGGTAACCTCAAGGCCGTTTCGTCTGGCGCGCTCTATAAGCGCGGTTGTCATAAAGCAGCTGACCTGCCAATCGGGCTTATACGTAACCTTGTGGTGCGATATTTCAAGCGGTACGCCCGCCTTGGTGGCTATCTCTATCGCTTCCTTGGTTGAGGGTATAACCGGCTTGCCCTCGCCGCGCATATGGCTGGCGTAAAAGCCGTCGTAATCGCGAACAGCCTTAACAACCTCTATAAGCTCATCGGTCTTAGCGTAGCTTCCCGGGGGATAAATAAGCCCGGTGCTTACGCCGTAGGCTCCGCCCTGCATGGATTCGCGCACAAGTGAGCGCATTTTTTCAAGCTCCTCGGCGCTCGGTTCCCTGTCGTCATAGCCCATGGCTATCGCGCGCACGGTGCCGTGGCCCACAAGCATGGCAAAATTGGTTGAGGGCCGCGCCTTTTCAACCGTATCAAGATATTCGGCCATTGTAAGGCCCTTGTCGTTTGGCGCTATTGAATCGCCGCAGTTTCCGCAAAGCTCCGTTGTTACGCCCTGCAGTATTCGGCTCTCGTTCTGGGGGTGCTCCAGTATGCCGTCGTCGCTATGGGAATGAATGTCTATAAAGCCGGGGGCAAGGTAATTGTCCTCAGCGTCAACATATTCCTTGGCATCCTCGCTTATTTTGCCCACCGCCGCTATGAATCCGTCTTTAATGCCAACGTCCGCCCTGAACCAGGGGGAGTCCGTGCCGTCTATAACTCTGGCGTTTTTAATAACAAGGTCCAGCATATTGAAGCCCTCCGCAATTACATTTTATTTTTCGTATACCACTTTTCCGCCCACTATTGTCATAACGGGCATAATGGAGCGAATCTCCATGGGATCGCAGGTGAATATGTCCTTGTCGAGCACGGTCATATCCGCCATGTAGCCGGGCTTTATGCGGCCCTTTTCGTTTTCCATAAACTGGGCGTACGCGCTGCCCTCTGTATACGCGTCAACCGCGTCGTAAACATCAACGCACTCGTTGGGGAAGAAGCCGCCCTCGGGATAGCCGTTTTTGTCCTTGCGGGTAACGGCGGAGTATATGTTCGGGAAGGGGTTGCAGTCCTCAACCGGGCTGTCCGTGCCGTAGGATACGGCCTTGTGGTTAAGCCTGTTCATGGTGCCGAACGCGTATGAGGTGGAGGAAAGCTGCTCTCCGCAGCGGGATATTACGGCATGCATATCGTAATCAAGGAATATGGGCTGATAGAGCGCCAGTATATCGTCCTTAACTATACGCTCAAGCAGCGGCATATCGGTTATCTGGCAATGCACAAGGCCGTGGCGCAGGGGGTTCTTGCCGTTGTGAAGAACGGATTCGTAGCACCTTACGGTATCCTCTATAGCCTTGTCGCCTATAACGTGGGTAACAACCTGCATACCGGCTTCGTCCGCCATACGGCAAAGCTCCATCATTTCATCATCGTGCATGGCCTCTACGCCGTAGTTGCCGGGATCGTCCAGATACTCGTGGCGCATGGTAGCGGTTCTGCCGCCAAGTGAGCCGTCCCTGAAAAGCTTCAAGGGCCCAAGCGTAAGCCAGGGGTGAGAATAATCGCCGTGCTTAAATTCGCCTTCAAGATATTCCTTATATTCCGCGGCGTTATGGCAGCAAACCTGGTGATGATACCTGAACTTGGCCTTGCCCGAATCATACACGCGGTGCACAAGCGGGAACACAATTTCCGCAACCTCCGCGCAGCCGGCGTCGTTTGACTGCACGCTTGTAATGCCGTGCTCAACGGCGTAGTTCATGGCGTTTATGAACATATCCTCGCGCTGCTCTACGGTATAGGGCGGAATAACCTTAAGTATTTCCGCGCAGGCATTCTCGGTGAATACGCCGCTGGGGTAACCATCCTCCTCCAGCTCAAACGTGCCGCCGTAAAACTGCTCCGAGCCTATGCCAAGGCCGCGCATTTCTATTGCCTTTGTGTTCGCGCTTACAATGTGGCTGCATATGCGCTCAAGCACAACGGGAACCTCGGTTGAAATCTTGTCAAGGTCGTGCCTTGTGGGTATGCGCTTTTCGCCCTCCGTAAACAGGTCCTGGTTCCAGCCTATGCTGTGTATGCCGCCAACGCACCTTTCAGGATATTTTTCGGCGAACGCCTTGGTTCTTTCGATAAGATCCTCAATTGATTTTACGCCCGTGGTATCCGCCTGATAAAGGCCGGAGCCTATGAGCAGCAGGTGCATATGGCTATCGTTAATGCCGGGGATTACGGTGCGACCCTCGCAATCTATAATCTTAGCGTCCTTGCCCGCAGCGGCGAGTATTTCCTCGTCCGTGCCGGTGGCCTTTATAATGCCGTCTTCGCTGAGCACCGCGCTTTTGAACACGCCGCGCTCAATGTATACCTTTCCGTTTACAAGTGCAGTTTTCATCTGGTTTTCCTTTCTGAAAATATAATTAAGCGTAAAGCTTTATCT
Source organism: bacterium (assembly GCA_963643205.1). Taxonomy (GTDB): domain Bacteria; phylum Bacillota; class Clostridia; order Christensenellales; family CAG-138; genus Phil1. Next base: position 2,891 of record CAVIJJ010000015.1, on the reverse strand, counting down.
ACCACATTATATTATATAAATTTTAGGCCGTATTCGCAATAACGCCCGCGCAAAAATGTTTGCCCAAGGCCCCGCCGGTATTGACAAGCGGGACTTTTTCCAATAGAATGTGCTATGGACTGAGAAGCGGAACAGTAATCGTTTCCCGCGGGCAAAGAGAGCCTCCCGTACGCTGAAAGGGGGGAGCCGCGGTTCGGTGAAGCTCGCCGCGGAGTCTGCCGCGGCAATGCGCGGCGCGTTCCTCGCGTTACAGGGGGCTAAAGCGGGCGGTGTATGCCGCCAAGCGGAGTGGTACCGCGGAAAATGTTCCGTCTCTTGCGATAAGAGGCGGCTTTATTTTTATACCGAAGTATATAAAGCATGAAAGGATAGAAAAGCTGATGTCAGAGCGCTATGAACACGATCCTATTGAGCTGAAATGGCAAAAGCGCTGGGAAGAGGCGCATTGCAACGAGGCCGGCACGGACTACACCAAGCCCAAGTTTTACGGGCTTATCGAATTCCCCTACCCCTCCGGGCAGGGTCTGCACGTGGGTCATCCCCGTCCGTTTACCGCCATGGATATTATCTGCCGCAAAAGGCGCCTGGAGGGCTACAATGTGCTGTTCCCGATAGGGTACGACGCGTTCGGCCTGCCCACGGAGAACTACGCCATAAAAACCGGCATTCACCCCACCAAGGTTACCGAAACGAACATTGCCCGCTTCCGCGCGCAGCTTAAAAGGCTGGGCTATTCCTTTGACTGGTCAAGGGAGATAAGCACGGCGGATCCCGAATACTACAAGTGGACCCAGTGGATATTCTTAAAGCTTTATGAGCACGGCCTTGCCTACAAGGCGGAAATACCCATAAACTTCTGCACCTCCTGCAAGGTTGGCCTTGCCAATGAAGAGGTTGTGGACGGCGTGTGCGAGCGCTGCGGCGGCCAGGTTGTGCAGATGGTGCGCAGCCAGTGGATGCTTAAGATAACCGACTATGCCCAGAAGCTTATAGACGACCTTGATAAGGTTGACTACATAGACCGCGTAAAGATTCAGCAGCGCAACTGGATAGGCAGGAGCGAGGGCGCTGAGGTCAATTTTGAAATAGCGGGCACGGACGACAAGCTTACCGTTTACACCACCCGCCCGGATACGCTCTTCGGCGCGACGTACATGGTAATAAGCCCCGAGCATCCTTATATAGACAAATACAAGGCCCGCATAAAGAACTGGGACGCCGTTGCCAAATACCGCGACGAGGCCGCCCACAAGAGCGATTTTGAGCGCGGCGAGCTTAACAAAGAGAAAACCGGCGTTGTGCTTGAGGGCGTAAGCGCCATAAACCCCGTTACAAAGAAGGAAATCCCCATCTGGGTTTCCGACTACGTGCTTATGAGCTACGGCACGGGCGCCATAATGGCCGTTCCCGCGCACGACACCAGGGACTATGAATTCGCCAAAACATTCAACCTGCCCATAGTAGAGGTTGTTGCCGGCGGCGATATTACAAAAGAAGCTTATACCGAGTGCGAACACGGCCGCCTTGTGAACTCCGGCTTCCTGAACGGCATGGAGGTAAGCGAGGCCAAGAAAGCCATAGCCGACTACCTTGAGAAGGAAGGCATAGGCCACAGGAAGGTAAACTACAAGCTGCGCGACTGGGTATTTGCCCGCCAGCGTTACTGGGGCGAGCCTATTCCCCTTGTAAAGTGCGAAAAGTGCGGCTGGGTTCCCCTGCCCGAAAGCGAGCTTCCGCTTGAGCTGCCCATGCTTGACAACTTTACCCCCACGGACGACGGCAGTTCCTGCCTTGCCCGCGCCAAGGACTGGCTGCACACCACCTGCCCGCACTGCGGCGGCCCTGCCGTACGCGAGGCGGACACAATGCCCAACTGGGCCGGTTCAAGCTGGTATTTCCTGCGCTATACGGATCCCCATAACGACAAGGCGCTTGCCTCTCCCGAGGCGCTTAAATACTGGCTGCCCGTTGACTGGTACAACGGCGGCATGGAGCACACCACGCTGCACCTGCTCTATTCCCGTTTCTGGCACAAGTTCCTTTACGATATAGGCGTTGTGCCCACGGCGGAGCCCTACATGAAGCGCACAAGCCACGGCATGGTTCTGGGCGAGAACGGCGAAAAGATGAGCAAGTCCCGCGGAAACGTTGTAAATCCGGACGACTACATTAAGGAATACGGCGCGGACGCCTTCCGCATGTACATAATGTTCATGGGCGCGTTTGATCAGCCCATACCCTGGAACACTCAGGGCGTTAAGGGCTGCCGCAAGTTCCTTGAGCGCGTATGGCGCCTGCAGGACATGATAAGCGACGAATCCGGCATTCGCGACAGCGTAAAGGCAAGCTACCACGCCACCATAAAGAAGGTTGGCGAGGACATAGAGCGCATGAAGTTCAACACGGCCATAGCCGCCATAATGAGCTTTGTGAACGACGTTTACGCCACCGGCAGCATAACCAAGGAAGAGCTTAGGACGCTGCTTATACTGCTCTCCCCCTTCGCGCCGCACATCTCGGAGGAGATAAACGAGGCCGCCAAGCTCGGCACCCCGCTTTACGAGGCGCACTGGCCCGAATATGACGAAAGCGCGCTTGTGGCGGACACGGTTGAGATAGCCGTGCAGGTAAACGGCAAGGTTCGCGCCCGCATAAACGTGCCCGCGAACGCCGCCAAGGAAGAAACCGAAAAGCTGGCGCTTGAGAGCGAGGACGTGAAGCCCTTTATCGAGGGCAAGACCGTGCGCAAGGTTATAGCCGTTAAGAACATAGTAAACATAGTGGTGGGCTAAGCCTCACCATAGCAATTTCGGGAGCTTCCGTTTGCGGAGGCTCCCGTGTTTTATGATGTCTAATCTGGTAAGTTTTAATAATAGTAATTCTGCGTCCCC
>CAVIJJ010000014.1:0-45710 GCA_963643205.1 bacterium | reverse complement strand
TTTATTCACAGCTCAAGCTTAAGATCCCCATCCTTTATCCAGCCGAGCTTGCGCATGGGGTACGCGACAAGGGGAGTGAGCACGGCGGGAAGCACAAGGCAGACAAGTATCATGCCAACCCAGCTTTGTGCCGAGCCGAAACTCTCGCTCGCCATTACGCCGATGGGACCGACAAGGCCGCAGGTACCCATGCCGCTTGCGACGCCAACCCCGTTCTCCATTTTGAACACGCAGGAGGCTATGGGGCCGGTTATGGCGGAAACAATAGTGGGCGGCAGCCATATAAGCGGATTTTTCACTATGTTGCCCATCTGCAGCATGCTTGTTCCAAGGCCCTGAGCCACAAGGCCGCCGTAGCGGTTTTCCTTAAAGCTCATTACGGCAAAGCCGACCATTTGCGCGCAGCAGCCCGCCGTTGCGGCGCCGCCGGCCAAACCCACAAGCCCCGCCGCGCCGAAGGAGGCGCATATAGCGGCGCTGCTTATCGGGAGCGTAAGCGCAATGCCCACTATTACGGATACGGCTATGCCCATGAAGAATGGATGCATTTCGGTAGCGCGCATTATAAGCTCGCCAAAGCCCGTCATAACCGCGGAAACTCCGGGGCCCACAAGGCGCGCCAAAAGCAGCCCGCTTACGATTGTAACCGTTGGTGTTACAAGAATATCCACCTTTGTTTCTTTGGATACTATTTTTCCCAGTTCCGCCGCGACCGCGGCGCAGATAAGAGTGCCCAAAGGGCCGCCTAAGCTATTTGCCCCGTAGCCCACGGCGCAAAGGCTGAAAAGCACGAGCGGCGGCGCCTTAAGCGCGTAGCCGATTGCAACCGCCATGGCGCTGCCTGTTGCGGCGGATGCGAAAGAAGCGATATCGCTAAGCCAGGATAGGCCAAGCTTGTCCGCAAGGGTTGAAAGAATAGTGCCGATGAGCAGCGACGCGAACAGGCCCATTGCCATGGAGCCCATAGCGTCCACCAGATATCTTTTCACGCTGAACTCAACGCCCTTGCGCTTAAGGAATGCGGCTATGCCGCCGGTATGGGGAGCCTTTTCTCCCATTTGTTCCTCCAAAAAGCGTCCCGCCGCCCCTTACCCGTGAACAGCAGGCGTGTTGCAAGCAGCCGCGCGGTTCTTTAGCCGTCGCGGTTCCATAGCACCGAAAAACAGTATAACACACACTTATACGGTTATTCAATCAGTTTATATTTTAATGCTGATTATTCTTCGTTTTTGTAGGCTATCATTTCCTCCGTCAAAAGCTTTGAGTAGCATGAGGCCACGGAGGAACGAATCATAAAATCGGTAATCTCATCATCGGCGGTGCCGTTTTCATCGAATATGGGCTGAGCTATCGTGCGCACCTGGGTTGCGAAATACGAGCCGAAGTCCTTCTGCACGGATATAAACCTGCCGTAAAAGCGACGTACCTCATCCTCTTCCCAGCCGGGGAGCATGGACTTTACGTGCGGAATACTAAGCGTTTGCTTTAGGGTGCATATCATCATAAGCAAAGAAAGATGCACGCGGCCGTATTTCTTTTTAACCGGGGGTGGGATAAGCTTTTGCTTAACATAGTTATTTACCATCGCCTGGGTAACGGCTTTATCGTCGTCCCCCGCCGAATACATACCAAGATACTCATTAAGCACTATAACAACCTGGTCCATATACAGCTCAAGCGTGGGCAGTTCGTCCCATGCGGGCAGACAAAGATCGGAAAGATATCCTTCCCATTCATCAAATTTTAATGAAAGCTCTTCCTTTGTATGCGGCATAGACATTCTCCTTTGCTTTAGGCGTATCGCGTTATATGATTATAACCTTATACGCGGCAGGATTACAACCGCATATTGATAGAAGGTGGTGCTTATGCTAAAATACATTATTATACGCTCGGTAAAAACGGATATGCGGTCCTTTTTACGCGGGCGGTTATTTGAGAAAGGTACAGTAAAAATATGTGCGGAATAGTTGGCTACATAGGCTCAAAGCAGGCGGCACCACTGCTGCTTGACGGGCTTAAAAAGCTTGAGTACCGCGGATACGACAGCGCAGGAATTGCGACAGCCGATTGCGGCGGCATAACGGTGGCAAAGGAGCGCGGGCGGTTAAGCGCGCTTTACGAGCTTACAAACGGGGGAAACTCGATTAACGGCAGCCTTGGCATAGGCCACACGCGCTGGGCAACGCACGGCGAACCGAACCAGGTGAACGCGCATCCGCACGTTTCATCATCCGGCCGCGTGGCGCTGGTACACAACGGCATTATAGAAAACTATGTTGAGCTGAGAGAGTTCCTTAAGAAAAAGGGATACACATTCCTTTCCGAAACGGACAGCGAGGTTGCGGTTCAGCTTATCGATTATTTTTACACCGGCGACCCCATGGCGGCCGTAAGGCTGGCGGAGGCGCAGTTTGTTGGCTCCTACGCTATGGGCATTATATTCGCGGACAGGGACGACGAGTTCATCGCGCTCAGAAAGGACAGCCCCCTTATAGTGGGCCTTGGCGAAAGCGAGAACTTTATAGCGTCCGATGTGCCGGCCCTTCTTAAGCACACGCGCCGCATAATAAGGCTTGGCGAAAGGGAGCTTGCCGTGGTTCGCCGCGACGGAGTGAGCATATACAACAGCTTTGGCGAAAAGGTTGAACACGAGCCCATAAACGTTACCTGGGACATAGAGAGCGCCGAAAAGGGCGGCTATGACCACTTTATGCTCAAGGAAATAATGGAGCAGCCGGATGCCGTGCGCCGCACGATAGCGCCGCGCATAAAGGACGGGAAAATAGACCTTGGCCTGAGCAAGCTTGATGACGACACCATTCGCTCAATAGAGCGGATATACATTGTTGCCTGCGGCTCGGCGTATCACGTTGGCATGGTCGCGCGCTACGCGCTTGAAAAATACGCTAAAATACCGGTAACATGCGAGCTTGCCAGCGAATTCCGCTACAACAACCCCATGGTAGGCAAAAACACGCTTGTTATAATAATAAGCCAGAGCGGAGAAACGCTGGATACGCTTTTCGCCCTGCGCGAGGCCAAGCTTCGCGGGGCACACACGCTGAGCATAGTAAACGTTGTAGGCTCAAGCATAGCGGTTGAGAGCGAGGACGTGCTTTATACCTGGGCGGGACCGGAAATAGCCGTTGCCACGACAAAGGCATACAATACCCAGCTTGTGCTTATGCAGCTTGCGGCGGTTTACTTTGGCCGCGTTCGCGCGCACGTTACTGAACGCGAGGAGGCCGAGCTTATAGCGGGGCTTGAGGCGCTGCCGGAGGCAATCGAGAAAATACTTGCGGACGAAACCGAGGTGCGCTGCCTTGCGGCGGACTGCTACATGCTTAAGGATGTATTCTTCATAGGCAGAAACATAGACTACGCGCTTGCGCTTGAGGGTTCGCTTAAGCTTAAGGAAATATCCTATATACACTCCGAGGCTTACGCCGGAGGAGAGCTTAAGCACGGCACAATTTCGCTGATAGAGCCGGGCACGAGCGTTGTGGCCCTGTGCACACACGAGCCGCTTTGGGAAAAGATGATAAGCAACATAAGAGAGGTTAAGGCGCGCGGAGCGAACGTTATAGCCATAGCCAAGGGCGAGCACCGCCGCGGCACAACGGGCGCCGACCACGAGATTATATTGCCGGACTGCGCGGACATAGCCTGCCCCTGCGCGAGCGTTGTTCCGCTGCAGCTTTTCGCCTACTACACCGCCCTTCTTAAGGGATGCGACATTGATAAGCCGAGGAACCTGGCAAAGAGCGTAACGGTTGAATAAATGAGCATTATTAAAGCCCGTACGGATAATCCGCGCGGGCTTTTGCTTTAGGTTTCGGTGCGCTTTTACGCTTCTCTTACGGTTATGCTGTTTATAACGGGCTGCTCATCGGCGGGGATGGTGCCGTTGTTGTCCGTAGGCCGGGCGGAGGTGCATATAGCGTCCACTATGTCTATGCCGTCGGTAACATATCCGAACGCGGCGTACATACCGTCAAGCCCTGTATAATCCTGGTGCATTATAAAGAACTGGGAGCTTGCGCTGTCGTAAGCCGAGGAGCGCGCCATGCTTATGGCTCCGCGAGTATGGGAAAGGGTATTCTCAACGCCGTTGGCGCTGAACTCGCCCTTTATGGTTTCGTCGCTGCCGCCGGTGCCGTTGCCGTTGGGATCGCCGCCCTGCATCATAAAGCCGCTCATTATCCTATGGAACGTGAGTCCGTTATAGAAGCCCTCGTTTGCGAGCTTAACAAAATTGGCCACGGTTATGGGGGCATCGTTGCCGTAAAGAGCAACGGTTATGGTGCCGTAGTCGGCAATGTCTATTTCGGCGTAGTGAGTTATCTGCCCCTTTTCGCCCTGCTCGGTTTGAACGGTTTCGGCAGGCGCATCGGTAGCCGCGGGAGCATCGGTAGCCACGGGGGCTTCGGTTTGTTCCGTGTACGTGCCGGTTGCGGCGGTGCCGCAGGAGCAGAGCATCAGCATGGCAAGGCAAAGGGCCATTGCCGCAAGAACGCGCTTGGTTATTGTCATTCTTCCACCTCAAAATAAAAATAGGGGCGATTTTTACAACCACCCCACGCATAATGATAATACCCTAAGCGCAAGCTGTCAAGAGCGGCCGTATTGACTGAAAGCCGCGTAAAGTATAGAATATAGTGCAAAATAAAAGGAAAAGAGCGGTTGGAGAAAGCCGCAGAGGAGGAAAATGGAACAAAAAGAAAAGCCTAAGGCAAGGCTGATAGACCTGTATCTGGCGTTCGCGCGGGTTGGCGCGCTTACGTTCGGCGGCGGCGTTGCCATGCTGCCAATGCTTGAGCGGGAATGCGTTGAGCGTTTTGGCTGGTGCACAAACGACGAGCTTACGGATTACTTTGCCATAGGCCAATGCACGCCGGGCATAATAGCGGTAAACACGGCAACGTTCATTGGCAGCAAGCAGCGCGGCGCGCTCGGCGCGGCCGTGGCCACGCTTGGCATAATGAGCCCGAGCATAGTTATAATACTTATAATCGCATCCGTACTTAAGGGATTTGCGGACAATCAATACGTTATTCACGCTTTCGCAGGCATTCGCGCCGCTGTATGCGCGCTCATGCTTAACGCGGTAATCCGCCTTTGCAAAAGCAACGTTAAGGACTGGTTCGGCATAATACTGGCCGTGATAGCCTTCGCGCTTACGGTAGTGTTTGACATATCCCCCGTGTTCCCCGTGCTTGGGGCGGCGCTTGTGGGCATATTCGCGAAGAGGGGTGAAAAGAAATGAGCCTTTATCTTACCCTTTTCTGGGAATTTTTCAAAACCGGTCTTTTCGCGATTGGCGGAGGCATGGCCACGCTGCCGTTTTTGAGCGACATGGCGGACCGCTACCCCTGGCTTACTCAGGCCCAGCTTGCGGATATGATAGCCGTTTCCGAGTCAACGCCGGGACCTTTGGGCATAAACTGCGCAACCTACGCGGGCTATAACGCCGCGGGTGTGCCGGGCGCGCTTATAGCGAGCTTTGCCGAGGTTCTGCCAAGCTACATAATAATACTTGTAATATCAAAAATGCTTCAGCGTTTCAGCGAAAGCAAATATGTGGCAAACGCTTTCAGCGGCCTTCGTCCCGCGGCAACGGGGCTCATCGCGGCGGCGGCATGGAGCGTTATAGCGCTGGTGCTTTTCAATTTTTCTGCGTTCGCAACGGGCGGAGTAGGCGCCGTGTTCAACTGGAGCGCCATTGCGGTATTCGCCCTTTTGATGATACTTACAAACGTTAAGCCGCTCAAGAAGCTGCACCCGCTTTACTTTATAGCGTTCGCGGCGGTATTGGGCATTGTGTTTAAGCTGTAATGGAAAGTATTGACGGCGTATTCCGCTTTTGCCCGGTTTACAGCGGGTCTTCCGGCAACATGCTCTTTGCCGAGGGCGGCGGGGCGCGCGTGATTATAGACTGCGGCTTTACCGGCAAGGCGGCTGAAAAGGCCATGGACGAAATAGGTATTCCGCTTAACACGATAGACGCAATTCTTGTTACGCATGACCACAGCGACCACACAAAGGGCGTTGGAATTTTAAGCAGGCGATACAAAATTCCCGTATACGCGAACGCGGGTACATTCGCCGCCATGCAGCCCATAACCGGCAAACTGCCCGAGGGCCTTACGCGAACATTCGCAACGGGAAGCGACTTTTACATAAAGGGGCTGAACGTGCTTACGTTCCCAACGCCGCACGACGCCGCCGAGAGCGTTGGGTTTACGCTCGGCTGCGGCAAAAAGCGGGTATCCGTTATGACGGACATAGGCCACTTTGACGACAGGCTTCTAAGCTGCGCCGCCGGCAGCGACCTGGTGCTGCTTGAGGCTAATCACGACGTGGAAATGCTTAACGTTGGGCCATACCCCTATCCGCTCAAAAAAAGGATACTCAGCAGCGTTGGCCACCTTTCAAACGACGCGTGCGGAGAGGCGCTTATAAAGCTTTATCAAACGGGCGTGAGGCGCGCGATACTCGGGCACCTTAGCGGAGAGAACAACATGGAATCCCTTGCGCTTGAAACGGTTCGCCAATGCCTGAGGCAGGCGGACATAGCGGACGGGGAATTTTCGCTTGATATAGCCCACCGCGGCGTTGTAGGCAAAATGTACGAAATATAAGGAGCGGCGGATATGACGGTACGCATAGTATGCGTTGGCAAAATAAAAGAAAAGTTTTACCGGGACGCGCTTGAGGAGCTTACAAAGCGCATAAGCCGCTACGCCGCCATAGAGATTATTGAGGTTGGCGAGGAAAAGGCGCCTGAGGGGCTGAGCGCCGCCCAAAAGGACCAGATCTTGCTGAGTGAGGGCGAAAGGCTGCTTGCCAAAACGGACGAGCGGGACTACGTTACGGCCCTTTGCATAGAGGGCAAAAAGATGACAAGCGAGGCCTTCGCGGCTCAGATAAGCTCCGCAATGCTTTCTGGCAAAAGCCGGCTTACGTTCATAATAGGCGGTTCGTTCGGGCTCCACGCAAGCGTAAAGCGGCGCGCCGATCTGATGCTTTCCTTCAGCGACATGACTTTTCCGCATCAGCTTTTCAGGATTATGCTTGCGGAGCAGATATACAGGGCGTTTAAGATAAACAACAACGAGCCCTATCACAAGTAATAATCCCGTCAAACGCGGATTTTCACAGGCGACATCTTTGCTTGATGCCGCCTTTTTTATTTCGCCAATAATCCGAACATTTACGCAAAAGCCCCATTGGCCTTGACAGCCTTGTTACGCTCCTCTATAATAGTTGCGTACGCAACCAATTAAAGGAGTATCGTCTTTTATGCCCCCATTGACAAGACAAATAAACGTAACCTATCGCTGCGGCATGATGTATCGTGATCGTCAGCTGGCCGATCTCGGCCTTAACGGCTGCCAAAGTCAGTACCTTCTGCCGCTGTACTGGATGCCCGGCATTTCTCAGGAAGCGCTGGCGGAGCATCTGTGCGTTCATAAATCAAGCGTTACCCGCCAGCTGTCGGCGCTTGAAGCCAAGGGCTTTGTTCGCCGCGAAACGGATAAAAACGACAGGCGCTCGCTGCTGGTTTACCCTACGGAAAAGGCGCTGGCAATAAAGGATTCCGTCTACGCGATAATTCATGACTGGCGGCAATATCTGCTGCGGGATTTTAACGAAGAGGAGCGGGAAACGCTTAACCGGCTTATGGAGCGCGTTTCATCCCGCGCAAAGGCTTACGTGAAAGGAGATGATGCGCAATGCACCTTATCCGAACGTACTTAAAGCCATACTACGGCAGACTGGTCTGGCAACTGCTGATTAAAATCAGCGGCACGGTAATTGAGCTGTTTCTGCCAAGCATGCTTTCAATTATCCTGGACGAATACGCCCCCGCGGGCGATATGCGCAGCGTTTGGCTGATGGGCATTGCCATGCTGATATGCGCCGTGCTGGCATGGCTTGGCAACTGCACGGCTAACCGCCTTTCCACAGGCGTAAGCCGTGAATTTACGCGAAAGCTCCGCCGGGATCTTTTTGATAAAATCGAGAGTCTATCCACCGCTCAGCGGGATAAAATCACCGATTCATCCATGGTATCCCGCCTGACAAGCGATACATACAACGTCCACCATATGGTGGACCGCATGCAGAGGCTGGGCGTTCGCGCCCCTATTCTGCTTATCGGAGGGCTTAGCGTTGCCGCCTGCCTTGAGCCTGTGCTTACGCTGGTTATGGCCTGCACGCTGCCGCTGCTGGCGCTGGTGGTTACGTTCGCTTCCAAGCGCAGTCTTCCCCTTTATACGCTTGTTCAGCGGTGCGAAGACGGCATGGTGCGAAAAATTCAGGAAAACATGGCCGGCGCTCGCGTGGTTCGCGCGCTTTCCCGCACGATTTGGGAACGGGACAGCTTTGACGAGATTAACGAATCCCTTTCATCAAGCCAGCGCCGCGCATCCATGGTCACGTCTACGGTCAGCCCGCTGGTAAGTTTGCTGCTTAATATAGGCCTTGCCATGGTAATTCTGGTGGGCGCCATGCGTGTTTCCTTGGGGCTTTCCCTGCCGGGCAAGATTATAGCCTTTATGAGTTATTTCACGATTATACTGAATGCCCTTTTGTCCATATCAAGGCTTTTCATGATATATTCCAAGGGGCAGGCAAGCTCCAACCGCATCAGTGAGATTCTCAGCATGGAACCCGAGCTGCAAATCAAGGAAAGCGACCCCGTGGAGGAGGACGCCTATTTGGTATTTGACCGCGTCACCTTCTCCTATAACAAGCGCTACGCGGACATTTCGGACATTTCATTTTCCTTAAAAGAGGGCGAAACGCTTGGCATTATCGGCCCAACGGGCGCTGGCAAAAGCACACTCCTTTCACTTATTCTGCGGCAATATGATCCCGATTCGGGAGAAATTCGTCTATGCGGACGCAACATCGCTTCCATGACGGAGGAAGAGCTTCACGCAAACGTAGGCACGGTATTTCAGAATGATTTTCTTATGGCCGATACGCTTCGGGAAAATATACGCTTCGGGCGGGATATTGACGACAAGGCTCTGCTTGCCGCCGCCGACCGGGCGCAAGCGAATTTTATACGGCAGAATGAAGAGGGACTTGACTTTGCCCTGCATGTTCGCGGGCGGAACCTGTCCGGCGGTCAGCAGCAGCGCGTATTGATTTCAAGAGCTCTCGCGGGTAATCCCCGCCTGCTGCTGCTTGATGACTGCTCAAGCGCCCTGGATTTTAAGACAGATCTGGCGCTTCGCCGCTCCCTGCGCGAGGAATACGACGGCACCACAACAATTCTTGTTGCCCAGCGGGTATCCGCCGTTATGGCGGCGGATCACATTCTGGTGCTGGACGGTGGGCGCATGGTGGGCTACGGCAAGCACGATGAGCTGCGCGAAAGCTGCCCGCTTTATCGTTCGCTTTGCCAGCTGCAGCTGGGCGACAACAACGATGTTCACACAAAGGAGGCGATATAAATGGCCAATCGCACAGGTCAGCCCGCGGGCAACATGGCCTTTGAAAAGCCGAAAGGGCACTCGCTTCACATACTGCGCCGTCTGTGGCGCTATTTAAGCAAATATCGTCTGCTGATTGTGCTGGCGGTAATCGTTTCAGTTACCGGCAACGTGCTGGCGCTCCTCAGCCCAAAGCTTTCCGGCTACGCCATTGATGCCATAAAACCCAATGACGTGAACATTCCGCTGGTCGCGTACTATGTGGGCTGCATGCTTATCATTTCGCTTCTGTCTTCTTTGATGAGCTTAGGGCTTTCTTACCTGATGATCTCCGTTTCCCGAAAGATGACAAAGCAGATGCGCACGGATCTTTTCCATCAGTTAACCGTGCTTCCCGTAAGCTTTTTTGACACCCATCAGGTGGGTGATGTTATATCCGTTTTGTCATACGACGTGGACACGGTTGGCGGCTCGCTCTCCACGGACCTTGTGCAGATGCTTTCAAGCCTTATTACGGTTGTAGGCTCCTTTGCCATGATGGTTTCCATTTCGCCAAAACTGCTGCTGGTTTTCGTATTCACCATACCGATCTCCATCTGCTTTACCCGCATACGCGCCAAACGGGTACGCCCCCTTTTCAGGGAGCGTTCGCGGAAGCTGGGTGAGCTGAACGGCTTTGTGGAGGAAACCATCTCCGGCCTTAAAACCGTGCGCGCCTACCACCAGGAAGAGGAATTCCGCGGCCGCTTTTCAAAGAAGAACGACAACGCCGTTGAGGCCAACTGGAAGGCTGATTACACCGCCAGCGTTACCGGCCCCACGGTAAACCTGATTAACAATATTTCGTTGGCGCTGGTCAGCATTTTCGGTTCGCTTATGTATATGGCCGGAAGCATTTCTTTGGGAAGCATAGGTTCATTTGTGCTGTACAGCCGCAAATTTTCCGGCCCTATTAACGAATTCGCGAACATTTTAAGCGAAATTCAGTCCGCCCTGGCCGCCGCCGAAAGGGTGCTTACGCTTTGCGACCTTCCCCCGGAAAAGCCCGACGAGCCTAATGCGCTTGATGCCGCGCCCTGCAAGGGGCACGTGCAGCTGCGGGATGTATCATTCAGCTATATTGAAGGCAAAGAGGTGCTGCACAACATAAGCTTTGAGGCAAAGCCGGGCTCGGTTATCGCCATTGTGGGCGAAACAGGCTGCGGAAAAACCACGCTTATAAATCTGCTGATGCGTTTTTACGATGTATCCTCCGGCGCCATTCTGCTGGACGGAAAGGATATACGCACGCTCAAGCGGGACAGCCTGCGTTCCCAGTTCACCATGGTTCTGCAGGACAGCTGGCTGTTTGAGGGAACAATTTATGAAAACATTGCGTACGGCCGGCCGCAAGCCGAACCGGAGGAGGTTATTGCCGCGGCGCAGGCGGCGCATATTCACGACATGATTCTTTCCATGCCCGATGGCTACGCCACGCTTATCACCGCCTCCGGCACAAGCATTTCCAAGGGGCAGAAGCAGCTGATCACGATTGCCCGCGCGATGCTTATGAATTCCTCCATGCTGATACTGGATGAGGCCACATCAAACGTGGACACCCGAACGGAAAAGCTGATTCAGGAAGCAATGCTCAAACTGATGGAAGGGCGCACCTGCTTTGTGATAGCCCATCGCCTTTCCACCATCACCGGCGCCGACCGCATACTGGTAATAGACAAGGGCCGCCTTGTGGAGAGCGGCACCCACGAGGAGCTGCTTAAGAAAAACGGCTGTTACGCCTCCATGTATCAGGCTCAGTTCGACTACACAGCGTAAAGCAAAAGGGACGGAGAAACTTCTCCGTCCCTTTTGCTGTAAAAAGCGGCATTGCCGCTTTTTTATTCTATATTGCCGCTTTTTGAAAGGAATAATTCCTCCGCTTTTCTTTGGAACGAGAACTGATTGGGCGAAAGCACCGCGGCATAGCTGCCGGCGTTTGATATAAGCACAATGTCGCCGCGTTCAAGGCGGGGCAATTCAATATCCTCCGCCACAATGTCGCACGCCGTGCAGACATTGCCCGCAAGCGTTACCGTTTCAATGGGCCTGTCATCATAAGGAGCGATGAACTCAAACGCGTCCGCGCCGGAGAAAAGCGGTTCCGAACCGGCGGGGTTAGCGCTAATTGAGTATTTCATAATAAGCCTTGCCAGGGCAGGGCGCAAAAAGGCGTTCAGCGTACCCGTCAGTATTACATACGTTTTCCCTAAGGAGACCTTTTTATCAGCAACGTGGGCAACGTACGTTCCTGCGCTGCATACTATATAGCGGCCGGATTCAACCATAAGGCGGGTTGAGGGGTGCTTTTGCCTAAAGCGCGAAAAGCTTTCCTTTGCCGCGGCGCCAAGCAAGTCCATATCAAGCGCGCTTCCGCCAAGGCTTGCGCCTATGCCGGAGCCCATATTCACAAAATCCGGCTCGCCGAACTCATCGGCAAAGCGTTCCGCCAGATTAAGCACGTTTTTATGGTAGCCGGCAAGCGCTTCGGCGTTCGTTTCCTGGCTTTTAAGATGAACGTGTATGCCCTTTATGCGGGCATGATTGCAGGCATTATGCCGCATAAAATCAAAAACGGCGTTTTCGTCCGCGCCGAATTTGCTGGGGGCTGGGGCGGAAGAATCAAACGAGAAGTTCGGATTTATCCTTATGCCTATATCGGCGCGCTCATTTCTTTCGGTCAAAAGCTCGTCTATGCGGCGCACCTCGCTAAGGCTGTCCGCAATTATTGTGCAGCGGCGCAGGGCAGATAGAATATCTTCATCCGTTTTGCCCGGCGATGAATAGAATATATTTTCAGGCTCAAGCCCCGCGTTAAGCGCCGCCTCAACCTCCCCCGCGCTCGCGGCATCGGCACCCAGCCCGCGGGAAAAGGCGGCCTTAAGCACGCCTTTATTTGGATTGCACTTTATTGAATACAATATATCCGCGCCCGCAAAGCAGCGTTTCAGCGCGGATATGTTATTCTCTATCCGGTTTTCATCATAAACATAAAAGCTCTCGTGCTCCCGGGCAATGGCCTTTATGCGGTTTATATCCATAAGTTTTCTCCTTATGTTTACGCGCAGCCGCGCCTCGCGAGAAGCCGCTTAACAAGGGTTTTCAAATCCCGCGCGGCGGCGATACTGCCGTGCCTTTCAAAATAATCGTCGTTCTCCGGTTCAGATATGCCGCGCTCCTCAAAAATCCGCTTCAGTCCGCCTTCATATATGGCATAATCATCAAGCCTGGATTCAAGGTCGCCTATATCCGCGACATCATCCATGCCGATTATGTAGGAGGTAAAGCTTACGCAGGTATAGGCATCCTTTAATCGATATCTTTTGCCTAAGGGAAGCACCGCGGCATCGAAAAGATTATAAATCATGCTGTCGCTCCGCTTTATGCAGTCCTCAAGCTTTCGGCACGCCTCGGCGTATTGCTCCTGTGTCATATCAACGCGGCAGATTTTTACCGGCACGTCCATACCCTTTATAATATAGTGCTTTGGATATTCGCGCACGAAGCAGCCTGAAAAGGGCGAATCGTGCCTCAGGCGGGAGAATGAATACACCTCATATAGCTTTTCATCCAACGAAAGAGCGACATGAGAATAGCGGCTGTTTCTTAAAAACACCCGTATAACGCGGCCGATTTTTGTGTTCTGCCGGGAAAACAGAACATACATACAGCGCTGCATGGCGTGTCCTCCGCTGATTTAATATTGATTAAAGCAGGCTTTGCCCGTTTATAACAAGCCTGAATTTTAGGCCCAGCTTTTCCGCGGCCTTGCGGCAAAGCAGCATGCGCTTAAGGAATATTTCAAAATATTCCATAACGGAGCAATACTGCGTGTCTATCGTCATTACAAGGGAAATATTCTCGTGCGCGTCGTCTATAACCGTTTTTGCCTCGCGCACGGCAAAGTTCACGCGGTCGTGAATATCAAAGGCGGCAAACTCGGCCTTTCTTACGCGGGTATAGCGCACGTCCGTTTTGTCCGCTATTATAAGGGCGGCAGATATCGCGCTTACGGGTACGCCCGTGCCCTCATCGTGGTTTCCTATGGCGGCGACTATTTTGGCTATGTCCTCCGCGTCCGCGCCAAGCCTATCAAGAATACGGAAGGCCATTACGGCGCCGCTCTGGGCATGATCCGTGCGGTTTACAACGTTTCCTATATCGTGCATATAGGCGGCAATCTGCGCAAGCTCTATTTCGCGCTTATCATAGCCGAGCGTTTCCAGTATATATCCCGCCACCTCGCCGGTTTTTCCAACGTGGGCAAAGCTGTGCTCCGTAAAACCAAGCTCCCCAAGCGACGCGTCCGCCATGCGGATATATGTTTTTATGGACGGATCGGCCTTTACCTGCTCCAAAGTAATCATTGATTTTCTCCAATTTCATATTAAACTGATACACCTATATAATAGCGCATTTTTATTGGTTTGACCATACGCCCCAAGCAAGTTATAATATGTTTACAATCACAATGGGAGTTTATACGTAATTATGAAGATAACGCGCTTTTCGCTCGGCATACGCTTTGCCGCTATGGCGGAGCAGCCGCATAAGGAATTTGCGAGGAAGATATTCGAAGGCATATTTTCCGTGCTCACTTTAAGCGAGCTTAAAGGCCTGACCCTTTACGGCGGGGACGATCCATTTACACCAAAGCTTAGCGAGGACAAAGAGAGCGACGTTTATCTTGTGGTTATAATGGGCGGCAAGCTTAAGCAGATGCGAAAGGTTTTCCGCGCTATATCCGACGACGCGGCGCTTGATATGTACATGGTGCACGACAAGCCCTTTGTTGAGAACAACCGCCTTTACAAGGTGGAAGGGCTTAACTATTTCGGTCAGGTAAGCTCAAGCGGCAAAATTGAGGGCGGCGACGGAACGCTGGACGGGCTGAGCGTGCCCAAAAAGCACGGCAAGCGCAAGCCGGTAGGCAAGGGCATAAGGGTGCTGCTTGCTCCGGCGGATTACGAACGCATGAGCAGTACGGACGCCATAAAGCGCATGACGCTGGCGGCGCGCAGGCATTTTCAGGGCGTTAAGCTGGCCCCCTTCCCTATAAACACGGGCAAGGCGGGATTTGCCGAAAGCGTTATAACGGCAACCGGCGGCGCGGCAAGAAAGATATCCGTAACAAGCGGCACGCTTGAAGGAAAAACAGATGTTATTTACGGCGTTGTGAGCGGAAGAACCGCCGTGCTTGAAACGGGCTCCGCCTTTGGCGAGGGCGGCATATCCTCCCAGGGCGTGGGCGAACTGGTTCGACGCGCGCTTGATGAGGGGCTTAAGCGCATAATAATAGGCGTGCACGATTTTAATATGGGCGACGGCGGCATGGGCTTTGCCCGTTCGCTCGGTATTCGTTTTTACGATAAGGACGGCAATGAGCTTGAATGCTCGCGCCAAAACCTGCCCCTTATTGAGCGAGCGGACGCCGAATATCTGCACGCAAGGCTTAATGAAACAGAAATACTGTGCATGGACGCGTCAGCGCAGGCGGAACCGATAGAAGGAACATACAAGCTCACATCCGCTCTCGGCGCGGCGCTTAAGTGGGAATTTGACAAAACAAGGGGTTTCGCGGACGTTGTATGCGCGCTTAGCCACGGAAAATACAGCCGGGATTACGAGGACGTGCTTGACGCCATCAACTTCAAAAAGCTTGTCAAGAACACGGCGCTTGTGGTAACAGGCTGCTCCGTGCCGGATAAGGGCGCGGTAAAGCCCGGCGAACCGCTGTACGCGATAGTTAAGCGCTGCGCGGCGCTTAAAATACCGGTGGCCATGATAGTGAACGAGGTTGGCGACGGCATGGACGAGCTGTATTCCATGACCAATGCCGGCGTTATGACAATAGGTTCGCCCAAGGACGACACGGAGGAGATTGGCGCAAGGCGCTTTGACAGCGCGGCGGACAGAATGTTCCGCCTTATAAGAATGGGCAGGGACGTTGAGAAAATAGGCGCGCCCAAGCAGCCAAGGCTCAGGCCGTGGATAGCACTGCTTATAGAAAGCTGGAAAAAATAATGATTAAAAAAAGCATTAAGAAAACCGCATTACTGCTCTGCGTATTAACGCTTATACTATCGGCGCTCCCCGCGCCGGGCCTTGCCGAGGAGCCGGACAGCCAAACGGTTAGGGTAAAGCTTTCCACAAACAACGCAACGGCGATAGCCATAAGCCTTAAGGGTGAGTATTTTATAAAGGAATGCTCGCTTGTTTTGCCCGCGGGCACACTTACGCTTAAATCCAACTTTAACGGCACCGTAACCGCCGTGCACTCTACGGCGGGCGAGCTTTACACAGGCGAGTGCGTATCCGTAATGCGTACGGATATGCAGCCCTCCGCGGGATACATTACGCTTAATTCCCGCAGATATTTGGGGCATTTGTATGTTCGCGCGCTTTCGAGCGGATATCTTCAGGTTGTGAACGAGGTACCTATAGCGCACTACCTTTACGGCGTTGTGGCATACGAGATGAGCAATCTTTATCCCATAGAGGCGCTTAAGGCGCAGGCCATAGCCGCCAAATCATACGTACTTTCCATAATATCGCAAAAGCCGAACGCCACCTATCACATAGGCGATACATCCTCCGACCAGGTTTACAAGGGATATAACTCAAGCTACACAAACGTTATTTCGGCCGTGGACTCAACGATAAGCGAGGTGCTTACCGTTAACGGCAAAATACTTACGGCGTATTACAGCGCCTCAAACGGCGGGGAAACAACCGTGCCAAGCTCCGCCTGGACAAGCAAAAAAGCAAGCGACGCGGGCTTTGCCGTGGCTCTTGACCCTTACGACACGGCGAACACCCTAAGCATGAAGGAAACGGCAACCATTCCCGTGAACTGCGCGGGCCAGATTTCCCAGCAACTTTATGACCTGCTTATAGCAAAGCTTACGCAGTACAAGGGCACACAGGCGGAAGGACTGAACCTGATACGCAGCGTTGAGCTGACAAACCCGAAGTCAAGCGGCGAGCAGCACAACATGACAAGCATAACAATGGTTGTGGACGGCATATTCGGCGGCATGGTAGAGGAAAACATATCGCTTAAATTCAACGTAAGCGAGCTTATGCTTTACCGCGTGTTCACAAACAGCAACCTGCGCTGCTACTGGGGCGAATACTCATCAGACGGCAGCAGCTACACCATATACCATGTTCGCTGGGGTCACGGAGTTGGCTTAAGCCAGCGCGGGGCGCAGCAGCGCGCCAACGATGGGCAAAGCTACCGCACCATACTCGCCTTCTATTATCCCGGCGCGAGCCTTACAAGCTATAATATTTCCATACCCGCGGCACCGACCAAACCCGGCGCGACCGAAAGCACGGCCACACCCACGCCCGCCCAGTCGGGCACAACGGCAATTGACAATACGGCCGGCATGATAAGCATAGGTACGGGCGTTACAACCGCAAAGGTTAATATAAGAAGCGGCGCGGGCACGCAATACGAGGCATATAAGCTTTTGCCGCGCGGCACGAGCCTTACCGTTTTTGATTACGACAACGGCTGGTACTACGTCAAGACAGGCGACATATCCGGCTTTGTAATAGACGACTATGTTAAGTTTACGGCGGCTAAGGCGGAGGAAGCCGCCACGCCGGCACCCGAGGTGACGCCAACCGCGTCGGGCGACACTACGCCCACCCCCACTCCCGGCGGGACAACAACGGGCGAAACGCTTGTTGTGGGCACGGTAACCGGCAGCGGCGTAAACCTGCGCACGGGGCCGGACACATCGTATACTTCAATAGCCAAGCTTAGCAAAAACACGCTTATAATAATCCTTTCAACCGAGGGGAACTGGACGCGCGTTATAGCGGGCGAAAACGAGGGTTATATACACTCCGACTACGTTAAAAAAACCGGCATTATTACAACCGACGGCGGTGAAACATCCGCCGTGCCGCAAAACGGCGAGGGCGAAACAACCGGCAGCGTAAACCTGCGCCGGGGTGAGGGAACAAGCACGGATAAGCTTGCCACGCTGAAAAAAGGCACCAAGCTTGAGCTTATATCGCTTTCAAACGGATGGTACAAGGTTAGCTGCTCCGCGGGCGAGGGCTACGTGAGCGCGAAATACGTGCGCGTTATAACGGCCATACCCGAAAAGAGCGAAACAAAGGACGAGGAAGCGGACACGGACAAGAAGGAAGGAACCGTTACCGCCGCGGGTGAGGGCATTACAACCGGCTCGGTCAACATGCGCGAGGAAGCGAACACCCAATCAAAGATACTTACAACGCTTAAGCGCAACACAACCGTTACTCTCTACTCACTTTCAAACGGCTGGTACGAGGCCGAGTGCGGCGGCAAGAAGGGTTATCTTTACGCCAAATACGTGCGCGCAACAACCGCCGTTCCCGAGAAGAGCGAAGCCAACGAAACCAAGGAAGAGGAAACAAAGACCGCCTCGGGCGAGGGCGTTACCACCGCCACGGTTAATCTGCGCGCGGAAGCGAACACCCAATCAAGTATACTTATTGAGCTGAAGCGCAACACCACCGTTACGCTCTACTCTCTTTCAAACGGCTGGTACAAGGCGGAGTACGACGGCAAGCAGGGTTACCTTTACGCCAAATATGTGCGCGCAACAACCGCCATACCCGAAACCGAAACAAAGGCCGAGGAAACAAAAACGGCCATGGGCGAGGGCGTTACCACAGGCACGGTCAATATGCGCGCGGAAGCGAACACTCAATCAGATATACTTATTAAGCTGAAGCGCGGCACTACCGTTACGCTCTATTCTCTTTCAAACGGGTGGTATGAGGCGGAGTATGACGGCAAGCACGGCTACCTTTACGCCAAATACGTTAAAAAGACAAGCGACACAGTAACAGCGCAGTCCGGCGACACAGCGGGTACGGATCAGGGCGTTACGCCCGAGGGCACCGCAAGCGGCACAAAGGTTGAGCTTGCGACAGGCAAAACAAGCGCCAAGGTAAACATGCGCACAGGCGCCTCAACCACGGGCACGGGCGTGCTGGGCACCATATCATCCGGCACCAAGCTTAATATACTGGCCGAGATGGGAGACTGGTACTATGTGCTTTATGACGGGCGCACGGGCTTCTGCTCAAAGGCGTATATAACCGTTCAGTCCACGGGCACAACGGGCATTTATAAGGGCGATACGGCCATAACGCTTATAGCGGCCACCATAAAATCGGACGTAAACTTCAGAACCGGGCCCGACACGTCATACCCCGTTATACGCCAGCTCAATAAGGGCGACAGCGCAATGGTATACATGATAAACGGCAGCTGGTGCCTGGCCAAATGCGGCGACGAATACGGCTTTATAAACAAGGATTACGTTAAGCTGAGATAATCAGGCAAACACCAAAACATGAACGGCCTCCCCGAGATTTCGGAGAGGCCGATTTTTATGCCTTGGCTTAGTTCCAAAGATTGTCCGTATAAACGCCCTTTTGCTTAAGCTCTCTCAGCTTTTGCATTACAACGGGCTTATCGTCCTTATGCGTTACGCCGAACCACGCGTCGTGAGTGGGCTCAACATGAACCTTCACAAGGCCGGACTGAATCGCGCCGCACACGGTAACGGGCAAAAGGTCTTCATACTTCATGGGGTTCTTTTCAAGGCCCGCGGCTATATTGCGGCGGAAGCTTTCGTCAAGAACATCGAATATGCTGTTCGAAAAGCCCCAGCAGTTCATTGAAACGGTTGTTCCGCGGGGAATTTCAACGGTTGTGCCGTCGTCCTCGGTTGCCACGGCGCCGCAGTCGGCGCGCGCTATGCGCATGCGCTCAACGATTGATGTAAGGCAACCCTCCGCGTTTACCTGGCAAACGCCGCGCGTAACCTCTCCGTTTTCGGGAAGCGTATTCTCAACGGGGTAGCCCACGGCAAGATGCTCGTTTGAGGCGTGCTCGCTTGTAAGGAATTTATACAGGTGCTCAAACGCCTCCGGCCCATAGTAATCATCGGCGTTTATAACCGCAAAGGGTCTGTTGCCTACCGCGGGGCGCGCGCAAAGCACGGCATGTGTGGTTCCGAAGGGCTTCTGGCGGCCCTCGGGTATGCTTACGCCCTCGGGCAGCATATCAAGCTCCTGATAAGCATAGCTAACCTTTATATATTTGGATACCCTGTCGCCTATGGCGGCATGGAATGCCTCGCTTATATTTTTCTTTATAAGGAATATAACCTCATCAAAGCCGGCGCGATGAGCATCGAACACCGAAAAGTCTATTATAATATGCCCTTTGTCGTCCACGGGATCTATCTGCTTAAGGCTGCCGTAGCGGCTGCTCATGCCCGCCGCCATTATAACCAATACCGGTTTTTCCATTTTGTAAGCTCCCTCCAATTATTCTGGCTATATTATACCATTTACGCCCGCGCTCGTCACCCCTTGGGGCATACAAAAAGGGCGGGTATTCGCCCGCCCCTTAAGCGCTTAATTTAAGCGGCTTTAATTACATACCTTCGACTATGGTAGCTACGCCCATGCCGCCGCCGATGCACAGCGTGGCAAGGCCGTACTTGGAACCGCGACGCTTCATCTCGTAAAGCAGGGTTACAAGGATACGGCAGCCGGAAGCTCCGATGGGGTGACCCAGGGCAACGGCACCGCCGTTTACGTTTACCTTGGACATATCGAAACCGAGCTCATTGGCAACGGCAACGCTCTGAGCGGCAAACGCTTCGTTGGCCTCGATCAGGTCGAGGTCCTTTACTTCCATATTGGCCTTCTTGAGGGCCTTACGGGTGGCGTAAACAGGTCCGATACCCATGATGCTGGGATCTACGCCCGCGCTGGCGCCGGCAACGATCTTAGCAAGAGGCTTTACGCCCAGTTCCTTGGCCTTCTCGGCGCTCATGACAACCACGGCGGCCGCGCCATCGTTGATACCGGAGGCGTTACCGGCGGTTACGGTTCCGTCGGGCTTGAAGGCGGGCTTCAGCTTGGCAAGAGTCTCAACGGTGCTGGTCGGACGGGGCTGCTCGTCAACCTTGAACTCGACCATTTCCTTCTTAACCTTTACCATTACGGGAACGATTTCCTCGTCGAACTTGCCGGCCTCGGCGGCTGCGCCGTACTTCTGCTGGCTGTTGGCGGAGAACTCATCCTGCATCTCGCGGGTTACGCCGAACTTGGCGGCTACGTTCTCGGCGGTGATGCCCATGTGGTAATTGTTGAAAGCATCCCACAGACCGTCGTTGACCATAACGTCAACAACCTTGCCGTCGTTCATCCTGTAGCCGAAACGGGCCTTGGGCAGAGCATAGGGCGCGAGGCTCATGTTCTCCATACCACCGACTACCATAACGTCCGCATCGCCGGCCATGATCATGTCCGCGGCGAGGTTGACGCACTTAAGGCCGCTGCCGCAAACGTTGTTTACGGTAAGGGCGGGTACGGTCTCGGGAAGGCCGGCCTTGATGGCGGCCTGACGAGCGGGGCTCTGGCCCAAACCGGCCTGCAGCACGTTACCCATCAGAACTTCATCAACATCCTCGGGCTTAATGCCGGCGCGGTTGATAGCTTCCTTTATAACCAGAGCACCAAGCTCTACAGCGGGGGTGTTAGCCAGACTTCCGCCAAATTTGCCTATAGCGGTACGGCAGGCGCCTGCCAATACGATTTCCTTAGCCATTGTATTTCTCCTTTAGTATTTTTTATTTCGAGCGGTTAATGGGGTTATTACGCCTCAAAACCGGTCATGTCCATTTTCTTAAGCTCGGGGCTGATTATAAGCTGAGCCTCGGTAGCGGCCTGAATCTGCTCCAGGGTGAACTCGGGGTTGTACTCTACAAGCTCAAGGCCCTTATCGGTAACGTTCATAACGCCCATCTCGGTAACGATCATGTTTACGCAGTTAACCGCGGTGTAGGGCAGACGGCACTTCTTAAGGATCTTGGGGTTGCCCTTGGCGGTATGCTCCATGGCAACTATAACCTTCTTGGCACCGACCAGCAGGTCCATGGCGCCGCCCATGCCGGGCATCTTCTTGCCGGGGATGATCCAGTTGGCAAGGCTGCCTTCCTCATCAACCTCAAGACCGCCGAGAACAACAGCGTCCACATGGCCGCCGCGAATGAGGGCGAAAGAATCGGAAGAATCGGTGAACGCACCGCCGACGATTATGGAGCTGGCGTTGCCGCCCGCGTCAACAACGTGCATAGGATCGGCATGTTCCGCATCGGGAGCGGGGCCCTGGCCTACTATGCCAAGCTCGCTGTGTACGGTAACGGTGATGCCTTCGGGCAGATAGTTGGTGCACAGAACCGGCAGGCCTATACCAAGATTAACGACCATGCCATCGGTGAATTCCTGCGCGACGCGCCTGGCTATAAAGGGTTTGATTAAGCTCTTCTCCATTTTATTTGCCCTCCCTGACTACGATATAGTTGACCAGAATGCCCGGAGTTGCAACGTTTTCGGGCTCGATTTCGCCGACTTCGACAAGCTCTTCGGCTTCCACTATTACCAGATCGGCTGCGGTGGCCATAACGCGGTTGAAGTTCTGCGCGCTGCCCTTATACCAAACATTGCCGGCCTTGTCTACCTTGTAAGCACCGATCAGCGCTACATCGGCATGCAGGGGCTTCATTACCAGGTAATCCTTACCGTCGTAATTTACCTTGCCGCGTACCAGGGGGCTGTCCTCAACCAGAGTGCCCACGCCGGTGGGAGTGATAACGCCGCCGAGGCCTGCGCCGCCGGCACGAATCATTTCAGCAAGACTTCCCTGGGGAACCAGGTCAACCTTCAGCTCGCCCTTGGCCCACTTTTCAACGGCTTCGGGGTTGGTGCCGAGATGGCTTCCGATATAGCCTTCAATCTGGCCGTTGTGAATCATTTTTGCCCAGCTGTAATACTCATCACCATCGGGTCCGTTCAGCTTGGATGAATCGTTGTGAATAGTATGGAAGTGGCCCTTATTGCTCTTTGAAAGGGCATCGATGATTGAGAGCGCGCTGCCGCAGCCCACGAAGCCACCCATCATTATGGTAGCGCCGTCGGGGATGAGATCGACAGCCTGCTGCGCAGTGATGATCTTGTTTTTCATAGAATCCTCCGTTTAATGTTGATATTTTGGGCCGCAAAAAAAGCTTAGCCCATAACTATGGGGTCATGCGCATAATCCCGTTAAGGTAATTTTACGCCAGAGAGCCGATATTGTCAACAATTCTACGCTTTCAAGGGGCTTAAAATCGCCTGGAAAAAGCCCTATTCCGCGTTTGTGACAACCCATAAGCAGATTTTTCACAATTATATGCCCGTGGCGTCTTTTTTATGATACGGGCATCATCTATAATGCGTATAGTAAAATCAGATTTACATTTTGAAAGGAGACATACCGTGAGCGTTAAAGAACACGAGCCCCCTAGAAAACCGTTGATATACTATTGCATGATCGCGCTTGTCGCGCTGCTTCTGCTGAACATTTTTGTTTTCCCGCTGCTGTTTGAAAACCGGGTGACCGAAGTAAGCTACAGCGACTTTTTGAACATGCTGGAGGCGGGACAGATAGTCGAGGTTGCGCGGGACACCGGCGCAAGCACAATAACATTCAGCGCGCGCGGAAACGACGGGCGGCTTTATTATTACCAAACCGGTATATGGCCGGACGACACACTGATTGAAAAGCTGCAAAACGCAAACGTAAAGTTTGAATCCTCCATCCCCACGCAGTCCTCCCCCATTGTTACGATACTGGTATCGTGGGTGCTGCCCATACTGTTATTCAGCTTCCTGGGCAGGCTTTTGATGAAGCGCATGGGCGGCGGTGCCATGGGCAACGCGATGAGCTTCGGCAAGTCCAACGCCAAGGTTTACGTTGAGGCGCAGACGGGCATAACATTTGCCGATGTAGCGGGCGAGGACGAGGCGAAGGAAGCGCTTCAGGAGATAGTCAACTTTTTACATGAGCCGGCCAAGTACGCTTCCATTGGAGCCAAGCTGCCCAAGGGCGCGCTGCTAGTAGGCCCTCCGGGCACGGGCAAAACGCTGCTGGCCAAGGCCGTTGCCGGCGAGGCCAAGGTTCCCTTCTTCTCAATATCCGGTTCGGAATTCGTTGAGATGTTCGTGGGCATGGGCGCCGCGAAGGTTAGGGATCTTTTCAAGCAGGCGAACGAGAAAGCTCCCTGCATAGTATTCATAGACGAAATTGATACAATCGGCAAAAAGCGCGATTCCGGCCTTGGCTCAAACGACGAGCGCGAGCAGACGCTGAACCAGCTGCTTACCGAGATGGACGGATTTGACCCACAGAAGGGCGTTGTTATCCTGGCCGCTACGAACAGGCCCGATTCGCTTGACCCGGCACTTCTGCGCCCCGGCCGCTTTGACAGGCGCATACCGGTTGAGCTGCCCGACCTTAACGGCAGAATAGCCATACTGAAGGTACACGCCAAGGACGTAAGGCTTTCAGGAGACATAGACTTTGACGTTATAGCCCGCGCCACAAGCGGAGCAAGCGGCGCAGAGCTTGCCAACATTATAAACGAGGCCGCCCTTCGCGCGGTAAGGCTTGGGCGCGATACCGTAACGCAGGAGGATCTGGAGGAGAGCGTTGAGGTTGTTATAGCCGGCTATCAGCGCAAGAACGCGGTTATATCCCCCGATGAAAAGCGCATAGTAGCCTATCACGAAATCGGCCACGCGCTTGTTGCCGCAAAGCAGACCAACTCCGCCCCCGTGCACAAGATAACCATAGTTCCCCGCACAAGCGGCGCGCTCGGATACACCATGCAGGTTGAAGCCGGCGAAAAGCTGCTGATGAGCAAGGAGGAGGCTCTTAACAAGCTTGCCACCCTTACCGGCGGGCGCGCGGCGGAGGCCGTTGTGTTCGGTTCCATAACAACCGGCGCCTCAAACGACATTGAGCAGGCCACAAAGCTTGCCCGCGCCATGATAACCCGCTACGGCATGAGCGATAACTTCGGCATGGTGGCGCTTGAAACGGTTGGCAACCAATACCTGGGCGGCGACGCGAGTCTTGCCTGCTCCGCAGAAACCGCAGCCAAGATAGACCGCGAGGTTGTGACCATGATAAGCGATGCCTATAAGAAGGCGGAGAGCATAATAAAAGAAAACCGCGCCATTATGGACGCGCTTGCGGACTACCTGCTTGAGAAAGAAACCATTACGGGCGAAGAGTTCATGGAAATACTCAATAAGCAGGAGAATACCGTATCGGAGTAAAAAACCTGTTTAATGAACACACATAAGCCGGAGCCGCGCGCCCCGGCTTTTTGCTTGCGGCGAACAAAATTGGGCGGCATTTCGCGCGCCGAACAGGAGCTGTTTTTTCTTGACTGCATTAAAAGGGTTGTGATATCATAATCAACGCAGATGAAGGATGTCTGCTCAAGTTATGCAAAACAGCATATCATCGGATGACCGCACCGGGAGAGATCGCCCGCAGGCTTATACCTACGCGGCGGCGCCGAAGGGGATGCAGAAGCTCTCAGGCAAAAGGGACCGGCGCGCGACGATACTCCGGAAAAGTGAAAGCCATTTCACACCGAAGGTGCAACTTGCCGGCAGGGCCGGGAAGGAATCTCTCAGGCAAAAACGGAGGCACAAATTTTCCCTAAGCGGGGAAGTTTGTGCTTTTTTCATATCTAAAAAGCACGTTCCCCAAATCATTTTACCTATCAAAAACGAGGAGGAAACCAATGAGCGAATTGAAAAGAACCCAGCTTTACGCGGTGCATGTAGCCGCGGGCGCGAGCATGGTGGACTTTGGCGGGTGGGAAATGCCCGTGCAGTACCCCAGCGGAATAGTGGCGGAGCACCTTTATACCCGCCACGCCTGCAGCCTTTTTGATGTTTCCCACATGGGCAGGCTGCTTATAGAAGGCCCCGAAAGGCTTGAGTTTTTGCAGCACGTTGTAACAAGCAACGTTGCGGGTCTTGACCTGAACAAGGCGCAGTACTGCATTATACCCGCCGAGGACGGCAGCGCGATAGACGACGCTTACCTTTACCGCTACGAGGAGGACCGCTTCCTGCTGGTTGTAAACGCCGCCAATACCGAAAAGGACAAGGCGCACCTTAATAAAATAATAGGCAACTACAACTGCACCATGACCGATATTTCCGCCGACTGGGCGGCGATAGCCGTGCAGGGCCCCAAGAGCAAGGAGCTTATGATGGTTCTTTCCGGCGGCGAGGCCGTTACCGAGCCCATGAAGAACGCGCTCAACAGCCTTATGCTTGAAGGTCACGAGGCAAAGGTCGCAAAGACCGGCTACACCGGCGAGCCTCTCGGCTACGAAGTATACGTAAAAAGCGAGGACGCTGAGTGGCTTTGGAACAGGCTGATTGAGCTTGGCGCAAAGCCCGCGGGCCTGGGCGCGCGCGACACGCTTCGCCTTGAGGCGGCTCTGCCCCTTTACGGTCACGAGATGGGCGTTGACCCCAGCGGCAAGCCCATGCCCATATTCTCCGTATCTCTTGCCCGCTTCGCCGTAAGCTTTTCCGAGCAGAAGGGCGACTACATAGGCCGCGAGGCGCTTGCCAAGCAGTATGAAGCCTATAAGCGCATAATGAACCGCGACTTCAGCGACAATTCAATGCTGCCCAAGCGCATACAGGCGGTAGCCCTTATAGACAGGGGCGTAATGCGCGCCGGCATGGAAATATACAAGGACGGCAAGCACATAGGCTGGGTTACCAGCGGAACCATGGTGCCTTACTACGTGGCCGAGGGCGAGGGCCTTAAGACCGTTATATCCGATCAGACCGCAAAGCGCGCCATAGGCCTTTGCTACATTGACTCCACCGTGCTTGAAAACGACTTTGTTGAGGTTGACATCCGCGGCAAGAGGCTTAAGGCCGTTATACCTCCCTACCATATGCGCGTGGACGCTCCCCCGTTCGCAAGGCCCATACTTTATAAGCCCGAGGAAGAGGAGCAGTGCTCCTGCGGCGCGGACCGCGCCAAGAAAGCGCTTGAGCTTATAAAGCGCGCCGAGGAAAACCACGAGTGGCGCCAGAAGCAGTGCGTAAACCTTATTCCTTCCGAAAATACCCCCAGCCGCGCCGTGCAGATGCTTTGCGCGTCCGACCCCAGCTGCCGCTACGCCGAGCATAAGAAGATAAAGTCCTTCTACGACAAGGATATATTCTATTATCAGGGCACCGGCTTTATAGACGAGGTTGAGCAGCTGCTTGTTGAGCAGATGAAGCAGTATCTGGGCTGCGCGGAGGTTGAAACCCGCGTACTCAGCGGCCAGATGAGCAACATGGCCGTGTTCTCCGCCCTTATGGACTGGAAGAACAGGCTTGACCGCAAGCATACCCCCAAGCGCCTGGGTTACGTTATGAATAACCACATAATAAAGGGCGGCCACCTTTCCGCTCAGCCCATGGGCGCGCTGCATGATTACATCGCGGTAGACCCCGTTACCGAGCGCAACGCGGTTGTAAACTTCCCCGTATGCAAGGACAATGTTTATAAGATAGACGTTGAGGAAACCAAAAAGCTTATAGACGAGTACAAGCCCGAGTTCATCATATTCGGCAAGAGCATGGTTCTGCACAAGGAGCCCGTAAGCGAAATCCGCCGCTTCGTGGACGAGCAGGGCATACCCACCACCATAATGTACGACATGGCGCACGTCATGGGCCTTGTGGGCGAGCATTTCCAGAAGCCGTTTGAAGAGGGCGCGGAGATTGTTACCGGCTCCACCCATAAAACGTTCTTTGGCCCGCAGCGCGGCGTTATAGGCGTTAACTACAAAAAGGATGAGCTTAAGTACGGCCTGTGGGAAACCATAGAGAGCCGCGTGTTCCCGGGCAGCGTTTCCAACCACCATCTCGGCACCCAGCTTGGTCTGCTGATGGCCGCTTATGAAATGAACACGTTTAAGGACGCTTACCAGAAGGCCATAATCGAGAACGCCAAGCACTTCGCCAAGGCGCTCAAGGCCGAGGGGCTCAACGTTATGGGCGACCCCGCGATAGACTACACCGAAACCCATCAGGTTATAGTTTCCGTGGGCTACGGCACCGGCCCCGAGGTTGCGAACAGGCTTGAGGAGAACAACATAATAGTGAACTACCAGGCCACTCCCGACGAGGAAGGCTTTACCGCCTCCGGCGCGCTGCGCATGGGCGTAAGCGAAATGACCCGCTTCGGCTTCGGCAAGGAAGAGTTCACCGCTCTTGCCAAGCTTATAGCGGACTGCGTACTGCGCGGCAAGGACGTAGGCGAGGATGTGGCTAAGCTGCGCAGCGGCTACACCAGGCAGCTTTACTGCTTTGACGACGCTCAGTTCGCCGAGGCTCTTGAGGGCTTCGAGGCCCGCATAGGCTTCTGATTCAACAAACGAAAAACGCCTGCGCGGAAGCAATCCGCGCGGGCGAATCACAACAAATAAACATAACTATAACGGAGGTATTTACAATGAATTTCCCCACCGAACTCAATTACAGCAATTCCCACGAATGGACCAAGCAGGAAGACGGCGTTTACGTTGTCGGTATTTCCGATTTTGCTCAGCACGCGCTTGGCGACGTTGTTTTCATTAACCTTCCCGCCGAGGGTGACGAAGTAACCGCCGGCGAAGCCTTTGGCGACGTTGAGTCCGTTAAGGCCGTAAGCGACCTGGTAAGCCCCGTTTCCGGCACCGTCTGCGCCGTTAATGAGGAGCTTATGGATTCTCCCGAGCTTTTGAACAGCGATCCTTACGGCGCCTGGATAATAAAGGTTGAAAACGTAAGCGAGACCGAGGATCTGCTTTCCGCCGCCGATTACGAGGCCCTTTGCGCAGAGGAGAAATAATATATGGGTCACTATATACCCTCAACAGAGGCTGAGCAGCAGCAGATGCTCCGCTCAATAGGGCTTAGTGATTTCAAGCAGCTTTATAAAGACGTTCCCGAGGAAATGTACCTTGAAAACGGTCCGGATCTGCCGAAGGGCATGAGCGAGCTTGAAACCTCCCGTGCGGTTCGCCAAATGGCGAACGAGAATACCGTTTTCTCAACGGTGCTTCGCGGCGCGGGTGCCTACGACCACTACATTCCGTCCATAGTAAAGTATATTCCCGCGAAGGAGGAGTTCCTTACGGCGTATACCCCCTACCAGGCGGAGATGAGCCAGGGCATTCTGCAGTCCATATTCGAGTATCAGACCATGATCTGTGCCCTTACCGGCATGGATGTTTCAAACGCTTCGGTATACGACGGCGCTACCGCCGCCGCGGAAGCCGCCGCCATGTGCCGCGACAGGAAGCACCGCGTTACGCTTATTTCCGCGGCCGCCCATCCGGACGTTATAAACACCGTTAAAACCTATTGCTACGGCACCAATGACGAGCTTAGGATAGTTCCCGCGAAGGACGGCAAAACGGACATTGACGCGCTTAAGGAAATGCTTTCGGCGGGCGACGTGGCAAGCTTTTATATGCAGCAGCCCAACTTCTTCGGCCTTTTTGAGGACGCGGAGGAGCTTGGCAAGGCCGCTCATGAGGCTGGCGCCATGTTCGTGATGGGCTGCAACCCCATCGCGCTCGCGATTATGAAAACCCCTGCCGAGTGCGGCGCGGACGTGGCCGTTGGCGAAGGCCAGCCCCTCGGCATGCCGCTAAGCTACGGCGGACCGTACCTTGGCTTTATGGCTACCACCGCAAAGCACATGCGCAAGCTGCCCGGCCGCATAGTTGGCCAGACGGTTGACAGCCGCGGCGAGCGCTGCTTTGTTCTTTCCCTTCAGGCGAGGGAGCAGCACATACGCCGCGAAAAGGCCAGCAGCAACATCTGCTCAAACGAGGCGCTCTGCGCCCTTACGGCCGGCCTTTACATGGCGGCCATGGGTCCCGACGGCATGAAGGAAGCGGCGAGCCAATCCATGGCAAAGGCGCACTACCTTGCCAAGGCGCTCTGCGCGCTGCCCGGCGTTTCAATGCGCTACACGGGCGAATATTTCCACGAGTTCCTGCTTGATATGCCCCGCGTTGACGAAGTTCTCAGCGCGCTTGAGGCCAACGGAATACTTGGCGGACTGCCCTACGACGGCGGCGTGCTTTGGTGCGCTACCGAAAAGGCTTCCCGCGAGGCGCTGGATAAAACCGCCGAAATTGTTAAGGAGGTGCTTGCGAAATGAAGCTTATATTTGAAAAAAGCGTAAAGGGCCGCGGCATGAGCGTGCTGCCCGAATGCGACGTTGAAAAAGTTGAGCTTTGCGGCTGCCTTGCAAGAAAGAGCGATCTTGATCTGCCCGAGATGAGCGAAACGGACATAAGCCGCCACTATACGCAGCTTTGCAAGCGCGTGCACGGCGTGAACTGCGGCTTCTATCCCCTGGGCTCCTGCACCATGAAGTACAATCCCCGCGTAGACGAGGAAATGGCCTCCCTTGAGGGCTTTACGGCCATCCATCCCCTTGCGCCGGAGCATACCGTAAAGGGCTGCAAAAAGGTGCTTGATACCGCAAGCGAATATCTTTGCGAGATAAGCGGCATGGACGCCATGACGTTCCAGCCCGCGGCGGGCGCGCACGGCGAGTTCACCGGCGTGCTGCTCATAAAGCAGTATCACGATTCCCGCAACGACAAGAAGCGCACCAAGATAATAGTGCCCGATTCCGCCCACGGAACCAACCCCGCCACGGCGGCAATGTGCGGCTACGAGGTTGTGAATATACCCAGCGCGCCCGACGGCTGCGTTGACCTTGAGGCGCTTAAGGCGGTTCTTGGAGAGGACACCGCCGGCCTTATGCTGACCAACCCGAACACCGTTGGCATATTCGACGAAAACATACTTGAGATTACCAGGCTTGTGCACGAGGCGGGCGGCCTTTGCTACTACGACGGAGCGAACCTTAACGCCGTAATGGGCGTTGTTCGTCCGGGCGACATGGGCTTTGACTGCATCCACATGAACCTGCATAAAACGTTTGCCACTCCTCACGGCGGCGGCGGCCCCGGCGCGGGTGCCGTAGGCTGCAAGGCTTTCCTTAAGGAATTCCTGCCCGCGTCCGCCCTTATGAGCGGCGGCAAGCTGCAGGTAAGAAGCTTTGCCGGCAACTTCCTTGTTGTTGTAAAGGCGCTTACTTACATGCTCACCCTTGGCAAGGAGGGCATACCCGAGGCGGCAAAGAACGCCGTGCTTAACGCGAACTACCTTATGCGCGCCATACAGGGCACGTTTGAGCCCGCGTTTGACAGGATTTGCATGCACGAGTTCGTGCTGGATCTTAGCAAATTTGAAAAGGAAACGGGCGTGAACGCGCTTGATGTCGCAAAGTCACTTATAGACCGCGGCATTCATCCGCCCACGATGTATTTCCCGCTTATAGTGCACGAGGCGCTTATGCTTGAGCCTACCGAAACCGAGAGCAAGGATACTCTGGACGAGGCGGCAGAGGCGTTCAGGTCGCTTTATGAGCTTGCGCACAAGGACCCCGAGTACATGAAGACCGCTCCGCACAACGCGCAGATCGGCAGGCCCGACGAGGTTCGCGCGGCGCGCAACCCCATACTGCGCTACGTTAAGGAATGAAGTATACTCTTTTATTCCATATAAGCCGAAGTACGGACCCGTATTACAACCTGGCCACGGAAAAATACCTTACGGACACGGTTAAGCCAAACGAGGCAATAATGTTTCTTTGGCAGAACAGGCACACGGTTGTGATAGGGCGCAACCAGAACGCCCTGAGGGAATGCCGTACGGCTAAGCTGAAGGAAGACGGCGGCGCGCTTGCGCGCCGCCTTTCCGGCGGAGGCGCCGTTTATCACGACATGGGCAATCTGAATTTTACGTTCAGCACCGATGCCCAAAGCTACAACCAATCAAAACAGCAGAGCGTTATAGTTGAGGCCTGCAAAAGCCTTGGCATAGACGCGGGCATATCCGGCAGAAACGACATACTCGCCGCGGGCCGCAAATTTTCGGGCAATTCTTTTTATTCCCACGCCGGAAAGCGATTTCATAATGGCACATTGCTTATAAACGCCGATATGGACGCGATGACAAAATATCTTGCGCCGTCCAAGCTTAAGCTTCAATCAAAGGGCGTTGAGTCGGCACGAGCAAGGGTTATAAACCTTTGCGAGCTTGTGCCCGGCCTTACCGTTGAGGGCATGAACGCCGCAATGATAGAGGCGTTTTCGTCCGTTTACGGCGAGCGGGTTGAGGAAATAGGCCCCGATAGGCTTGATGAAGCGGCAATAGAGCGGAACCGAAGCTTTTTTGCCGGGGAGGACTGGATATACGGCAAGGATCCGGAATTTACGCTGAGCCTTGAAAGCAAATTCAATTGGGGCGAGCTTGTTATAAAGCTGAATGTTCTCGGCGGCGTTTGCAAAAGCGCGGCGGTTTATACGGACGCGATGGATTTTGAGTTTGCCTCCCCCCTGTCCACGGCTTTGACGGACTGCCCTTTTAGGGCGGAAAGCCTTTGTGAAAGGGTGAAGAGCGTAAAAGAATGCGCGCCGTATGCTCTCGATATATGCCAAATGCTTACAAGGGAAACAGAAAGGTAACAACAACATGAGCGATTATCAACTGATTGTAATAGGCGCAGGCCCGGGCGGCTACACCGCGGCGCTGAGCGCGGCGAAGCTTGGGCTGAAAACTGCCGTTATAGAAAACCGCGAGTGCGGCGGAACGTGCCTTAACCGCGGCTGCGTGCCCACAAAAGCGCTGCTGCACGCCTCCGGCGTTTATGCGGAGGCTGTAAACGCCGGCCGCATGGGAGTGCACATAAGCGAAGCCAAGGTTGACTTAAGCGAGCTATTTAACTTTAAGAATCAAACCGTGGAAAAGCTGCGCGGCGGCATAGAGTCCCTCTTTAAGGCCGCGAAGGTTGATTTTATACACGGCAAGGGAACGATTACGGCGCAGGGCAAGGTAACCGTAAGCGGTGAAAACGCGGGCGAATACACGGCGGACAATATTATAATCGCCACAGGCTCCGTGCCCGCAAGGCCGCCCATACCCGGGCTTGAGCTTGAGGGCGTGGTTACGAGCGACGAGCTTCTGTCCGGCCTTGATAAGCTGCCCGAAACGCTTGTTATTATAGGCGGCGGCGTAATAGGCGTTGAGCTTGCAACGTTCTTCATAGACCTGGGCACAAAGGTCAGCATAGTTGAGGGGCTGGACAGGCTGCTGCCGAACATGGACCGCGAGCTTGGGCAAAACCTGGCGCAGCTGCTTAAAAAGCAGGGCGCTTCCATATTCACCGGAGCCATGGTTGAAAAGGTTGAAAAAACCGAAGAAGGGCTTAACGTATGCTTTACCCAGAAGGGGAACGCCGCGAGCGCACAGGGCGAGCTTGTGCTTTGCGCCATAGGCAGGCGGCCCTACAACGAGGGGCTTTTCGGCGAGGACTTCAGCCTTGCCATGAACGGCAGGCGCGTGGCGGTTGACGAAAGCTTCAAAACGAGCGTGGACGGCATTTACGCCATAGGCGACGTATCCTCCCCCGTTCAGCTGGCGCACGTGGCGGCGGCGCAGGGCAAGGCGTGCGCCGAGTTCATAGCCGGCAAGAAGAGCGGCGTGAACATGAACCTTGTTCCGGGCTGCGTATACTGCAAGCCCGAGATAGCGGCGGTTGGTCTTACCGAGGCCGCGGCAAAGGAAGCGGGCATACCCGCAAAAACCGCAAAGTGCACCATGTTCGCCAACGCCCGCACCATAATATGCGACAGCGGCAGGAGCTTTATGAAGCTTGTGGCAAACGCGGAAACAGGAGCCATTATAGGCGCGCAGCTTATGTGCGAACACGCGACGGACATGATAAGCCAGCTTTCCGAGGCAATAGCCAACGAAATGACTCCCGATATGCTGCTTCGCGCGATGCGCCCGCATCCCACCTATGAAGAGGCGCTTGACGCGGCGCTTGAGGAGCTTTCCGCAAAGCTTGGCAAATAATTCTTTGATACTTTTCCCATTACGGGCGCGGCGCAAAACCGCGCCCTTTTCATATTCGGCCAAGTGATAAAACATTATCGCTTTTTTGGGGCAAAAAATTGAATTTTTCTATTGACCGGCTCGAAAAAAAGTGCTAAAGTCTTTGTCATTAAATGCGATGACGAAACCAAGTAAGCCCCGATTCCCCTGTTCAGAGAGCTGCCGTTTGGTGCAAGGCAGTACAGACATCCCGGCCGAATACCTTTCCGAGCAGCTTCCCGAACACGCGAGTCGCAAGTAGGCGGAGACGGGCGCGCCCGATACAGCGCAGGGGCATGTTTGTGCCCATGAGGCCGCGCGAGCGGTAAATAGAGGTGGTACCACGGGAATTCTCGTCCTCTGCACTATAAAATGTGCAGCGGGCGTTTTTTTGTATCCGCTGCAGAAAAGGAGCAAAAAATGGTTATTACGGATTTTCTCGAACGGAACGCAAGGCTTTACGGGCCTGACACGGCGCTTGTTGAGGTGAACCCATCTGAGGAGAGGGACAGCGCAGTTACATGGCGCGAGGCAAGCCTTATTGCGCAGGCGCAGCCGGAAGCCCCCTACAGGCGCGAGATTTCCTGGCGTGACTTTGACAACCGCGCCAACCGCTTCGCCAACTTTCTTTTAAGCCGCGGCGTAAAGCGCGGCACAAAGGTTGGCATTCTGCTTATGAACTGCCTTGAGTGGCTGCCGATATACTTTGGCATACTTAAGGCCGGCTGCGTTGCGGTGCCGCTTAACTTCCGCTACGCTTCGGACGAAATATCATACTGCCTTGACCTGGCGGACGTAGAGGTGCTTGTGTTCGGACCCGAATTCGTAAGCCGCCTTGACCCCATACAGGAAAGCCTTACAAAGGTTAAAATCCGCCTGTTCGTTGGCCGCAACGTGCCCGATTACGCCGAGGACTGCCGCACGCTTATGGGCTTCTGCTCGCCTGAGGTTCCCCCTGTCGCACTGACTGAAGATGATGACGCGGCAATATACTTTTCATCCGGCACAACCGGCTTCCCCAAGGCCATACTGCACCGCCACAGGGCGCTCCTGTGCTCCAGCATGACAGAGCAGCACCACCACGGCCAGACGAGGGACGACGTGTTTCTCTGCATTCCCCCGCTCTACCATACCGGCGCCAAAATGCACTGGTTCGGCAGCCTTATTTCCGGCAGCAAGGCGGTGCTTCTGCGCGGCGTAAAACCCGAATGGATACTGCGCACGGTTACGGAGGAAAAGTGCACCATAGTATGGCTGCTTGTGCCCTGGGCGCAGGACATACTGGACGCGATAGATTCCGGCCGCATAAATTTGGACCATTACCTGCTTGACCAGTGGAGGCTTATGCACATAGGCGCTCAGCCCGTGCCGCCCAGCCTTATAAAGCGCTGGCTTAAGTACTTCCCCCGTCATAAATACGATACCAACTACGGCCTTAGCGAATCCATAGGCCCCGGCTGCGTGCACCTTGGCGTGGACAACATAGAAAAGGTCGGCGCGATAGGCAAGGCCGGTTACCTTTGGGAAACCCGCATAATAGACGAGCGGGGCAACGACGTGAAGCAGGGCGAGATAGGTGAGCTTGCCGTAAAGGGCCCGGGCGTTATGAAATGCTACTACAAAAACCAAAAGGCCACGGACGAGATTCTGCACGGTGACTGGCTTTGGACCGGCGACATGGCGCGCGAGGACGAGGAAGGCTTTATATACCTTGTGGACCGCAAGAAGGACGTTATAATATCCGGCGGAGAAAATCTTTATCCCGTGCAGATAGAGGACTTCCTGCGCAGGTATGACAAGATAAAGGATGTTGCCGTAATAGGTCTTCCCGACCATAGGCTTGGCGAGATTGCCGCCGCCATAATAGAATGCAAGGATGGCGTAACGTGCACGGAGGACGAGATACGCGCCTTCTGCAGCGAGCTGCCGCGCTATAAGCGCCCCCGCCGCATAATATTCGCAACCGTTCCGCGCAACCCGACGGGCAAGATAGAGAAGCCTGTTTTAAGGCAGATTTATTGCGGCGGAAGGCTGGTTGAAGAGCAGACGAAGTCATAAGGGTAAACCTATGTTCATAAAGATTTTTCTGCTTGTAGTATTCTTTGCCGTTATGATATTCATAGGCCTGTACTGCCGCAAGCACGCGACTGACGTTCGCGGCTTTGTGCTGGGCGGGCGCAGCGTTGGCCCCTGGCTTACGGCCTTCGCTTACGGCACATCGTACTTTTCCGCTGTTGTGTTCGTGGGCTACGCGGGCCAGTTCGGCTGGAAATACGGCATAGCCGCAACATGGGCCGGCATAGGCAACGCGCTTTTGGGATCGCTGCTCGCGTGGGCGGTTCTCGGCAGGCGCACGCGCATTATGTCCCAGTGCCTTGACAGCGCCACGATGCCGGAGTTTTTCGGCAAGCGCTTCAACAGCAGGGCGCTTAAGCTTGCCTCTTCGGTAATAATATTCATATTCCTTATTCCGTACACGGCATCGCTTTACAACGGCCTTTCCCGCCTGTTCGGCATGGCGTTCAACATAGACTATTCAATTTGCGTAATAGCCATGGCCGTGCTTACGGGCATATACGTTATAGCCGGCGGATATATGGCAACGGCCATAAACGACTTTATTCAGGGCATTATAATGCTAGTTGGCATAGTTGCCGTTATAGCGGCCGTTTTGAAGGATCAGGGCGGCTTTATGGCGGCGCTGGACAGCCTGGCAAGGGTTGAGGACGCCGCGGCCAGTACAACTCCCGGCGCGTTCGCCTCCTTTTTCGGGCCTGACCCTGCGGGACTTTTAGGCGTTGTGCTCCTAACAAGCCTTGGCACATGGGGCCTTCCGCAGATGGTGCAGAAATTCTATTCCATCAAGTCCGAGCACGACATTGGCAAGGGCACGCTTATATCAACGCTGTTCGCGCTTGTGGTTTCCGGCGGCTGCTACTTTTTGGGCGGCTTCGGCAGGCTGTTTTCGGACAGGGTGGATATCGCATCGGACGGCTACGACGCCATAATCCCCGCCATGCTTTCCAACCTTTCGCCGTTCCTTACGGCGGTTGTGATAATACTGGTGCTGTCGGCTTCCATGTCCACTTTATCCTCGCTTGTTCTGGCCTCAAGTTCAACCTTGACGCTGGACTTTCTGAAAGATACAATTGTGAAGAACATGGATGAAAAGCGCCAGATTCGCACGATTCGCGCGCTTATAGCCGTGTTCATCGCCATTTCGGTGGTGCTTGCGCTTATTCAGCACAACTCCGCCGTAACATTTATTGCCCAGCTTATGGGCATATCGTGGGGCGCGCTGGCCGGTGCATTCCTGG
Source organism: bacterium (assembly GCA_963643205.1). Lineage (GTDB taxonomy): Bacteria > Bacillota > Clostridia > Christensenellales > CAG-138 > Phil1. Next base: position 9,013 of record CAVIJJ010000014.1, on the reverse strand, counting down.
CCCCGTTCCTGTGCAGCCTTTACTTTAAGCGCACCACCAAGGCCGCATGCCTTTGCAGCTTTGTGTTTTCAACGGCTGTTATGCTGGCGAACATATTCTGGCGCGCGTATTTCCCTGAAATTTTGCAGTCGCCGATAAATGCGGGAGCTTTCTGCATGTTGGCGGGGCTTATCATAGTGCCTGTTGTGAGCCTGATTACACCTGCGCCCGATAAGGACTATGTTGAATCCGTATTTGCCTGCTACGATAAAAAAGTCGTGGTCGCGGCAAAGGATGCCATCGGCGAGCAAACAAATATATAAGGAGGAATCCCATTATGAAAACACTGATGCTCGGCAACGAAGCCGCGGCAAGAGGCCTTTTTGAGGCCGGATGCAGCTTCGTATCCAGCTATCCCGGCACGCCCAGCACGGAAATTACCGAGTGCGCGGCTAAGTATCCGGAGATTTACGCCGAATGGGCGCCCAACGAAAAGGTAGCCATGGAAGCTGCCTTCGGCGCGAGCCTTTCCGGCCGCCGCAGCTTTTGCGGCATGAAACACGTTGGCCTTAACGTAGCGGCGGATCCGCTGTTTACGCTTTCATATACCGGCGTTCGCGGCGGCATGATAATAGGCGTAGCCGATGACGCGGGCATGCATTCATCCCAGAATGAGCAGGATTCCCGCCACTACGCAATAGCCGCCAAGCTGCCCATGCTTGAGCCCTCGGACGCCTGTGAGTCGCTTAACTTCACAAAGCTTGCCTACGAGCTTTCCGAAAAATACGATACGCCGGTTCTGCTTAAAATGTGCACCCGCGTGGCGCATTCGCAGAGCATTGTTGAAACAAGCGACAGGGTTGAGTTCACCCCCGTTCCCTACGAGAAAAACATAGCCAAGTTTGTTATGATGCCCGCCTGCGCCAAGGCCCGCCATCCCATAGTAGAGCAGCGCACGCTGGCCCTGCAGAACTGGGCCGAAACGGCGGAGATAAACCGCGTTGAGGAAGGGCGCGACCACTCAATAGGCATTATCACCTCCTCCACAAGCTATGAATACGTGAAGGAAGTTTGCGGCGACAAATACCCCGTGCTTAAGCTTGGCATGATAAACCCGCTGCCCGTTGAAAAGATAATAAACTTCGCTCACAGCGTTGAGAAGGTTATAGTTGTTGAGGAGCTTGACGGCATTATAGAAAACCATTGCCGTACGATAGGCGTAAGCAACGTTACCGGCAAGGAGCTTTTCGGCTGCATAGGCGAATTCAGCCAGAATTACGTGGCTGAGAAGCTTGGCATGGCCGCGCACACCGGCAGCAAGCTTGACGAGACCATACCCGGCCGCCCGCCCGTAATGTGCGCCGGCTGCCCGCACAGGGGACTTTTCTACACGCTTAAGAAGAATAAGCTGACCGTGCTCGGCGACATAGGCTGCTATACCCTCGGCGCCGCCGCCCCGCTGCAGGCCATAGACTCAACAATTTGCATGGGCGCGTCCGTTTCCGGCCTGCACGGCTTCAATAAGGCCTCCGGCGAAGCGAACGCAAACCACACCGTTGCCGTAATAGGCGATTCCACGTTTATGCATTCCGGCGTAACCGGCCTTATAAACATAGCCTACAACGAATCCACCTCAACGGTGATAATACTGGATAACTCCATAACCGGCATGACCGGCCATCAGCAGAACCCCACCACGGGCTTTAACCTTAAGGGCGACCCGTGCACGAAGATAGACCTTGAGTCGCTCTGCCACGCGGTAGGCATAAGAAGGGTTCAGGTTGTTGATCCCTACGACCTTGCCGCCTGTGACAAGGCCATAAAGGAAGAACTCGCGGCCGATGAGCCTTCCGTCATAATTTCCCGCAGGCCGTGCGCTCTGCTTAAATATGTTAAGCACCGCGGGCCCATCACGGCGGACGCGGACAAGTGCATAGGCTGCAGGGCCTGTATGCAGCTGGGCTGCCCCGCCATAAGCGTTACGGACGGCAAGGTGAAAATAGACAATACTCTCTGCACCGGATGCGGCCTGTGCTCTCAGCTGTGCCGCAAGGGCGCCATATAATAAGGAGGCATCGCCATGGAAACGAAAAACATCATGATAGTTGGTGTCGGCGGGCAGGGAACGCTGCTGGCGAGCAAACTGCTCGGCCGGATTCTGCTTGAAAACGGCTACGACGTAAAGGTAAGCGAGGTTCACGGCATGAGCCAGCGCGGCGGCAGCGTTGTAACATACGTGCGCTACGGCGACAAGGTATATTCCCCCATTATAGATAAGGGCGAGGCGGACATAGTAATGTCCTTTGAGCTGCTTGAGGCGGCGCGCTGGGCGGAATACCTTAAGGAAGGCGGCGTGCTTCTGACCAACACTCAAAAGATTAACCCGATGCCGGTAATTACGGGCGCGGCGGAATACCCCGAAAACCTGGAAGAAAAGCTTGCTAAGCTCCCCATTAAGCTGGACGCTATGGACGCGCTTTCGCTTGCGGAGCAGGCAGGCTCATCCAAGGCCGTAAATCTGGTGCTGCTCGGAAGGCTGAGCAAGCATTTCCCGTTCACGGCGGAGCAGTGGCAGGACGCCATTGAAAAGAGCGTACCGGCAAAATTCCTTGAACTCAATAAAAAAGCTTTCGCGCTTGGCGCAGAGGCTTAATATATAAGGAGATTCCATGGAACGGTATTTTCAAAAGGAAATCGAGTGCGCAAGCCCTGAGCAGATAAAAGCCTGGCAGGACGAGCGGCTGGTAGCCCAGGTGCGCCACGTTTGGAACAACGTGCCGTACTACAAGGCGAAGATGGAAGAAAAGGGCGTTACACCGGACGATATAAAGGGCCGGGACGACCTGTATAAGCTTCCGTTTATATCCAAGGCTGATTTGAGGGAAGCTTATCCCTACGGTCTGCTGGGCGTTCCGCTTAAGGACTGCGTGCGCATTCACTCAACATCCGGCACAACCGGAAAACGCGTGGTGGCGTTCTATACAAAGGAGGATATAGACCTTTGGGAAGACTGCTGCGCAAGGGCTATTGTGGCCGCGGGCGGAACGAACGAGGACGTTTGCCAGGTGGCTTACGGCTACGGCCTTTTCACCGGCGGTTTCGGCCTTAACGGCGGCAGCCAGAAGCTTGGAAGCCTTACGCTGCCCATGTCCTCCGGCAATACGGACAGGCAGCTGCAGTTTATGGAAGACCTTGGCACAACCATTCTTTGCTGCACCCCCTCCTACGCCGCGTATCTTGCCGAATCCATACACGAGCGCGGCCTGCAGGACAGGATACACCTTAAGGCCGGCATATTCGGCGCGGAGGCCTGGAGCGAGCAGATGAGGCAGGATATTCAAAAAAGCCTTGGCATAAAGGCGTTTGATATTTACGGCCTTACCGAGCTTTCCGGCCCGGGCGTTGCGTACGAATGCAGCGCGCAGACGGGCATGCACATAAACGAGGACCACTTTATAGCCGAAATTATAGACCCCGATACGGGCGAGGTGCTGCCGGACGGCACGCAGGGCGAGCTTGTTTTCACGTCCATAACCAAAAAGGCGTTTCCGCTGCTTCGCTACCGCACAAGGGATATATGCGTGCTTACGCGCGAAAAATGCTCCTGCGGGCGCACGCACGTAAAGATGTGCAAGCCCATGGGCCGCAGCGACGATATGCTTATAGTAAAGGGCGTAAACGTGTTCCCGTCGCAGATAGAGACCGTGCTGCTTGAGCAGGGCTACACCTCCAACTATCAGATAGTTGTGGACCGCGTGAACAATTCCGATACGCTCGACGTGCTTGTTGAGATGACTCAGGAGCACTTCTCGGATTCTCTTGCCGATATTACAAAGCGCGAAAAGAGCCTTGTCGCGGCGCTGAAAGCTATGCTTGGCATATACGCGCAGGTGCATCTGGTTACGCCCAAGTCCATCGCCCGCAGCGAGGGCAAGGCAATCCGCGTAATAGACAAGCGCAAAATATAAGGAGGACTGCATGGCTATCAATCAAATTTCCGTTTTTCTTGAAAACCGCGCGGGTCAGCTGGCGGAAATCACGTGCCTGCTGGCAAAAGGCGGCGTAGACCTGAGGGCGATAAACATAGCTGAAACAAGCGACTACGGCGTGCTTCGCCTTATTGCCGCAAACGAGGCGGAAGCGGAGAAGGTGCTTAAGGAGAACGGCTTTATATTCTCCGTAAGCGAGGTTGTTGCCGCGGGCGTGCCCGATGAGCCCGGCGGACTCAGCAAGCTGCTTAAGCTGCTTGCGGAAAAGAACATTGACGTAAACTATATGTATTCCATATTCGGCCGGCCCAACGGCATGGCGTATATGGTGCTTCGCGTCGCGGAGCCGGCGGCGGTATCGGAGCTGCTGGCGGCAAGCGCAATTGAGCTTGCCTCAAACGAAACGCTTGGCATAAGCGCAAACTGATAAGAAAGACAGGTAAAAACATATGCAGGAAATGAGCAGAAAAAACAAGCTCTTCACCGATTCGGTAATACGCCGCATGACCCGCGTGAGCATTGCTTGCGGGGCCATAAACCTGGCGCAGGGATTCCCGGATTTTGATCCCCCAAAGGAGCTTACCGACAGGCTTGCCGAGGTAAGCAAGATTGGCCCTCACCAGTACCCCATAACCATGGGCGCGCCCAACTTCCGCCAGGCGCTCGCGCGCAAGGCCGGCCGCTTTATGGGCCGCACTCTCGACCCGGAAACGGACATGGTTGTTACCATAGGCTCCACCGAGGCGATGGTTGATACCATATTTGCCCTTACCAACCCCGGGGACAAGATTATAATGTTCTCCCCCTATTTTGAGAACTATCGCGCGCAGGCCATTATGGCGGACTGCGAGCCGGTGTTTGTGCCGCTGGTGCCGCCGGCGTTCAACTTTGACCCCAACGTGCTTGAGGATGCCTTTAAGGGCGGCGCTAAGGCCATACTTATCTGCAACCCCTCAAACCCCTCCGGCAAGGTGTTTACATACGATGAACTTAAAACGATTGCGGACCTTTGCATAAAGTACGACGCGTTCGCCATTATGGACGAGGTTTATGAGCACATTGTATACGATGGGCATAAGCACATTTACATGAACAGCCTGCCCGGCATGTGGGAGCGCACGGTAAGCTGCTCCAGCCTTTCAAAAACTTATTCCATCACCGGCTGGCGCTTGGGCTACGCCATCGCGCCCAAGCACATTATGGACCGCATAAAGCAATACCACGACTTTAACGCCGTAGGTGCCGCCTCCCCGCTTATGGAGGCCGCTGTTGTTGGCCTTGATATGCCGGACAGCTACTATAAGGAATTCGGCGACCACTACGCGCACATGAAGAAGCTGTTTACGGACGGCCTTAAGCAGATAGGCATTCCCTTTACCGATCCGCAGGGCGCGTACTTTGTGCTGGCGGACATAGGGCCGTATATGCGCAAGGGTGAGGCCGATACGGACTTCTGCCTTGAAATGGCGGAAAAGGTTGGCGTTGCCTGCGTACCCGGCACATCCTTCTTCAACGAAAACATAAATCACATAGTGCGCGTGCACTTTGCCAAGAAGGACGAAACGCTTACAGAGGCGCTTGATCGCCTTTCACACCTTAGGGAAAAGATGGGCAGATAATCCAAGCCCAACAAATACAGCCGAGCGACCAAAATGCCGCTCGGCTGTTTTATTATATTTTTGAAAGAAGCTTGATAACGCTGATAAAACGAAAAAACAGATCGGAAAGCGGCTACACGCGGCCGCTTTTTATTTTGTTTATAACCGCCCTGCAGCGCGCGCGGTCGTAAATAACAGGCACGGGATAAACCGGGTTCGCCTCCCTAAGCGCCCATGTTATCATGGTATCCACGTCCTCATCCTTTATAAAATCAAAGCCCGTGGGTATGCCGAAGCGCGCGTTCATGGCGCGTATTTCCGCTATAAAGTTCTTTGCCTTTTCTTCCTCGCAGCCGCCGCCTATGCCCGCAATGTCCGCAAGGCGCGCAAGCTTTTTATAAACCACGCTGCCGTAATCCTCAAGCACTATGGGCAGGATTACCGCGTTCGCCAGGCCGTGCGCCGTGCCGTAAAGGCCGCCGAGCGTATGCGCTATGGCATGCACGTTGCCCACACCCGCTCTTGTAAAGGCAAAGCCCGCCTTAAACGAGGCCTCAAGCATCTTTTCCCGGGCCTCCATATCATGCCCATTTTTATAAGCGCGCTCAAGATATTTGAATATTCCGTCCACAGCCTCCTCAGCAAGGCGGTAGCTTTCCTTTGTGTTATATGTCCGGCAGATATAGGCCTCAACGGCGTGTGTAAGAGCATCCATGCCCGTTGCGGCGGTTGTCATGGGCGGAAGGGCAAGCGTAAGCTCCGGATCAAGCACGGCGTATTTGGGGATAAGGCACAGATCCATAACGGCGGCCTTATGATGAGTTTTAGAATCGGTTATAACGGCGGCAATGGTTGTTTCGCTGCCCGTGCCGGCCGTTGTGGGCACGGCTATAAACGGCGGCATCGCCCGGCGCACCTTAAGCAGACCGCTGAGCTTTTGAACCGTTTTGCCCGGGCGCACTATAAGCGCGGCGGCGGCTTTCGCGGCATCCATGGGGCTTCCCCCACCCACGGCGATTATTCCCCCGCAGCCGGAGTCGATATACGCGTTTTTTATCCTTTCGCACGTATCGGACGTGGGGTTATTTTCAACATCGCTGAATACTTCGTATTCAATGCCCGCGCTCTCCATAGCCTCAATCAGCGGCGGCAAAAGCAGACGGCGCACCGTTGGGCCCGAAACGATAAGCGGCTTTTTCACGCCCTCTTTTTCAAGAAGCTTGGGAATTTCCTTAAGCTTCCCCTGCCCGCTCATCACAATAGGCCTGCGCCATTTAAGGCACCGCGCCCCATAGTTGAACACAAACTGAAACGCGCGATAGTATATATTCTGTATATGGATCATTTGTTTTTCCTCCGGGTAAGGATATAACATCAATCATTATAGCGGTGAAGTTGGATTACAAATCCGCTTCCGTGAACCGGCTCATATCATCCACACCGGAATAATATATGTGCTGCTGTCTATTGCGCTTAATGTCTCCCTAAGGCAGATAACAGCACCTGTGCCCCTCGGCACTGAAGCCTTATCGAGTAGCTTAAACGCGCCCGCAATTTGCGTAGGCGGATTTACGCTCTTCTTGATTTCAATGGGATGAAGCTGTCCGTCGCTCTCTATAATCAGGTCTATCTCATCGCTGTTCTTATCTCTGTAATAGTGAAGCAAGCAATCTTTAGCGCTGTTCGTATACGTTTTAATTATCTCCGACACAACGTAGTTTTCCAAAATAGCCACATTTATAGCTCCGTTCATCAGAATTTCTGGGCTTGAGTACCGGGTAAGATAGCTTACAAGGCCTGTATCGAAGAAATACATTTTAGGTGTTTTGATTGTCCGCTTTAATAAATTGTTGGAATATGGATGCAAAAAGAACACGATACCCGATTTTTCAAGCTCCTTCATCCAACGCTTAGCCGTATCATCACTAACGCCAACATCGTCGGCGATATCATGCAGATTCAGCATCTGCCCGCTTCTGCATGCGGCGGCACGAATGAAGTCCGCGAACATCATCTTGTCCACGCCGGGGATTTGTGTTGAGCCGGGTGTACATATGCGTTTCCGAGAACATCTTCTCTCGGATGGTCCAGTTCGGGCCAGCTGCATTCTCCGAGAGCTCTGCGGCCAACAGCTCCGATACTGAGAGTTGCAGCGCATCTGCGATGCGGGAATAGTTGGCTGGGAGAGGCGTTGTTTTGCCATTCTCCCATTGGCTGACGTCCTGCGTGGTGACGAATACCTGTGTGGCCAGCTTCTCCTGTGTCAGGCCCAGTTCCTTGCGGCGGGCGGCGATGCGTTGTCCGATGTTCATCCTTCCAGGTCCCCTTCCTTTACGTGATATTGATAATCCGGTGCGGAGTAGCGTTTCCTTGCCTCGGTTCCGGTGATCTGCGTGATTTCGTCCATATTACAATAATAGTGTAAACAAGTCAAATCCCCACTGGCATAAAGCCCGTGGGGATTTGAGCATGATGTGCTGCTGATTGAATTATTGAGTCAATGATAATAAACTGCTATCAGTCTTTGTAGTAATCGTTACCGTATCTCTTGTGAAGCTCGCCCTTCCCGTGAAGCTCAGATGCGATAAACTCTATTCCCTGCGGATTGCTGTAATCAGACTTTACAGAGTATTTCTCGTCAAGTGCTGTAATGGCGGCAAAATCCTCATCACTTAAGGTGAAGTCAAAAAGATCAATGTTCTGCGCCATTCTCTCTTTATGCACGGACTTGGGTATAACCGTTATTCCGCGCTGTACACAATGCTTGAGTGCGATCTGGCTTGATGTTTTGCCATACTTCTTTCCAATCTCATTCAGCAGCGGATGTGCAACCAGTTCTCTGATTCGCTCCTGAGCCAGAGGTCCCCACGCTTCATGATGCACATGGTACTTCTCCATATAGCCGTGCAGTTCGTGCTGCTGGAAGAAAACATTTGTTTCTACCTGTTCAACCATCGGCGGAATTTCATTGAAAGTCACAAGATCTGCCAGACGCTCGGGAGAAGCATTGCATACGCCAATTGCGCGGAGTTTCCCTGCCTTGTAGTATTCCTGGAAGGCGCGGTATGTGCCGTAGTAATCGCCGGCACACATATGGATGAGAAAAAGGTCTATATAGTCCGTGCGGAGCTTTTCAAAAGAGTCTTCGATGGCGGCTTTTGTTTTTTCATAGCCTGCATCCGTTATCCATATCTTACTTGTCAGGAACACTTCCTTGCGGTCTATACCGCTTTCGGAAATCGCTTTGCCGACAGCAGCCTCGTTTTCATAGGCTTTTGCAGTATCAAAAAGCCTATATCCAACATCCAGTGCATCTTTGACCATCTGTTCGCACTGATCGCCATGTGTAAGCATAACACCCAAACCAACCAGCGGTATTTTAACTCCGTTATACAAAGTCGCGTATTCCATATGATTTCCTCCGATTTTCATTTTTCCCTTGACACG
>CAVIJJ010000013.1:0-50730 GCA_963643205.1 bacterium | reverse complement strand
TCGCCAGGGGGCCTAGGGGAAGAAATCGAAATCTTCCCCGGCCCCTTGGCATAAAGAAAAGACGGGGCTGAAGTAAAGTGTGTTTTTTATTGAAAAAGTCCCGAATTAGGCCAAAACCAAAAGCCTCCACCGGTGGGGGGAGGTGGCAAAATGACTTTAGTCATTTTGACGGAGGGAGTCCGTTAAAACCGTTTCACCCTCTCATTTACTCTATCAATTATTACTTTACAAATACTCAGAATTAAGTCCCACGGGGACGCAGAATTTCATCGTCCCCGCATCGTCCCCTAAAAAACCCAGACATTTAGCCTATCGGGGACGCAGGGACGATGGGGACGCAAGTTTCCCACCCGAAAGCTATGGAGTATATTTAACGCTTGTGGTAAAATCAATGTATCAAAAATCGGGAGGAATAATAGTATGGAACGCATACTGGTAATAAACCCCGGCTCAACTTCAACCAAGCTTGCCGTGTTTGATGGGGAAACGGAGCTTTTCCGCACCAGCATAGAGCATGATCAGAAGGAAACCGCAAGGTTCATCCGCGCAATAGATCAGCTGGACTTCCGCAAGGAGTGCGTGCTGAAAACGCTTGAGGAGCGGAACATTCCGCTTGAATCATTAAGCTGCATTGTTTCCCGCGGGGGCATGCTGCCGCCCTGCAAAACCGGCGCCTACGACGTAAACGGCGATATGCTCGCGTTCGTGAACAGCGACCACGTTGTTTGCGAGCATATTTCAAACGTAGGCTGTGCCGTGGCCGATGCCATAGCCAAGCCCCTCGGCATACCCGCAATGATATACGATTGCGTGGGCGTGGACGAAATGACGGACGTTGCGCACATAAGCGGCCTGCCGGAAGTGCCCAGGGAAAGCCGCGGCCACGCGCTGAATACCCGCGCCATGGCAAGAAAATGCGCCGAAAACATTATGCACAGGCCCTTTGAAAAATGCACATTCATCGTGCTGCACCTGGGCGGCGGAACCACCTGCTGGCTGTTTGAGAACGGCCGCGCCATAGATATGTACAGCGATGACGACGCGGGCTTCGGCCCGGAGCGCTGCGGCGCGCTGCAGGCGGCATCGTTGGTCGCGCTTTGCTGCAGCGGAAAATATACAGAGGAGCAGCTTGCCAAGCTTGTTCGCGGCAACGCCGGCCTTAAGGCGCACCTTGGCACCAGCGACGTGCGCGAGGTTGAAAAGATGATAGACGCGGGCGATGAGCACGCAAAGCTTGTGTTTGAGGCGATGGGATACAGCCTTTCAAAGGGTGTAGCGGCTCTTGCGGCCCCCGTTTGCGGCAAGGTGGACAGGATTATACTTACCGGCGGCGCCGCGCACTCAAAGCGCCTTTGCGAAAACATTACAAAGCACGTTAACTGGATTGCCCCCGTTGAGGTTATGGCGGGCGAATTTGAGCTGGAAGCCCTTGCGGCGGGTGCCCTGAGGGTACTGAGAGGGCAGGAGGAACCCAACACATTCGTTTGGAGGCATTGAAGGCATGGAAACAGCGGGCATAGCGGCAATGGAAACCACCAAGGACAGGCGAAAGGCGCTCTGCGCCACGCTTGCCTTTATGCTGCTTTGCTATCTGCTTCTGCACAGCCTTTTCGGCGGAACGCTGCTTGACCACTGCGCGTGGGACAGTTATTCCCTTCAGGCGCAGGCGTGGCTTGAGGGGCGCGCGGATCTGGGACAGAACTATACTTATCTTGAGCTTGCCATATATAACGGCAAGTACTATGTTTCGTTTCCCCCGTTCCCAAGCGTTGTAATGCTGCCGTTCGTGCTTATATTCGGCGCGAACACTCCCAACAACCTTATAATAATGGTCATAACGCTGCTTACGGCGGCCGCCGCTTTCACGCTTTGCGGCTTTGCCGGCTATAAGGCGAAGGACAGCGCGCTTCTTGCCCTGTTTATAACGTTTGGCAGCAACGTTATGTGGATGAGTACCATGGGCGGGGTATGGTTCATGGCGCAGATTATGATGATGCTTCTTCTGCTGCTCGCCGCCACCTCCGCCTGCAAAAGCAGAATGTGCCTTTCATACGCGCTTGTCGCGCTTGCGGTTGGGTGCAGGCCGTTCGCGGCTGTGGCGTTCCTTCCGCTCGCGGCTTGGTTTTACGCCAAAAACAGATCGCGCGGCATGGGCAGGCTTGCCTCCTTCTTCAGCCAATGGAAGGCCTGGCTGATTCCCGCGGCGATAGCGGCGGCGATGATGTGGTATAACTTCATTCGCTTTGACAACCCGCTGGAGTTCGGGCATAATTACCTGCCGGAGTTTCTGGAAAGCGAAAACGGCCAGTTCAACCTGACCTATATTTGGGATAACATTGTCCGCATATTCCGCCCGGTTACGCTTAACGCGGATCTGTCGCTGAGCTACTCATATTTTGACGGGTTCATGTTCTTTGTGGCAAATCCGCTGTTTCTGCTGTTCTTCGCGAGCGTGTGGCGCGGCGTAAGGCAAAAGAATATAAATTCCGTGCGTGTTTGCCTGTGCGTTGCCATGGCGGCGATGCTGTTCGGCCTGTGCCTGCATAAAACGTTCGGCGGGTGGCAGTTCGGGGCAAGATATACCTGCGATCTCCTTCCGCTCGCGCTTTGCCATATTTGCCTGTCGGCGGGCGAAAAGCGGCTTAAGGGCTGGGAAAAGGCGGCCGCCGTGTTCGGAATCGCGTTCAATATATACGGCGCGCTGGCGATGACGTTTCAATACGGATCATAATTAAAAATCAATAAACATACCAAAGGAGAAAAAACACATGGTTATAATCGAAATGGAAAACGGCTCAAAGATTAAGCTTGAGATGGACCGCACGGCCGCGCCCAACACGGTTAAGAATTTTTTGAGCCTTGCGAATTCCGGTTTCTACAACGGCCTTATATTCCATAGGGTAATACCCGGCTTCATGATTCAGGGCGGCTGCCCCGATGGAACCGGCATGGGCGGCCCGGGATACAGCATAAAGGGCGAATTCAGGGCAAACGGCGTTGCCAACAGCCTTAAGCATACCCGCGGAGTAATAAGCATGGCCCGCGCCATGAACCCCAACAGCGCAGGCAGCCAGTTCTTTATAATGCACCAGAATGCCCCGCATCTGGACGGCCAGTACGCCGCGTTCGGCAGGGTTGTTGAGGGCATGGAAACGGTTGACGAAATAGCCGCCGTACCTACCGACTGGAGCGACAGGCCCCTTAACGTGCAGCGCATAAAGAGCATAACCGTGGAGAACGAGGGCGAGATAGAGGAGCCCGAAAAGCTTTAAGCCATATTGGGTTCATGAAAAGTTAATCGCTTAGCGCGAGATTATGTGATAAAAGCGTGATAAACTGCAGTTGAAGGGCGGGCCGGGTTGTTGTATAATACATTATGTGTGAGGTTTTGGCACTATGGAAGCTAAAAAGCAAAAATCCGGCACCAAAAGGGCAAGAAGCTCAAGGAAAAACAGCTTTACCCGCCCCAAGGCCATATCTAAACTGATACTTATTACGTTTGCCGCTTTAAGCATTATCGCGGCTGTTTTGTATATCTTCATAGGCAAGCCCAGCGCCAATGACATAGATCAGGTTATTGACGACGGAACCATTCTTGAGGGCGTAAGCGTGAACGGCGTTGATGTTTCCGGCATGACTTATGCGGACGCTTATCGGGCCGTGCTGCCGAGCGTTGAGGAGGACCTTGAGGGCATACAGATAAACGTTATTCACTCAACCACCATGTGGGTGCTTACCGCGGCGGACATGAAGCCTGCCGTAACGCTTGACAGCGCCCTTATGGAGGCCTTTAGGCTGGGCAGAGCCGGCAGCGTTGTGGAAAACGCCAAAGAAAAGGAAGATATAAAGGAAAACGGCAGGGACATAGCGGTTTACTTTGTTCCCGACGAGGAAGCGCTGAAAACGCGCCTGAGCGAGATTGGCGATGTTCTTGATACCGATCCCGTGAATCCCTCCGCCGTGGCGGTATCCTCCGCGTCCGAACCCGAGTTTGTGTTTAACGAGGGCACGGATGGTTATGTGCTTGATGAGGAAAAGCTTTACCAAAGCATAGTAAGCCTGCTTGAGGCGGGGCAGACAAAGGCAACGCTTGAGCCGGAGCTTGAATATACCGAGCCTGAGCTTACAATGGAGGAGCTTAAGGAGAATACGCAGTTCATATCCTCCTTCCAAACCTCCTTCGGCGGAAGCCGCGCGGCAAGGAACGAAAACCGCGTAGGCAATATTCAAAAGGCGTGCACGCTGCTTAACGGCATGAAGGTGGAGAATCAAACGGAATTCAACTTTAACGCCTATATAGGACCCCGTACGGAGGCGGGCGGCTGGCCGCTCGCGCCGGGCATAGTTAACGGCAACCAGTATGAGGATCAGGCGGGCGGCGGCATTTGCCAGGTATCAACAACCATGTATAATGCGCTTCTCTGCGCGCGCGCGAGCATGCAGAGAGGATCCACGCTTGAGGAGATACTTGCCCAGAATATAGACGGCATATCCATAACCGAGCGCAAGCACCATTCGTGGCCTTCAAGCTACGTGGATACAGGGCTTGACTCAACCGTAACGGGCACCGTTGAATCCGGCAAAAGCCTTAACTTTGTTAACAACACGGGCTATCCGCTCTTCATATTCGCCTATTGCGACCAGGTGAACTACACCGTTACCGTTTATGTATACGGCAAACCTCTTGAGGAGGGCGTAACCTATAAGGTGCGCGGCGTTATAGACGAAACGATTGAGCCGGGCGAAACCAAAATTACCTATGATAAGACAAAGCCCACCACGTATAGCGAGGAAACCATAAAGGCCCGCAAGGGATACGTTGCCACGGCTTACAGGGACAAATACGTAAACGGCGTGCTTATGGAAGGCGAAACCGAAACGCTCTATACGGATACATACAATGCCGTAACGGGTGAAAAGGTTGTGGGCACGGGCGGAGCGGAACCGCCGGCATCCTAAAAGAGAACCTAATTTTTCAAAGGAAAACCTTTGAGCAATAATAAAGAACAAGCAGAGAGAAATTCAGGAGGAAAAACAAATGAAGTTTTCGAGCAAGATCGAAAAATGCAACCTTTCCCCTATCCGCAAGTTCTATCCTTATCAGGTGGAATGCGCTAAGAGGGGAATAAAGATCTATCATCTTAATATCGGCCAGCCCGATATAGCCACCCCGCCGGCGTACTTTGATGCCGTGCGCGATTTTAAGCTTCCGGTGCTCGAATACGCTCCCTCCCCCGGAATACCCGATATGGTAAAGGCCGTTCAGGGTTATTACGACAAGCTCGGCATTCACTATGAAACCGGCGACATTTTCGTAACCACCGGCGGCAGCGAGGCCCTGACCATCGCCCTTAACTGCATACTGGATGACGGCGACGAGATCATAATCCCCGAACCCTTCTATCCCAACTACAATACCTTTGTTCGTTCCACCGGCGCCACCATCCGCCCGCTGACCACCAGCGCCGAGGAAGGCTACAAGTTCGCTATCCGCGAGCGCATCGAGCCCCTTATAAACGAGCATACCCGCGCCATCCTCTTCACCAACCCCGGCAACCCCACCGGTACCGTACTTACTCCGGAAGAGCTTAGGGTTATGGCGGACGTTGCCAAGGAGCACAACCTGTTCCTTATCGGCGATGAAGTTTACCGTGAGTTTGTATACGGCGGCGAGCCCCTGGAGACCATCGGCCAGTTCGCGGACATCAACGACAACGCCATCATTATCGACTCCGTCTCCAAGCGCTTCAGCGCCTGCGGCGCCCGTATCGGCTGCATGATCACCCGCAATAAGCAGCTGCAGCAGAACGCCATGAAGTATTGCCAGGCCAGGCTCAGCGTTGCTACCCTTGACCAGGTTGCTTCAGCGGCTCTTTACAGCGTAGGCAGCGAATACTTTAACGAAGTGCGCGACGAGTACCGTCGCCGCCGCGATACCATTTATCGCAAGCTGCTGGAGATCCCCGGCGTGGTTTGCAAGGAGCCTAAGGGTGCCTTCTACGTAATGGCCAAGCTGCCCGTAGACGATACCGATAAGTTCCAGACCTGGCTGCTCACCGAGTTCAGCGACAATAACGAAACCGTTATGTACGCTCCCGGCAACGGCTTCTACGCCACCCCCGGCTGCGGCAAGAACGAGGTCCGTCTGGCCTACGTGCTTAAGTGCGAGGATATCGAGCGCGCCATGGATCTGCTGGCCAAGGCCATCAAGCAGTACAACGAGCTTAACAAATAAGCATAATTCCCTAAAGGAGGGCGGTTATCCGCCCTCTTTTTATATACCCGCGCAACATTTCATAGGCTTAATCCGTTTATATGGTGAATAAACAAACCGCAGGAGGTATGTATGAAAAGAGCGATATCGATTATGCTGGCGCTTGGTATGCTTTTCTGCTTCGGCTGCGCGGCGCAGAACGAGGATAACGCGCCTACCGCTCTTAATAATGTTGAGAATGTGCGTACGCTAAGCTTTGATAAATGGTATGAGCAGCGGGAGAATATGCCCGTGGAGGATTCCTCCTATTCCGCGATGACCTCATTTGCCGCCAAATCAGCCGCCAAGGTACTTGCGGGCGCGGACGGAAACGCTAACTATTCGCCCTTCAGCCTTTATTACGCGCTTGCTATGGCGGTCGAGGGCGCAAACGGCACCACAAGGGATGAATTACTTAGCCTGCTTGGCTTTGGCGATGCCGAAACCCTTGCCGAGCAGTGCGGCAATATGTACCGCAATATGGCATCCCGCGAAAGGGAGGGCGATGCCGACTTTTCAGGCATAAGCGACATGGCGGCGAGCATAGGCGCCGTTAAGCAGGAAACATACATAGCGATAGACGAAAACGGGGTTGAGGCAAGCGCCTATACGGAGCTTGACTACACCGGCACCGCAATGCCCATGGACAGCGCCGAGCTTATACTGGACCGCCCCTTCATATTCGCCATAACAAACGGCAGTGTGCCGCTCTTCATAGGCGTTGTGAACGACCCGAGCGCGAACTGACGGGAAACAAAAAACGCATTACCGCCTTCCCAACAATATTTTAGGGAGGGCGGTTTTTATTTGATCCTGCATATATGCGATAAAATGTATAAAAATCCAATATATACATCGAATATACACAAAAAATATCAAAAATCAGCAAAAATATGCAAAATAATAGTTGACAGAAGTATTTTTATGCAGTATAGTATCGTCATACCAAATGACTTCAATTTTTTAGGAGGATATACACTATGAAGAAGATTATGGTAATAGCCCTTGCGCTGATAATGATGATCGGCTGCATCGCCTGCTCCACAAACACCACCACCACCACCGAAGACGAGACCAATGTTCTCAAGGTTGCCCTTTCCCCGGACTTTGCCCCCATGGAGTTCGTGGATACCTCTAAAGAGGGTCAGGACCAGTACGTTGGCTTCGACGTAACGCTTGCTAAGCACATCGCGGAAGAGCTTGGCATGACTCTTGAGATTCAGCCCATGAGCTTTGACGCCGTTCAGGTTGCCGTTCAGACCGGCACCGTTGATCTTGGCATCTCCGGCTTCAGCTGGACCGCCGAGCGCGCCGAGAACTACCTTATTTCCGATTACTACATCGCCGGTGATAACGAAACCGAGCAGATCATAATTGTTAAGGCCGAGAACGCCGGCAAGTATTCCACCGCCGAGGATTTCGCGGGTCTTACCATTGGCGCCCAGAGCGCGAGCCTGCAGCTGCAGCTTTGCAACGAGGCCCTGCCCGAGGATACCAAGGTCGAGATTTTCTCAGACATTAACGTTGCCGTAGTCGCCCTGCAGAGCGGCAAGGTAGACGGCGTGGCCGTTGCTACCGGCAATGCGGAGGCCATAATAGCCAACAACGCCGATATCGCCAAGTCCGGCTTCCAGTTCGACGTAGACCCCAAGTACGAGAACAACGTTATACTGCTTAACCAGAATGACGCCGAGCTTCTTGAAAAGGTAAACGCCATACTTGCGGACTGCATGGAGCAGGATCTTTACACCGGCTGGTATGAAGACGCCAAGGCTCTTGCCGGTATAGAGTCCGCCGCCGAGATTTCCTACACTGACGACGGCACCGTAAGCGAGTAAAGCGAATAAACCCAATCCCAATCAGGCACACAGCACGGCGGGGATCGCCCCCGCCGCGCTTAAATACATTTAAGGAGATACGGCATTGGATTTTGTTGATTTCTTTCAAAAATTTATTAAGATAGTAACGCGTTACTGGGACGTGTTCCTTATAAAGGGACTTTCCACCACGCTTGCGCTTTCGGCAATTGCCGTATTCTTCGGCGCAATAATAGGTACCCTGCTTGCGTTTGGCAAGATGAGCAAATTCAAGGTACTAAGGGGCATAATAACGGCGTATGTGGCCATTATCCGCGGCACGCCTATTCTGCTTCAGCTCTATGTTGGCTACTTTGTGCTGCCCATGCTGCTGCCGGCGCTTAACCTGAGCACCTACGCGAGCGTATCCATCGCGCTTGTAATAAACAGCTCCGCTTACGTTTCCGAAATTATCCGCTCCGGCATACAGGCCGTTGACAAGGGGCAGATGGAGGCCGCGAGAAGCCTTGGCTTAACCCAGGGCCAGGCTATGGGCAAGGTTGTACTGCCGCAGGCCGTAAAGAACATACTTCCCGCCCTCGGCAACGAGTTTATAGCCGTTATAAAGGAAACGTCCCTCGCGTCCACATTCTTCGTGGGCGATATTATGACAAGCTACCTTACCGTAAACGGCAAGGAGTTCCTGCCGCTGCAGTGCCTGCTGATTGTCGGCATAATCTATTTTGTGCTCACGCTTGTGCTTGGCCGCGGCGTAGGCCTGCTTGAAAGGAAGCTGAACCATGATTAAAGTAACAGATTTGAACAAAAGCTTTGGCAAGCTTCACGTGCTTAAGGGAGTTACCGAGCATATAAGCAAGGGCGAGGCCGTATCCATAATAGGCCCGAGCGGCGGCGGCAAAAGCACATTCCTGCGCTGCCTTAATTTGCTGGAGATTCCGGACAGCGGAACGATAGAGTTTGAAGGGCAGATACTCAACCAGAAGGGCGTGGACATAAACCTTTATCGCCGCAGGATGGGCATGGTGTTCCAAAGCTTTAATGTTTTCCCGCACATGAGCTGCATAGAAAACATAACCATGGCGCCGGTTCTCCTTAAGCTTAAAACAAAGGAGGAGGCCACCGCGCAGGCGGAGGAGCTGCTTAACAAGGTTGGCCTTTATGAAAAGCGCAACGAGCACCCCAATAAGCTTTCGGGCGGCCAGAAACAGCGCCTTGCCATAGTGCGCTCACTTGCCATGGAGCCGGACGTGATGCTTTTTGACGAGCCCACAAGCGCGCTTGACCCCGAAATGGTAGGCGAGGTTCTCAACGTTATCCGCCAGCTTGTAAAGGACGGCATGACCACCGTTATAGTTTCGCACGAGATGGGCTTTGCCCGCGAAATATCCGACAGGGTTCTGTTTATGGATGGCGGCGTTATAGCCGAAAGCGGCACGCCGGAGCAGCTGTTCCAGCATCCGCAAAACCCCAGAACCCAGGAATTCCTGGCAAAGGTTCTTTAATTAAAATAATATTCTTTCGCGCTGTGCCGACTCGGTACGGCGCTTTTCTTTTATCCGCTTGACTGAAACGGCTTTTCGTGATAACATCACGTTGCCGCAGGGAAGAAGCTCTGACCGGCGGCCCATATTCATTCTACCGTTCTGCCGGCAAGGATACGTTCCAAGCCCGAAGAAGAGGGGAGACAAGCGGCTGATAATGCCGTGCTATGCGCATGCTCCGTCCCTTCTGCCGAACGGCAGGAGGGATGATTTTATTTAAGGAGAAACGAACCTATGGAAACAAGGGTGGCGATGATCGCCGTTATAGTGCGCGAAGGTAGCTCCGTGGATACGCTTAACGACCTGCTGCACCAGTTTGGGCAGTATGTTATAGGCCGCATGGGAGTGCCATACCGCAAAAAGGGCGTGAACATAATAAGCATAGCTCTCGATGCTCCCATGGACGTTATCTCCGCCCTTTCGGGCAAGCTTGGGCGGCTTGAAGGCATAACCGCCAAAACGCTTTACGCTCCGGAAGGAAGCATAGGAAAGGAAGAAGAAAAATGAAAACCGTGAAGAAACTGCTTGCCCTGTGCCTTGCGCTGGCACTTGTGCTTTCGCTCGCCGCCTGCGCTCAAACCGAGCCCGTGCAGAGCGATGAACCCACCGTAAGTGAAGCTCCCGCCGTTACCGAGGAAGTAACCGCAACCGAGGAGCCGGCCACTGCCGAAACCCCCGCCGCAACCGAAGAGGCGACCACTGCTGCTTTCTCCATAGCCGCGCTTAAGGGACCCACCGCCATGGGCCTTGTAAAGCTTATGAAGGAATCCGAGGAAGGCACCAACGAGAGCGGAAACACATACACGTTCACCCTTGCCGGCGCCGCCGATGAGGTTACTCCCCTGCTTATAAAGGGCGAGCTTGACATGGCCTGCGTTCCCGCGAACCTTGCCGCCGTGCTTTATGCCAAAACCGAGGGCGCCGTTGAGGTGCTGGCCGTGAATACGCTTGGCGTTCTCTATATTGTCGAAAACGGCGAAACCGTGCAGAGCATAGCCGACCTTAAGGGCAAGACCGTAGTGGCCGCGGGCAAGGGCTCAACCCCCGAATACGCTCTTAGATATCTGCTCAGCCAGAACGGCATAGATCCCGACAACGACCTGACTATTGATTGGAAGAGCGAGCACAGCGAATGCGTTGCCGCGCTTGTCGGCGGGCAGGCTACCATAGCCCTGCTGCCACAGCCCTTTGTAACCGTTAACCAGGCCAAGATTGAGGGCCTTCGCATGGCGCTTGATTTAACCGAGGAATGGAACAAGCTTGAAAACGGCTCAACCCTTATTACCGGCGTTATAGTTGCCCGCCGCGAGGCCGTTGAGGCCAATCCCGAGGCCGTGAACGCGTTCCTTAGCGAATACGCCGCCTCCGTTGACTGGGTAAACGCCAATACCGCCGATGCCGCCGCCATAATAGGCGAATACGGCATAGTGGACGCGGCCATTGCCGAAAAGGCCCTGCCTTATTGCAACATAGTGTGCCTTACCGGCAGCGATATGCAGTCTAAGCTTTCCGGCTATCTGCAGGTTCTCTCCGATGCGGACATATCCTCCGTTGGCGGAGCAATGCCCGAAGGTGATTTCTACTACGGCGCTGAGTAAAACCATCTCAGCCGAAACGGCGGGCCGATAACCCGCCGTTATGTGTATTTTTTAGGATTAAGGAGGAGAAGCCGATGGGCAAAAAGAAGCAAACCGTGCGCGCGTGGGCCGTTATATTCTGGCTTATTGTGTGGCAGGCGGCAAGCATGGCGCTGAGCGCCGCCTATACCCACGGCTCTCTTCTGCTCGCGTCCCCTATAGATGCCGCAAAGTGCCTTTTTCAGCTTGTTCAAACGGCGGATTTCTGGCTGAGTATTGCTAATTCCGCCGCGCGCATACTGGGCGGATTCGCTATATCGTTGGCGCTTGCGCTTATATTGGCGGCATTAAGCTCAAGGTTCAGCCTTGTTGAGCAGCTTCTTGCCCCGCTTGTGGCGGCTGTTAAGGCCGTGCCGGTAGCGTCGTTTATAATACTGGCACTCGTTTGGCTTACGGGGCGCAGCCTTTCGCTTTTTATATCCGCGCTTATGGTATTTCCGCCCATATATCTGAATATGCTTGAGGGCATAAGAAGAACGGACATGAAGCTTATAGAAATGGCCCGCGTTTACCGCGTTCCGTTCGCGAGAAGGCTTGCGGGCATATATGTGCCGCAGGTGCTGCCGTATTTCCGCTCCGCCGTAAGCACGGCACTCGGGCTTTGCTGGAAGGCGGGCACCGCCGCGGAGGTTATAGGCCTTTGCGACGGCACGATTGGCGAGCGGCTGTATACCGCAAAGGTGTATTTTCAAACGCCGGAGCTTTTCGCCTGGACTGCCGTTATAGTGCTTATTTCGGCCGGGTTTGAAAAACTGTTTTTGGTCATGGTTGATAAGCTCTCTGAAAGGATAGGCGCGTGATGGAAATAAAGGTTGAGCATATTTCAAAAGCGTACGGCGGAAAAACCGTGCTGAATGATGTTTCGTTCGTAGCCGATAGCGGCATTACACGCGTGGCGGGTCCGTCCGGCGCGGGCAAAACAACGCTTATGCGCATATTGCTTGGGCTTGAAACGGCGGATTCGGGCCGGGTTATAATTCCCGAGCGCTTTCGCTGGGCGGCCGTTTTTCAGGAGGACAGGCTGCTTGAAAACAAAACGGCGCTTGGCAATATTCGCTTTGCGTTAGGTTCGGATTATGATGAAGGCGCGGCCGTGAAAACGCTTGATAAGCTTGGCCTTGGCGACGTTGGGGATAAAAGGGTTAAGGATTATTCGGGCGGCATGAAAAGGCGGCTTGCGCTCGCCAGGGCGCTGCTCGCTGAAAGCGACGGCATGGTGCTTGATGAACCCTTTACGGGGCTTGACGAGAAAAACAGGGATATCGCGCTTAATTGCGTTATAGATGCCGCGAAAAACAAAACGGTGCTAATCTGCTGCCACGAGTCGCTTGATATAAAAGCAAAAGTTACCGTAACGCTTAAAATTGAGCAGTAATAAAAAAGCCTTCGGCGTATTGCCGGAGGCTTTAATTCGTTTCGGTATTGATTATACGTTAAAGCGGAATACCACAACGTCTCCGTCCTGCATAACGTAGTCCTTGCCTTCGCTGCGGATAAGGCCCTTTTCCTTGCAGGCGGTCATGCTGCCAAGCTCTTTGAGCGTTTCAAATGGCACAACCTCGGCGCGTATAAAGCCGCGCTCAAAATCGGAATGTATCTTGCCCGCCGCCTGGGGAGCCTTTGTGCCGCGCTCTATTGTCCAGGCGCGAACCTCCTTGGGACCCGCCGTAAGGTAGCTTATAAGCCCAAGCAGCTTGTAGCAGGCTTTAACCAGCTTATCAAGGCCGCTTTCGCCTATGCCGAGCTCCTCTATAAACGCCTGCTTCTCTTCGGGTGAAAGCTCCGCAATCTCCTCCTCAACCTGGGCGCAGATTGTTATAACCTCCGCGTTTTCGCCCTCAACGGCCTTTTTAAGCGCCTCAACAAGCGGATTGTTGTCCATGCCAATGTCGTCCTCGGCAATGTTCGCGGCGTATATAACGGGCTTTGTGGTAAGGAAGAACATGCTCTTAAGAAGCTCCTGCTCCTTTTCGCTTACCTGCATGGTGCGTATGGGCTTGCCGGATTCAAGATGCGCCTTCGCGCGCTCAAGAAGCTCCACCTCGCTCAAAACCTGCTTATCGCCCTTGGCGGCCTTGCGGGCGCGGTCAAGCCGCTTCTCAACCGTTTCAAGATCGGCGAATATAAGCTCTATGCCTATTGTTTCAACGTCCCTCGCCGGGTTTACGGAACCGTCCACATGAACAATGTTCGCGTCCTCAAAGCAGCGCACAACGTGCACTATCGCGTCCACCTCGCGAATATGGGAAAGGAACTTGTTGCCAAGGCCCTCGCCCTTGTAGGCTCCGCGGACAAGGCCCGCTATGTCCACGAACTCAATCGTGGTGGGAGTGTATTTTTCGGGGTTGTACATTTTCGCCAGCACGTCCAGCCGCTCATCGGGAACGGCAACCGAGCCTACGTTTGGCTCGATCGTGCAGAAAGGATAGTTGGCCGCCTGCGCGCCGGCCTTTGTTATGGCATTGAAAAGCGTGCTCTTGCCCACGTTGGGCAGCCCCACCACACCAAGCTTCATATATCTTCTCTCTCCTAAAAATCTGGTTTTATATCATTATAGATTCCGCGGCGTCCCTTGTCAAATGCGGCCGTAAAAGGTATACTTATGTTAGTATAATATGTCGTTAAGGAGGCAGCAGCTATGCGTGAGCGGGTAGAACAATATATTTTGCGGCACGAACTCATTTCTCCGGGCGACAGGGTACTTGTTGCCCTAAGCGGCGGCGGGGACAGCGTTGCGCTGCTGCACATATTAAAAACGCTTTCAAAGCGGCTTAAATTCAGCCTGTGCGCCGCGCACCTGAACCACGGAATCCGCGGCGAGGCGGCAAGCGAGGATGCCGAATTTGTGCACGATTTCTGCGATTTTTACGGCATACCGGCATACGGCGGCTATGCGGACATTCCGCGCATAGCCAGACAAAACGGGCAAACGCTTGAGCAGGCCGGCAGGCTGCGGCGCTATGAATTTCTGGAGGAGGCAAGGCGCTTTTTCGGGGCGGATAAAATAGCCGTTGCGCACCATATGGACGACCAGGCGGAAAGCATTATGCTGCACCTTGTCCGCGGCAGCGGGTTAAGGGGCCTGTGCGGCATGGCACCGAAGAGAGAAAACATAATCCGTCCGCTTCTTTGCCTTTGCAAGGCGGATATAGAAACCTACCTTGCGTCCGAAAACCTGCCCTATTGTACGGATGCCACGAATTTTGTGGCCGACGGAACCAGAAACAGGCTGCGCCTTGAAACCATTCCCTATCTTAAGCGAGAATTTAATCCCAGGCTTGTTGAAAGCCTGTGCTCCATGGGCGAGATGCTCAGCGCCGACGAGGAATACCTTTGCTCAATAGCCGAAGACGAGCTTAATAAGGCGCGCCGGGACGGCGGATTTGACCGCGCCATGCTTAAAAGCCTGCCAAAGCCCATTTTGAGCCGCTGCGTGCGCCTTGCCTTAAGCGAGATAGGCGCGCTTACGGATGCCGAAAGAGGGCACATAGAATCAATAATGGATCTTTTGGGGGCGCGCACCGGGGCCAGGATTGAAATACCGGGCGCGGATGTTTGGATAAGCTACGATCTTGTATGCTTCGGCCGCTATAAAACCGGCACGGAAAACTGGGAAATTCCCTTTAAGATAACGGATTATATAATAACTCCCGCCGGGGATTACCGCGTTTCCCCCTGCCAAACCTCCGATAGGCCGCGCGACAGATACTCCGCCTGCGTGGACGCGGACAAGCTGCCCGAGGGAACCGTTATAAGGCAAAGAAGGGCGGGGGACAGGTTCCGCCGCATAAACGCTCCCGGCGGCAAAAAGCTGAAGGACGCTTACATAGACGAAAAGCTGCCGAGGGAGAAAAGGGATTTTGCCATTATAGCCGCGGGGCAGGACGTGCTGTTCGCTCCGGGTCTTGGGGCGGCGGATAGTATTAAGCTTGATGACGGCAGCGTGAACGCCGTTAAAATAGAATTCAATCAAAAATAAAAAGGCCCGAAACGGGGCCGAGGAAGGAACTTTTTGACCATGATAAACGAAATGGAAAAAGACGTAAGCCGCGTACTTATAAGCGAAGAGCAGATAAGGCAGAGAGTTGCCGAAATGGGCGCGCAGATATCCGAGGATTATGCCGGGAAGGACATGGTTCTTCTTTGCATACTTAAGGGCGCGGTGCAGTTCTTTTCCGATCTTTCCCGCAAAATCACCTGCAATATGGAAATGGACTTCCTTTCCATATCAAGCTACGGCAACGGCACCCGCTCGTCCGGCATAGTGCGCATTTCAAAGGACGTGGATATATCCATAACCGGGCGCCACGTGCTTATTGTTGAGGATATTATGGACAGCGGCCTTACCCTTAACCATCTTACAAACATTCTTAAAACCCGCCAGCCCGCCAGCCTTAAAATAGCCTGCCTTCTCGATAAGCCCGAAAGGCGCGAGTGCGCTATTTCCCCGGACTATGTGGGCTTTGTTATTCCCAACGAGTTTGTGCTGGGCTACGGCCTTGATTACGCGGGGCATTTCCGCAATCTGCCCTACGTTGGCGTAAAGAAAACGGACGACGGAGAATAATTTTTTAGCTATAACCATTGATGCGGAGGTACGCTATGACGGATCGTGAGCTGAGACTGCTTCAGCAGATGGCGCGCGAGTATCCCACGATACAGGCGGCGAGCGCCGAGATAATCAACCTTACGGCAATACTTAACCTGCCCAAGGGAACAGAGCACTTCATGAGCGATATACACGGCGAGCATGAGGCGTTTCTGCACATATTGAACAACGGCTCCGGCGCCGTGGCGGACAAAATCAAAGGCGCCCTGGGAGACAGCCTTACATTAGCCGAAAGGCGAAACATAGCCGCGCTTATATATTACCCAAAGGAAAAGCTTAGGGAGGTTAAGCGCAGCGAAGCGGACATGGACGACTGGTACCGCGTTACGCTAAAGCGCCTTATATCCGTATGCCGCCAGTGCACAACCAAGTACTCCCGCTCAAAGGTAAGAAAGGCACTGCCCAAGGAATACGCCTACATAATGGAGGAAATGCTCAACACAGGCGCGACGCCAAATAAGGAGCGTTATTACGACAATATTATCCGCGCAATAGTCGATACCGGCAGCGCGGACACGATGATAGAGGAAATGGCAACGCTTATAAAGCGCATGACCGTGGACGAGCTGCACATAGTTGGCGATATATTCGACCGTGGCCCGCACGCGGACGTTATACTCGATCATCTTATGAAGCACCACCATGTTGACGTGCAGTGGGGAAATCACGACGTGCTTTGGATGGGCGCGGCGGCGGGCAGCCCGGTTTGCGTGGCAACCGCCGTTAAAAACTGCGTTCAGTACGATAACCTTGATATGCTTGAAAACGCTTATGGCATAAATTTGCTGCCGCTGGCCGTTTTCTCAAACGAGCGCTATGGCGACGCGCACGTGTTTGCCCCGAGAAAGCTTCCGGAGGAGTTATTCAAGCCCAGGGATACGGAGCTTTATTCCCGCATGCATAAGGCCATAAGCGTAATTATGTATAAGCTTGAAGGCCAGCTTGTTCACCGCCGCAAGGAATACGGCATGGAGGACAGGGATATGTTCAGCCGCGTGAACTGGTCAAACGGCACCATAAACATAAACGGAACGGATTATCCCCTGCGCGATACCGACTTCCCCACGGTTTATCCAAACGATCCGAACAGGCTCAGCGAGGACGAGGCCGCGCTTATGGAGCAGCTTTGCACATCGTTTATGCACAGCGAAAAGCTTCAGGCGCACGCGCGCTTCCTTTGCTCCGCGGGTTCGCTTTATCTTAAGCGGAACGGCAATCTGCTCTTCCATGGCTGCGTACCCACAAACAGAGACGGCAGCTTTATGGAGTTTGAGGTGGGCAAGGCCGTAAGGCTTTCCGGCAAGGAATATTTTGACTATGCCGACCGCATGGCGAGGCAGGGCCTTCTTGCGCCGGAGGGCAGCAAGGAACGCGAGGACGGCAGGGACTATCTTTGGTTCCTTTGGTGCGGCAGGAACTCACCCGTTTTCGGCAGGGACCATATAGCTACGTTTGAGCGCGCGCTTATAGAGGATAAGTCCACCTGGAAGGAACCCAAGAATCATTATTACAGCTATACCGACGATGAGGACTTCTGCAAAAACCTGCTCCATTCGTTCGGCTGCGATAAGCCCTGGAGCCGCATAGTAAACGGGCACGTACCCGTTAAGGCCAAGGAGGGCGAAAGCCCGCTTAAGGGGCACGGCAGGCTTGTTGTTATAGACGGCGGCTTCTGCAAGGCCTATCAGAACCAAACCGGCATAGCGGGATACACCATGTTCTTTAATTCGCTCGGCATGCGCCTTGCCGCGCACGAGCCTTTTACAAGCATAGAGGACGCCGTGAAAAACGGCAGGGATATCACAAGCCACACATTCAACGTGGACGAGCTGCAGCACAGGGTTATGGTTGCGGATATAGACTCGGGCGAGGAAATAAAGGCCCGCATAGAAGACCTGAATAAGCTGCTTGCGGCGTTCAGGGACGGCACGATTAAAGTAGACCCCATAAAGGCTAAGCAAAGGCAGCAGTAATATGCGCGAAAAGGGATACATTATAGTAAACGGCTTTTTGAGGGAGGAGAAGTTCTCCTCCCTTTATTCGGCTCTTAAGCAAAGCGCGGACAGCATAAACCTGAACGTGGAGCTGAAAACAAACATAGATCTGATGAGCGACATTGCCCTGGGCAAAACCGTTGCCAACGAGGCCTTGCCCCGGTTCGCGATATTCTGGGATAAGGATGTTCGCCTTGCGAAAACGCTTGAAAATATGGGCATGCGGCTTTTTAACAGCGCTTCGGCCATAGAGCTTTGCGACGACAAATCGCTTACGCATATAGCCCTTATGAACAAGGTGCCTCAGCCCAAAACCGTGCTCATTCCGCTAACGTTTCCGCGCGTTGGCTACACAAGCCTGAACTTTCTTGAAAATATTGCCGATTATCTCGGCTTCCCGTTCGTTATAAAGCAGTGCTTCGGCTCCTTCGGCGCGGGGGTTTACCTTGCGCGGAATATGGAGGAGGCAAAGGAGGCGCTTATGAAAACCGCGGGCGGGGCGGCCATTGCGCAGCAGTATATCGCGTCAAGCTTCGCGCGCGATATAAGGGCCTATGTCGTAGGCGGCAGGGTTGCCGCGGCAATGCTTAGGCATAACGACTCGGGCGACTTCCGGGCAAACGTTGCTCAGGGCGGCAAGGCGGATAAATACGAGCTTAATGAAGAGCAGGAAAAGCTTGCCGTAAAGGCCGCCGAAATACTCGGCTGTACGTTCGCCGGGGTAGACCTTCTTTTTGATGAAAACGGCAAGATGACGGTTTGCGAGGTTAATTCAAACGCGCATTTTGCCGGCATAAGCCAGGCCACTGGCGTAAATATAGCGGACAAAATAATTAAGACCGTGGCGGAGCAAATAGCACTATAAATAAGCATAGGGAGGACGAAAGCATGTACGGCGCGTTTATAGGCGACATTGTGGGCTCAAAATACGAGTTCAACAACATTAAAACAAAGGAATTCCCGTTTTTTTCATCGGACTGCGCGTATACCGACGATTCGGTTATGACGGCGGCTGTGGCCAAGGCGATTATGCTTTATGAAGAGGGTAAGCGCGGCAACGAAAGCGGCGCGAAGGGGCTTGAAGCTTGCTTTGTTGAGGCAATGCAGGATTTCGGCAGGCGATACCCATACCCCAAGGGAGCCTACGGCGGAAGGTTCGCCGCGTGGCTTAGGAGCGATAACCCCGCCCCGTACGGCAGCTACGGCAACGGCTCGGCAATGCGCGTTTCTCCCTGCGGACTTGCCGCGGTTACAATTGAGGAGGCAAAGGAGTTCGCCCGCGCAAGTGCCGCCGTTACGCATAATCACCCGGAGGGTATAAAGGGCGCGGAGGCCGTGGCGGCCGCGATATTCATGGCCAAGTCCGGCAGCACAAAGGAAGAAATACGCAAATACATAGAGGACAACTACTATAAGCTTGATTTTACGCTCGACTCAATTCGCGAATCGTATTCGTTTGATGAGTCCTGCCAGGGCACGGTGCCCGAGGCGATAGAGGCTTTTTTGGAATCCGTAAGCTTTGAGGACGCGATAAGAAACGTTATCTCAATCGGCGGGGATAGTGACACCACCGGAGCCATAACCGGCTCAATAGCGTGGGCATATTATTCAAAGCAGGGCAGCGACATTTCAAAAATGCGGAGCATTAAAGAAAAAGCCGCGGAGTTCCTGCCCGATGAATTTAAGCGCATAGCGGACACGTTCCGCGAGTTCTGCGAAAAAAGGACCACGCGGGCGTAATTACGAATACAGTACAAAAAAGAAGAGCGGCTGTCCGCTCTTTTTTGATACAGAAAAGCGGCACCCGGGGTTCAGCCCTGATGCCGCGAATGATTTAATATTGATTATATAAGGCTTTTGCCGGTCATTTCCTTTGGCTGTTCAAGGCCCATAAGCTTAAGCATTGTGGGCGCCACGTCCGAAAGCTTGCCGCCGCTCATAAGCGTTTCGCCCTTGCGCGCGGGGTCTATCAATATAAGGGGAACGGGGCTTGTGGTGTGCGCGGTGAAGGGGGTTCCGTTCTCGTCCGCCATCAGCTCGCAGTTGCCGTGGTCCGCGGTAAGTATTGCCCTGCCGCCGTTTGCGAGTATAGCGTCTATCACGCGTGCGGCGCATTCGTCAACCGTATGCACGGCCTTTACAGCCGCGTCCATAACGCCAGTGTGGCCCACCATGTCGGGATTGGCAAAGTTGAGTATCATCATGTCGTACTTGCCGCTGTTTATGCGCTTTACGGCCTCCTCGGTAACCTCATAGGCGCTCATTTCGGGCTTAAGGTCATAGGTCGCAACCTTGGGGGAGGGTATAAGCGCCCTGTCCTCGCCACTGTTCGGTGCCTCCACGCCGCCGTTGAAGAAAAACGTTACATGCGCGTACTTTTCCGTTTCCGCTATCCTAAGCTGGGTTAAACCCTTTGAGGACACATATTCGCCAAGCGTGTTCGTAAGCGTTTCGGGCTTGAAGGCAACCATAAGCTTATCCTCAAACGCCTTGTCATACTGCGTCATGGAAACATAGGTAAGCGGGAAGCAGCCGTTTCGCCTTTCAAAGCCGTCAAAATCGGGGTAGAGATACGCCCTTGTAATCTCGCGCGCCCTGTCAGGACGGAAGTTATAGAATATTACGCTGTCGTTGGCCTCAACCTTTGCTACCGGCTCGCCGTTTTCGGTTATAACCGTGGGCAGTACAAATTCGTCCGTAACGCCCGCGTCGTAGGAAGCCTGCATGGCATCCGCGGCGTTGCCGGCAAGAACACCCTCGCCGTATGTAAGGGCGGCATACGCCTTTTCAACCCTTTCAAAGCGGTTGTCCCTGTCCATTACGTAGTAGCGGCCCATAACGGTTGCTATCTTGCCGCAGCCAAGCTCGTCAAGCTTAGCTTGAAGCTGCTCAATGTATCCTTTGCCGCTTTTGGGCGGAACGTCTCGCCCGTCCATAAAGCAATGCACATAAACCTTTTCAAGTCCCTTTTGCTTCGCAAGCTTTACAAGCGCGTAAAGATGGGTAAGGTGGCTGTGCACGCCGCCATCCGAGCAAAGGCCGAAAAGGTGCAGCTTGCTGCCGTGCTTTTTGCAGCTGTCCATAGCCGCGTTGAATGCCGGATTCTCAAAAAAGTCCCCGTCCTGAATGGACTTGGTTATGCGGGTAAGCTCCTGATAAACTATTCTGCCCGCGCCCAGGTTAAGATGGCCAACCTCGCTGTTTCCCATCTGCCCCTCCGGAAGACCCACGGCAAGGCCGCTCGCGGCTATTTCCGTGTGCGGATATTCGTTCCAAAGCCGGGTCACGTTGTTTACGCCGTCCGTCTTTACGGCATTGTAGCTTACGCTGTCGCGTATGCCAAAGCCGTCCAGTATTATCAGCGCTGTCATTTTCTTCATAATCAAATTGCCTCTTTATTATTTATCGTAGTGTACTATGGCGGCGAAATCGTTTGCCTTAAGGCTGGCGCCGCCTATAAGCCCGCCGTCTATCTCGCCCATGGCCATAAGCTCACGGGCGTTATTCGGCTTCATGCTGCCGCCGTACTGTATGCGTACCTTCTCTGCGGCCGCGGGGAACATGTCCCGCACGGTTTGCCTTATTACGGCTATTGTTTCGTTTGCTTGGCCGCTTGTGGCGGTTTTGCCCGTGCCTATTGCCCAAACCGGCTCGTATGCAAGCACTGTTTTTTCCGCGTCCTGTTCGCTCATGCCGAAAAGCGCCTTTTTAACCTGGCTTGAAACCACGCCGTCGGTCTTTCCGCTTTCGCGCTCCTCAAGCGACTCGCCAACGCATATTATGGGCGTAATGCCGGCATTCAGCGCGGCGCGGGCGCGCTTGTTCACGCCCTCGTCCGTTTCGCCGAAATATTGCCTGCGCTCGCTGTGCCCTACTATGGCGTATTCAACGCCAAGCTCACGAAGCATCCTGGCGCTTATCTCTCCGGTAAAGGCGCCGCTCTCTTCCCAGTGCACATTCTGCGCGCCAAGGCGTATTTCGCTCTTCGCTTCGTCAAGCGCATCCCTCGCCGCGGCAAGGCTGCAGGCGGGCGGGCATATTACCACGTCGCAAGCTTCGTTCGCGATAAGCGGGCAAAGCTCACCTATCAGCTTTTTTGTTTCCGACGGGGTCATGTTCATTTTCCAGTTGCCGGCGATTATGGGCTTTCTCATCGCAATAAGCTCCGTTTCGCCTTATTTGTCGTTCAGCGCGGCAACGCCCGGCAGAACCTTTCCTTCAAGGAATTCAAGGCTCGCTCCGCCGCCGGTTGAAATATGGGTCATCTTGTCCGCGTAGCCAAGCTTCTTTACGGCGCTCGCGCTGTCTCCGCCGCCTATAATGGTTGTGCCCCGGCACTCGGCGCACGCCTTCGCAACGGCCTCGGTGCCCTTTGCGAACGCCGGGAACTCAAACACGCCCATAGGCCCGTTCCATATAACGGTTTTAGCGTTCTTTATCTCATTCGCGAAAAGCTCCTGCGTTTTTTCGCCTATGTCAAGGCCCTGCCAGCCGGCGGGTATTTCGTTCGCGGCAACGGTTTTGTGCTCCGCGTCCGCGGCAAACTCGGTCGCTACAACCGTGTCTATGGGCAGAAGAAGCTTAACGCCCTTTTCATTTGCCGTTTCCATAAGCTGCTTCGCAAGGGCAATGTTTTCCTCGTCAAGCAGGGACTTGCCTATTTCGTAGCCCATGGCCTTAAAGAACGTGTATGCCATGCCGCCGCCTATAAGCAGCGTGTCGCACTTATTGAGCAGGTTTGTTATAACGCCTATCTTGTCCGCAACCTTCGCGCCGCCGAGTATCGCCACAAAGGGCCTTTCGGGGCTTTCAAGCGCGCCGCCCATAACGCTTAGCTCCTTGCCTATAAGGAAGCCGGCCACGGCGGGCAGGTATGCCGCAACGCCCGCGGTTGACGCGTGCGCGCGATGAACGGTGCCGAACGCGTCGCTTACGTATATGTCCGCAAGGGAAGCAAGCTTTTTCGCGAACTCCGGATCGTTCTTTTCCTCTTCCTTATGGAAGCGCAGGTTCTCAAGCAGCAGTATTTCGCCGTCCTTAAGCTCATTCGCCATCTTTTCGGCCTCTTCGCCTATGCAGTCGGGCGCGAAGTATATTTTTGTATTGGGCAGAAGCTCACGAAGGCGCTTTGCGACGGGCGCGAGCGAAAACTCCTTTTTAACCTCTCCCTTGGGGCGGCCGAGATGCGAGCAAAGTATTATTTTAGCGCCCTGCTCCAGCAAGTAGTTTACGGTAGGCAGGCTTGCGGTTATGCGCTTATCGTCGCTTACGTTGCCCTCTGCGTCCAGCGGCACATTGTAATCCACGCGGACAAGCACGCGCTTTGAGCGCACGTCAACGTCTTTAACCGTTTTCTTCATAATAAGTACGACCTCCTTGAATTGATATGAATCAGGCTTATGCCCGTATTTTACCGACTATATTTTATCATATTATTACCATATTGCAAATTCGATAAATCCGCTTTGGCATTTTGTGCCGCGTATGCTATAATTTTAGGCATGAAAAAGATATTTTTGCCCATCTTAATATGCATCCTTGTTATAATGCTCTCCGCTTGCGGCGAAAAGGAAGAATCCGTTTCTCCCGTGGACGTGCAGAATACAGCCCTGCCGACCGGCGCGAACTCATCGGAACAAACGGATGAGGGTGAAGCCGCGCCATACGGCAAAAACGCCGAGGCGACCGTAACAGCCACGGCGGCCTGCTCATACGCGGACGGTGACAAGACCAAGCTTTATATTTCAATAGAATATAAAAACAGCGGTGATTGCCCCATTGTAATCAAATCAGCGAGCGTAACGGCCAAGGCGGGGGACGTAAGCGAATCGGCCGAGTTCACGCCGGAGCTTAGCGAATATATGATACTTCTTCCGGGCGAAACGGGCTACATTGCCCGCTGGCTTGACGAAACCGCAATCCCCGCGGGCGAGGATATAATTCTTACGGCCTCATTGAAGGCGGAGAAAAGCGAGGGACGCGGCGCGCGCCTTACGCCGGACAGGCTCTACATAGCCGATAATTATCCCGATGTTACAACCCTTTCCGGCAGGCTTACCTGCTCCGAAGGCGAGGGCTGCTCCGTAAACATGGTGTTCGTGGGCTTCTATGACAAAAGCGACAAGTTCATAGGCGCGTGGTACTTTTCCAAAAACGCCCTCTTTGAAGGCGGCGACAGCAAAAACTTTGTAATAAACATGAGCGGCTTCCCCATCAAAAACCTTTCCGAAAAGGCCGAAACAATAAAGGGCATAGGGTTCGGGTTTGAGTTTTGAGGGGGATATTAAATATTCCTTGGAAATTTTGGTTTGCTGAAAACTCCAGCAATCAGGCCAACCCCAAAAGCCTCCACCGATGGGGGAGGTGGATTTCGCGAAGCGAAAGACGGAAGGAATTCAATAAAACCACCATCCGTCTTTTGGTTTCTACAGATATTTACTTTATGAAAGTGGGATTTTGCCGGTTTGGCTTATCGCCGGACTCCCTCAGTCAAAATGCACGGCGGCATTTCGACAGCTCCCTCCGCAGGGAGCCTCCCGTAACAACTTATTACAAATTTGTAATAAAACTGTTGACAGGTTTGTAATAGTGTGGTAACATCTGATTGTGCAAACGGGAAAGTCCCAAATAGACCGAAAGGTCAGCCGGGTGAAATTCCCGGCACACACAAATTTTTGAAAGGAAATTCAAGACAAGATGAAGAAACTGTTTGCTCTCGTTCTTTCTCTGGCTCTCGTCGTTGCCTTTGCGGTTCCCGCAATGGCCACCGGTTGGGCCTCCCTTGAAACCGCTCCGGTTTACAAGGACATCACTATCGCAGTATATGGCCTCGAGACCGAGCCCAATACTTCCATGCTCGGCAGCCTCTATGAGGAGCTGAAGGCCTCCGCCAACTACCCCGTAGTAAAGGGCACCACCCTCCACTTCCTGGTAGTTCTGAACATCCCCGCTTACAGCAAGCTGAGCGATGCCACCAAGAAGCTGATCAACAACGTTGGTCTGGATCTGGCTATCGAGACCACCAACATGACCATCGATTCCGCTTCCGCCGGTACCGTTGATGCCGACAAGTGCTGCGTCACCGAGACCTTTGAAGATGCTGAGAAAGCTGCTGCCACCACCTACAAGTACGAAGTATGGGCCCATGCCAACTCCTGCGACGAAGCTAAGGTTGTTGCTACCGCCGGCTTCTACAATGAGTGGGAAGAAAGCACCATGAAGATCTACAATGCTAAGGGCAACCTGGCTTACACCGTAACCAACAATGGCGATTCCTTCACCGTTGAGAACTCCGATGGCGACACCATCCTGTTCCCCGTAAAGGAAAACGGCAAGATCAACACCAAGGGCATCCTGGTAAATGACGAGTGGCTCATCACCTTCGGCAGCCAGAACGGCACCATCGACTTCTACAACAAGACTGAAGACGTATGGGCTTCCGGTTCCGGTGACTTCTCCGGTGTCAACGCTGTCTACGAAGACATCTTTGGCTTCCTCGGCTTCAAGTTTGCTGACTGCGACTACATGACCGCTGAGCACTTTGAGCTCTACTTCGGCACCATCGGCGAGATCTCCGCTTCCTACACCTGGAATGCCGGTAAGGTCGTCGTCAACCCCGTGACCCCCGATCTGCCCCAGACCGGTGACAACGCCAGCATCGTTGGCTTCGCCATGATCGTCGTTGCTATGGTCGCCGCCGCCGTCGTAACCGTTAAGAAGGTTCGCGCGTAATTAAACCAATCGGGACCTAAACCCTAAATGCACTCCCGCCCCTCGCAAGAGGGGCGGGATTTTTGTATACGTGGGGTTGAATAAAAAGTCAAGCAATGCACCAACTAAATTCCGGAAAACATAGATAATCTCTACAAAAACTAAGTTCCACCAAAAGGCCCCACCGGTTGGGGGGGCTGGCAAAATGTCGTCAGACATTTTGACTGAGGGAGTCCGGCAATCGCCAAACAGCCTAAATATCAGAAACCATAGCCAATCTCTATACAATCTAAATCCAACTATCATAAAGTAAGTATCGGCAGCAACTAAGCGCGGCTGACACGGTTTTATTGAACTCCCTCCGTCTGTTCGCTGCGCTCGCATCCACCTCCCCCAAGAGGGAGGCTTTTTGGAACGGCAAAAGCCCGGAATATCACCAAAAGGCCCCCTGTGGAGGGAGCTGTCGCCGCAGGCGACTGAGGGAGTCCGGTAAGCAATGCACCAACTAAATTCCGGAAAACATAGATAATCTCTACAAAAACTAAGTTCCACCAAAAGGCTCCCCGTGGAGGGAGCTGTCGCCGCAGGCGACTGAGGGAGTCCGCAACCGCCAAACAGCCTAAATATCAGAAACCATAGCCAACCTCTATACAATCTAAATCCAACTATCATAAAGTAAGTATCAACAGCAACTAAGCGCGGCTGACACTGTTTTATTGAACTCCCTCCGTCTGCTCGCTGCGCTCGCATCCACCTCCCCCCATCGGAGGAGGCTTTTGGTTTTGGCAAAAAGAACAGGGAACGCTAAGCCGCCACCATTCCTTCACTTATTTTCCCTTAAATATATCGTGCTTTTTTGCGCGGTATGAGTTATAATAGCATAGTATGAATAAATATGGAGTTTAAGAAGGAGAAGAAGTAATGCAAAGAATCTTTTCAATGGAGCTGGCGGGCAAGACCATTACCGCCGAAACCGGCAAGTATGCCGAGCAGGCCGGCGGCAGCGTGCTTATTCGCTGCGGCGAAAGCGCTGTGCTCGTCTGCGCAACCGTTGCCAAGGCGCCCCGCGACGGCGTGGATTTCCTGCCGCTGAGCGTAGAATTCGAAGAAAAAATGTACTCCGTGGGCAAAATCCCCGGAGGTTATATCAAGCGTGAGGGTCGCCCCTCCGAAAAGGCGATACTGGCCAGCCGCCTTATAGACAGGCCTCTTCGCCCCCTGTTCCCCAAGGGATTTTATAACGACATTCAGGTTATTGCCACCGTGCTCAGCTCTGAGCCGGACGTGCAGCCCGAAATACTGGCCATGATCGGCTCCAGCGCCGCCCTTTCCATCAGCGACGCTCCCTTTATGGGCCCCACCGGCGCGGTAAGCGTTGGCTATATTGACGGCCAGTACATAATCAACCCCACCAGCGAGCAGCGCGCCGCGAGCAAGCTGCACCTGACCGTTGCCGGCACCAAGGATGCCATAATGATGGTTGAGGCCGGCGCAAACGAGCTGAGCGAGGACGAGATGCTTCAGGCTATCCTGTTCGCGCATGGCTACATTAAGGAAATCGTTGCCTTCATAGAGAATATGCAGGCCGAGGTTGGCAAGCCCAAGATGGAAGTGAACATCTATCAGCCCAACCCGGACTTTGTTGAGCTTGTTCGTGACTATGCCTTTGACAAGGTAAAGTGGAGCCTTGATACTTTCGATCGCAAGGAGCGCGAGGATCGCAGCGCCCAGGTTAAGACAGAGGTTACCGAGCACTTCCTTGAAATCGAGCCCGATTGCGCCAAGGATGTTGACGCTATACTTTATAACCTTACCAAGGAAATCGTTCGCGATAAGATAATCAACCACGGTGTGCGTCCGGATGGCCGTACCCTGGAGCAGATTCGCCCCATTTGGTGCGAGGTTGGCCTGCTGCCCCGCGCGCACGGCAGCGCCGTGTTCACCCGCGGCCAGACCCAGGTTATGACCATTGCCACCTTAGGCTCCCTTGAGGATGCCCAGATGCTGGACGGCATAAGCGAGGAAACCGGCAAGCGCTATATGCATCAGTACAACATGCCTCCCTACAGCACCGGCGAAACCCGCCCCGTGCGCAGCCCCGGCAGGCGTGAAATCGGCCACGGCGCCCTTGCTGAGCGTGCCCTGCTGCCCATGATTCCTTCTGAGGAAGAGTTCCCCTACGCGCTCAGGCTCGTAAGCGAGGTTATAAGCTCCAACGGCTCCACCTCTCAGGCCTCCATCTGCGCCAGCACTCTTGCCCTTATGGACGCGGGCGTTCCCATAAAGAAGCCCGTAGCGGGCGTTGCCATGGGCCTTATTAAGGACACCACCAATGGCAACATAGCCGTTATGACCGATATACAGGGCCTTGAGGACTTCCTTGGCGATATGGACTTTAAGGTAGCCGGCACCAGGGACGGCATCACCGCCATCCAGATGGATATAAAGATAAAGGGTATTGATGAGCAGATTCTTACCCGCGCGCTTGCTCAGGCTCGCCGCGGCAGGCTGTTCATACTGGACAAGATGCTCGAAACCCTGCCTGAACCCCGCAAGGAAATGTCCCCCTACGCGCCCAGAGTGCTGCAGTTCAGCATCCATCCCGATAAGATCCGCGAGGTTATCGGCTCCGGCGGAAAGACCATCAATAAGATCATTGCCGATACCGGCGTGAAGATTGATATAAACGACGATGGCCGCGTGTTCATACTCTCCCCCGATCAGAACGCCAGCGCCGCCGCCAAGAAGATGATAGACAATATCGTCAAGGATATAGAGGTTGGCGAGGTGTTCCTGGGCAAGGTAGTGAACATACTGCCCATAGGCGCTCAGGTAGAGCTTAAGCCCGGCAAGAAGGGCCTTGTGCACATAAGCAAGCTTGCCAATAAGCGCGTTGAGAAGGTTGAGGATGTTGTAAGCATAGGCGACGAGATACTCGTTCGCGTAATAGACATTAAGCCCGACGGCAAGATAGACCTTACCAGAAAAGGCCTGCTGCCCGAAGACAAGCAGAACTGAATAACCGCCTAACCGCAGCGCCCGGAGCAATCCGGGCGCTTGTTGGTATATTTGTTCACAAATTACGCCCCTTGTTGAGGTATGGTAAACATAGTATAATAAAGTAGGATAATTGTTTAGACGCAATGAAAGTGAGGATTGCTTTTGATAGAAAATACTGAAACGCTCGCGGATGAGAAGGCGGGCGGAAGAAAGAGAAGGAAGAGCGGAGCGGGAAGCGATACCCCCGCGCGCAGACGACCCGGAACCCGTGCGGCGCGCACGCAGAGCAGGGCCAAGAAAACAGCCGCGGCCGATAAGAGCCCCGAGAAGAAGGCGGAGAAGAAGCCTGAGAAGAAGCCGGCCCCGAGCCGCGCGGCGAAAACAGCCGCCAAGGCCGTCGCGAAGGCGCAGAGCGCCCGTACCGGCAGGGGCAAAAACAAGCTTAAAATAATACCGCTCGGCGGCGTTGGCGAAATAGGCAAGAACATGACCGTGCTTGAATACGGCAAGGACATGATAATAATAGACTGCGGGCTTATATTCCCCGATGACGATATGCCGGGAATAGATCTTGTTATTCCGGACATGACATACGTTGAGCAGAATGCCGACAAGCTTCGCGGAATACTCGTTACCCACGGCCACGAGGATCATATAGGCGCGATGCCGTTCGCGCTTAAAAAGTTTCAAACTCCCGTTTATGGCACAAAGCTCACCTGCGCCCTTATCGAGCATAAGCTTGAGGAGGAGCATGTAAAGAACGCCCGGCTTAATGTTGTAAAGCCGGGGGACAAGGTGCAGCTTGGCTGCTTTGCGGCGGAATTCATAAAAACCAGCCACTCAATACCCGGCGCCGTGGCGCTTGCGATAGTCACCCCCGTTGGCACAATAATACACACGGGCGACTTTAAGGTTGACTATACTCCCCTTGACGGCGAGCCTATGGACATGGGCCGCCTCGCGTACTACGGTTCAAAGGGCGTGCTCGCGCTTATGAGCGACAGTACGAATGCCGAGCTTGCCGGGCACACAACGTCCGAGCGGGAGATAGGCAAAACGTTTGAGCATTATTTTGATATTGCCGACGGCAGGGTTATAGTAGCCACGTTCGCCTCGAATATATACAGAATTCAGCAGATAGCGGACGTTGCCATATCGTTTGGCCGCGTAATATGCTTCCAGGGCCGCAGCATGGTTAATATAACAAAGGTGGCCTCGGAGCTTGGGTATTTGAACATACCCGAGGAAAAGATAGTAGAGGTTGAAAAGCTTAAGCGCATTGACGACAGCAAGGTTTGCGTAATAACAACCGGCAGCCAGGGTGAGCCCATGAGCGGTCTTTTCCGCATGGCAAACGCCTCGCATAAGCTTAACGTTGGTCCCGGGGACACGGTTATAATATCCGCCTCCGCGATACCGGGCAACGAAATAGGCGTAAGCCGGGTTATAAATCAGCTTTATCAGCGCGGAGTACGCGTGGTTTACGACAGAATGGCGGACGTGCACGTTTCCGGCCATGCCAGGCGCGAGGAGCTGCGCCTTATGTTTACGCTTACAAAGCCGAAGTTCTTCATTCCAGTTCACGGCGAGGCGAAGCAGCTTTATCAGCATGCGGACATAGCCAAGCAAATGGGCATACCGGATGAAAACATAGTTGTTCCGGAGCTTGGCGGGGTAATAGAGCTTAACCGCGCCGGCATTGCCTTAAACGGCTCCGTGCACAGCGGCAGCGTGCTTGTGGACGGCTCAAGCGTGGGCGAGATAGGCGATGCCGTGCTTAAGGACAGAAAGCAGCTTTCCGAGGACGGACTTTTCACGGTTGTAATACCGCTTAATAAGAAAACCGGAGCGCTCCTGGGCCAGCCGGAGATTATATCCCGCGGGTTTGTATATATAAAAAGCTCGGAGGAGCTTATAGCGGACGCTAAGAACCTTGTAAAGGGGCTTGCGGCGCAGTTTGAGCAATCAAGCCGCAGCGAGTGGAGCGGAATAAAGAACAATATCCGCACGGCCCTCAAAAACGAGCTTTATCACAAAACAAAGCGCACGCCAATAGTACTGCCTATTATTATTGAGATAGACATTTAATAAAAACGGAGGTAAATTTTATGATTTACGATAAGGCAAGGGAACTGGCCAAGGCAATGGCCGAAAGCGAAGAATACTCGGCGTATAAGGCCGCGAAGGAAAAGGCATTCGAAAACGATACCACAAAGTCCCTTCTTAAGGAGTATATGACCCTGCGCGTTCGCATGCAGGGCGCTATGGTATCCGGGCAGAAGGATGAGGAGACCATGCAGCGCCTTCAGAAAATAGGCGAGGTACTGCAGCTTAATCCGGATGCTTCCGCTTATCTTATGGCGGAATACAGGCTGAACACAATGCTGGGCGACGTTTATAAAATACTTGCCGACGGCATAGATTTAGACCTTGGCTTTGGCGATGAATAAGAGGGCAAAGTAAGTGGAGCACGGCACAGAGCAGAAAAAGCGTCATAAGAAAAAGGAAATGACAACCGGCCAAAAGGTTTGGCGCGCGGTAAGGCCGCTGCTCGTTTTCCTTATAAGCGCCGGCATCTGCGCGGGCGTGTTTCTGTTTGCGTTCACAAAGGTGCAGGACAAGCTTTTCTCCCCCGTGGACATAAACGACGCTACCCCTGTCGAGATAACAATAAGCTCCGGTTCGGGCGCCAGCAGCATAGCCAAAAAGCTTTATGAGGCGGGCGGCGTTGACGAGGACGGAAATCTTGTCGCCCCGGGGCTTATATCAAGCAAGGCCGTATTCAAGGTTTATGTTGATTTTACGGGCAAATCCAGTAAGCTTAAGGCGGGCACGTATATACTTTCCCGCAATATGGATATTGAGCAGATTGTTGACGTTATATGCGAGGGCAATCCGCCTAGGAGTACCCTTAAGCTTGTTATAACCGAGGGCATGACGGTTGAGAATATAGCCGAAAAGCTTGTATCATTGGGCGTGCTGAAGGCTGAGTCGGAATTCCTGAACCTTTGCAAAACCGGCGAAGAGTTTAAGGAGGATTATTCCTTTGTCGCGGATATTCCCGTAAACAGCGAGCAGGCGCGGGATTATGCCCTTGAGGGCTACCTTTTCCCGGATACATACGAAATATACAGCGATGAGTCCGCCGAATCCATTATAGGCAGAATGCTCACAAGGTTCTCGCAGATTATAACGGACGAGTATAAAATGCGCGCGGCGGAGCTTAACATGAGCCTGGACGACGTTATAACGCTAGCCTCGCTTATTGAAAAGGAAGCGCGGCATGAGAACGACTTTACCCGCGTATCCGCCGTTTTCCACCAGCGCCTTGAAAAGGGCATGAAGCTGCAGAGCGACGCCCCGCTTAAGTATATATTCCATACCTCCGGCGTGCTTACGTTCACGGCCGAGCAGATGGCGGATACCTCGCTTTACAATACCCATGTGTATGAGGGGCTGCCCCTTGGGCCTATAGCCAATCCCGGCAAAAAGGCGATAGAGGCCGCGCTTTATCCGGACGAGGAGTATATGGAGGAAGAGTATCTGTACTTCTGCCTTAAGGATTCCGAAACCGGTGAGCTTGTTTACGCCAAAACGCTGGAAGAGCATAACGCGAACGTTGCCGAATACAGCGGATCGTGGTAAAAAGGCTATAAATCGGCGGCTAAATAGCGGCGCGGGGTTGAACGAACGGGGAATAAATGCTATAATGAGTTGTTAATTTTTGTGGAGGTCAATTTATATGTCGGGTCATTCCAAATGGGCAAATATCAAGAATAAGAAAGAAAAGACCGATTCTCAGCGCGGCAAGGTTTTTACAAAAATAGGCCGCGAGATAGCCATAGCCGTTAAAGAGGGCGGCGGCGACCCCAATAACAACTCTAAGCTCAGAGACGTTATAGCCAAGGCTAAGGCCGCGAACGTTCCTAACGACAATATCACCCGTTCCATCAAAAAGGCCGCGGGCGAGCTTGGCAGCATAAACTACGAGGAAATCACCTATGAAGGCTACGGCCCCAACGGCATAGCCGTTATAGTAGACGTTGTTACCGATAACCGCAACCGTACGGCGGCCGAAATAAGGCATCTGTTCGATAAGAGCGGCGGCAACATGGGCGCTTCCGGCTGCGTTGCGTGGATGTTTGACAAGCGCGGCGTTATAGTAATCGAGCGTACCAGCGAAACCGATGAGGACGAGATAATGATGCAGGCGCTTGAGGCGGGCGCGGAAGACGTTGTTCCCCAGGACGATGTGTTCGAGATTTATACCGCTCCCAACGATTTCTCAGCCGTTCGCGAGGAGCTTGAAAAGCTTGGCTACAGCTTCCTTTCCGCCGAGATTTCCATGATTCCTCAGACCACTGTTGACGCGAGCGACCCCGAGCTTGCCGAGAAGATAGAGCGCATGATAGACCGCTTTGACGATAACGACGACGTGCAGCAGATTTATCACAACGCCGTGCTTCCCGAGGAAGAGGAAGAAGAATAATTTTTTACCGATTGAATATGGGCCGAAGGAGCTTATCCTTCGGCTTTTTCATTGCCTGTACGGAAATTGGCATGGCGGCGAACACCTGTTCACAATCTTGACATTTATCGGCTATGGATTTACAATTATACGGAGTAATTATGCACCGGTGTGTGTTTTGATTTTTTTGCATCATGCTTATTTTTTATACATGCAGCGTTGATTTGCTCGTACTTTGACATATATTTGGAGGTGTACTGACTTTGTGGGACATAATAATCCCCATATTGGTTGGGGTTGTTTGCGGTGTCGGCGGCTGGTTTGGAGGGTATTGGTACCGTCGCAACATTGCCGAGGCTAAGGTAGCCAAGGCAGAGGATGCCGTAAAGCAGATGATAGAGGACGCTCAGAAGCGTGCCGAAACAATCAAAAAAGAAACCATACTTGAAGCGAAAGAAGAAGTTTACAAACTTAAAAGCGAAAACGAGCGCGAGAACAAGGAAAGACGAAACGAAATACAGCGCAGCGAACGCAGACTTTTGCAGAAGGAAGAGCAGCTGGACAAAAAGCTGGAGGCTTTGGAACAGCGCGAAGAGAACGCGAACAAGAGACAGAAGGAAATTGAGGCCGGCGAGGCTGAGATTAACGAACTGAAGGACAAAGAACTTAAGGAACTTGAAAGAATTTCCGGCCTGACCATGGACGAGGCCAAGGAAATACTGCTTGAAAGCGTTGAGCACGACGCTCGCCACGACGCGGCGCTTATGCTTAGGGAAATAGAGCAGAAGACAAAAGAAGAGGCCGACAAGAGGGCCAGAAACATAGTGTCGCTGGCCATTCAGCGCTGCGCGGCGGATCACGTTGCGGAAACAACCGTAAGCGTAGTATCCCTGCCTAACGACGAAATGAAGGGCCGCATAATAGGCCGCGAGGGCAGAAACATTCGTACCCTTGAAACCGCTACCGGCGTTGACCTTATAATAGACGATACTCCCGAGGCCGTTATACTTTCGGGCTTTGATCCCGTCAGGCGCGAGGTCGCGAGGATTGCCCTTGAAAAGCTTATTATGGACGGGCGCATCCATCCCGGCCGCATAGAGGAAATGGTGGAAAAGGCTCGCAAGGAAGTGGACGTGCAGATCCGCGAGGCCGGCGAGCAGGCTATATTCGAGTGCGGCATACACGGGCTGCATCACGAAATAGTAAAGCTGCTGGGCAGGCTCAAATACCGCACAAGCTACGGCCAGAATGTGCTTAAGCACTCCATCGAGGTTTCTCACCTTGCGGGCATTATGGCGTCCGAGCTTGGCGCCAACGTAACGCTTGCGAAGCGCGCGGGTCTTCTGCACGATATAGGCAAGGCCATTGACCACGAGGTTGAAGGTCCCCATGCTCAGCTGGGCGCGGATGTTGCCAAGAAGTATCGCGAGAACAATCAGGTTATAAACGCCATTATGGCGCACCACGGAGACGTGGAGCCTGCCTCCATAGAGGCTGTTCTTGTTCAGGCGGCGGATGCCATCAGCGCGGCTCGTCCCGGCGCAAGGCGTGAAACGCTTGAAAACTACATTAAGAGGCTTGAAAAGCTTGAGGAAATCGCGAACTCCTTTGAGGGCGTTGATAAGTCCTTCGCCATTCAGGCCGGCCGCGAGATCCGCATAATAGTAAAGCCCGAAAACGTGAACGATGCGGACACCATTATACTGGCAAAGGATATTGTAAAGCGCATAGAAAACGAGCTTGAGTACCCCGGCCAGATAAAGGTAAACGTAATCCGCGAAACCCGCGCTGTGGAATTCGCGAAATAAAAAGACAAGTAAAAACAGGCTGCGGCGTAATTGCCGCGGCCTTTTCAAATTAAACCCAAATCGGAGGATAATATGCCCTGCTACGTTGCGGACGCGCATTGCGACTTTTTGTATTATATGCTGCACAGAAATTTTGATATCGCCGTGCCCAGGGAAAACCAGGCCGTGGATCTGCCGGGCATGCGTTCGGCATCCGCCGCCATGCAGCTTTTTGCCGCGTGGATGGATCCTGACGACGATATTATGTATCTGCAGCAGTGTATGCTGCTTATTGACGCGTATAAGCGCATGCTTGCCGCCAACAGCGAGCTTGTGCCCCTCACTAAGGACTTTGTGCCGGGGCAGGGCAAAATAGCCGCTGTGCTTACGATAGAGGGCGGAGAGGCGATAGAGGAGCGGATAGAGAACCTTAGGCTGTTTCACGAGCTTGGCGTTCGCGCTATGACGCTTACCTGGAACAACCCAAACGAGCTTGCAAGCCCCGCCACAGCGAGGAGGGACAAGGGCTTAACCCGGCTTGGCA
Organism: bacterium; assembly: GCA_963643205.1. Taxonomy (GTDB): domain Bacteria; phylum Bacillota; class Clostridia; order Christensenellales; family CAG-138; genus Phil1. Next base: position 15,370 of record CAVIJJ010000013.1, on the reverse strand, counting down.
GGAGCGTTGTGCGCGAAATGGAAAGGATAAACATGGCCGTGGACGTGGCGCATCTTAGCGACGTTTCAATAGACGGCGTGCTTGACGAGATTGCCGCCCCCATATTCTCCTCCCACACAAACGCGAGAAGCGTGCTTTATCACAAGCGTTCCCTTGCGGACCGGCATATTAAGGAAATAGCCCGTCGCGGCGGCGTTATAGGCATAAACTATTATTCGCCGCAGCTTGTTGAGCGGGGAAGGGCGAATATAAGCGACGTTGTGCGCCATATAGAGCACGTTGCCGCGGTTGGCGGCATAGACTGCGTTGCTTTGGGCAGCGACTTTGACGGCATGGGGCCGGACGCTTATCCTTACGGCTTGAGCAACTGGAAGGACGTGCCAAAGCTTATTACGGAGCTTAAAAAAGCAGGCTTTAGCGATGAGGACATACGCAAAATAGCCTGCGACAATCTGCTTAACTATATGAAGCGGTTCTGTTAAGTCCGCTTTGATGGGGCAAGGGTATCAAGCACGGCAAGCGTTGCCCCCGCTATCATTACGGCCAATGCGTAAAAATACGAATCCGCAAGCCGCTCATTCATAATCACAAGTGAAAGAATTGCCCCTATAAACGGGGAAACGGCATAGTAGGCGCTGGTTTTCGCGGCGCCTATATATCGCTGCGCGCGAACATAAAAGAATATGCTTAGCCCGTAGGCTACAAAGCCAAGCAGCAGAGCGTAAACAATGCTTATCGCGGCAGGCAGCTTTTCGCCCGAAATAGCGCGACTATAAAGGAACCAAGCCCTGAGAATATGCCCTTAAGTATAACTATCTCGGCCGCGCTCATTATAAGCATGCCTATGCCCGCGCCAAGATAAAGAAACGCCGCCATGAATATCGCGCCCACGTGCTTGTTTTTTGAATTCATTTTTCACATCATAAAAGAAAATGCGCCGGTAAAAGTATACTTTACCACGCCTTAAAAATCCACAGCGGATTGCAATGCGGGCGCTTTTTTATTAAAATAGCCTAAGACTTAGTAAAAGGCAGGTGCGTTCGCCTGAAAAAACTTACAAAACGGCTTGGCAAAATACTTGATATGCTAAGCCCCACGGATGAAATTATAGACATAGGCTCGGACCACGGGCTTCTTTGCGCGTACGCCGTTACGAAGGGCAAGGCAAAGCACGCTACGGCCGCGGACATAAGCGCGGAGTCCCTTAACAAGGCGCGGAGGCTTATAGGGGAGCTTTCGCTTGAGGATAAGGTCAGCTTCTTTGTTTCCGACGGGTTTTTGAGCATAGATATAGGCAGCGGTAAATATAGCGCCGTTATGGCCGGCATGGGCGGGGAGCTTATCATGAGCATACTTGAAAGCGGCGGCGACAAGCCGAAACGGGCCGCGCAGATAGCCATGCAGCCCATGGGCGGCGAAAAAGAGCTGAGAGAGTATCTTTATAAATCCGGCTACAATATATCTGACGAAAGCGTGGTAGAGGAGGGCGGCAGGTTTTACCAGATTATACTTGCCCGCTATGACGGCGTATCACGTCCCCTGCCCGAAGGGGGATTGCTTAACTACGGCGAAAAGGCATACGAAAAGCGGGAAATCGCGCTGAAGAAAAAGCTTGAGCGCGCCTGTAATACCCTTTCAAAAAAGGTTGACGCGGCAAAGCGCGGCGGGGCGGAACCCGAGGAGCTTATAAAAGAACTGCGCGAAGCCGAAAAACTCCGCGCAGAATGGTAAAGATATAAATTGAGCCTTTAATCCTCCAGCAGCTCCACGCCCATGGACGTAAGGTCGCTTTCGCTGTAGGTCCTGCTGGTGTGGCTGAGCGCCCTTCCCCGGCGGGAGGATGACGATGCCGCGGCGGCATGCTGCTCAATATCGCGCTTTGCGCTTTCCATGTCGCTTATGCCCTGCTCATGCCAGCGGGTGAGCGTGCGCTTTATGGCGCCCCAGGGTTTATCGCTCTGGCGGCAGCTTTCGGCGCAAAGCAGCAGCAGCTCCGGTGCCATGCAGTAGCGCGCGCGCCATGTTTCGGCGTCCGATTGCTGCGCGGCGGTGGGGCTTTTATTTATGCCCGCGCGGGCAAGCATGGCCCTGGCAAGCTCCCTGTCCGCGTCGCGTTCGTGCTTAAGGGCGGTTATGGCCTCGGGCGTTATGGCGCCGCTTGTGCGGAATGTTGTAAGCACGGAATCAAGATACTTAAAGCTTGGCTGAGAGGCGCTCGTAAGCTCCGTTAGCGCAAGCGATATAACCTCGTCGCTCATGCCCCAGGTTTCAGTCCATTTGATATAAAGCTCAAGCTCGTCCTCGGTTGCCGCGCGCCTGAGCTTCCAGCGTGAAAGTATCTTCTGCGCGCCGGATATGCGCTCATCGCGCTTGGCTATGTATTCAAGCGCGCTTTCCTTTGAGCTTACCCCCGCGTCGGCCCACTTTTTAGCCTCCGCGTTCATTTGCCATATCTTAACCCTGTTTCCGCGCCTTCTTGCGCAGTCGCTTACAAGAAGCGCCGCCGTTTCCTCACTGAAGCCGAAAACCTCAACCCAGTCGCATATCGCGCTAAGCTCGCTGCCGGTAAATATCCTGCCCGGTATGGCGGCACTTAGGCTTTCTATAAGCGCGGCGTAGCGCCGTGTGTGCGCGGCGGGGGACACGGGCTCAACGCGAAGAAGCTCAACCGTAAGCGGGTCCGTGTCGGCTATTCTTACAAGGCCCATGCGCTGCCAATAAGCGAAAGCGTCGCTAAGCTGTTCCTCGCTCAGCCCCAGGGCATCCGAAATGTCCGGCGCGTCGGCGCGGGCGGATGCCATAAGCGCGTAAAGGTAGGCCTTAACCGCGTTTTCGGGGGCGTTGGGCATATAGTTCAGTATAAATGAATTGTCAACGGCGGTAATGCCCGTTTGCGCTCCGCCGGATATAAATCGTGCCAATTAAGGCTCCTTTCCTGCCAAAGGGAAAATTAAAGCTTATAAAGCTCACTAAACTTCTTTGTAAGGTAGTTTGTGTAGTGCGCGGGATCAAACTCGCCGCAAAGCACGCTCTTTGAAAGCTCGGCGGGGGTTTTAAGCCTGCCGAAGCGATAAAGCCTTGCCGTAAGCCATTCAACTATGGGCTTCACTCCGCCGGCGCTGACAACCTTAGCTATGTCTATATCCTTGGCGATATTGTCGTAAATCTGGGCGGAATAGGCGCTGCCTACGCAGTATGAAGGGAAGTAGCCTATGCTGCCGCCGGACCAGTGGCTGTCCTGCAGCACGCCGTGCGTATCGTCCGGCACGTCTATGCCAAGGTATTCCTTATAAAGCCTGTTCCACTCATCGGGCAAATCGTCGGTGCTGAGCGTGCCCGCGATAAGCTTTTTCTCTATCTCGTAGCGCACCATTATGTGCAGCGGGTAGGTAAGCTCGTCAGCCTCGGTGCGGATAAGGGAGGGCATGGATTTGTTCGCCGCGCGGTACAAAAGCTCCTCGCTCACGCCGCTCATCTCGGCGGGGAAAATCTGCTTCATCTTGGGATAAAGCAGGGAAATGAACTCGCGGCTGCGGCAGATCATGTTTTCAAAAAGCCTGCTCTGGCTTTCGTGCAGCGTCATGGTTGAGCCGCCGGTGAGGGGAGAGCCTATAAGCTCATCGCCTACATTAAGCTCATAAAGGCAATGTCCGCCCTCGTGAGCCACGCTGAACATATTTGAAAGCACGTCGTTTTCGTAATAATGCGTTGTAAGGCGCACGTCATGCTTATTAAAGTTTGTGGTAAAGGGATGCTCAACCTCGCCAAGAACGCAGCTGTTTCGGTCTATGCCGAGAAAATCCATAACAAAGGACGAAAGCTTGCGCTGACCTTCTATCGCGAACGGCTTTTTGAAGGGAGAATCGTCAACCTGGTTAGATGATTCGCAAACGGCGTGTATAACGGGCACAAGCTTTGCCCTTACGTCCGCGAAGAACGGCTCAAGCATTTTTACGCTGAGTCCTTCGGAAAATTCCTCAAGCAGCGCGTCGTATGTATCCATGCCGGGGTGCATGTGGCCCATCATGGATTTGGAAATGGCTATTATCCTGTCAAGATAGGGCCGGAAAAGCTTATAGTTGTTCGTCTGCTTTGCCTCGCGCCAAACAACGCTCGCCTCGCTTATAAGCCTGCTGTGCTCGGAATACTCCTCTATGGGCACGTTTTCAAGCTTTTTAAGCTGCTTTATCTCCTCCTCAACCTCGCGGCGGGTAATCTCGTCAAGCTCGTCTATGTTTTCGCTAAGCTTATCAAGAAGGGTGCGAACCTCGTCATTTACCTGAAGATTATAGCTTTCCTCGCTAAGCGTGGCTATTGTTTCGGCCAGGTGCGGCGCGCCGTTTTTGGGCATAGCCGTTTCGCTGTCGTATTCCAGCACGCCTATCGCGTGGTTAAGCGCCTCACGCTTTTTCAAAATAGCTTTGTATTGTTTTAGTGCGTCCTGCATGGTTCGTTTATCTCCTTTATGTTATTTCATGAATATAAAGCGGGAATATACGCTGTGCTCGGGCTCTCCGCCCTCAATGTAGCGCGCGCCGGCGCATTTTTCATAAAACCCGGCGGCATCGCCAACCCAGCCTATTATGGCGTAGCCGTAGCCCGCCTCCCGCATTGCCGAAAGCGTGCGCATAAGCAGTGCCCTGCCGGTGCCGCGGCCCCGTTCCGATTCGCTAAGCCCCGTAGGCCCGAAAAACCCCTTCGCGCTCGCGTCGTAGCAGGCAAAGCCTATCATCTCGCCATCCCGCGTTGCTATAAAGCAGGCGGGCGGGTTCTGCGTAAGCGCGTATTCCGTTTCGTTCACCCAGTTTTGGCTGAAGTGCTTCCCAACAAACTCAAGTATTCTCGATTTGTCCGCCGGGAACGCCCGCTTAAGCTTCACCCCCTCATCGGTAGATAATGAATAATCAAGCGTTGTCAGGTTTACTATCATGTCTCCGGAGTATGCCATAAGATTATTCCTCCCCGTTTCGTATGCGGCTTACAAGCGCGTAAGCCTCGTTTTTGGCTATGCCGCACAGCGCGCTTATCTGCTTTGACGCGTCCTTTACGCTTACTCCCCTCGCCATAAGCTCACGGGCAAGCTTTTCAGCCTTTTCCTCATCGGCCGCGTCGTCGTCCTCCGCTCCCGCCACAAGCAGCACGCATTCGCCCTTCGGCGGAATTTCCGAATACATTTCGCTTAATTCATCAAGCGTTGAATGTATGGCCTGCTCAAACTTTTTTGTAAGCTCGCGCACAAGCACGCATTGCCTGTTGCCCAGAAGCAGGCTAAGCTCCTTAGCCGTCGCCGATACCCTTAAAGGACTTTCGTAAAATATAATAGTTCCCTTATGGGAGCCTAATTTAGCTATCTCCTCGCGCCTCTGCTTGCCCTCCCGCGGCAAAAAACCGGCAAAGCAGGCGTTCTTTGTGGGGAGTCCGCTCATAACAAGGGCGGTTAACGGCGCGCTTGCCCCGGGCAAAACGGTGTATTTCGCGCCAAGAGCAATGCAGCCCCGCACAAGGGCCTCGCCCGGGTCGCTTATGCCCGGCATGCCGGCATCGCTTACGAACGCTATCGCCTCGCCGCCGAGTACCCTTGCGGCTATTTCCTCCGCGCGCTGCTTTTCATTGTGCTCATGGCAGGATATAAGGGGCTTTTTTATGCCCAGGTGATTCATAAGCTCCCGCGTGTGCCTTGTGTCCTCGCAATAAACCGCGCTCACGCCCTTAAGCGTTTCTATAACCCGCAGCGTAATGTCCGAAAGGTTGCCTATGGGCGTTGCGCAAAGATAGAGCATGGGCTCAAGCGCGCCTGTGTTTTCAGTTTCGCTCATTGCTTTTCCTCCAATACAAGGCTTTGTATCTCCGTTCCGGCTCCGCCGCCTTTTCTTCCCTCCGCAAGCACCAGGTACGGCGGCTTTTCGGCGGTGGATTTAACGAACGCAAGCCGCTTTACGGCGAATCCCGCCTGAAACAGGGCGCAGCAGAGCTGCTGAATATACTTTGCGGGGTAGCATATAAAAAGCTTGCCCCCGTTTTTAACAACCCTGCCCGCGCAGGCCGCCGCCTCGAATACGTTCAGCGTTTCGTCAAACGCGCTTGTAAGGCGGCTTTGGTTGGGGCTTTTCGTGCCCGATGAAAAATACGGCGGGTTGCACACCGCCCCGTCAAAGCGGCCGAACGTAGCTTCGCTTATCTCCCGCGCGTCCGCAGATTCAACCTTAATCGAATCCTCAAGCGAGTTTAGCTGAACGCTCTTTTTCGCCATGCGTACGCATTCGGGGTCTATATCCGCGGCAACAAAGCTTGCTCCCGTTTTGGCGTGGGTAAGTATGCTCAGTATACCCGTGCCGGTGCCTATATCCAAATATCTTTCGCCGGGCTTCGCGCGAACAAAGTCCGTAAGCAGCACCGCGTCGTGCCCGTAAGCAAAGTGGGTATCGCTTCGAACTATAACCAGTCCGTCCCGCTGAAGGTCGTCTATAATATCCATGCTTTTCAGCTGAGCTTGCGCTTTATGGCGCTGTATTCGGCCATAAACGCGGTTGACACCATGTCCGAAGGCATGCTCCAAACGGCGGGCGCGACCGATAAGCAGACTATGGGAGCCTCAGGCGCGCAGTTGCGCTTGAACTGCTGCGAGAAGAAGCGCTTTATAAATATGCCGAGCGTGCGGTAAACCTCGTCCTCCGGGAAATCAAGGCTCTTAAGAGCGATATCATAAAGCTCCCTTGGGCCTTTTCCTTTAAGAAAATAATATATAAACAGATCGTGAAGATCGTAGCTGCCCACAAGCTCCTCGGTTTTCTGGCTTATCTCGCCATCGTTCGCCGGAAGAAGCTCCGGACTTACGGGCGTGGCCAAAATATCCTTAAGTACGCCGTCCGCCTCGTCGCCAAAGTCTTTGCCAACGGTTGCCACAACGCGGCGTATTATCGTTTTGGGTACGGAGGCGTTAACGCCGTACTGCGCCAGGTGGTCGCCGCCAAACGTTGTCCAGCCCAAGGCCGCCTCGCTCAAATCGCCCGTGCCTACGTCCAGAAGTCCCTCTTCGTTTGCTATGTCAAGAAGAATCTGGGTACGCTCGCGGGCCTGCGCGTTTTCATAAACGGAATTGTGAATGTTCTCGTCGTGGCCTATATCGGCAAAATGCCCGCGGCAGGCGTTGGCAACGGAAATTTCCCTGTATTTGCAGCCGAGCGCCTCCACAAGGGAGCGGCTGTTGTTCTTGGTGCGGCCGGTTGTGCCGAAGCCGGGCATGGATATGCCCGTAATCATGCCGCGCCCTATGCCCATTTCATCGGCGGCGGCGCAGGCGACAAGCAGCGCGAGCGCGCTGTCCAACCCTCCGCTTACGCCTATCACGAAGCCCTTCGCGCCTATATGCTCCGCGCGGCGAACAAGGCCGGCGCTTTGCAGCGCGAAAAGCCGCCTTAGCTGACATTCGGCTTTTTCGGGATTATTTGAAACGTAGCCGTCCTCCTCGCCTTCGGTAAACGGTTCAAAGGAGTTCAGCTTATCTATGCACACATCCGCGCACACGAACGCGTCGGGGTCAAGCGGCTTTGATTCCGCCAGTATTTCCCCGTTTGCGGCTATGGCGCAATATGAATCGAACACAAACGATGTTGTGCTTTCGCCCCTTCCGGGGAGAGCGAGCGCGACCGCCATGCCCGTGCGGGCGCTGTACGCCGCAAGGCGGTCCTTTATGATGCCGTAGCTTTTGGCCGTTGCGTTAAGCGAACCTGAAAGCAGCATTATGTGGCCCTCTCGCGGTTCGGGCTTTTCCAAGAATATAGCCCCGGCGAAGCCCGCGCTTAAGCGGGGTATGGGGGTAAGGGTGGAGCGGGAGGAGGAGCCGCCCGGTATATGCGGAATAAAGCCAAAGGGATTCGCCGCCCCACGGGAGGCGGGAATAACGGCGCAAACTCTGCCGCAGCGGATAAGGGCTATGCAGCTCCTTACCCTGCCGTCTATTCTGTAAGGAAGGCCTATTGACACAAGAAGCTGATTATGCTTAGTTGCCTCCGCCACAAGGCTGAGCGCCTCTCGGCATTGGCTTAATATAAGCGGATGCTCCGTTAAAGAACCAAGCGTTGCCCCGCAAAGGAAAAGCTCCGGCAGCACAAGATAATCCGCCTCCGCTTTTTCGGCGCGCTTTATGGCGCTTACGGCGGCGGAAGCATTGGCTATAGGGTCACCAAGCTTTATTTCGGGAGAGGCGGCCGCAAGGCGCACAGGCGCGTCGGCCTGAAAAGCAAGCATACATTCGCTCATTACAATACCTCCGTATTTCAATACATACTCAATTTATTATACACCACCGATAACGCCGGGGAAAAGCATAATATAAAAATCGCGCCCGCATTTGATACGGACGCGACTGAGTAAGACCTGATTTTTCAAAATCTGCAGCGCATATCGGCTCTGAACCATACGGCCTTGTCAAAAAATCTGTTTATTTGTCCTTCCTTATCCTTCGGCCGGTGCTTTGGCGCATATAGCCGCCGCGCTGGCTTTTAACGTCGCTTACGGTTATCACGGCGTTGGGAGCGACGGAACTTATAATATCCATGGCCTCGGGGGCAAGCTTGCGCCTGAGCGTGGAAAGGAGCACGTATCTGTCCGTATCGTCGCGGCCCTGTGCCTTCATTTCGCTTAAGCCAAAGCCGTGCGAGCGCAGGGCGGCGCTTATCTTGTCCGCCGTTTCCGCGTCCATAACAACGCACTGTATGGAGCACAGCCCGAACGCGAGCCGCTCCTCAAGCCAGCTGCCCGCGTAATTTCCCAGGGAATAAGCAAGCGCGTATGCAACCATTTTCCAAGGATCGCTCTGATAATTGCTAAGCACGTTGCCGGCTATTATAAGCCAAAGCGTTATCTCGACAAGCGCGAGCAGTGCGCCTATCAGCCGCTCGCCGCGGTTTATAAGCACGATTCTGAGCGTGCTCAGCGAAACCTCAAGTATTTTTCCAAGGAATATGCAAATATAAACAATCAGCGTGGTTCCGGCGAAAAAGCCGCCGAGCACCTCAAACAATCTGGTCATACCATACCTCCTTAAGCTTACTTTAATTCTTTTGCCCGATTGAACCGGGCTGTATCAAAAAAGAGCCGAAAGGCCCTTTTTTATTAAATTGTCTTGTTGTCAAGCACCCATTGCAGAAGCTCCGGGTAATTTCATTTGGCCTGACGCAACGGCAAAACCTACCCGCTCAACCTCGGCGCTCGACGGATTCATGTGAATTCCGTTAACCTCCAAAAACGTGAGAAGCACATACATACCGATACGTTTGTTGCCGTCTGCAAAAGCGTGGTTGGATATAAGCGCGAGGCCTAATCGGGCACCATTCTCCTCCTTAGTCGGGTACAGCTCAACTCCGTCAAACGTTGAATACGCACTTTCAAGGGCGGAGTCAAGCAATCCCAAATCACGAACGCCGTTACTGCCGCCGGTTTCCCGCGTAATCAACTGATGAAAAGCAAAACCTTCCCCTGAGAGAACTTTATCATTGAGCCAAAGCCTCAAATGCCGAGCGGTATTTGTTCAGCACGCGCCGGGCCACAATGTCTATCTTTTCATCATCGCTAAGCTCTATATCCTCGGCCTGCTCAAGATCAACAAGCTTGTATTTCGGCCTGTTGTTTTTGAATATAACAGCCTCGCCGTAGGCATCGGCTATTTTAGCAACCTTTGAAAAGTTTTGGTTGGTCTCGGTTATGGAGGCGATTGTTTTGCTGTTTATGTCCATACGTTTCACCTCCATTAAATTTTAATAATAGGATAAAATCGACCTATTATACCGCCTTATTTCTCCAGCTGGCTGGTGCAGTGCGGGCAGCGGGTGGCGTCTATCGCTATCTCGCTCTTGCAGTAAGGGCACTGCTTGGTGGTGGGAGCGGCGGGAGCGGCCTCCTCGTGCTTATGATGGCCAATGCCCTTAAGAGCGTTGAGCGCCTTTACCACAAAGAACAGAACAAGCGCCACTATAAGGAAATTGATTATAGCCATTATGAACGCGCCGTACTGAACGTCCACGCCGCTTATGGTTACGACAAGGTCGGAAAAATCAACCTTAACGAGCAGACCGATGAGCGGGGAGATAATGTTGTTCACCAGTGAGTTCACTATGCTTGTGAACGCGGCGCCAACCATCATGCCTACGGCCAGGTCCATCGCGTTGCCCTTTATGGCAAACGCCTTGAATTCCTGAAAAAACTTCTTCATTCTCAATACCGTCCCTTTTATATTTTATTGTTTATTAAAACACTCGTTTGGCGTAAAGGAAGTTTCTGTCGCTCCAGCTTCCCCACGATGTTATGCATACGCAGCCGGCGCTCGCGGAGGCGTGAATAAGCTTGTTTCCGCCAAGCCAAATCGCAACGTGCGTTATGCGCGTGTCCGATCCTTCGGATTTATAGAAAAGCAAATCGCCGGTCTGCAGGTTTTCCTTGCCGTATACGGTGGGCCAGGAGTCTATCTGCCCCATGCCCGCGGAATTATAATACCTGCTCATTTTGCCGAGCGCCTTAAGGCAATAGTACACAAAGCCGGAGCAATCGAACTTGTCCGGTCCCTTGCCGCCAAGCACGTATTTAATGCCTATCTGCTCCTTGGCAAGCGCTATAAAGTCCGAAACATCCCCGCCCGGTATGGAGGGCGCGTTTGTGGGGGTTGTGGTCTTTTGCGGCTCCGTTTGAGAGGATGAACCGCTTGTGGTTTTCGGAGTGGCCGCGGGCTTAGGCGTTGCGGTGGGCTTGGGCGTTTTTGTGGGCGTAGGCGTTGGGGTAGGGTCTATAAGCGGCTTTGCCTTTGGCGAATAAAGAAGCGAAAGCGTGGTATAGTCGGCCTCGCCCGTAATATCAAGGCTGTTCTTTTTCTGGAACGCGGCGGTTGCCCTGCTTGTGGCCGTGCCGAAATAGCCGTTAAGCTTGCTGTCGTAATAGCCAAGCTCCTTAAGCTCGTTTTGCAGGGTAAGCACGTCCTCGCCGGAGCAGCCCTCGTTCAGTATGTAGCTCTGCGCCGCGTCGCTGAAAAGTATCTGCTGCGTCTGCTCGTCCGCGTCGCCGGTTTCCTTCAGGTGGTGCGCCCGCTGAAAGTTTATAATCGCGTCCCTTGTAACGGGGCCGTAGTAGTCGGTTGTTTCGTCGCTTTCCATGTAGTAAAGGTCCATAAGCCTCTGCTGCAGGGTCTTAACGCTTTCGTCCGTGGTTTCATAGGTTAAGGGTGCGTACTCCGTTTGAACTTCGGCCGTGGCCGCTTCGTCCGTGGATTCGGTGCTGATGGGCTCCAAAGTTACCGCGGGTTCCTCAAGCTGCGGCTGAATATCGCCAACTATGGGCGTGGGTTCCGCCGTTTTTGCCGGGGCTTCCACCTGCACGCTGTCCGCCCGCGCCTCGTATGCGCCGAGCGCTAAGGGTATAACAATAAACGCGGTAAGAAAAGTACCGCCCACGGTGAGCAGGGGCAGCCTGATCCGCTTGAAAAACAACTTTATGCGGGCGCTTCTTTCGCGCCGTTTCTGCCATTTCTTTTCCATGGTTAGATTATAACTTTTATATCGCCGTTTGTCGAGAAGAGACATGCTTTATTAACAATTTTGCTTTCTCTCCCGTTGCTATGGCGGGGAAAAACGCTTATACTTATTATTACATAATCGGGGAGGTATTGCCCATGCAACACGAGATAGTTAAAAGCGCGCCGCTGCTTGATAAAAACGGCTGCATTGCCGAGCCCGGCTGGGCGCGGGGGCTTATAAGCCGGTATTCGCGCGCGGACATAAAGGCGAACCCAATCCGCATAAAGGAATGGGACTACTATCTTATTTCAAACGACAGCTTTGCTCTTGCGCTCACCGTGGCGGACAATGGCTACATGGGGCTTATTTCCGCAAGCGTGCTGGGCTTTGAAAAGCCGTGGGAAAAGACAACCTCTATAATAACCCCGTTCCCCATGGGCAAATACAAGCTGCCCGAAACATCGCTTAAGGGCGAAACCGCCTATTGCGACAGCCGCGTGAACATGCGCTTTATGGCCGAAAACGGCACAAGATACATAGAGTGCGTATTCCACAAATTCCTGAATGACGAAACGCTTGAGGCGGAGCTTAAGCTTAGCGATGAACCAAAGGAGAGCATGGTAATAGCAACTCCCTTTGAAAAACCGAAGGCATTTTATTATAACCAGAAGATAAATTGCATGCGGGCGGACGGCTATATGCGCCTGGGCAAGCGGGTTTACGACTTTGGGGCTAAGGATAGCTACGCCACGCTTGACTGGGGCAGGGGAGTTTGGACATATGACAACACGTGGTACTGGGGCAACGGCAACGGCACCGTGAACGGCCACAGGGTGGGCTTTAATATTGGCTACGGCTTCGGCGATACCTCTGCCGCCACGGAGAACGTTATAATATACGATGGAATCGTGCACAAGCTTTCAAACGTAAGCTTTAATATACCTTCGGACAGCTTCATTAAGCCCTGGACATTCTCCAGCGACGACGGGCGCTTTGAAATGGACTTTGTGCCCGTAATAGACCGCGCGGCGCGCACGAGCGCCCTTATAATAGAAAGCGATCAGCACCAGGTTTTCGGCCGCTTTACGGGCAAAATGATACTTGACGGCGGGGAGACGATTGAACTTAACAACTTTATGGGATTCGCGGAAAAGGTCCGCAACCGCTATTGATATGCAAAAGGAAATTTCGGCCTGCTTCACGGGCTACAGACCGCAAAAGCTGCCCTGGGGCTTTAACGAGGCGGACAGCAGGTGCCTTCTTCTTAAAGGGGAGCTGAGAAAAATTATAAAATGCGCCTACGATACCGGCTATACGCACTTTATATCCGGCGGGGCGATGGGCGTTGATCTTTACGCCGCGGAGGAGGTTATAAGGCTTAAGCAGTCCGCCGGAGACATAACGCTTGAGCTTGCTATGCCGTTCCCCACGCTTAATCCGGCCATGCCGGGCGACATAAAGGAAAGATACGAGAGAATTTTGCTTAAAGCGGACAAGGTTACCGTTTGCTCGGAGCATTACAGCCCCGCGTCATATATGAAAAGGAACGCGTACATGGTTGATTCAAGCGCGCTTGTTATAGCCGTGTACGACGGGCAGAGCGGCGGAACGAAAAACACCGTTGATTACGCCCGCAAAAAGGGAAAAACCGTTTGGCTGGTGCATCCGTAACCGGCGCGGCAATGGAGAGGACACGGCATTATGCCTATAATATCTGCGCACGATCTTAAAAAAGAATTTGTTGAAAGGCTGCTTTTCGACGGCGTTTCGTTCGAAATAGGCGAAAAGGACAGGGTTGGGCTTGTTGGCGTTAACGGCTGCGGCAAAACAACCCTTTTCCGCATACTGCTTGGGGAGGAGAGCTACGACTCCGGCGAGCTTTTCCGCGCTAAAAACGCGCGTATAATGAGCATGACCCAAACGATTGCGGATACGGAGCAAACGGTTTACGACGCTACGCTTGAGGCCTTCAGGCCTCTTATGGACGCGGAGAAGGAGCTTAACGAAATATCGTCCCTTTTGGCAGACGCTAAAGGGGAAAGGCTTGATTCGCTTATAAAGCGGCAGCATACATTAAGGGAGCAATACGAGTTTAACGGCGGCATGACATTCAGAAGCCGCACCCGTTCCGCGCTTATGGGGCTTGGCTTCAGCGAGGAGGAGCTTACAAAGCGCCTAAGCGACATGAGCGGCGGGCAGAGGAACAAGGCTCAGCTTGCGAAGGTTCTTCTTTCCGGCGCGCAGCTTCTGCTGCTGGATGAGCCCACCAACCATCTGGACATGGATTCGATAGCGTGGCTTGAGGACTTCTTAAAGGCATATCAGGGCGCGTTTATGGTAATATCTCACGACAGGTATTTTCTTGATGCCGTAACCCGCCGCACAATGGAGATTAAGAACACCCGCTTCTTTGTGAGCGAGGGCAACTATACCCGCCACCGCGAGCTTATGGCGGACGAGCAGGAGATGCTCAGGCGCCGCTACGTTAATACGCAAAAGGAAATCCGCCGCATAGAGGGCATTGTGGAGCAGCAGCGCCGCTGGGGTCAGGAGCACAATTTTATCACGGCCGCCAGCAAGCAGAAGCAGGCCGATAAGCTTAGGGCAACTCTTGTCGCGCCGGAGCGGAGCACGGACAGCATACATTTTCATTTTCATGCCGATGCCGTAAGCGGAAACGACGTTGTTGTGGCAAAGGGCCTTGCGAAAAGCTATGACAAAAGCGTTTTCAAAAACGCGGATATGCTTATAAAAAAAGGAGAAAGGGTATTCCTGCTTGGGCCTAACGGCTGCGGCAAAACAACCCTTCTTAAAATACTTATGGGCAAGCTTAGGCCGGACGCGGGCAGCTATTACCTTGGCGCGAACGTGCACCCGGGCTACTATGAGCAGAACGCGGAGAGCTTAACGGGCTCTGTTACAGCCATAGAGGAAATAAGAAACAGCTACCCCCGCATGAGCGATACGGAAATACGCTGCGCGCTTGCGGCGTTCCTTTTCAGGGGGGACGATGTGTTTAAGCCGCTTGAAAAGCTTTCCGGCGGAGAGGTGGCAAGGGTTAAGCTGCTTAAGCTTATGCTTAGCGGATCGAATCTGCTTCTTTTGGACGAGCCCACCAACCACCTTGATATAGACTCCCGAGAGGCGCTTGAGGGCGCGCTTGAGGAATACGAGGGCACTATGCTTATCGTAACGCACGACCGCTATTTGGTTGAGCGCCTTGCGGACAGAGTGCTTTGCATGACCGAAAACGGCATAGAAAGCTACATTGGCGGATATGAGGACTACCTTGCCGCCAAGCAGGAGCGGGACGCGGCGGCTTCGGCGCAGAAAACCAACCAGCGCTCCGCGGCGGGTGAGGATTACAGGGCGAAAAAGGAGCTGCAGAGCGCCATAAACCGCGCGAGCGGTGAGCTGAAGCGCGCGGAGGACAGGGTTAACGCGGCGGAGGAGGAACTGAGTGAGCTTGAAGAGAAGCTTGCCTCTCCCGAAATAGCCACGGATTATATTAAGGCGGCGGAGCTTAGCCGCACGATAGAGCAAAAGAAGGCCGACCTTGACGAGCTCTATTCCCGCTGGGAGCAGGCGCAGGAAGCGCTTGAGGAGCTTGAGAGGAAGGGGTAAAGAGCAAGCGTTAAGCGAAAAGCACTTATAAGCATTTAGGGAAACTTGCGTCCCCATCGTCCCTGCGTCCCCAAGCCGCAGAAACTCTAGCTTTTTTCGGGGACGATGAGGGGGACGATGAAATTCTGCGTCCCCGGACTCCCTACATTCATAAGCTAAGATTGATAAAGTAAGTAATGGTAGTGATAAGAGTAAGCGGAGCGATTTTCTTGAACTCCCTCCGTCTTTCGCTTCGCGAAATCCAC
>CAVIJJ010000012.1:0-50735 GCA_963643205.1 bacterium | reverse complement strand
TGGGAACAGATGGAAATTGTCCGCGGGAGCAAGGACACTATTGATTTAATAGCCGAAGTCTACTTTGAGGGGATGGAAGGGACGAAGGGTAAAACCACGAACGGAGATAGTGGCGCGCAATATTCGATACAGACCACCGAAAACGGCAAGGAATATGTCGAAGCTGACAGAAACGTAATTTCCGGCGATAATCCAAGCGAATGGGCGCGTCAAGTAGAGGATTATATCAACAATGAGATACGCCACGGCAGAGATGTGACCGTTTATTCAGAAAACGGAGTTCCGCTCACAATAACGGCTGATACTGCGGGCAAGGCAACATTTAGGAACTTCGTAACACTACCAGATGGTAGTAAGCGTCCCATGACCGATTCGGAGTATGCACGAAAGCTGAATGCTGAATCACATATAGATGAGATTGCACAGGTATCACACGGAACTGGTTCGACTGTTCCGGGCAGAAAAAATCATCCATTTGCCAAGGATGGTTTTAACTATAGAACAGCATATTTCAAGGATGATTCTGGTTATTATGAACTTAGGTTGTCCGTCTCTAAATTGAAATACATTGAATTCTTTAGCCATATCATGGTATAATACCCGAACTAAGTTGAGCAAATAATGGCATAATCAATGACTTGAACCCAAACGACAGCATTGGAAGGAAAAAAGAAAAATGAAAAACAGAAAACGAGGAATGGCACTGGTGGCGGCGCTTATGTGCTTGTGTAGGCGCTGAGTGCGTGCTCTAACGATGTGTACGACGACCCTAACGAGGTAGTGGGGCAGGATTGGCGCACATGGGGCCTGGTGGTGGACAGCGGAATCATAACCCGCAACGGGGAAGACACAGCCGTGCTTGTATGCCTGGAGGACGATGGAGCATATTTCTATCATGATGATGAGAACCAGGTGCTTTTCGATTTTGTTGAGTTCCCTGAAGAATATGGCCTTAAGAGTGGCAATTACAACGCCATAGCGTTTGAGGACGGAAATGGTGACGGGAATACAGACGTTGCCATTCAGTTCAACATGGATGACGATAATCAGCTTGTGCTGGTGTGGATGTATGACGAAGGGTCAAACGGCTACTATTTCTACGATGAAATAGTTGATAATAACGAGCCGGATACGCCGGACGAAACTCCCGAGCAGGTGATAACCAACAGCGATTGGGAGCATGACACCATAATAGAGGACGCGGGCGACGAAATGTACGTTGCCGACGCGACTGTAGGCGTGCAGACGTACTATCCGTATGGCTATGTTGTTATGGAGGTTATAAGCGACGCGCTGGTGATATACGACGGCAATTTCAATTATGCCGTTGCACGCTGCGTGAACGATATCTACGCGGACTATAATGGTTCCGTTGAGGAATTCGCGATGGACTACGCCAATAGTTATATCTTTAATGACTTCGGTCCGCTTTACAGCATGTTCAGCCCCATAGTGGATATGGATATAAAGGATCCGGACAATCCCGGCGACCTTGCGCAGATGGACGGCTATGTTTACGACGATACCGAATCCGCATATGTCCGCCTGTACATCTATACCGATGCGGAGGGCAATGTGATGGCAAAGTCGTTCTACGTTACCGATGACGATGCGCTTACCGTTATGGATGAAATGTGCAGCGGCGTGAACCATACTGCATGGTATGGCATAGAAGGGTAGGGAATGATATGCCTTTGTGGGGAGCGGTAGTTGCGCTAGTCGCGGCCATTGCGGCAATAGTGCTGGGGGCGCGCAGAATAGAAAATAAAACGGCCAGAACGGCGTGCATAATCATCGCGGCTATAATAGGCGCGGTCAGCCTTGTGTATATCGCGCTCACGCTTATACTGGTAAGCGCCGTGGACTGAGCAAAAAAGAAAATATATTAAAGGGCGGTTCCGTTAAGCTTAAGCCTTTCGGAACCGCTTATTGTATGTTGCCATCAGCAGACTAAGACACACAAAAATATAAGTGCCAAATAGCACGGCATAGCTGTGCCGTCATTCTTGCTCAGCTATACTCTTTGGCTTCTAAAACTCAAAGACCCCAAGCAACCTTTAGGACTTGTATGCTCTTATCAACTGATGGTATAATTTAACTATGATAATTATGGACTTGGAATGGAACGGCGGCGTGGGCGACGGCATCGCGCTGGACGAAATATTGCAGATAGGCGCGGTTAAGTACGATAGGGAAAACCGCGTTATTGTTGACTCGTTTAACAGGTTTATCCATCCGAGTGTACATAGCTCATTCAGCGCGGGAGCCAAGATGCTGCCGCAGCTTGGCTGCTCAATTGAAAGCGATATCACATTTGAGCAGGCCTACAACGATTTCGTCAAATGGACGGGAGAGGATGCCGTTTTCGCCAGCTGGGGCGGAGAAGACTGGCGCGTTCTGAACAAAAACGCGGAGTATTATTCACTGCCTATTAAAGAAGACATGCGCATGCTTGATATTCAGTCGGCATTCGGCTTAACAATGGGCACGGGCGCTGTAGCGCTGCATAAAGCGGTTGATTTTTGCCATATTCCGGATTGCTTTGATTATCACGACGCGCTTATGGATGCCATGTATACGGCGCTTGTAAGCGAATATGTTGGCGATGAAATACCGGAAAGGCAGCTGAATATGCCAAAGGGTGTGAAGTCGCCGCCCATAAAATACGATCTTCCAAAGCCCAAGCATTCTCAATACCTGAAAAGCAGAAGCGAGGTTCTGAACAGCGATGATATGCGCCTTGTGGAATGCCCGGTTTGCGGCGCAAGGCACGGCATAAGCGAATGGTGCAGCAACGACAGAAGGCGATACTACGGCGTGTTTCATTGCAAGGGGCATGGGCGGTTTATATGCAGGCTGACGGTTTCGCAAAAAGAAAAGCTTTTCCGCGGCTGTCTTGCCATACCGCAGCTTACCCCCAAGGAACTGAAATGCTTTCAGGACGCGCAAAGGGCGAAGCATTATCTTTGCAACGCCACGGTGAATATAATAGCCCAAAAACGAAAAGAGCGATTGCTCAAACAAAAATCCGCCGAAGGCTCGGCCAATACTCCCGCGCAGTAACTTAAGCGCGGGAGCTTTTCTTTATTCTATCGACTTTTTTGAACTGCGGTAGTATAATACTGTCGTTTTGCGCATAAGCAAAACCGGGAAGGAAAAACGGATTTAATATATATGGAACAGGTTATTCAAAACGCGCGGGGGTTCGCCAAGAAAAACACCGTGATGCTTATCGCGTTCGCGGCGGCGCTTGTAACAAGCTTTATAATTCCCGTGGATAAGGAATATATAGGCTATTTTGATTTCAAAACGCTCAGCTGCCTTTTTTGCGTGCTGGCCGTTGTCTGCGCGCTTAAGGATATAAACTTCTTTTTTATTATAGCGCGAAAGATTGTGCATTTTTTCAAAACCGCAAGGATGAGCATTCTGGCGCTTGTGTATATAACGTTTATAGGCTCAATGCTTATAGCTAACGATATGGCCCTGCTTACGTTTCTGCCGCTTGGCTATCTTGTTTTGACCACGACCAAAAAGCAGAAGTACATGGCGTTCACATTTATAATGCAGAACATAGCCGCCAATCTCGGCGGCATGCTCACCCCGTTCGGAAATCCGCAGAATTTGTACCTTTATACTAAGTTTGATATTCCAAACGGCGAGTTTATGGGCATAATGGCGCCGCCGTTCATATTGTCTGTTGCGCTTATAACGCTTTGCTGCATAGTGTTCGTAAAAAACGAGCCGCTTGAAATAAGCGATGAAAAGATTGAGCTTAACGTTAAGCGCACCGTGCTTTATCTTGCGCTGTTCGCGCTTGCGATAGCAATAGTTTTCCGCGGCATACCGTATTGGATAGGTCTTGTGGTAATACCCGCTGTGCTTTTCTTCGCGGACAGGCACGCGCTTAAGTCCGTTGACTATCCGCTGCTTTTCACGTTTGTGTTCTTCTTTATATTCGCGGGGAACATGGCGCGCATGGATGCCGTAAAGAATTTTTTCTCCGGCCTTCTTTCAAAGAACACGCTTGTTTTCAGCGCGCTTTCGTGCCAGTGCATAAGCAATGTGCCATCTGCGATACTTCTTTCGCAGTTCACGGGAAATTATGCCGAGCTTCTTATAGGCGTAAACGTGGGCGGCGTGGGCTCGCTTATAGCATCGCTTGCCAGCCTTATAACGTTTCGTGAATACGTTAAGCATAATCCGGACGGCACCCGCGGCTATATCGCGGAATTCTCCGCATTCAACTTCGCTTTCCTTATAATACTGATCGCGTTTGAGCAGTTTGTGATGAAGGTATAGCGCGTAAACCGGGCCTATGGTATAATTTGGCAATAAGTCCCTGCTTTACGGAGGACATGATGCGAATACACATTGCCCGAGTTTTATTGATAGCCGTGATTATTTGCGCGTTTCAAGCCGCGCCTGCTTTGGGTGAAACCGGGCAATCAAATTCAATAGAATGGAATGAGGAAAATTCCTGCTGGGTGGAAAATGTTTATATAACCACCGAACAGGAATTTTTTGCGTTTATCGGTTCAAGCCGCTCTGATGAATATGAGCTGAACGGCGTATCCGCGCCGCTTTTGACTAGTGCGTATATAGGCAGCGCGGGCGGCGAAACACTTGTCGTTTCGCTAAGCGGAAATTACACATTCCCGATTCAGACTGAACTGCATCTGGTAAACGCGTCCGTAGCCGTAGCGGAGGGCGCGACTGTTTACGCGTTTGGCAGTATATACATAGAAAACGGCAGCTCATTCATAATAAACGGCACACTTGATAATAAAACCGAATACTACGCGCTTGACGATTTTAAGCTTAACTGCGGAATATATGTGCGCTTTGGCGGAAAGCTTGATGCGCAAAACGGTGAATACTCTGGCAACGGCGCGCTGTACAGAAGCCCGGGCGCTGAGATACCAGGCATTGATATTGCAAATGCCGGCTTGGCGTTCACAAGCGAAGATGAGCTTATCGCCATATTAGCCGAGCAAAACGAATATGAAGCACTTTACGCTGTGGGCGATATTATAATATCGTCAGACATAAACCTTCCTTACGGAACCGAGATAATAATACCCAAGGGCGGTTCGATTGCGCTTAATGCCGGGGCGAAGCTTACCTTAGCGGGAAATATTTGGCTTGACGGCGGCAGCTTTACCGCAAACGACGGGGCGGAGCTTATAATATCAAACGATTCGGCGCGGGTTTGGATTAACGCCGAAAGCGCGTCGCAGCTTAACTGCGCGGGTATTGACGATAAAACAGCGCGCTACATAAGCCGCCGCATAGAAACGCAGACTGATATGAACACCCTGCTTAGCGAGCCTAACAAAAGCGACACCATACGGATAATAGATATAAACGCGAATATAACCATAGATAAAGCCCATACAATTGCCGAAAACGAGATAATTAACATAAACCGGGGAAAGCTTACCGTAAGCGCGAATCTGTCCCTACTTGGCGCTTTGTGCGTTTATGATAATGCGGAGCTTATGCTGAACGCCGCGCTTACGAACAGGGCTTCGGGCTTCACCGCGGGCATTGAGCGCGGACTTTTTGTGGCACCGTCGGGCAAAGTCAGCATTGGCACGGGCGGCGCGTACACTGGTGATGGGCAGGCGAACATACTGGGCACCATGGACGGCTATTGCCACGCGGGCACGTTGGCGGACCTTACAGCGGCGCTTGAAAGCGGCGCGGATGCGGTTTATGTTGACAGAAACGCGCTAATTACAATTACGGACACTTTGCTTATACCCAAGGGCGTTGCGCTTAAGCTGCGCGATAACGCAAGGCTTATTGTTTCGCCATCCGCCCTGCTTATAAACGCCGGAAGCGTGGAAATGAGCGAATCGTCTCAGCTTAAATTTGAGAAGGGCGCGGAGTTCATAAGGCTTGGAGGGGAAAAGTTCACCGGCTCAGTATCAGGCCTTGAAAATCTTGTCGCGCTTACAAATGAGTCAACCGGCAAAGCGGTATGTGTTTACAGCGGCAGAAGCCGGGAATATTCCGAATATTGCGTAGACAGGGTTCGCGCGGCCGATGGCGTTCAAACCGCGCTTACATATAGGCTGAGTGTCCCCGATGCCGTAAAAGAGGTTTCGTTAAGGCTTAAAGAGGAAAGCGACTTTGTGTTTCAATGCGCCGTTATGGACGGATATGTTGAAATAACACTTTACTGCGGCAAGGCCGAGGCGCGGGAAACAATCGAGATTGATCTTACATATTCCGATGATACCGCGGCAAGCTACGCATTTACGCCGGAGCTTAGCGAAAACGGCGGTGATTATATGCTTTGCGATATGAATAAAGACTGCCGAATAACAGTAACCGACGCTGTGCTTTACTGCCGCGCCGTATCATCGCGCGAAGCGGAGGACATAAACGGCGACGGCGAAGCGAACGTTAAGGATGTTTGGGCGATTTGCAAAAAGATAACGCGTGGCTTATAATATTCGCGTAAGTCAACACGGAGGAGACCATGAATAAGCTTAAAAGGATTATTACGGCGCTTCTTGCCGCGGCGGTACTCTTTACGGGCGCCGTGGCGTTTGCCGAGGATACGAACATAAATATAAGTGCGGCCGAGCCGAATGAGGACGGTACAATAACCGTTACCGTAAGCCTTCAGGGCGGCGAAAACGTGGCGGGCGCGCAGTTCGCGATTGAGTATGACGACAGCGCACTTGAGCTTGTAAAGGCAAAAAACGGAGCTATGACGTCCGGCGGACTAACCGCGACAAACGATCAGAACTCCGGCAGCGTAATATTCGTCTGGGCCGCCATTATGGGCAGCAAGGAGCCGGGCGAGCTTCTTAAGCTTACGTTTCGCCCCAAGGATGGCGCGTCCGGCAGCACAGAAATTAAGCTTGATAAAGAAGCGAGCGAAACCATAATAGTTGATGAGAACTTAAATGAACTTGCGTTCAGCGAGAGCAGCGCGAAGATAAGCCTTGGCGGTACGGATACGCTGGGCGAAACTGCGGCACCCGTAAACACGCCCGAGCCTGACGCGAGCGGCGCGGACATAAGCATACAGATTGGGCAAAGCGCGAGCGTTGCCGGCGAAAGCGGAACAGGCATAGTATGGTCAAGCGGCAACGACCGCATAGCTACCGTTGACGAAAACGGAAACATTATCGCTCTTGCGGAGGGTGAAACGGTTATATACGGCGTAAGCGAGGACGGCTCAAGCGTAACCGAAACCACAATATACGTAGCCGCGGGCGAAACCGCCGACGCTGCCGATTCATCCGCAAGTCAGGCGAGCGTTGGCAACAAGGACGAAAGCGCGGTAACAATTGCGGTAACGGAGGAGAAAAGCGGTGCTTCACCCTGGATTTATGCCGTAGTAGCGCTTGTAGCGGCGGCGGGAATAGCGGCACTCTGCGTGGCGCTTAAAAGTAAGGGCAGGAAGTAGGCTTTATAAAATTTAATAATATGTAAATAATACCCGCAGGGAGTAAATCGGTATTGATAAGGTTGCTCTTTGCGGGTATAATAATGTATAGCTATAGGTGGTGGAAGTATGTCCGCCGCCTACTCCGGTCCAAATAATAAAGGAGAAATGGCATTCATGAAAAGACGCAGAATGGTAGCGGCCTTGCTTGCGTGCGTAATGGTGGCGCTTCTGCTGCCGCTTGCGGCGTTGGCAGAGGGGGAAGAGATATCCATCAGCGTAAGCGGGGCAAACGATACGCTTGCGCCGGGCGACTATCTTAGTGTCAATGTTTTGTTTGACAAGGCTGTTGCAAGCTTCGGCGGCGCCCAGTTCTATGTTTCGTACGACAGTGAAAGGTTAGACTTTGTGTCGTATACGCAGCTATGGGGAAGCGGCGAGCAAAGCGAAGACAGCGCGGTTAACTTAGGCGAGGATAAGGGCTCAGGCAAGTTCCTTATACTGCTTGTGAACTCGGCGGCTATTACAAAGAGCGGTGATACGTCAATCGCGGCGGGCACAAAGATAGGCAACCTTGTTTTTAAGGTAAAGGAAGGTGCCGAGGGCAGCGCGAGCTACTCTATATCATCAACCGGCTTTGAGGCAACTAAGGATGGCACGACCAAGCTCACCGCGAGCGCGGATATGTTCACCGCGAAAAACGTGACCATAGCTAATAGTGTTGAGTACCCCACGCTTGGCGCGCCTACGATATATTGCGTTACAAGCGAGGCGGACGGAATCGTAACGCTTACGCTTAAGGCAAACGGCGTTGTCAATCTTAATCGGCTGAACCTTACGCTTGATCTTAGCGGGTATACGGATATTGCCATGGCAAGCGATTGCCCGTTTAGCGTAACGGTAAGCGGCGCTTCGGCCGCCATAACATACGCGGCAGACGGAACGGGCGTTGATTTGTCAAACGGCGTTGCCGTGCTTACCATGAAAAAGTCCGGCGATGCGCAGAGCATATCCGCCGCGCCCGATTCAATATCCTATAAGGATGACAAGGGCGAGCTTAGCCCCATAACAAAGCCGACGGTTGAGGATGATCCTTACGGCGGGTATGAATACGGCGATGTTAATGCGGACGGAAATATAAACGTGCTTGATGCGATATTGGTGCTTCAGTATTGCGCGGGCATGAGCTCGGCAAAGCTGGACGACATGCAGCTGATAAGGGCTGACGTGTCGTATGATTCATCGGTTAATGTATTGGACGCGATATTGTTGCTTAAATACTGCGCCGGCATGAAAGTTCAGTTTGGAATACAGTAATAGAAGGTATGAAGGGAGAATGAAATGAAAAAAAGACTGATTGCGTTGGTTATGGCAATAGCTATGGTAATGAGCATAAGCAGTTATCCTATCGCGGCTGTTGCGGAAACCGGTAGCGAAGTATCTATCGCCCTTGATCCAAGTAGTCATGCTGCTTTGGCTATAGGCGATGAGGTAACCGTGAATGTTAAAATTTTTCCGAATTCGGGAGTTAACAGTATAACCTCCGTCATACTTTTTGATACCGACCGGTTAGAGTTTGTTCCTTTCAGCAAAAATAAGGATTATAAGGGCGACGCGGAACCCGGCGAGACCTTTACCTTTAATGATGAAAACGCGGCTTCCGGCAAAATTGTAATAATAAGCACCTCCGCAGAAGAGTTCAGCGAAAGCGGAACATATTACAAGCTTAAGTTCAAGGTTAAAAGCACGGCCAAGAACGGCCGCGCGACTTTTGCGCTTAAACTGGGTACCGAAGGAAATGATTGTACGCAATACGCAAAGGACGGAAAGATATATTATCTGACAAACAATAATATATCTAATCTTGAGCTTACCGTTTCCGTCCCCGTAACCGGAATAACCATCAGCGGTGAAGACAGCATAGTCGGAATCGGCAAAACCACTCAACTCAGCGTTGCGGCGGAGCCTTCAAACGCGGCTCAGCCCAGTGAAGATATGAGTGATGTTGAGTGGACCAGCAGTGATACTTCCGTAGCTACCGTTGCAAACGGCCTTGTAACGTCGGTTGCCGAGGGCAAGACCACTATAACCGCTAAGTTCGCGGATAAAACCGCTGCCAAGGAAATAACCGTTTCCAGGAAAAACATTACCGATGTTGCTACTGCCAATTTAACAGGCTATGCCATATACGACGAGCCACTACTCGCGTGGTCCAATGAGCTTGTGTCGCGTCGTATTCCCTATACCGTAACCTGGTACCGTGAGGGAAGCGACACCGACACCCTGATTAAGTCCGAAAACAGCGTGACCGCACCGAGTACCTACTATTATTACTACCTTACTAAGGAAGATATAGGCCATAGGATTTACGCTGTTATTACTGCCGACGAATACGCCGGAAGCTTAACGTCAGAATATAGCGACACGGTTGTAAAAGCCACTCAGGCTGCTCCCACAGTAGAGATAGTGGCTGAGGAGAACAAAATAAAGGTAGTTAACCCCGATGAAAAGGCGCAGTATAGGCTCACGGACGGCGAGTTCGGCACGGCCACTGAGTTTAACGTAAACTACGACACCGAGTACACCGTGGATGCTTACTATCCCGAGACGGATACTCATAAAGCGAGCGAAGTCGCAACGAGCAACGCTGTTACCACCCCCAAAGCCCCGCGCGGCTTTAGCGTAGTTATCGAGGGCAATGGTACCGTTGAAAGCACACCCGAAGGCAAGGTACGCGAGGGAGAAGAGGTTACGCTTACCGCAACGCCGGATTCTACCGTTGGCAGCGAAAGCAAATTCGTGGGTTGGGAAGCGGAAGGCGTTACTATTGACGACGCTTCCGCTAATCCTTTGACCGTAACCCTTGGCAGCGAGGATGTAAAGATTACAGCCAAATTCGAGCTTAAGCCGGAAGTGCAGTTTAAATACGAAAATGTAGAATTTGTATATGACGGTACTTCTAAAACTCCTACATGCGATGCGCTGGACACGACCGTTACCAAGACGGTTGAGTATTACGACAGCCTTAATAATAAGCTTACCGGCGTGCCCGAGAACGCGGGAAGCTACAAGATGAAGGTTACGTTTACCGGCGATGCTTACCGCACTACCACTGCGGAAATAGAATTTAATATTCGGAAGGCACCGCGTACTCCCGTTACACCCCAGATTGATGATTCTTCCGTAACGAGCGGCTCCTTTGGCTTTGTTGACGGTACTCTCTATGGTGAACAGCGGTATGCCATAAATACTACCGGCGCTACCCCTGACGAAACGGATTGGGTTGATCCGATTGCTTTGAAAGAGCAGGTTGCGAGCGGCCTTGAACCCAACACTACATACTATGTGTTTACTTGCCTCCCCGAGGAAGCGAATTACGCTATGACTATAGCGGATAGCGTATCCGTTACCACCAAGCATACATACAGCTGGGAGATTGTAAGCATTACATCTAGCCACATGTGCCACAGGACCGACAACAAAGCGGATGTGCGCATCCGCAAAGGAGCTGTACCGCAGCCGATAGTTGTAACGATAAAAAATACCGGCACCGGCGAAATCAATCTGGGCGGTTATTCAACCAATCCCACTTACATAGGGCAAAGCTCGAGCTATGTTAAGCTTTCATTGAATAAATCAACCGTCGCAAGCGGTGAAACTGTTACAATGACGTTTACGCCCAGACCGGAAAGGCTTCTTACTACCGATTCTACCATGGCATATACCGTTGGCGCTGAATTGAGAGGCACCAACTTGTCTATGCAGGTTATAATAACGATTAAGATAATAGAAAAGAATGCGGTTGACTTCAGCGGCATAGAAAGCAGCACAACCGTTGAGTTTAACGGCAGGGCCCAGGGTATAGACCTTAGCAACATCAGCGTTAAGCATTCCGGGTACGACTATGTAATATACGATTCCACCAAGGGCAGCGCGAGCAACCTTACCGTTACATATTTCGATAAGGACGGCGCCGCCGTTGCCGAGCCGAGAAACGCGGGCACTTATACCGCCACCATCGCCTATGAGGACGATGACTATGTGGGCAGCACCACCGCAAAGCTTATAATTGAGCCCAAGGAAGTTACCGTCGCGCTGGATACCGATACCACGGCCACAAAGGAATACGACGGCAACACCAAGGCTACAGTGGACACAAGCTCACTTAAGCTGGACGGCGCTATAGACGGTACCGACGTAAAGATAGCCGAGGGCGACCTTAACTGGAATTACGATACCAAGAACGCAGGAGAAAACAAGACCGTTACAAACAAAACGGCTATCGCTCTTGACGGCGCCGATAAGGATAACTACACCCTTACGAATACTGCTATTGAGCTTAAGGGTACCATAGAGAAAAAGGCCCTTACCGTAACCGCAACCGTTGCCGATAAGACCTATAACGGCCTGACCAACGACGCGGCTGTAACCACGTCCATTACCGGCTTGGTTGAGGGCGACGATGTAAAGCTTGAAAACATTGTGGGCACTTACGAAAGCGCCGATGCAGGCGACGCCGTAAAGGTAAGCGTGGTTTACACCGTAAGCGGTGAAGACAAGGATAACTACAGCTTAAATACCGCGGCCGAAGCTACCGGCAAGATAAATAAGGCTGAGCTTACCGTAGCGTTCACGGCCATGGCAGGCGTTACTTACGACGGTAAGGAACACCCGGCAGTATATACCGCGAGCGGCATAGTCGCTTCCGATTCCGCCAAGAACCTCTTTAACGTAACCTACAATGGTTCAACAGAGGCTCCTGTTGACGCGGGTACATACTCTGTAACCGCCGCGCTTACCGAAGAAGGCAGCAAGAATTATACTCTTGCGACCGCCGGTGCGTTTGGCCTTGTTATCAGCAATGCAAAGCTTACGGCTACCCCGGCCGTGTACACCTTTGCCTATACCCTTACCGGCAAGCAGACCCGCGCGCTGAGCGAGCTGCAGCTTACTCCCGCCGTGGCCGGCACCTGGAGCGTGGATGAAACCATAGCCCCCACCGGCAACACCGCCCTGCTCACAAGCTACGCCGTGGAAGGCGAGAACTTCGCGTTTACGCTTGCGAACAACAAGGCGAGCAACGTAGGCGATGAAGAGGTTATAACCCTCAAGTTCACCCCTGCGAAGAACTACGATAGCGTAACCGTAACCGTTACCATTCGCATCGCGGCGGATACTTATACAAACAGCATCGCTCCCGCGCTTCCCGCCACCGTAAAGCTTGGCGATGCGCTTGATCTTAGCGGAGTAAAGCTTGTGACCAAGTTTGGCAGCGGCGCGGCCGATCAGCAGCTGGATGTAACGGATTCCGCAAAGGTCAAGGTTGAGAATACCTATGATCCCACCGCCACCGGCTCCGGTGCCGTTGGCAGCAAGACCGTAAAGTTTACCGATGTTGAAAACAGCGACATAACTTACACTCATTCCTTCACCGTTGTAGACGTGCTTGACGGAACCGCGCTTGAAACAAGCGAATCCGAGGTGAGCTACACTCTCGGTACCGATAAACTTAGCGACTTCAATATGTTCGCCAAGTATAAGTCCGGCGAAACCAAGGCTCTTACCAATGCGGACGTAAAGCTTACCTTTGAAGAAGGCATGACCGAGCAGCGCATGCTCAATACCATAGGCTCCCACAAGGTTACCGCCGCCTATACCGAAAAGTATTTCGACGGCAGCGAAACCACTCAGAGCTACACGTTCACCGTTGTGGTCAGCTCCACCGCTGCCTCTGTCGACGGAACGCCCAATGCCGAAGGCTTCACCCTTACGCCCGTGCCCGATAAGGATAAGGAAATGACCTATTCCAACAGCAGGGGTGATATACCGGCCGCCGACGTAACCGGTACTCTCGGCGCGGCCGACGATGCCGGCAAGAGCGCTCTGCAGCAGGAAGAGGACAAGAACGCCTCCTTCAAGACCATTGGCGACAATAAGGTGTATGAACAGATCGTATTCACCGATACCAACGACCTGAGTGCGGAATTCAAGGACGGCAAGATGCAGGTAACCGTGCCTTATCCCGCGGATTCAACCAAGGATAAGACATTCGTGATAATACTGCGCAACGCGGATGGCACCACCGAGACCATAGCCCCCACCAAGACCGAAACCGGGCTGCAGTTCACCATAACCGGCGATACTCAGTTCGTAATAGGCTGGTACGATGCTGAGCCCGAGGATACCGAGAGCGAGGCTGAGGACAGCTACTGGACCGAGGTATACTGGGCGCTGATAAACAGCCGCAACAGCACCGTAACCGCTAACGCCGGCTACTATGATAAGGTGCCGCAGGGCGTGCTCCGCGCGGTTGACATAAGCGGCAATACGCTTGTTATCAACTCCGCTTACGGTATGCAGGTTGTTATAACCCCCAATGCCATCGAAAAGGCCGGCAGCTACCGTATCTATTATCCGATAAGCTACCTTAACCAGGTGTTCGGCGGCAGCAGCGCCGTAATAAGCGGCACCGCCACTGCCACCGCTACCGGCGTAACCGTGGGCGTGCTCATGCCCACCACCGGTGACGACACCGTTGTTAACGGCGTTTACACCATGACCCCCGCCACTGCCGGTTACATGGTCGGCATGGAGAGCGTGGATAACGCGAAGGCCATTATAGACAGCGCCGATGGCGTGAGCGTGCTTGAAGGCGCTCAGCTCAATGATGGCGCCGTGATAGGCGGCTGGATGCTGATAGGCCTTGGCCTGCTTGCCCTTGTCGGCGCGGCATACATTGCCATGCGCAAGCGCGAGAACTGAAACTAAAAGCTAATAAACCAAACCGGGGCCAAGCCTAAAAACTTGGCCCCAAATAATATAAGCGCACAGGAAGGGGAAAATATGAAAAAGAGGATGCTTTGCCTTATGCTTGCGGCAATAATGCTTATGAGCACGGCTGTGTTTGCCGAGGGCGAAACCGATAATAACGCGCAGCCGGAGCAAACAGCCGAAACGGCAAACGAATCCGCGCCGCTTATAGATGTTGATGCCACGCCCGCGCCGATAGAGGAGGGCGAGGTTATAGAAGAGGAGCTGGATGTAAGCGGGGCGTTCCAGTTCGGCGGCTTCAGCGGCGAACAGCTTAGCGTAAACTTCGATCAAAACGCCGTTTCTCTCTGCGCATTGGATGATGAAACGGCCGACGACGGCTCTTTTACCGATGCCAAGGGCATCCAGATTATAGTTCGCCTTAAATCCGCTATAGAGAATCAGGAATCAAGCGTAAATATAAAGGATTTGAATATAACTTATTCTAATGAAGTTAAGGAAAAGATAAACACGATAGTAACCGAAGTGTTAAACAGCATGCCGGGAGAGGCGTTTATATACGATGGAACCTCGATTTCATATTATACCGGAGGAAGAACCGTGTCTGTTAACCTTACCAAAAAGGCTGACGCGGCCGGCATGAGGCAAACGTACAGCGAGGAAAAGGAGAAGGTACTGAACGACATATTCCCCGCCGGCACAGGCGAAATGACCGCTACGGAAATTGCCCTTTCCTTGCATGATTACATTGCTTTGCATACGCGTTATGATTACAATTCGGAATGCGCGAACAAGGGAAATGCCTATGGCGCGCTTGTGAACGGCGTTGCCGTGTGCCAGGGGTACGGACTTTTGTACAAGGATTTGCTTAATTCTTTGAACGTAGGGTGCTATCTTGTGGGAGCGGAATTGATAAACCACGCGTGGAACGTTGTGCAGACGGAAGACGGCGGCTGGTACAATGTGGATGTTACCTGGGATGACCCCGGAATGGCCGATAATATCGGCGATATTACCGGCGATAAGGATTATATGGGCTACTGCCGCCATGACTATTTCATGAAAACGGAAGACGAAATAAAAAAGAGCCATTTTACGGATGCCGGATATACAGATGAGCAATACAAAGGCGAAAATGGCCCGAATGTATATGTAGCCTTCGACAGCACCCCGATTCAAGCTTCCGAGGTTCATCCGAACACCGCCTTCTGGAGCGACATAAAATGCGGCATGCGGTACTATAATGGCACATGGTATTACAATGATACCGCGCTTTGGGGCGGAAATCTTGCGGACGGCAAAAAATTTCCGTATATGAAGGGCAATATATGCTCCACTCCTTACGGCACAACAAGGCAGGGGACAACCGTTGCCTCAAACGCCGGCGCGTTCGCCCTTGTGAACGGCAAACTTATATACGCTCAATTTAACGGCGCCTATACCGACAAAATAATCAGGTACGACATAGCATCGGGCGCAACCCAAACACTGCTTGACATTGACGACAGCACGGTTGTAACCGAGTTTGCCGCGGGCAGAATAAATGCCGCGAATAAAATATACGGCCGCAATACGGTTGTCTATGCCGTTGTAAGCGGCGGTGTGAAGGATACCACCGTATACAAGCTTACGCTGGACATAGCGGGTGACGTAAATCTCGACGGTTCGGTTGATGTAGCGGACTTGTGGCTTGTTTGCAACCATATCATGAAGGGCAGCGTGCTTACGGACAGCGGCCTTGAAACAGCCGATATGAACGGCGACGGAGTCGTAACCGTTTCGGACGCGGTACTCCTTTGCAACGCAATAGCGGGAGCTGATGATAATGAAGCTTAAAGGCAAAAGAACTATCGCTTGGGTCATGGCGGCGCTCATATTGGCCGCCTGCGCTACCGCTGCGGCTGTTACCGGGGATGCGGACGGCAGCGGCACATTCAGCGTAAGCGATGCGGTACTTTTGTGCAAAACAATAGCCTCCGGCAAGGCAAGCGCCGCCGATATGCTGAGCATGGATGTGGATGCGGACGGCAGGCTTACCGTAGTGGACTTAGCGTATATCTGCCGCCATATAATGGATAGCAGCGTGGTTTTCCCGCGGGATGCGGAAAATTCGGCATACAGTAAGGACGTGTAAACAAAAAGAGGAGACTCACTTTTGAGCCTCCTCTTCAATTCTCAATCAGTATCCCATTTCGGAAAGCATCATGTCCGCAACCGTAGCTATCGCGCTATTGTCAGAAAGCGTGGCAACGGCGTAATGCAGCGTGCCAATGTCGGCGGTGTGCTTTGAATATGTGTAACCCTCGCCGTATTTATTCAGCATAAGCTCGTTTATGGCTATCGCGTCAACCTTGCCGTTTACAAGCGCGTCAAGCAGATCGGTATACGAGGCGTAGCCTGTTATGTTCTTGGTACTGTAGCCGCTGTCTTCCCTTGCCTCATAGTAGTTAAAAAGCTTGTCCCTCGTCGCGCCTGAGGGTACATAAAGGCTTGATGAGCTTGCGGACTGTATGCAGCCAACAGTAAGCTTGCTTAAATCGTCGTCCTCATGCCCGGGCAGTACCAGTATGTAGCAGGGGTCATCGTAATAGGAGCGGGAGTAAGCGTAGCTTGAGTTCGCGTCCATGGGCATAAGGCAAATGGCCGCGTCTATGCTGCCGTCCTTAAGCTTGGCGCCAACGCTCATGCTTGTAACTTCAACAGCCTCAAGCGCAAGCGTGTCGCCCGTGTAATCATCGGAATAGGACATTATGCGTTCCGCCAGCGCCTCGGCTATTTCCCATTCAAGGCCCTCTTTGTTTTCACTAAGCCCCGGCACATCCGTGCGAAGCCCAACGCGCAGTGCGCCGTTGTTCCAAACGGTTGCTATTTCGGCGCTGTTCATAAGCACGGGTTCCGGCTGAAGCAGCACAACCATCAGCACAACGGCCAGTACCACGCCCGCTATTATAAGCGCGCGGCGCAGCTTTTTGCCCTGTTCGCCTTTAAGCACTATAACAGGGCGGCCGTGTTTTTTTATGGAGCGGCGATTTCTGCCGCGAAAAAACGAGCGTATTCTCATATATAAATTATACAGCCTGCGCCCTGCGTTGACAAGGCGCCTATGGGTGGGATATAATTCATTATTGGCTCAAAACTGTAAACATTTAAGGAGATATACATAATGAAAAACCTTACTTCCGATCAGCTCAGGTCGCTTTACCTGAAGTTCTTTGAGGAAAGGGGCCACAAGGTTATTCCTTCCGCCTCCCTTATACCCGAAAACGATCCTTCCGTTCTGTTTACAACGGCCGGTATGCATCCCCTCGTGCCCTATCTTATGGGCCAGGAGCATCCCGCGGGCAGCCGCCTTACAGACGTGCAGAAGTGCCTGCGCACCGGTGATATAGACGAGGTTGGCGATTCCAGCCACTGCACATTCTTTGAAATGCTCGGCAACTGGAGCCTTGGCGATTACTTTAAGCATGAATCCATTCAGTGGAGCTACGAACTGCTTACCGGCGAGGAGTGGCTTGGCATAGATAAGGACAGGCTGTATTTCACCTGCTTTGAGGGCGACGAGAACGCCCCGCGTGATACCGAGTCCCACGATCGTTGGGTTGAAATGGGCGTAGACCCCAGCCATATATTCTATCTCGGCGCAAAGCACAACTGGTGGATTCCCGGCAACTCCGGCCCCTGCGGCCCGGATACCGAAATTTTCTTCGATACAGGCAAGCCCAAGTGCTGCCCCGAGTGCAATCCCTCCTGCGATTGCGGCAAATATCTTGAAATATGGAACAACGTGTTCATGCAGTATTATAAGGACGCGGACGGCAAGGTAACTCCGCTTGCCAAGCGCAATGTTGATACCGGTATGGGCCTTGACAGAACTATCGCAACCCTGCAGGGCGCGGAGAGCGTATACGATACTGATGGATTCGCCCCCATAATCGCGCGCATAGCGGAACTTAGCGGCAAAAACTACAATGATGACGACGCTACCAAGAGGGCGTTCCGCATAATAGCGGACCATATAAGGAGCGCAACGTTTATACTGGGCGACCCCCGCGGCGTAACCCCGTCCAATGTTGACCAGGGCTATATACTGCGCCGCCTTATCCGCCGCGCCATTCGCTTTGCCATGCAGATTGGCATACCCGAAAACAGCCTTTCCAAGGTTGCCGAGGCTGTTATCGAAAGATACTCCCATGTGTATCCGGAGCTTAGCGAAAACAGCGAAAAGATTACCACCGAGCTTGCCAAGGAGGAGGCGCGCTTCCAGCACACCCTTAAGAAGGGCATGAAGGAGTTCGAGCGCATTAAGGGCACATTTGCGGACGGCAAGATAGACGGCGTTACCGCTTTCCATCTTTATGATACTTTCGGCTTCCCGATAGAGTTTACCGAGGAAATGGCGCGTGAAAACGGCCTCACCGTGGATCGAGCCGGCTTTGAGGCCGCCTTCGGCGAGCATCAGAACAAGAGCAAGCAGGGTGCGGAGCAGCGCTTTAAGGGCGGCCTTGCGGAGGCAAACGAGGTTACCGCGCGCTTGCATACCGCAACGCATCTGCTTCAGGCCGCGCTCAGAAAGGTGCTTGGCGACGGCGTGGCGCAGAAGGGCAGCAACATCACAACCGAAAGACTCAGGTTCGACTTTAGCTTTGAGCGTAAGATGACTCCCGAGGAGCTCAAGGAAGTGGAAAAGCTGGTAAACGAGGCCATACAGGCGGACGTTCAAGTAACGTGCGAGGAAATGACCGTGGATGAGGCACGCGCTCAGGGCGCTATAGGCCTTTTCGGCGATAAGTACGGCGAAAAGGTAAAGGTTTATACCATGGGCAAATACTCAAAGGAAATCTGCGGCGGCCCGCACGCGACCCATACCGGCGAGCTTGGCACATTCAAGATAAAGAAGGAGGAGGCCTCCAGCGCGGGCGTGCGCAGGATAAAGGCCGTGCTTCAGTAAACTATGCGAGACGGTTCCGCTCAATGGTTTGAATACGATTGGCCGCTGGACGGCGCGTTGGCGCGCTTCGGTGTCGATATGTCGCTGATTGATGTCGATATGTCGGCGCGCCCGCTGCTTATGTACGCAAGCTGCCAAAGCCGCAGCGACAAGCGTGCCGAGCTTTCAAAAATAGAGCGTAGCATAGCGAACGGCGTCCGCGACAAGCTTATAAAAAAGCTTTCCGCGCTTTACGTGGGGTATATAGAGGTAGACGCGCAGATACAGTATTATTTCTATATTCACGATGCGGACGAGTTTGAGCGGGGAGAAACCATTGCGGAAAAAACGCCGCTTATCGACTGCGATTTGGGCACGGCGGATGAGCCGGACTGGTTAACGTATAAAACCCTGCTTTATCCCGATGCCGCAAAGCTGCAGACGGAGCAGAATCGTGAGCATATAGAGCTTATGAAAAAGCATGGGGACTGCGTGAGTGCCACGCGCCGCGTTACCTTTACGGTATATTTCCCAACCGAGAGCATTATGCTTAACTTTGCGGAGGACGCGCGAAAGAGTGGCTTTGCTTACGCCTCTCCGCAGTTCGCGCCGGAAAGGGAGCTTGCCTATGGCGCGAACATAGTTCGCCTAAGCTCGCTTAAAAAGGCGGATATGGACAAGCTTACCACCAAGGTGATCAACCTTGCCGCACAATACGGCGGCGAGCTTGGCGAGTGGAGCTCACCGATAGTCAACCGCGGCGGCCCGCTGAACGCCATATAATGCCAATGATAAAACTTAGCTATGTTGACGATTCCCTGCCCGATTGCGTGAATCTTATATATTGCTTTGGGTGAAGTAAAAACTTTTGCCGTACATCAACGAGATGTGCGGCTTTTCTTTATTTATGTGTTGCTTTTTCTATTGTTATGGATATAATAAAAAGTAGGAAAGTTGGAATTTAAGAAAGGAGGAAATTATGTTAGCGGAGCTTCGCGCAAAGTCGCAGATAACAATACCCAAGGAAGTTGTAGCAAAGCTTGGAATGCATGAAGGCGACAAGCTGGAGGTGGTAGAGAAGGACGGTGTAATTCAGCTTATACCCGTGGCTGTATACCCCAAAAAATACGTTGAAGAGCTTGAAAAGGAAATAGCCGATATTAAAAAGAAATTGGCGGATGGCACGCAGCCTGCTTTTTCAAATGTTGAAGACCTTTTTGATGCGTTGGAGAAGTAAGCATGGCGTATGAGTTTGTGTTTACGGAAAATTCAAAAAGCATTTCACTAAACTTGATAACACCGAAAAGAAACAGCTTAAGAACAAGCTCGAGTTGCTTTCAAACAATCCTATGCATCCGTCACTAAGAACCAAGCGGATTCAGGGAACTGCGGATTTGTTTGAATGCAGCGTGAATATGGATATTCGCGTAATATGGTTTTATGAAGGAGATACGCTTATAATTCTTCTTGATATTGGCCACCATGATATATTGAATCAATACTGATAATAAAAAGCGCCGAGTTCGCTGTGAACTCGGCGCTTTCATTTTTAGTTTATATCCCCGCCACTATTTCCGCTATCTGCACGGCGTTGGTGGCGGCACCCTTGCGCAGCTGATCTCCGCAGCACCACAGGTTAAGCCCGCGTTCGTTCGTAAGGTCCTCGCGTATGCGGCCGACAAATACCAAATCCTGGTCGGATGTATCAAGCGGCATGGGGTATACGCCGTTTGCTATGTCGTCTCTCAGGCGGCAGCCCGCGGCGGACGCTATAAGCTCCCTCGCGCGCTCAACGCTTATCTTATCGCGCGTGCGAATAAGTAGGGAAACGCTGTGGCTGCGGAATACAGGCACACGCACGCATGTGCAGCTTACCTTAAGCTCGGGGCTGTGCAGTATCTTCCTGCCCTCGTTCTGCAGCTTCATTTCCTCGCTTGTGTATCCCATAAACGCCTCCGAACCTATCTGCGGTATAACGTTGTACGCGATTTGATAGGGGAAAACGTGCGGCTTTATCTCGCGCCCCTCGGCTATCGCGGCCGTTTCCTCGCTAAGCTCGCTTATGCCCTGCGCGCCCGCGCCGCTAACCGCCTGATATGAAGAAGCGATAATGCTCTCGATTTGACTTTCCTTATTAAGCGCGTTCAGCGCAACAAGCGAAATAATCGTTGTGCAGTTCGGGTTAGCTATTATGCCCTTGTGCTTCGCCACGTCCTCGGGGTTTATTTCGCTTACCACCAGCGGCACGTCCTTATCAAGGCGGAACGCGCTTGAGTTGTCCACGAATACCGCCCCGGCCTTTACTATTGCGGGGGCAAAGCGCTTGGCAATGTCGTTTTCGGCAGCGCCCAATACTATATCAAGTCCCTCAAACGCGCTGTCGCTTGCCTGCATAACCGTAATCTCTTTTCCTGCGAAGCTCAGCTTTTTGCCTGCGGAGCTTCCGGCAAGCAGTCTAAGTTCGCTAATGGGGAACTTGCGCTCCTCAAGCACCTTCATCATCTCGCGGCCAACGGCGCCTGTTGCGCCCAGAATGCCTATTTTATATTGCTTCATATTGTTTATCCTCCTTACGCTATTGTGGCAAAGCCGTTATACAGCACGCGTATCGCCTGCTCAAAATCCTTTTCGTCAACGCCTACTATTATGTTCAGTTCCTCCGGCCCTTGGGTTATCATGCGTATGTTAACCCCGTTTTCGCCGAGCGCCGCGAATATTTTGCCCGATATGCCGGGGCGGAACGCCATCCTGCGGCCTACCGCCGCTACAACGGCTATGCCGGTTTCGGTCTTTATATGGTCGGGCTTTATGCTCTTTTCAAGCTCGCCAAGCAGCGTGTAAAGGCAGCTTTCAACGCTTGAGCCGGATACAACCAAGGATAGACTGTCTATGCCTGAGGGAACGTATTCTATGTTTATGTTCGCCTTCTCAAATATTTCAAGTATCTGCCTAAGTATGCCGGGCGTTGAGGACATGCCGGTTTTGGATAGGGTAATAACCGTGTATCCCTTCCTGCCGGCAATGCCGGTTATAAAGCGGTGGCTGTTGTCCAGGCTGTCGTCAATCGTGCGCATTATCATGGTGCCCGGGTGCTCGGGTTCATTCGTATTGCGTATGTTAAGCGGAATGTTTTTCTCCCTTATGGGGAAAACCGCGTGCTCGTGCAGCACCTGCGCGCCTATGTAGCTAAGCTCTCGCAATTCGCTGTATGTAAGCCTGTCTATGTGCTCGGGATTATCCACTATGCGCGGATCCGCCATAAGTATGCCGGAAACATCAGTCCAGTTTTCGTAAACGTCCGCGTCAAGCGCCGCCGCGGCCAGCGCGCCGGTAACGTCGCTTCCGCCCCTTGAAAGGGTAAGTATCCGCCCGCCGGGGGCAACGCCGTAAAAGCCGGGTATAACAGCGCGCCTGTCGGTTGCTATGCGTTTAAGCGCCGCGTATGAAGCCTCCTCGTCTATGCTGCCGTCAATGGCAAACGTAAGCCAAAGCTTCGCGTCTATAAAGTCATATCCAAGCGCGTCCGCGAGTATCCTTGCCGAAAAGTATTCGCCGCGGCTTACAAGCTCATCCTCATCAATTCCCTTTTGCATTTTCTCCCACAGCGCGTCAAATTCCGCCTCAAGCGGGGTTGAAAGGGATAGCTCGTCGCGTATGTCAATATAGCGCTGCCTTATTTGGTCAAATATCTCTTTGCACGACACGCCGTACTTTATATGCGCGTGGCAAAGATAAAGAAGGTCTGTTATCTTGTGGTCCTTGGGGTTCCGTTTGCCCGCGGCGGAAACCACAATTATCTTTCTTGCCTCGTCTGCCCTTATAATGCCGCAAACCTTGCGTATCTGCGCGGCGTCGGCCATGGAAGAGCCTCCGAACTTAGCTACCTTAAGCATTTATTGTTTATCTCCTAAAATTAAAATCAAAATATTATTCGGCTATTGCGGCCATAAAGCCGTTGAAATCGTCATCCGAGCAAAGGCTGTGCGCCTGCTCAAGCGAAAGGGGCTTGCTTATGTAAGGCGCCTTATCGCCAAGCCTTATGTAATATCGTGCGTAAGCGCGGGAATTGTCTATTTCGTCCGCCGTGAAGGAATCGGTATAGAACGCGTCGCACCCGCGCTCAATGGCTCTGCAGTCCGCAAGCACGTTGCTTCCCGTGGGGTATCCGCCCGCTCCGGCGCCTATAAAGCTTTGCTTTCCTAAATGCGCGGCGTTAAGGCTCATTATGTTTCCGCATTCGTATATCCGCGCCTCGTTTGCGTCAGAACGGAAAAGCATTGGCTCAACCGCGGCGCTTATCGTGCCGAAATGCCGCTCCGCGTGCCCTATAAGGCGGCACACAAATCCGTTTTCCTTAAAATAATGTATGTCCGCTTCATTTATATTGGTTATGCTTTGGCAGGGAATGGAATATTCGCTTACGGATACGCCAAACGCTATGTTCGCGCTCAGCACAAGCTTTCGCCTCGTGTCCAGTCCGCACACATCCGCCGTGGGGTCAGCCTCGGCATAGCCAAGCCGCTGTGCCTCCTTAAGCGCGCTTGCGTAATCCCCGCCAAGGCGCTGCACCGCGTCGAGTATATAATTGGAAGTGCCGTTCATAATACCGCTTACGGATATTATAGAGTCCACGCTCGCCGCGCGAGAAAGGGAGCTAAGCCAGGGTATGCCGCCGCCTGCCGCCGCCGTGCAGCGAATGCAAACGCCGTTCTCCCGCGCGAGAGTGATAAGCTCGTCGTAATACGCGCACATAAGCTGCTTGTTTGCCGTAACAACGTGTTTCTTTGCCATAAGCGCGGCGCGCACATATTCATGCGCCGGCTCAAGACCGCCCATTGCCTCAACCACTATGTCAGCGTCCGCTTCATTAAGTATTTTGTAAAAGTCGTTCGTAACAAGGCAGTCAACCCCGTCAAGCGGCCTTCTTGAAAGCACGGCGCAAAGCCTTAGCGAAAGCGGCCGCTCACTAAGCAGCCTGTAAAACCCGCGGCCTACCGTTCCGAAGCCCAGCAAAGCTATGTTCATATTCAATCTCCTTCCGGGAAGTACATTTAATAGCAAATGTCTTTTGTTCAAATACACTTGTATCTGTAATACAGACAAATATATCACAACATTCCATAAAAGGCAATACTAAAATATACAAAAGGCCTGTGCGCCAAAGCGAACCGTAATTATTGACTAAAAATTGAGGCGTGGTATAATGCGAATGTAATCATTTTTCCCTTATTATAAGGAGGAACATTCTATGGATCGTAAATTCATTCTTAGCTGCTGTTCCACTGTGGATTTGCCATACTCCTATATGGAACAGCGAAACATTCCCGTGCTGTTTTACACCTATGTTGTAGACGGAAAAGAATACGTGGACGACATGGGGCGCGACCCTGAGGCTCTGCCCAGGTTTTATCGCTTTCTGCAGGAAGGCAAGCTTCCTCAAACCTCTCAGATCAACGTTGAAACATATCTTGAGTTCTTTGAGGAGCAGCTGCAAAAGGGCGACGTGCTGCATCTCAGCTTCACGTCCGGCCAGTCCGGCTCCGTGCATAATGCCGAGCTTGCCGCAAAGATACTGAACGAGAAATATCCGGATAAGAAGCTTGTTGTAATCGATACACTCTGTTCGTCCTCCGGATACGGCCTTATCGTGGATACCGCCGCGGATATGCGCGACGCGGGAGCTACCCTTGAGGAAACCGCCGACTGGGTTATGCAGAACCGCAACAAGGTGCATCACCAGTTCTTCTCGTCGGATATGACGCAGTTCCATCGCACCGGCCGTGTTTCCGGCGCCGCGGCAATGGTTGCCACCATCATGAGCATATGCCCCCTTATGCGGCTGGACAGCAATGGCGCCATTAAGGCGTACAGCAAGGTGCACGGCAAAAAGAAAGCCGTACAAGCCACGGTTGACGAAATGGAAAAGCATGCTCAGGGCGGCAGGGACTATGATCAGCGCTGCTTTGTCTGCCATTCAAAGTGCTCCGACGACGCTCAGATGCTTATTGACGCGATTGAGGAGCGCTTCCCCAAGCTGCGCGGCAAAATCCGCCTTTGCGACATAGGCACCATCATTGGATCGCATAGCGGCCCCGGCACTGTTGCCGTGTTCTTCTATGGTGACGAGCGTCCCGTAATGGATTAATAAGAAAACAGAACAGGCAAAAACAAAAGGCCGTCGCGAGACGGCCTTTTTGATACGCTGAAATCAGAACTTCAGCCCGTTTATTATGTTTGCGTCATCAACTACCTTTGCCTTGATAAGAGGCTTCTGAGAGGCCAGTATCACGGTAACTCCGGGGCCGTGTCCGGCGAGCAGGCAATCGGAGTGGATTATAACGCCAACCGCCGTTGCGCCCGTAAGGAAGCCGCGCCCGTACACGTTGTCACAATCCTGCAGCAGAACAAGGTCGCCGAAGCGGAGCTTATCAAGCCCAAGCTCTTTTACCTTGGCCGGATCGTGGGTCATAATGTCGTAATCGCCGCGGAAGGAAAGGGCAGAGCCGATGCCGGAGCCCATAAGATAGGGCGGTATAACTGCGGCTACGGGAACGGTGATGGTGCCGTCGCCGTTTTCCTCTATGCCCAGCTTTTCAAAAAGCTCGGGGTCTATGTTCATTGCGCTTATTTCCGGATAATCGATAAGCTTAAGCCCCTGGCCGTGCGCGCGGATAAGAACCTTGTCTTCGGGGCAGAGCAGATCAAGCGTTTCATCCTCAAAGTAGACCATAACGTCCTCCGCGCCGCCGTGCTTGCCCGTTACGAAGCCGTGCTTGCCCTTGCCGTCGCCGCTCATAACTACGGCCTCGTTGCCTATGCAGGAAAGAATGTTCAAATACTCGCTGAAGTCCTTGTTGTCGTGATAAAGCGAAACTCCGGGCTCAATGTGGTCGCCCGCGAGTCCGAACGCGCAGTCACCAAGCTTTACATTATAATTGATGCCGCCGATACCGGGCGTAAGGAACGGCTTCCCGTCCTGCGCCACGCGCCAGCCGCGGCAAACATTGGGCCTTATCTTGCCCACTACGGAGCCTTTTACTACTTTTTCTTTGTTGGTTTTAAGCATTTGTGAGTCTCCTTCCGTATTGTGTTGTTGACAGGGTATATATCATTATGATACCTTAATCGGGCAAAAAATCAAGAAAAAACACGCTTTTACGGGCCTGGAAACACCCGGATGCGTGTTTGCGAAAAAAGTTTGGTTTTTTTATAAAAAAAGCTTGATATTTCCCCGAATATAGGGTAGAATATGTCCGTTGCGCGAATGAACGCGGTTTATTCGTGTGGCGATAACGTGAAAAACTCAGCGGGAGGTTGCCGGTATGCCATCCGGGTAATTTCCGCAGAGTGCCCACGATACGGGCAACGGGCAAGTGCCCGGCCGAGGTATTTTAGAGATGAAACACACGGCTGCGTGTACGGCCCCGATACTAAAAGGAGGAAGAAATAATATGGCAAATCAGAAAATCCGCATTAAGCTCAAGGCCTACGAGTGCAACCTGATCGACCAGAGCGCGGAAAAGATCGTGGACACGGCAAAGCGCACGGGCGCCCACGTAAGCGGCCCCATACCCCTGCCGACGGAGAAGGAAATAGTTACCATCCTCCGTTCTCCCCACAAGTATAAGGACAGCAGAGAGCAGTTTGAGATGCGCACCCATAAGCGCCTGATCGACATTCTGCAGCCCTCCGCCAAGACGGTGGACGCGCTGATGAAGCTCGATCTCCCCGCGGGTGTAGATATCGAGATCAAGCTGTAAGCACGGAGGTGGATTTACAATGAAGAAAGCGATTTTGGGCACCAAGGTCGGCATGACCCAGATGTTCAGAGAAGACGGAACCATGATCCCCGTCACCGTAGTGCTTGCGGGTCCCTGCCCCGTGGTTCAGATTAAGACCACCGGCAAAGACGGCTATGATGCCGTGCAGGTAGCCTTTGGCCCCGTAAGGGAAAAGCTCATCACCAAGCCCGAACTTGGTCACCTCAAGAAGGCCGGCGTTGCCGCGCATCGCTATGTGCGCGAACTCAAGCTGGATGATACCGCGGCTTACGAAGTCGGTCAGGTCATTAAGGCTGACGTGTTCGCCAACGGCGACAAGGTAGACGTCACCGGCAAGAGCAAGGGCAAGGGCTTCGAGGGCAACATCAAGCGTTGGAATCAGTCCCGCGGCCGCAAGACCCACGGTTCTCACTCCTACCGCGTAGCCGGTTCAATGGGTGCCTGCACCTACCCCGGCGAGGTATTCAAGACCAAGCGCCTCCCCGGCCACATGGGCTCCGAGCGCATCACGGTTCAGAACCTTGAGGTCGCCAAAGTAGACGCCGAAAGGAATCTGCTGCTCATAAAGGGCGCGATCCCCGGCGCTAAGGGTTCCCTGGTAATGGTTAGGGAAACCGTTAAGTAAGGGAAAGGAGAAGTAGAAAATGCCTAACGTAGCATTGCACAATATCGCCGGCGAGAACATCGGCGAGATCGCCCTGAGCGAGAACGTGTTCGGTGCTGAGATCAATCAGTACGCCGTCCACGAAGTTGTTAAGGCTTATCTGGCCAATCAGCGCCAGGGCACGCAGAGCGCCC
This sequence comes from bacterium, assembly GCA_963643205.1. Classification (GTDB taxonomy): domain Bacteria; phylum Bacillota; class Clostridia; order Christensenellales; family CAG-138; genus Phil1. Next base: position 23,053 of record CAVIJJ010000012.1, on the reverse strand, counting down.
TGACCCGCGCCGAAGTACGCGGCGGCGGCATCAAGATTTACCGCCAGAAGGGTACCGGCCGCGCTCGTCACAGCAGCAACCGCGCGCCTATATTCACCCACGGCGGCGTAGTGTTCGCTCCCAAGCCGCGCGACTATCGCCTGAGCGTAAACAAGAAGGTTAAGCGCATTGCCATGAAGAGCGCGCTGACCGGCAAGGTAAACGACAACGAACTGATCGTTTACGATGCACTGGATATAGAGAACCCCAAGACCAAGGAAATGGTCAAGGTGCTTAACGCCATGAACGTCACCAAGGCGCTCATAGTGCTCAGCGACAAGGACGAGATAGTAGAGCGCGCCGCCAGGAACATCCCCGGCGTCAAGACCACTCTGGTCGGCACTCTGAATGTATACGAGATTCTCAAGTACAACACTCTCATCCTCACCAAGGATTCTCTTGCTAAGATAGAGGAGGTGTACGCATAATGAAGTCTCCCCATGATATAATCATCCGCCCCGTACTCACCGAGAAGAGCTACGACCACTTTGCGGAAAAGACCTACACCTTCGTGGTTGACAAGAAGGCTAACAAGACTGAGATTCGCCAGGCTGTTGAAGCAGTGTTCGGCGTAAAGGTCGATTCCGTACACACCGTTAACCACATGGGCAAGATGAAGAGGCAGGGCCTGCACGAAGGCCGCCGTCCTTCCGTCAAGAAGGCCTATGTGAAGCTGAAGAAGGATTCCAAGGGTATTGAATTCTTCGACAGCATTGCCCAGTAAGGAGGCACACAATGGCTATAAGGAAGATCAAACCCACCACTCCCGGCCAGCGCTTCATGACCGTCTCCGCTTTTGAGGAGATCACCTGCACCACGCCGGAAAAATCCCTTTTGGAAGACCTTCGCTCCAGCGGCGGCCGCAATAACCACGGCCGTATAACCGTTCGCCATCGCGGCGGCGGCGCCAGGCGCAAGTACAGGATAGTCGATTTCAAGCGCAACAAGGACGGCGTACCCGCCAAGGTTGCCACGATCGAATACGATCCTAACCGCAGCGCGAACATTGCCCTGCTCAACTACGCAGACGGCGAAAAGCGCTACATCATCGCTCCCCTTGGCCTGAAGGTTGGCGACACCCTGCTTTCCGGCGAAGGCGCGGACATCAAGGTCGGCAACGCGATGCAGATCCGTCAGATACCTGTTGGTACCATGATCCACTGCATCGAGATCAAGCCCGGCAAGGGTGCTCAGATCGCCCGCAGCGCCGGCAACGCCGCCCAGCTTATGGCTAAGGAAGGCGCTTACGCGCAGGTCCGTCTGCCCAGCGGCGAAGTTCGCCTGATCCCCATGAACGCCAAGGCCACCATCGGCCAGGTTGGCAACGTGGACCACGAGAACATCAAGCTTGGTAAGGCCGGTCGTACCCGCCATAAGGGCTTCAGGCCCACCGTACGCGGTTCCGTCATGAACCCCTGCGACCATCCGCACGGCGGCGGCGAGGGCAAGGCGCCTATCGGTCGTCCTGGCCCGGTCACTCCGTGGGGCAAGCCCGCACTTGGTTATAAGACCCGCAAGACCAAGAACGTCAACGATAAGTTCATCGTGCGCCGCAGGAACGGCAAGTAAGAGGCGAAAGGAGTCAACAATGAGCAGATCAGTTAAGAAGGGGCCTTTTGTTCAGGAACGCTTGCTCGCTCGCATTCACGCGATGAACGAAAGCGGCAAGAAGACCGTGGTTAAAACATGGTCCAGGGCTTCCACGATATTCCCCGAGATGGTGGGACACACCATCGCCGTTCATGACGGCAGGAAGCACGTTCCCGTGTATGTGACCGAGGAAATGGTCGGTCACAAGCTGGGCGAGTTTGCGCCCACCCGTACTTTCAGAGGACACAGGGGTTCCGAGAAGACCTCTGGTCAGAAATAAGGAGGAGCGAAACACATGGCAACTAGGTCAAGAGAAAAGAGCGCAGCGCGCAAGGCCAACGCCGACAAGCGTCCCCGCGCCATCGCCAAATATGTCCGCATCTCCTCCCGTAAGGTCAAGGTCGTTATCGACCTGATCAGGGGCAAGTCTGTGGCAGAAGCCAAGGCCATTCTGGCCTACACCCCCAAGGCTGCCAGCGAGCCGGTGCTTAAGGTCCTTAATTCCGCCGTTGCCAACGCGGAAAACAATCTGGACATGAGCGCGGATCAGCTCTTCGTAGCCGAGGTGTTCGCAAATCAGGGACCCACCCTTAAGCGTTTCCGTCCCCGCGCCCAGGGCCGCGCGAGCAGGATCCGCAAGCGCACCAGCCACATAACCGTTATCCTGGACAAGGCAAACTAAGGAGGAAGCAATGGGACAGAAAGTTAATCCGAACGGATTCCGCGTAGGCGTCATCAGAGATTGGAACACTCGCTGGTACGCTTCCAAGAAGGAATTCTCCGATTTCCTCATCGAGGATAAGAAGATCCGCGACCACATCAAGGCGGTTCACTACGCCGCAGGTATTGCCCGCATAGAGATCATGCGCGCTGCCGGCAAGGTAACCGTTAGCATCTACACCGGCCGTCCCGGCATGCTGATAGGCAAAGGCGGCGTGGGCGTAGACGCCATAAAGGCAGACGTAAGCACGCTGATCGGCAAGCCCGTCAACGTGAACATCATGGAGGTAAAGAACCCCGACGCGAACGCGCAGCTTGTTGCGGAAAACATCGCGGCTCAGCTTGAAAAGCGTATCTCCTTCCGTCGTGCCATGAAGCAGAGCATGATGAGAGCCACCAAGGCCGGTGCCAAGGGCATCAAGATCGCTTGCGGCGGTCGTCTTGGCGGAGCGGAAATAGCCCGCAGCGAAGGTTATCACGAAGGTTCAATTCCCCTTCAGACCATCCGTGCGGACATCGAGTACGGCTTTGCAGAAGCCCATACCGCGTACGGCCGCATCGGCGTCAAGGTTTGGATCTACAAGGGCGAAGTGCTCAACCGTGTGAAGAAAGCGTAAGGAGGGCAAATAACCATGTTGATGCCTAAGAGAGTTAAGCGCAGGAGAGTCCATCGCGGTCGTATGACCGGTAAGGCATTGCGCGGCAACACCGTGACCTACGGCGATTGGGGTTTGATGGCCACCGAGCCCGCCTGGGTTACCAGCCAGCAGATAGAGGCCGCCCGTGTAGCGATGACCCGTTACATCAAGCGCGGCGGTAAAGTTTGGATAAAGATATTCCCCGACAAGCCCGTTACCGAAAAGCCGGCAGAAACCCGAATGGGTTCCGGTAAAGGTTCACCCGAGTATTGGGTAGCGGTTGTCAAGCCCGGCAGAGTTATGTTCGAGATCGCCGGCGTGGATGATGCGACTGCCAAAGAGGCGCTCAGGCTTGCAATGCACAAGCTGCCCCTCAAGTGCAAGTTCGTACAGAAAGAGACTGTTGCAGGAGGCGAAAGCAATGAAGGCTAATGAACTGAGAAAGCTCTCTACCGAAGAGCTTGTCGCCAAGGAAAAGGAGCTTAAGGAAGAGCTGTTCAATCTGCGCTTCCAGCTCGCCACCGGCCAGCTCAGCAATCCCCAGCGCATAGGCGAGTGCAAGAAGGACGTGGCCAGGGTCAAGACCCTGCTGTGTGAGCGCGAGCTCAAGGCCGCCGAGTAAGGGTGAAAGGAGATTAAACCAATGGAACAGATATCAAGAGGTTATCGCAAGACCCGCATCGGCGAAGTCGTAAGCGACAAGATGGACAAGACCATCGTTGTAGCGATTAAGACCAAGGTACGTCATCCCCTTTATGGCAAGATGGTAAACCGTACCCGCAAGTTTAAGGTCCATGACGAGAATAACGAGTGCGGCATAGGCGACACCGTTAAGATCATGGAGACCCGTCCCCTCAGCAAGGATAAGCGCTGGAGGCTGGTCGAGATAGTTGAGAAGGCCAAGTAAGCCGGAAAGGAGCAAAAAATGATTCAACCGCAGACAAGGCTTAAAGTAGCAGATAACAGCGGCGCCAAGGAAATCATGTGCATCCGCTGCCTGGGCGGCTCCTTCCGCAAGAGCGCCGGCATAGGCGACGTTATAGTTGCCTCCGTAAAGTCCGCCTCCCCCGGCGGTGCCGTAAAGAAGAAGGATGTTGTGCACGCGGTAGTGGTCAGGACCACTTACCCCACTCAGAGGGCAGACGGCAGCTTCATCCGTTTCGACGACAATGCGGCCGTTATCATAAACGACAAGAAGGAGCCTAAGGGAACCCGTATTTTCGGGCCTGTGGCGAGGGAGCTTCGCGCTAAGGATTACATGAAGATAATCTCCCTTGCGCCCGAAGTGCTTTGATGGAGGAAACGCAATGAAGAAGCTTAACGTCAAGAAAGACGATACCGTAGTCGTCATCTCCGGCAAGGACAAGGGCAAGAAGGGCAAAGTCCTTTCCGCCTTCCCCGAAGAGGAGCGCATAATGGTGCAGGGTGCCAACATGGTTACCAGGCATCGCAAGCCCCGCAAGCAGGGCGAAGCCGGCGGCCGTATAGAGCACGAAGGCACCATCAACGCGTCCAACGTAATGCTGGTTTGCCCCAAGTGCGGCGTGGCCACTCGCGTTGGTCATGCTATGGACGGCGACAAGAAGGTCCGCGTTTGCAAAAAGTGCGGCAAGAACATTGACTGAGGCAGGAGGAAAAGAGAATGGCTAAGAAAGATACCGCCGCTCAGGCACCCGCCAAGAAGAAGAAGAATGCCGTTGAGGCGAAGCCCTTCAGTGAGGCTCCCCGTCTCAGGGTTAAGTACACCGACGAGATCGTAGACCAGCTTAAGGAAAAGTTCGGTTACGAAAACGTTATGCAGATCCCCAAGCTCGAGAAGGTTGTCATCAACATGGGCCTCGGCTCCGAGAAGGATAACCCCAAGGGTATGGAGAACGCGGTGGAAGAGCTGAGCATAATCGCCGGCCAGAAGCCCGTTGTTACCAAGGCTAAGAAGAGCGTCGCAAACTTCAAGGTTCGCGAAGGCATGAACATCGGCGCCAAGGTAACCCTGCGCGGTGACAGGATGTACTACTTTGTTGATAAGCTCATCAACATCGTACTCCCCCGCGTACGCGACTTCCGCGGCATCCCCGATACCAGCTTTGACGGCCGCGGCAACTACGCCATGGGCCTGAAGGAACAGCTGATATTCCCCGAAATCAACTATGACGACGTTGATAAGATCAGGGGTATGGACATAGTATTTGTTACCACGGCTAAGACCGACGAAGAAGCGAAGGAACTGCTCAAGCTTATGGGCATGCCCTTCATGCAGGCGTGATTAGGAGGAAGAAACAGTGGCAAAGACAAGCATGAAAATAAAGCAGCAGCGCCCGGCGAAGTATTCCACCCGCGCTTACACCCGCTGCCGCATCTGCGGCCGTCCGCACTCCGTGCTGCGCAAGTACGGCATCTGCCGTGTTTGCTTCAGGGAGCTTGCCTACAAGGGCGAGATACCCGGCGTGCGTAAGGCCAGCTGGTAAGCATATCGAAAGGAGAAATAAGACTATGTTGATAACTGATCCCATCGCCGATATGCTGACCCGTATCCGCAACGCTCTTACCGCAAAGCATGAGGACGTTCTCGTCCCCGCTTCCACGGTAAAGAAGGCCATAGCCGAGATCCTTCTTAACGAAGGCTACATCAAGGGCTATGACATCCGTGAGGACGGCGTGGCCAAGTATATCCACATCGACCTCAAGTACGGCCCCAACAAGCAGAGGGTCATAACCGGCCTCAAGCGCATCAGCAAGCCCGGTCTGCGCATCTACGCGCGCAAGGACCAGCTGCCCAAGGTGCTTAACGGTTTGGGCATCGCCATCATATCCACCTCCCGCGGCATCATGACCGACAGGGAAGCCCGCAAGCAGGGCGTGGGCGGCGAAGTCCTCGCTTACATCTGGTAATTAAAACCAATATAAACGGAGGTGCAATAACATGTCACGAATCGGAAAACTTCCGATAAGCGTTCCTGGCGGAGTGACAATCACGGTCGATGACGGCAACACCGTAACCGTGAAAGGCCCCAAGGGCACTCTTACTGAGAAGATGGCTCCTGAAATGGAGATTGAACAGGAAAATGGTGTGCTTCACGTGAAGCGCTCCAGCGACGACAAGCGTCACCGCGCGCTGCACGGTCTTACCCGCTCCCTTATACACAATATGGTAGTCGGCGTAACCGAAGGTTTTGCAAAGAATCTGGAGATTGAGGGCGTAGGTTACCGCGCCCAGCTTCAGGGCACCAAGCTCGTACTGAATATGGGTTATTCCCATCCCGTCGAGTTTGAAGCTCCCCAGGGCATCACCTTTGAGGTTCCCGCACCCAACCGCATCGTGGTAAAGGGCGCAAGCAAGCAGCAGGTCGGTCAGATTGCGGCAGATATCCGTGCGGTCCGCGAGCCTGAGCCTTACAAGGGCAAGGGTATCCGCTACGCCGGCGAGCATGTACGCCGTAAGGAAGGCAAGACCGGTAAGTAAGGCGTAGATAAGGAGCAAAGACAATGATATCAAGGATAGATAAAAACTCTATACGTCAGAAGAGGCATCAGCGTACCCGCAGGCACATCCTCGGTACCGCCGAGCGCCCCAGGCTCAACGTATATCGCAGCCTGAACCACATTTACGCCCAGGTCATCGATGACGACGCTTCCCACACTCTCGCGGCCGCTTCCACTCTGGATGCGGAAGTCGCGGCTCAGCTCGAAGGCAAGACCAAGAGCGAGGCTGCCGAGATCGTAGGCGAAACCGTTGCCAAGAGGGCCCTCGAAAAGGGTGTCAAGCAGGTTGTATTCGACCGCGGCGGCTATCTGTACACCGGACGCGTTCAGAAGCTTGCAGACGGCGCTCGCAAGGCCGGGCTGGAATTCTAAGGAGGTCTAAATGCAAAAGCGTATCGAAACACCTGAAGTAGAACTCAAGGAAAGGCTTGTTTATATCAACCGCGTCGCCAAGGTCGTTAAGGGCGGCCGTAACTTCCGCTTTACCGCGCTGATGGTTGTCGGCGACGGCGAAGGCAAGGTTGGCGTAGGTCTGGGCAAGGCTACCGAAATTCCCGAAGCCGTGCGCAAGGGCGTTGCAGACGCCAAGCGTCACATGATACAGGTCCCCGTAGTTGGCACTACCATTCCGCACGCTGTGGAAGGCAAGTACAGCAAGGGCCATGTAAGGATGCTCCCCGCCGAAGAAGGTACCGGCGTTATCGCGGGCGGCCCCGTCCGTGCGGTGCTTGAAATGGTCGGCATAAAGGACATTCGTACCAAGAGCTACGGCTCCAACAACCCCGCTAACTGCGTTAAGGCGACTCTGGATGGACTCAGCCAGCTGCGCACTGCGGAAGAGATCGCGCGTCTGCGCGGCAAGACCGTGGAAGAAATCCTCGGCTGATAGGAGGAAACGATGGCTGATCTGAAAATAACCCTCGTAAAGAGCACCATTGGCGCGCTTGACGACCAGCAGGCTACCGTAAAGGCGCTGGGTCTGCATAAGACCAACAGCACCGTTATCAAGCCCGACAATGCGGCCGTGCGCGGCATGATCTTCAAGGTAAAGCACCTTGTAAAGGTCGAAGAAGTTTAATCGGAGGTAGAAGCATGAAACTACAAGAGTTAAGGCCGGCAGAGGGCTCCACCCAGTCCGTAAAGCGCGTAGGCCGCGGCACGGGCTCCGGCTTGGGCAAGACCTCCGGCAAGGGCCATAAGGGCCAGAAAGCCCGCAGCGGCAGCAAGAAGAACGGCTTCGAAGGCGGCCAGATGCCCCTCGCACGCCGTCTGCCTAAGCACGGCTTCACCAACATTTTCGCTAAGGAATACACCGTTGTTAACGTCGGCGATCTTGAAAAGCTGGAGAACGGTACTGCCGTTACTGCCGAGCTGCTTAAGGAGCAGGGCATTATCAGCAAGATAGAGAAGGACGGACTTAAGGTTCTCGGTCGCGGCGAGCTGACCAAGAAGCTGGATGTCAAGGCCGCGAAGTTCTCTGAGACGGCCAAGAAGGCTATTGAGGCCGCTGGCGGAAGCGCTGAGGTGGTCTGATGTTTAGCACGCTCGTCAACGCATGGAAAATAAAGGACATCCGCACGAAGATGCTTTATACGATGCTTCTCATCGTAATCTATCGTCTGGGTTCCTTCATCCCCGTCCCCGGTGTGAACGCGGCAGCCATTACACAATATGCGGAGCAGTACGATATGTTGGGATTCCTCAACCTGCTCTCCGGCGGCGCTTTCGGTGACTTTTCCATCTTTGCAATGGGCATTTCGCCATACATCACCGGCTCTATAATCATTCAATTACTCACCATTGCCATCCCCAGCCTTGAAAGGCTTTCCAAGGAGGAGGATGGCAGGGAAAAGATAGAAGCCATTACCCGCTATACCGGAATCGGTCTTGCACTGGTGCAGAGCATCGGTATTGTTGCCGGTTTGCAGAACAGCACCTATGGCGGAAACGTGCTTTCCAGCACCGATAATCTTTTCCTCACCTATGCCACGATAGGTTGCGTTTGTACGGCAGGTACCGCGTTCCTCATGTGGGTTGGCGAAAGAATTACCGAGAAGGGCATCGGCAACGGCGTCTCCTTCCTGATCTTCGCTTCCATCTGCGCCCGCGTTCCCACCGTTGTGCTCAGCCTCATAAAGGCAGTGTTCGTAACCGGCCAGTATTACTGGTGGATACTGCCCATCCTGATCGTGTTCGTACTGGTAATCGTTACCGGTGTCACGTTCATTGATCGCAGTGAGCGCCGCATTACCGTGCAGTACGCAAAGCGCGTTGTCGGCCGCAAGATGTACGGCGGACAGAGCACCTTTATCCCCCTCAAGGCCAACGCTAACGGCGTTATGCCTCTGATCTTCGCAATGACCATTATGCAGGTTCCCGCGATGATCGGTCAGTTCTGGCCCGATGGCGGATTCTACAAGTTCTATATCAATTATATGAGCGCAAGCTCAAGCCATTGGTATGGACACGTGGTGTATTACGTAATCTATGCTCTGCTGATAGTTGTATTCGCTTACTTCTATACGACGATTTCCTTCAATCCCGTTGAGATAAGCAAGAACCTGCAGCAGAACGGCGGCTTTATACCGGGCATCCGTCCCGGCAGGCCCACCGGCGAATATCTGCAGAAGATAAGCGGTCGTCTTACCCTGTTCGGCGCTGTCTTCCTTATGGTTCTGGCCATAGTCCCCACCGTGCTGCTTGGTGCGTTCGGACTCAGCTCCACCTTTGGCCCCACAAGCATACTGATAATGGTCAGCGTTGCTCTGGAGACCAGTGCTCAGCTCGAATCCATGATGCTCATGCGCCATTACAAGGGATTCCTTGGCTAAGAAAGCCGGATAAATACTATGAAGCTTATATTTCTTGGACCTCCGGGTGCCGGCAAGGGCACCCAAGCGGAGAGGATATGCAAGCTTTACGATATAGCCCATATCTCCACAGGGGATATGCTCCGCTCCCAGATGCGTGAAGGCACGCCGCTGGGGGCGGAAGCCAAAGGCTACATCGCGCGGGGCGAACTGGTTCCCGATGCCCTCATAATCGCTATGGTTGCTGAGCGCATCAAGGAAGCGGACTGCGAGAACGGTTTCCTGTTCGACGGTTTCCCGAGAACGGTAGCCCAGGCAGAAGCCCTGAATGATATATCGGACATTGACATGGTGATAGACATTGCCGTTCCCGCGGAACGCATACTGGAGCGCATAAGCGGAAGACGCACCTGCTCCGGCTGCGGCACGGGATATCATACGTCCACCTACCACAAGGATACCTGCGAAAAGTGCGGCGCCGCCCTTTATATAAGGGATGACGATAAGCCGGAAACGGTTCAGAACCGCATTGCCGTGTACGAAAAGCAGACCAAGCCCCTGGTTGATTATTACACTCAGGTCGGCAACATCGATTTCGTAAACGGCGACGATACGCCGGATAATGTTTATGCGGAGATTGTGTCCGCAACGGAGAAGCTGAAATGAGCGAACGCATTACGATTAAAAGTCAGCGTGAAATAGAACTGATGCGTGCGGCGGGCGCGGTTGTTAGGGACACGCTGCTGCTTCTTGAAAAGAGCGCGGCGGTGGGCATGACCACGGATGAGCTTAATAAGATCGCCGATGATTTTATTCGCTCCCGCGGAGCGATACCCAGCTTCCTTAATTACGAAGGCTATCCTAAGAGCATTTGCACCAGCGTGAATGAGCAGGTGGTGCACGGAATTCCCGGCGGCTACAAGCTGAAGGATGGAGACATTCTCAGCGTGGATGTTGGTGCCATATTGAATGGCTACCACGGAGACGCCGCCCGTACCGTATTGATCGGCAATGTTAAGGACGAAGTAAAGCAGCTTGTTGAAGTAACAAGGGAATGCTTCTTCCGCGGAATGGAACAGGCGGTTGCCGGCAACCATATTTCGGATATCGGTGCCGCTGTGGAACAGTGCGCGCATGAGCATGGCTACGGTGTTGTACGTGAGCTTGTAGGCCACGGCATCGGCACCAGCATGCATGAGCCGCCCGAGGTGCCTAATTACTATGATAAAAGGCACGGCAGGGGACCGAGGCTTTATCCCGGCATGACTATTGCGATAGAGCCGATGATAAACCTTGGCACGGCGGATGTTACGGTGCTTAAGGACGGATGGACGGTTGTAACGAGAGACGCGAAGCCCTCTGCCCACTATGAAAACACCGTTGCGATAACCGCGAACGGAAAGCCCGAAATTCTTACTCTTTGAGGTGCAGCCGATGGCTGAAACTGAAAAGACACAAAGCCTGAAGGGACGCATGGCCGTCTCGCTGGCCGGCCGGGATAAGGGCATACGGTATGCCGTGATAGGTACCGATGATGCGGGGCTTGCGCTTGTGTGCGACGGAAAAACGCATAAGGCGCAAAAGCCTAAGAAGAAGAAGCTTAAGCATCTGCAGCTTGAGTCGGCCCGGATAGAGAATATAGACGATATACTCTCGGCTAAGGGCGGAACGGCCGATGCAGCTTTACGCCGCGCGCTGAAAACCGGTGCGCATCACCATGAGGACGATGTATTTTAGGGAGGTATAGCTTGTCAAAGACCGATGTAATCGAAGTTGAGGGCGTAGTTACGGACTCGTACCCCAACGCGATGTTTGAGGTAGAGCTCGAAAACGGGCACAAGATATTAGCACATATTTCAGGCAAGCTGCGCATGAATTTCATCCGCATTTTGCCGGGAGACAAAGTAACAGTTGAAATGTCTCCTTACGACCTTACGCGCGGGCGCATAACGTGGCGCGCGAAAAACTAAAGGGAGGATTAAAACAATGAAAGTTAGGCCTTCAGTCAAACCCATTTGCGAAAAGTGCAAGGTCATCAAGCGCAAGGGCCGCGTGATGGTGATTTGCGAGAATCCTCGTCATAAGCAGAAGCAGGGCTGATAAAGCCCATCGGCGAGAAGATATAAAAAGGAGAGCGCCACACTGGATTTTAATCCGGCTCTTCGAAAGGTTTCGAGCTCAACGCTATGGGCTCCGTCAGGCGGTAATTGCGCCGCCAGACATATTAGAAATCCGCTCCACGGTGTGCGGAGTGGGCTTCTAATAGCGGAAACAGCCGCCGGTGCGGCTGCCGCGAAGGAAACAACGCGGAAACCGGCGGGTACATATATAATTGAACCAAAATTTACGGAGGTGTACAAACTTTATGGCACGTATTTCTGGCGTGGACCTGCCCAGAGACAAGCGGGTTGAGATCGGCCTGACCTACATTTACGGTATCGGCCGCAAGACCGCTACGGACATCCTCGCAGCCACGGGCGTTGATCCTGACATCCGCGTGCGCGACCTGAGCGAAGCCGATGTGGCAAAACTTAGGGACTATATCGACCATAACATAAAGGTGGAAGGCGATCTGAGGAGAGAGACTTCCATGAACATCAAGAGGCTGATCGAGATCGGCTGCTACCGCGGCATCAGGCATCGTAAGGGCCTGCCCGTGCGTGGCCAGAGCAGCAAACAGAACGCCCGTACCCGTAAGGGTCCGAAGCGTCAGGTTGGCGGCAAGAAGAAATAAGGGAGGTTAATGCAAAATGGCAGCAGCAAAAGGTAAGGTCAAGAAAGCGGGTACCCGCAAACGCCGTGAAAAGAAGAACATCGAGCGCGGCGCTGCCCATATCCGTTCCTCCTTCAATAACACAATGGTAACCATCACCGACCTGCAGGGCAACGCCATATCCTGGGCGTCCGCCGGTGGACTGGGCTTCAGGGGCAGCAAGAAGAGCACTCCTTTCGCCGCGCAGACCGCCAGCGAGACCGCGGCCAAGGCCGCTATGGAGCATGGCCTCCGCACCGTGGAAGTCTATGTGAAGGGACCCGGCTCCGGCCGTGAGGCCGCCATCCGCGCCCTCCAGACCGCCGGCCTTGAGGTCAACATGATAAAAGACGTGACGCCCATACCGCACAACGGTTGCCGTCCGCCTAAGCGCAGAAGAGTTTAAGGAGACAGACAAATGGCAAGATATACTGATTCCGTTTGCAGACAGTGCCGCAGGGAAGGCGAGAAGCTCTTCCTTAAGGGCGACCGTTGCTACACAGCTAAGTGCGCTGTTGTTAAGCGCCACACCCCTCCGGGACAGCATGGCCAGGCCAGGCAGCGTAAGCAGAGTGAATACGGCCTGCAGATGCGCGAAAAGCAGAAATGCCGCCGCGCTTACGGCGTAAGCGAGTCCCAGTTCCGCAAGTACTACGACATGGCCAGCAACATGCGCGGCGTAACCGGCGACAACATGCTGTGCCTGCTCGAGAGAAGGCTTGACAACGTGGTTTATCGTCTGGGCTTCGCTCCCAGCCGCCCCATGGCTCGTCAGCTTGTTAACCACGGCCACATCCGCGTAGACGGCGCGAAGGTCGATATCGCTTCCTATCTTGTGAAGCCCGGCCAGACCATTACCGTTCGTGAGCGCAGCCGCGACATGGCCAACTTCAAAGACCTGCGCGAGCAGGGCGCCGGCAAGCCCATACCCAAGTGGCTGGAGCTTGACAGCGAGAATCTGACCGGCAAGATTGCCCAGATGCCCCAGCGCGATGACATTGATCTCACCGTTGAGGAAAACCTCATCGTCGAGTTCTACTCCAGGTAATGAAGCGGTCCGCGACCCTTATCGACTGACCAAACATCAAGAGAGGGGATGGAAAAATGATAGAAATCGAAAGACCCAAGATCGAGTGCGAGGAAATATCCGACAGCTATGGTCGCTTTGTGGTGGAGCCGCTTGAACGCGGCTTCGGCACCACCCTTGGCAATTCACTGCGCAGGGTGCTGCTTTCCTCCTTGCCCGGCGTTGCAGCCTCCTCTATAAAAATAGACGGCGTGCTGCATGAGTTCACTACCATCGAAGGCGTTCGCGAGGACGTTACCGAGATAGTGCTCAATATAAAAGAACTGTGCGTCAAGCTGCACAGTGACGGCCCCAAAATGGTCAAAATCAGCGCTCAGGGTGAGTGCGAGGTAACTGCGGGCGATATAATCGCCGATGCGGACGTGGAGATAATGAATCCCGAACTGCATATCGCATGGCTCGGCCCCAACGGCAAGCTTGAGATGGAGATAATTCTTGAGCATGGCCGCGGATATGTTTCCGCAGACAAGAATAAGCGCCCCGATATGCCTATTGGGCAGATCGCGGTTGACTCCATATTCACTCCCATACGCAAGGTGAATTTCCGCGTGGAAAACACCCGTGTTGGTCAGATCACCGATTATGACAAGCTTACGCTTGAAATCTGGACGGATGAGACCATTCGCCCGGACGAGGCCGTAAGCCTGGCGGCCAAGATATTGACCGAGCATCTGTGTCTGTTCATCAACCTGACCGAGCATGTTCAGGGCGTGGAGATAATGGTTGAGAAGGAAGAGGACAAGAAGGAAAAGATCCTTGAAATGACGATAGAGGAGCTTGACCTGTCCGTGCGTTCCTACAACTGCCTCAAGCGCGCAGGCATCAACACCGTTGAAGAGCTTGTTCAGCGCAACGAGGAAGAGATGATGAAGGTTCGTAACCTTGGCCGTAAGTCGCTTGAGGAAGTCCAGCAGAAGTTGGTTGGACTTGGCCTCTCGCTCCGTCACAACGAAGACTAATTAGGAGGAAAAACAAATGCCAAACCGTAAACTTGGCAAGGCCAGCGATCATCGCAACGCAATGCTGCGCAATCTGACCACCGCGCTGCTGTGGAACGGCAAAATCGTTACCACCGAAGCCCGCGCGAAGGAGATCCGCCCCATAGCTGAGAAGCTGATCACCCTTGCAGTAAGCGAATACAAGAATACCGTTACCGTAGAGAAGGAAACCCGCAACGAGAAGCAGCAGATCGTTAAGGTTGAGAAGACCAACGACATGCCTTCCAAGCTCCATGCCCGCAGGCAGATGATTGCTTATCTGTACAACACTCCCCTGCCCAAGAAGGACAAGGAGAGCAAGAGCGAGTATGCCGAGCGCGCCAAGCAGACTCCCAACCCCGTTGTTGAGAAGCTGTTCCGCGAAATCGCGCCCAAGTACGATGGACGCAAGGGCGGCTACACCCGCATCTACAAGCTGGGACCCCGCCGCGGCGATGCTACCGAGATGGCGGTTATCGAGCTTGTCTGATAAAGTAAGCTAACAAAAATCATCGGGTCGTTTACACAGCGGCCCGATTTTTTGATATAATGAAACGGCATTAATAAATTGAATTGGAGAAAATATGGTTTTCGCAATACTTGCCATTATAGTAACCGTGCTTCTTATGTGCGTTCCGATCGCGGCGCTCATGCTTGTTCATAAAAAAGGCGTAAGGCTCACAAAACCCCTTGGCTGCGGAATTACGGCCATTTTGGCTTCGTCAGTTCTGAGCGCGGCCGTGCTTATGCTTTATGAGGACAGCGGCTGGGCCTTCCTTCAGACCAATGCCGCCATCGCCGTAAGGTGGTTTCTGCTGGGCGCGGTTGAGGCAATGGCGCTGTATGTTGTTTTTCTTGCCGGATATAAGCGCAAAATAAGCCTTATGGAGGTTATATGCGTAAGCGTAGGCATGTGCATACCAATGCTTTACAGCAGGGGCTTAAGCGTTACCATAACGCATATACAGCTTGCCAAGCAGGGCATATCAAGCGCGGACGGTTGGGAGTTTTTCTATCTTACCCTGCCAAGCGTTGTAATGGTGTTCTTCCAGCCTGTAATGAGCGTATATATGGCCATAACAATGCAGCGCGGCAAATGGTATTACGGGGCCGCGGCTTACACTGTCATGACCGCCCTTTGCTATAATATGAACGATATTTGTACCGTGCTCGGCGCGGGCGCGTGGCTTAAGCTTGTTATATGGGTGGTTCTTCTTGCCGCGGCGTGGGCGCAGGTGTATTACATTAAGCAGCACTATAACGAGCTGCCCCAGCCGGACGCAAGGCAAAACGGCGCCTACACCCGCATGAAGGACGATAAGTTCGCCTGGCCCGACGACTCCGCCTTCTTCGATTCAAGAAAGCGCAAGCAGTCAAACGGCAAAAAGAAGTAAAAAACAAGGAGCGGCAATAACCGCTCCTTTTGTGGTTATCAGTTAAATGACCTGCTCTGTATAGGTCTTTTACCTATCCAACCCCAAATTGCTCATTTTTTCAAGATGCAGGCGCATCTTCTTCGCGCGCTTAAGCATATATACGGCTATCAATATTACGCAAACGCATATACAGAAGCCTGTAAGGGCGTTCATACGCACGGGGTAATGCTGGCCTTCCTTTGAAAAGCGGGCTATAAGCGCCGTTTGAAGGCCCATTATGGACATAAGCGCTGCAACAAGGTTAACGGCCTTTGCCGCCGTAAGCAGGGGCATGCCGGCCCGGCGAAACTTAAACAGGCTTATTATGGCCGTTACGAGCATATAAAAAGTATGCGCCGCGCAAAGATATATTATGTATCCCGGGTACTCAAAGCGGCGGTTTTGAATAACCATAAGGGCTATCATGCCGCCCATGGCTATGTTCAGAAGAAAAAGCAGCTTCGCGGTTTTTGAGTAGCAGGTGTATTCATAGCTTATTCGCTCCCTGCCCATAAGCGGCACAGCGCGCCTCAGGCTCAAAATAAGGTAGCCGCGGGTAGCTCCGAGCACCGCGTAGTAAACGGCCATGCTCAAAAACCACACGGAGGAGTATTTCAGCCCCGTAAACGCGCGGAATACGACATACAGTATATCGACACACAACCCAATATAAATGCCCACATAGCCGCGAAATTTGGCATTGTGCACATACTCGTTCACTATTTGCTTGGGCTTGTCGCTTTTCATCGGCTGTCCTTTCGGTTTCGGGCCTTATTTTGAGGGCAAAAGCGTGCATACGGCGCGTGCGCTGATGCATTCGCCGCGGCCTTCGGCGTTCATACCCTCGGTCGTGGTTGCCTTTATGCTTATGTTGGCAATGTCCGTCCCGAGCGCGTCCGCAACGTTCTTTCGCATTTGGTCAATGTACGGCGCGAGCTTCGGCCGCTGGGCGATTACGGTAGCGTCAATGTTGTTTACCCTGAAGCCCTGCGCCAGAATCTTTTCATAGGCGGCTTTAAGGAGCGTTATGCTGCTTATGCCGCGGTAGCGCTCATCCGTATCGGGAAAATGCCTGCCAATGTCTCCCATAGCGGCGGCACCTAAAAGTGCATCGGTAACGGCGTGCAGCAGCACGTCCGCGTCGCTGTGGCCAAGAAGGCCTTTAGCGTAGGGTATGTTTACCCCGCCCAGTATAAGGGCGCGGTTTTCGATAAGTATATGCGTATCCTCTCCGCAGCCTATGCGCATGCTGTCTCCCTTCGCCGCGTAAAAGAACGGCAGGTCGGTTTGATAAGTGAGCTTTTGGTTAACAAGGCTCCCCTCACTGTAATGCGGTTCGCCTACGTAGCGCATGTATACGGCGCAGTCGTCCGTATCCGCGTAGCCGTCCAGGCGGCTTTTCTCGTAGGCCTCGGCTATTGAATAAAGCTCAAAGCATTGCGGGGTCTGCATGGCAAGAAGCTCATCCCTGTTAACGTATGCTCCGTCGGCTCTTCTCAGCGTATCGCGTACGGGTACGGCGGCAACACCGCTTGAATATTTTATAGCGCTCTCAACCGCGCGGCATATGGTAGCGCTGTCAACAAGGCACCGCGCCGCGTCGTGAATGGCTATTACGGCGCTTTGGCCTTCGGCTGTATCAACGGCCTTCTTCACGCAGTTATGCGCGCTCTCGCCGCGGCTTGAGCCGCCGCGTATAACCGAAACAAGGGGGTATTTTGCCAGAACGTCGTTTAGCTCTGAAAAATTGCTCTCGGAAGACGCGACTATTATACCGGCTATATTAAGGCCGCAGCTTAAAAAAGCCTCTATTGAAAGCTCTACGGCGCTTTTACCGCCAAAGCTGATTGAAAGCTTATCCCTGCCCATGCGGCGGGATGAGCCTGCGGCAAGCACTGCCGCGAATATAAGCGGGGCCGTCATTGCTCCGGCAGTATTTCGTACATGGCGGCGGCTTCGCCCTTGGGAGCGAACTCACGCACGCTTATAACCTTAACGCGCATGTGCTTTCCACCCATGAGTATATCAAGCTCATCGCCCTCCTTAACCTCGGTTGAGGGCTTGGCAACCTTGCCGTTAATCTGAATCCTGCCAAGGTCCGCCGCCTGGTTGGCAACGGTGCGCCGCTTTATAATGCGCGAAACCTTAAGATATTTATCAAGTCTCATAATAAAATCTCCTTTTATCTTCTCGGACTTATGTACTGGCGGATGCGCTCATCGTAAAACCGCTGGCACATCCAATAAAGCTTGTCATAAAGGAAAAACGCCGCCTGCGCCAGCAGCACCAGCGCCCATACCGGCAGCTTTATATCAAGCGACGTTACGTCAAAGGACATAAGCTTTATTGCCGCGAATATGCCAAGCACCGTGAACGCATCGCAATAAAGCACCTTTACCGCGCTCTGCACAACCCTATCGGGCATTATTGAATCAAACCACGTTTTGAATATGCCGAAATGCCCGAGCAGCACAATGAACGGCGCCGCCGCCGAACGGGAGGGCAGTATTAAGAAGGCGAGTACGCTCGTTGCCGCGTATACGCATAATGAGCCCACGTACGCTCCCTCCGCCGCCGGAATATACACAAACAGCGACGACAGAAAATAGAACGCTATTCGCCCCGTGGGCAGCACGGCCGCGGCATACAGGCAAAGAAGCCCCAGTGCCGTGCACATAGCGCCTATTGTAACAAGCTTGGTTCCGCTAAGCCTTTTCATCCGTTTTTACCTCAGCAGCACCTTATAAGGTCCCCGCCCATGCATTCGCAGCAGCAGTCCGCGCACATAAGGCCGGAGCATATATCGCAGGCGGAGCAGTTCCCCGTGCCTGAGTTCTGCTTTGTGGTGGAATAGGGGTTGCCGGTGTAGCGCAGGGTGTTGTACGCCTGCGCGTATTCACTGTTTGAGGGATCGGTTCTGTAAGCGCGGCCAAGATACTCCCGCGCCTTGTCGTACCAGCCCTGCCTAAGGTATATTATGCCGTAAAGATAGTACCATTCGGCGTTGTGGGTCTGTATCGTATCGAGTATTGTTTTTGCGCCCTCAAGATTGTTTGCGTTTATAAGGCTGCGCGCCCGCGCGAAACGCTCCGCCTCCGGGCCGGAGTAGCCCGATCCGGTACCGCCGCCGTAGGAGCCGTATGACCCGTATGAGCCGGAGTACCCGCTGGAGGCCGTCTTGCCGGGATTTTTGGTAAGCTGGTCGTATGCCTCGTTTATTTCCTTAAGCTTTTCGTTGGCAAGCTCCTTCATGTCCGGATCGGTATACCTGTCCGGATGATATTTTTTGACCAGCTTAAGATAAGCCGCTCGTATTTCCTCGTTTGAGGCGCCGTCGCTTACGCCAAGCACCTTATACGGATTTGTCATTATTACCTCCAAGGCACAGCCGTGTTTTCAGTCCGCAGCCGTTTATAAGTATGTTTTCTATTATTGCCCCGTCATCAAGGGGCCTAAGCAGCATATAAGCTTCTTCCGCTTCCTTAAGCGAATTGAAAAGCATTATTTCGGCCCTTTCGCGAAGCTCCTTCTCGTCCGCGCCGCTAAGGGCAATATTAAAGGGGTTGTATGAGCCGCTCTCTTTATCTTTAGCGCGGTCGTCCCAAGCGTCTATCAGGTAAACCCATCGGCCCAGAGCCGAGCACATGGCGGCGAACGCCTTCTTTACGCTTATGCTTTCTATCGGCGCGCACATGGCTATGCCGCGCATAATTTCGGCGAATGCCGCGGCGGGAGCGTCCGGACAGGATTCGTTTGCCTTTTCAAGCTTACCAAGCTTTGCCATGCCGTCTTCTATCGCAAGGCACATGCTTTCGTTTTGTCGTTTCGCCTTTTTGTAATCCGCATAAAGCGCGGCTTTTCCGGTGTATGCCCTAAGTCGCTTTGCGCCGCGCTCGTCGGCAATGTCGTCAAAAAGCTTATTATACGCAAGGGCAATGTTCACGTCCGCGGCAAAGTCTATCGCGGCGTTTGCCTCGGCTACGGGTTCGGCCTTTTTCAGCGGCTTAAAGCCGCATCGGGCGGGAACGCAGCGGGTTCCGCCCATAATGTTTGAAAGGGCAAGCGCAAGGAACGCGCAATCGTAATTCAGGGTAAGCCGCGCGCAGAGAGAATAGCGCGAGCCTATGCTTTTGCAAAGCGCGCAGTAAAAGGCGCGGTAGCGCGCCAGCTCCTTTACTTTCAGTTCACCCTTGTCGGGCCCTATGTATCCAAACATAGCCGTATTGTAGCATATTTGCCCACTTTAGCCAATAGCGCGGGGTGTACGGAGTGTGCGTAAATTTTATCATATTTGTGATATTTTGGACCAAGGGACGAATATGAGCGCGCGCCGGGCCGGGCTTAGGCGCATGGAGGGGAGGAATACGCAGGAATGTATAAAAATCCTGCATCTACTATGTTTTTTCTTGATTGAGAGAAAAATTGATAGTATAATACCCTCTAAGCGTGGAAGTAGGTGCTTTTGCGCGATAAAAACCGTTTTTTATAAAATTAAAATATTGGAGGATGAATTAATGGCGAAAAAGTACGTCTACCAGTTCACAGAGGGCAACGCCAAAATGCGTGACCTGCTGGGCGGTAAGGGCGCCAATCTGGCGGAAATGACCAATATCGGTCTTCCTGTTCCCCAGGGCTTTACGATCTCTACCGAGGCCTGCACCAAGTATTACGAGGACGGCCGCAAGATTAATGACGAGATCCAGGCCGAAATTATGGAAAACATCATCAAGATGGAAGCTGTTACCGGCAAGAAGTTCGGCGACAAGGAGAACCCGCTGCTGGTCTCCGTTCGCTCCGGTGCGCGCGCGTCCATGCCCGGCATGATGGATACCATACTGAACCTTGGTCTTAACGAAGAAGTTGTTGACATAATAGCTGCCAAGAGCGGCAATCCCCGCTGGGCTTGGGACTGCTACAGAAGGTTTATTCAGATGTTCTCCGACGTTGTTATGGAAGTCGGCAAGAAGTATTTTGAAAAGCTTATAGATGCCATGAAGGAGCGCAAGGGCGTTACCAGCGACCTGGATCTGGACGCCAACGACCTGCATGAGCTGGCCGATCAGTTTAAGGCCGAATACAAGAAGCAGATCGGTTCCGATTTCCCCACCGATCCCAAGGTGCAGCTTTTTGAGGCTATCAAGGCCGTATTCCGCAGCTGGGACAACCCCCGCGCGAACGTATACCGCATGGACCACGACATTCCCTATTCCTGGGGTACTGCCGTTAACGTGCAGATGATGGCCTTCGGCAACATGGGCGATGACTGCGGCACCGGCGTTGCGTTCACCCGCTCCCCGGCTACCGGCGACAAGGGTCTGTTCGGCGAATTCCTCACCAACGCACAGGGCGAGGACGTTGTTGCCGGCGTACGTACCCCCATGCCCATAAGCGAAATGGAGCAGAAGTTCCCCGAGGCGTTTGAGCAGTTCGTAAACGTATGCAAGACCCTGGAGAACCATTATCATGATATGCAGGACATGGAGTTCACCGTTGAGCACGGCAAACTTTACATGCTGCAGACCCGTAACGGCAAGCGTACCGCTGCCGCCGCCATAAAGATCGCCTGCGACCTGATTGACGAGGGTATGATAACCGAAGAAGAAGCCCTTATGCAGATAGACGCCAAGTCCCTTGACATGCTGCTGCATCCCCAGTTTGATCCCGCCGCCCTTAAGGCCGCCAAGCCCGTAGGCAAGGCCATAGCCGCCAGCCCCGGAGCCGCCGCCGGCACCATCGTGTTCACCGCGGAAGACGCCGTTGAGCATGGCAAGAAGGGCGAGAAGGTAGTTCTGGTTCGCCTTGAGACCAGCCCCGAGGATATCGAGGGCATGAAGTACTCCCAGGGCATCCTGACCGTTCGCGGCGGACAGACCTCCCACGCGGCGGTTGTTGCTCGCGGTATGGGTACCTGCTGCGTATCCGGCTGCGGCGAGATAAAGATGGACGAGGAGAACAAGAAGTTCACCCTTGCCGGCAAGACCTATCACGAGGGCGACGCTCTCAGCCTTGACGGCTCCACCGGCTGCATCTATGACGTAATAATCCCCACCATCCCCGCCGATCCCAACAGCGGCTATTTCGGACGCATAATGGACATGGCGAACAAGCACAAGAGGCTTGCCGTTCGTACCAACGCGGATAACCCGCACGATGCCGCCGTTGCCGTAAGCTTTGGCGCCGAGGGTATCGGCCTTTGCCGTACCGAGCACATGTTCTTTGAAGAGGATCGTATCCCCGCCGTGCGCGAGATGATAGTATCCAAAACCGAGGAATCCCGCCGCAAGGCTCTCGATAAGCTGCTGCCCATGCAGAGGAGCGACTTTGAGGGTATCTACAAGGCCATGGGCGGACGTCCTGTTACCATCCGCTTCCTTGATCCACCGCTTCATGAGTTCCTGCCCCACAAGGACGAGGAGATCGCCGAGCTGGCCAAGGAAATGGGCCTGACCTTTGATGAGCTTAAGGCTACCGTAGCCAGCCTGCACGAGTTCAACCCCATGATGGGTCACCGCGGCTGCCGTCTGTGCGTAACCTATCCCGAAATCGCTGAAATGCAGACCCGCGCCGTTATCGAGGCCGCCATCAATGTGCGCCGCGAGACCGGGCTTGACATTGTCCCTGAGATAATGATCCCCCTGGTAGGCGAGGTTAAGGAGCTTGCGTATGTTAAGAGCTTCGTAGTGAACACCGCCAAGAAGGTTATGGAAGAGAACAACACCGAGTTCAAGTTCCTCGTAGGCACCATGATAGAGATTCCCCGCGCGGCCCTTACCGCCGACGAAATCGCCAAGGAAGCCGAGTTCTTCTCCTTCGGTACCAACGACCTGACCCAGATGACGTTCGGCTTCAGCCGTGACGACGCGGGCAAGTTCCTCAGCTCTTACTACGAGAAGAAGATATACGAGTCCGATCCCTTCGCGCGTCTTGACCAGATCGGCGTAGGCAAGCTTGTTGCCATGGCCGCTAAGATGGGTCGCGAGACCCGTCCCGATATCCATCTGGGTATCTGCGGCGAGCACGGCGGCGATCCTTCCAGCATAGAGTTCTGCGATAGCGTAGGCCTGGACTATGTTTCCTGCTCACCGTTCCGCGTGCCTATAGCTCGCCTTGCCGCGGCTCAGGCCAATATACAGCACAAGAACAACAAATAAGCTTAGCTTAAGCTGAATAACTCAAAGGGCCTCCCAAACGGGAGGCTCTTTTTTAGTGCGTTGTGAATATAGTAAAACTGCGTCCCCATCGTCCCTGCGTCCCCGAGCCGCAGAAACTCTGGCTTTTTTCGGGGACGATGAGGGGGACGATGAAATTCTGCGTCCCCGAACTCCCTCCGTCAAACCTTCGGTTTGCCACCTCCCTCCATCGGAGGAGGCTTTTGGTTTTGGCCTAAATTCGGGCTTTTTCAGTAAAAACTAAACTTTGCCAAAAGGCCCCACCGGTTGGGGGGGCTGGCAAAATGCCGTCAGGCATTTTGACTGAGGAAGTCCGGCCACCGCTTCACCAACTAAATTCCCCAAAAATCCCAGACAATCTCTACAAAAACTAAAC
>CAVIJJ010000011.1:0-50849 GCA_963643205.1 bacterium | reverse complement strand
GAGAACTGAGGTGCGCGACGTGCGGCTTTGAGGCCGTACTTTTTCCTTTCCTTCATGCGCGGATCACGCGTGAGGAAACCAGCCTTTTTAAGGGCACCGCGAAGCTCAGGATCTGCAACGATAAGAGCGCGGGAAATGCCGTGCCTGATAGCACCGGCCTGACCGGTAGTGCCGCCACCGTGTACATTGACCACTACATCAAACTTAGAAGCGGTATTGGTCAGTTCAAGGGGAGCGCGAACGATCATCTTAAGAGTCTCAAGACCAAAGAAATCCTCAAGATCTCTCTTGTTAACGGTAATGTTACCTGTGCCGGGGAGCAGACGAACGCGGGCAACAGACTTTTTACGCCTGCCGGTTCCGATATACTGGGTAATGATAGCCATAATTCAATCTCCTTCCCGCTTATTTAAGCACGAGAACTTCGGGCTTCTGGGCGGCGTTGTTATGCTCCGGGCCCGCATATATACGAACCTTGGTGAGCATCTGACGACCGAGAGGGCCCTTGGGCATCATGCGGCGAATAGCTTCGTAAACAGCAAATTCCGGCTTCTTGTCGAGAAGCTCGCGATAGCTGACTTCCTTCAGTCCTCCGGGATAACCGGTATGATGGACATACTTCTTGCCGTCGAGTTTGCGGCCGGTCAAAGTGACCTTAGCGGCGTTAATTATAATTACGTGATCCCCGGTATCAACGTGGGGAGTATATATGGGCTTATGCTTTCCGCGAAGGATAGCGGCAACCTGGGAAGCAAGACGGCCGAGCACCATTCCGTCTGCGTCTACAACGTACCACTTACGTTCGAGGGTTTCGCCCTTTGCCATATAGGTTTTCATGGCGTTCCTCCTATGAGATTTTAATGTTCGCGTCGCATTGAGATTGCAGTTAAGCTTCCGGGGCTGTGGCCGCAAAACACCGATCCTAACGAACACGCATGGTCTATTGTACTCATTTGTACCTATGGTGTCAAGCGGTATTTCGCGGTTTTTTTAGATTTTCTGCCTTTTGTGCGCTCTGTCGCCGCCAATGCTCATTGCATGTTGTTAAAGCCGGTCTGTCTCAAAGCTTCATACAGCACTATCGCAACAGAGTTTGAAAGGTTGAGTGATCGTCTGTCGTTCAGCATGGGTATTCGCACCGCATCCTCTTTTCTTCTTTCAAGAAGTACCGGGCCCAAACCGGCTGTTTCCTTCCCGAAGACAAGAAAATCGCCATCCCGATATTGCACATCCGCATACGATTTGGTCGCGTGCGTAGACAGAAGATAAAATCGCGCGTCCGGATTTTTCTCCTCTACCTCTTCAAATGAATCGTAATAAGTTATATCAAGGTATTTCCAATAGTCCAGCCCCGCTCTTTTAAGATGCTTATCATCAACGCTGAAGCCAAGCGGACGCACAAGGTGCAGCCGCGCGCCGGTAACAGAGCACGTTCTGGATATATTTCCTGTATTCTCAGGTATTTCAGGTTCTACCAAAACTATATTAAACATTATTCTCCTTTCAAACGTACGCCATCAATAGAAGAACGAATTCGCCCCGTATGTTGCGTAATACGTTCTTTTGCTCCACGCTGTTCCTTTGCTAGACGATCTAAAATACAGCACGCCATCCGGCAAAAAGCGTTCCCCGTTTACAAATATCTTTTTCACCGCCTCAATGGTGCTGCTTGTAGGCACGACTGACCTTAGCTCGTCCTCGTCGTTCGCAACCGTGAACTGGCTTTTTTGAAATATAACTCCCTCTACACTGTTAGGGAATTTTGAGCTCACGATGCGGTTATAAATAACATTCGCGACAGCGGCGCGGGACTCCACATCATTACCCTTTGTTTCTTCCTGTACAACCTGCGCTATAAGCAAAAGCTCATCCGCGCTGTATCCCCCGCCTGACGAGAAATAATTGTTTCCGCTAACTCCGGAGTTTGAATTGTTCTCCGGCTGTTTGGTGGGTTCTGCAGTAGGCGTTGATGTTTTAGCGGGCTTAGGGGTAGCCGATGGCTTTGGCGTTGGTGTTGACGGTGAGCCATACTCAACGAATTCAGCCAATATGAAGCCATAATTGCCATCATACTTAATTTTCAGCCAATCACCCGATTTGCCTACAACGGTAAATACAGTGCCATATTCCAGTTCTTCGATTATTTTATAATCCAAGCCCGGCCCTTTTCTGAAGTTGGCCGATCCGGCATTGAGATATGCCGCCTTTTTTTCAATATCCGCAACCTCATACTCCGGCGTAGGTTTGGGTGTATAGGTCGGAGCCGGCGTAGGTGATTGAGTTGCCGTAGGAGTCGAAGTTGCAATCGGAGTTTCTGTCGGTGTGGCGGCAGGTTCCGTAGTGACCTCTATTATAGGCGTTTCCGATACATTTGTTGTAAGCGGCACTAACGTGGTTTCGGTTGTTTTTTCCGGCTGTATTGATGGTACAGTCTGCGTGGGCACATCCGTGTATTGTATATTCGCCGTGATATCAGGTGCGGAAACGCTCTGTTCGACTTCCGCCGCGAAATTGCCGGTTTGCGATGAGGCCATGCAGCCGACAAACGACAACATCACGACAAGTACCAATATTGCAGCAACATACCTCATCATAGAATAAACTTGCCCAAATCCTCACCATTAAGTTCGGGGGGCATATGTTCCTTCACATAATTTGCGTCAATAACAACCTTCACCATAGGATGATCGCCGCCAGCATTAAAGGATATGTCTTCAAGCAGGTTCTCAACTATTGTATGCAACCGCCTTGCGCCTATATTTTCGCCTGTTTCATTCGCATTATATGCGTATTTAGCTATTGCTTCCAATGCATCGTCGGTAAACTCAAGCTGAATGTCATCAGTGGCCAAAAGTGCCGCGTACTGCTTGGTTATCGCATGCTCCGGCTGATGGAGTATTCTCTTATAATCCTCTATCGTAAGCGGGTTCAAGTTCACCTTTATGGGGAATCTGCCCTGAAGTTCCGGTATAAGGTCGGATACTTTCGATACATGAAAAGCTCCGGCGGCAATAAACAACATGAAGTCAGTCTTTACGGGGCCGTATTTAGTGTTTACAGTACATCCCTCTACTATCGGAAGTATGTCCCGCTGCACCCCTTCACGCGACACATCCGGTCCACTGCCTCGCTCACCGCCGGCTATTTTATCTATTTCATCTATAAAAACTATTCCGTCCTGTTCAGCCTTGTCTATGGCCTCGCGTGTAACCTCATCCATATCTATAAGCTTTTCGGATTCTTCCTGAGTAAGTATCCGCCTTGCTTCGCTTACTTTTACACGGCGTTTCTTTTTGTTTTTAGGTATAAGGCCTCCCATTACCTCATTAAGGTTAATGTCTATACCCATAGCAAGCATGGCATCACTTCCGGTATTTTGCTGCTCAACTTCAACTTCTACCATCTCGTTTTCAAGCATGCCGCTTGAAAGCTGCTGAGCAATCTGCTGCCGTTTGTTAAGATGCTCGGTTTTCTCCTCTTCGCTCATGTCTTTTTCTTCATCAGCTTCAGATGTGTTTGCGTTTCCGGATCCTAACAAAAGCTGTATTGGATTAAATGGCTTAGCCGTTTTCTTAGCGGTTGGCATCAGAAGATCCACAAGTCTTTGCTCCGCCGCCGCCTTTGCAACGGTTTCAACGGCGTTATAATGCTTTTGTTTGCAAAGACGTATAGAAGCCTCGACCAAGTCCCTGATTATCGAATCCACGTCCCGGCCGACATAGCCGACTTCGGTAAATTTGGTTGCCTCAACCTTAACAAGCGGCGCGTCAACAAGCTTGGCCAGGCGCCTGGCTATTTCCGTTTTGCCAACACCGGTAGGGCCAACCATAATAATATTTTTGGGGGTTATTTCCTCTCTCAGTTCAGGTGATAAACGAGAGCGGCGATATCTGTTTCTCAGCGCAATCGCAACGGCTCTTTTTGCCTCGTCCTGGCCTACTATGTATTTGTCCAACGCTTCTACGGTTTCTCTTGGCGTAAGCATTATATTTCCTCCATCGTGATATTGCTGTTTGTATAAATGCAAATATCGCTCGCTATCTTTATAGCCTTTGTCGCAATTTCAGCCGCGCTTAAATCGGTATTTTCCTTTAGAGCCTTTGCTGCACTCAACGCGAACATACCGCCGGATCCGATTGCCGCTATGCCGTCATCGGGATCTATAACCTCTCCGGTGCCGCTCACGATAAGTAGCTCTTCTTTGTCTGCAACAATAAGCATCGCATTAAGCTGGCGCATTGCTTTATCGGTTCGCCATTCCTGCGCAAGCGACACAGCGGCACGTCTAAGGCTGCCGCTATATTTTTCAAGCTTTGCTTCAAAGCGTTCCAACAGTGAAAATGCATCTGCAACAGTTCCGGCAAATCCTGTAATTACGCTGTCGTGATATATTCTGCGAACCTTCTTGGCCGTATGCTTCATTATGGTATTCTCTCCGAATGTTACCTGACCGTCTCCCGCCATGGCACATTTACCGTCTTTCTTCACGGCCACTATGGTAGTTCCGAGCATTTGCTGCATATTGTCTTACCGCCTTTCAATCATCAGCCCATTCAATCATGAATAAAGCTTTCTGTGATAATACCATACTTGCTGTCAAAAATGGGGGCAATTCACAATGCTTTACATTTTATTCGCATTCGGTTGCCGAATTTTGCCCTTTAAGTCCTATTTCATCGGCAATCGAATCGATTATTTCAAGAGACCTTTCGGCTATAAGAGTGTAACGTTCCTGCTTATTGCGCGGAGCGTTGCTCAGCCCCTCTATAATGCCAAAGCTGATATTCATCGGTTGAAAATCCGATCCGTTATAGCCTGATACATATCTGCCAAGTGCACCTATGGCTGTTTTTGAGCCGAAGTCTACGCTTTGCTTGCCTGTAAGCTTAAGCGCAAGATCTATACCCGCAAGCATTCCGCTGGCCGCACTCTCAATATAGCCTTCAACGCCTGTCATCTGTCCCGCAAAGTAAAGTCCCCTCTTGTTAATGCATTCAAAAGTTGGTGTCAGCTTGCCTGGTGAATTTATGAATGTGTTTCTATGCATAACACCATAACGGACAAACTCCGCGTTTTCAAGCCCCGGAATCAATCCAAACACACGCTTTTGTTCTCCGAACTTCAAATTAGTTTGGAATCCCACTATATTATAAAGGGTAGCCTCATTGTTTTCTTTTCTCAGCTGAACTACAGCGTATGGCCGTTTCCCCGTATTAGGGTCAACTATCCCCACCGGTTTCAAAGGACCGTATGCCAACGTCATGGGCCCGCGCTTTGCCATTACCTCCACAGGCATGCATCCTTCGAACACACGCGGCTTTTCAAATTCATGCAGAGGAGCAGTTTCGGCCGCAATCAAATTATTTACGAACGTAAAATACTCTTCCTTGTTCATAGGGCAATTAAGGTAGTCGTTTCCGCGTTCATAGCGTGAGCCTTCAAATATTTTGCTCATGTCAAGCGAATCAGCGCTTATCACGGGCGCTACAGCATCATAAAAATGCAACCCTTCGCCAAAGAAAGCCTCGATAGCCTCGAGCATTGCTCCATCCGTAAGCGGACCCGTTGCAACAATTGCCGGAGCTTCGGGCAATGCCGTTACCTCTCCGTATTTTACGGTTATATTTTCATGCTCGCTCAGCCGCTTTGTAACAAGCTTTGAAAATATATCCCTGTCTACTGCCAGCGCTCCGCCTGCGGGCACTCGGCTCTGCTCCGCGCATTGCATGACAACGGAGCCCAGTCTGCGCATTTCTTCCTTAAGAAGTCCCGCGCCGTTTTGTAGCCTGTCCGAGCGCAAAGAGTTTGAGCATACAAGCTCGCAAAATCCGTTTATTTTATGCGCCGGTGAATAACGCTCCGGCTTCATTTCGTATAAAGATACGGCAACGCCGCGCTCAGCAAGCTGATACGCGGCTTCACATCCGGCAAGTCCCGCGCCTATAACGGCGGCTTCCGGCTTATTTTTCGCCATCGTTTTCCATTCCCTTTCTGGAGTTTCTTTCTATATACCCGCAGTCTTTATTGGAGCATGCGGTATATTTACCGCGCGGCCCTACTTTATTAACCATCATCCCGCCGCACTTAGGGCATTTTTCGCCGCTTGGCATATCCCATGATACAAAGTCGCACTCAGGATACTTTTCGCACCCATAAAATACCTTGCCGCGTTTTGTCTTGCGCTTTATAAGCGCGGCTCCGCACTTGGGGCACGGAACGCTGATTTTTTCCACAATAGCCTTTGTATTACGGCATTCGGGAAAATTAGGACAAGCCAGGAATCTTCCAAACCTGCCCATTTTGTATACCATCATCGCGCCGCATTTATCGCACACAACATCGGATACCTCATCGGGTACGCTGACCTTTTCAATGGTTTCCGAAGCTTTATTGACGCTTTGCATGAACGGGCCATAGAAGTCGCGTATAACATTTTTCCACGGAATTTCTCCGTCTTTAATATGGTCAAGCTCGCTTTCCATATCCGCGGTAAACTTTACGTCAACTATATTTTTGAAGTTGTCCTTCATTAACTGTGTAACAATAAAGCCGAGTTCTGTCGGGTAAAGCGTTTTCTTTTCCCTTCTTACATATCCGCGTTCGGTTATGGTGGATATGGTCGGCGAATAGGTACTTGGCCTGCCTATGCCCTTTTCTTCAAGGGTTTTTACAAGAGTCGCCTCTGTATACCGCGGTGGCGGCTGAGTAAAGCGCTGCTCACTCTCCACCTTTGTTGCGTTAAACGCATCATTCAAATGAACTTCCGGCAAAGTAACGTCCTTCTCCTGCACGTCGTCTCTGCCTTCAACATAAACAATTGTATATCCATCAAACACCGTGCGCTGACCGTTAGCACGGAATGTGCAACCGTTCGCGTCAAACGACACTGTATTGGTTTCATATACCATGTCCGCCATTTGGCTGGCCATAAAGCGCTCGTATATAAGCTTATAAAGCTTATACTGCTGATTTGTAAGGGAATCCTTCACCTCCGCAGGCGTAAGCTCTACGTAAGAGGGGCGTACGGCTTCATGCGCATCCTGAGCACCTTTGCGGCCCTTATATATATTAGGCTTCGCAGGCAGGTAATTTTTTCCGTATTTTTCCCCTATGATATTCAAAGCCAGTTTCTGCGCTTCTTCTGATACGCGCACCGAGTCCGTCCTCATATACGTTATAAGGCCCGTAACTCCCCTGCCCTGTAGTTCTATGCCCTCATAAAGCTGCTGAGCTACAAGCATGGTTAGCTTAGCCGTAAAGCCCAGTTTTCTCGATGCCTCCTGCTGCAGGCTGCTTGTGGTAAACGGAGCGGGAGCATGGCGATTTTTTACGGCGTTCTTCACATCTGTAACAATAAACTTTGCCCCGTTTACAGTGTCAACAACTTTTTTCGCATCAGCTTCGCACTTAAGATCCGCTTTTTTGTCTCCGTAGCCATAGAACTTAGCGTCAATAGCCTTCTTTATCCCCTTTGCCTTAAGGTTCGCGCTCACGATCCAGTATTCTTCAGGGACAAAGTCATTTATTTCCTGCTCTCTGTCACATATTATGCGCGTAGCAACGGACTGAACACGCCCGGCGCTCAGGCCCTTTCTTACCTTTGCCCAAAGTATCGGGCTTATTTTATAGCCAACCAATCTATCAAGCACTCGCCTGGCCTGCTGAGCGTCAACAAGATCCATATCTATGCCGCGCGGATGCTTAACAGAATTTTTAACCGTATTGGCGGTTATTTCATTAAAAACTATACGGCAGTCAGACTTCGGGTCAAGCTTTAATATATGCGCCAAGTGCCAGCTTATAGCTTCTCCTTCCATATCAGGGTCGGTTGCAAGGAGAACGCGTTTTGATGCCTTCGCTTCTCGTCTTATACGATCAAGGACCTCCCCGCGGCCGCGAAGAGTTATGTACCTGGGTTCAAAATCGTTTGCCTCATCCACGCCAAGCTG
Organism: bacterium; assembly: GCA_963643205.1. Lineage (GTDB taxonomy): Bacteria > Bacillota > Clostridia > Christensenellales > CAG-138 > Phil1. The sequence continues at coordinate 42,900 of CAVIJJ010000011.1, read as the reverse complement.
GCTTTTGGGCAAATCCCTTACATGTCCGTTTGAAGCTATAACTTTATATTTACTGCCCAAAAATTTGCCTATTGTTTTAGCCTTTGCCGGAGACTCGACTATAACCAAATTGTCCGCCATTTATATACCCCCTTGGGATAAATTACTTTTTGCCTTACAGGCCATACAGCCTTCCCGCAGATTGCTTAATTATTCCCGAAAATTCCATCTCTGTCAAGGTTGAATTTAATTTACCCGCCTCAAAGCCCGTGAGTTCAGCCAATTCGTCATAGGTTCTCTCGCCGGCCATAAGCAATCTGTGCACAAGACCTTGCTCGAAAGGAAGTTCCGCCGCAACTACCGCCTTGCGTTCCTCAATTCTCGGTTTAATTCCATATTCTTCAAGAACATCTTCAGCACTAAGCGTAATTTTAGCCAGGCCATCCCGTATCAGATTGTTCGTTCCCATGCTTAGTTCATCATTTACCCTGCCGGGAACGGCAAAAACATCTCTTCCCTGCTCCAGCGCGCAATCAACGGTTATAGATGTTCCGCTTTTTTCACGTGCTTCTACAACTATTACTCCCCGAGATAAGCCGCTTATTATTCTGTTTCGCATTGGGAAATGACTTGGTTTGGGCGCTATTCCGGGCATAAATTCCGAAACAATCGCACCGCGTTGGGCAATCAGTTCATATACATCCCTGTTTACGCTGGGATATACAATGTTTGGTCCATTGCCGAGAACAGCTATGGTTGGATAATCGTTGCCTTGTGCGTCCAGCGCTCCCTCGGCAGCAACCCTATCCAGGCCATACGCAAGGCCTGAAATAATACACGCGCCCGATCTGGCTAAATCTTCAGCCAATCGTCTGGCCATTCTTCTGCCGTAGTCAGACGGTTCCCTTGCGCCAACAATCGCAATGGGAAGTCTGTGCTCAGCATACAGCGTTCCTTTATAAAATAATATATACGGTGGGTCATATATATTTTTCAGCAGTTGAGGATAGCAGTCCGTAGTTAGAGTTGCAACATTTATTTCAAGCTCTTCAAGCCGTTCTTCTATACGCCGGATATATCTTTGAGTCGCATGGTTGTGCATTTGCTCACGGCGTTCATCATTCAAAAACTTAAATTCCGGAATATCGTTTTTTGCCGCGGCCTTAAAAGTTTCTGTAGCGCTGCCGTCAAACGCCTCAAGCATTTTTCTCACGCGTGCTGTGCCTGAGCCCAGTTCCACGTTCAGCCAAAGCAGCGCCCTGTCCTCTTCGCTTAGCCTTATCTTCATTTTATCTCGCCCCAATACTTTGATTCAAGGCTTCTATATTGTATAGCCTCGGCTATATGCTCTGCTTTTATCTGCTCGCTTCCCGCAAGATCGGCTATTGTACGCGATACCTTCAGCAATCTTGTATATGCCCTGGCGCTCAGTTTAAGCGACGAAAATGCTTTTTTCATAAGTGCCTCGGCATCGCTCGTAAGCACACAATATTGATTCATCATTCTGTTTGTAAGCTGCGCATTAAACAGAATCCCCGTTCCGGCATACCTGCGTTTCTGTATTGCCCTTGCCGCGTTAACGCGCTCTCTTATAACGCTTGACGGTTCACCGCAGCTTCTGCCCGCTATGTCACTGTAGCCAACTTCTCCCATTTCCACGTGAAGATCCAGTCGATCCAACATCGGCGAGCTGATCCTGTTGCGATAGCGTTGTATTTGCTGCGCGGTACAGCGGCATGGTGTAATTCTTGATCCGTAGTTGCCGCAGGGGCACGGATTCATGGCCGCCACAAGCATAAACTGCGCAGGGTAAGTGCTTCTTGCCGTTGCACGCGTTATGGTTACAAAGCCATCCTCAAGAGGCTGACGCAAAGCTTCAAGAGTGTCTTTCCTGAATTCCGGAAACTCATCAAGGAAAAGGACACCGTAGTGTGCAAGGCTTATTTCTCCGGGCATAGCTCTTGTGCCCCCACCTATCAACGATACCGAGGAGGCCGTGTGATGCGGAGCCCTGAATGGGCGTTCGGTAACTATGCCGTTTTTGCTTTTCAGTGAACCTGTAACGGAATGGATTTTTGTTATCTCCAATGCTTCCTCGAAAGTAAGTTCGGGCAATATAGAGGGAATACTTCTGGCAAGCATTGTTTTGCCTGAGCCCGGAGTTCCTACAAGCAGCAGATTATGTCCGCCGGCTACGGCTATTTCTGCGGCGCGTTTTGCGCCCTGCTGCCCACGTATATCCATAAAATCCTGCGCATATGTTACTTTTTCAGAGTCCCAATGTTGCGGCTCGTATATGTTCAGCTCCTCTTTCCCCATAACCGCGTTTACAACGCTTTTCAAATCATGGGCGGCGGCTATCTTTACCCCTTCAACATACGATGCTTCAGCCGCGTTGTCTTCCGGTATAAAGGCTTTTGTAATGCCATCCTTATATGCTCCTATGACCATAGGCAACACGCCCGGTATGCTGCGCACGGATCCATCAAGCGCAAGCTCACCTAAGAACATATATTCGTCCGCTTTTTCCTGGGTTATCTGGCCGGTAGCCGTAAGCAAGCCGATGGCGATGGGAAGATCGTAAAATGAGCCTTCTTTACGCGTATCCGCAGGCGCGAGGTTTACGGTTATTCGTCCTATAGGATAAGTAAATCCGCTGTTTTTTATCGCAGCCCTTACTCGCTCCTTTGATTCTCTTACGGCGGCATCGGGCAAACCTACGGTTTCATAAGCCGGCATTCCTCCGGATACATCAATTTCCACCGTTACGGAATACCCGCTCAGTCCAACCAGGCCATAGCTTTTTATCCTTGAAAGCATATCCCATCCTCCGCCGTACAGATAGTTTATTAGTTGTTTAAGTCATTCTTGTTTTAGTTTGCTTTCATAATTATAGCACAAGTGGCGGTTAAACTTGTACTATTGTTTTGAGTTAATTGGTTTTATATTGTAGCATTACAATAGATATGAGATCAAATGGATAGAAAAAGACGATTGAGTTCGCAATAATTAAGTAACCACGCCACCCATCATAACGAAAGAACTCAATTACCATAGATAGTATAAGCACAGGTAAAGCGGTATTTACCAAAATGAACTTCCGCAAAAGTCGGAGCGTAAAATTGCGCAAAGCTACTAATGCCATCAACTTTGTGTGCCACCAATGCCACATTTCAAAGGCTTTTCTAATTAGGCGGAATAAACAGTATGGCGGAGAAAAAATCTTTATGTACCAAGTCCCATCGAATTCTAACGGCACATTTCAAGGCACATACAGAAGAAAAGTTGAACCGAGCCGGAATTACCACCGGGTAACACCGAGTATTAACATGTGTTGGATCATTTCTACCACACGCACGCCGCTTTCGTCCATAAGGCCAACTATATCATTTTGGCCGTTTCTCAGGTAATAGTACTCCGTGCCGTTGTAGTTCACGGATATTGCCTGGCCGTTGGCATCGTAGCTGAACAGCAGCGATTTTTCAGGCGCTACCTGCGCCATAAGCAGACTGCCGTTGTAGCTGAACGATGTGGTCACTCCGTTCACCGTCTTGCCCGAGCGTATGCCCTGCTCGTCATAGGTGTAGCTTGCGGTCAAGCCGTCGCCGGATAAGCTCTCCAGCCGCTTGCCCTGCCATGCCATGGTGTAGCCGCGGTAGCTTACCGGGTTGCCTATCTCGTCGTAGGATATGGTCTCTCCGTTGTAGCTTACCAGCTTGTCCTTCCACTCGCTGTCGTATTCATAGGCGAATGTGGCCGTAGGCGTGCCGAATACAAAAAGAGCCTTCCTTAATCGGAAGGCTCTCATTGGCTGCGGAACTAGGATTCGAACCTAGACAATACGAGTCAGAGTCGTAGGTGCTACCATTACACAATTCCGCAATGAAATTTTGATAATCCCAAGATGCCGTCGCTCCCTATATAACACCCGCCTCTCGGCAGGTGGGTGCGCTCTGTCGGTTTACTGTTATCCGGTCGTGCCGGCTCGACATCCGCCTTGGCAATTGCGCTCCCGAAGTTACTCTGTGGGTTTATACACAGGAACTTACGCACACCGCAGGATTATTATGGTGGGATTAGTTGGGATCGAACCAACGACCTCTACGATGTCAACGTAGCGCTCTGACCAGCTGAGCTATAACCCCTTTCGCTTGGCGCAAATATTATTATACATAAATAAAGTTTTATTGCAAGCATTATTTTTGCGTCCGTGCGGATAAACATCAATTTATCCACACGGCGTCTAACAAAAATAATTTAAATTAATTATTTGCAAGGTGCATTTGAGCAATCATACCTTTGGGGTCGTCTGCCTTAAAAACGCTGCTGCCGGATACCAGAATATCCGCACCTGCTTTTGCGGCCAGCTTAGCGGTTTCGGCATTTATCCCACCATCTATCTCTATTTCATAGCTATAGCCATGCTCTTTCCTTTGTTCCCTCAGCCATTCTATTTTAGGCAGCACATCGGCAATAAAGCTTTGTCCGCCGGCGCCCGGATTAACGCTCATCACAAGTACCAGATCACATATTGACAGCAGATACTGCACCATTTCAACCGGAGTTCCCGGGTTCATGGCCACACCTGCCTTCATACCGGCTTTTCGTATTGCCTGAAGGGTTCTGTGCGCATGCGCATCAGCCTCTACATGAAACGTAAGATAGTCGGCTCCCGCTTTTTTGAACTGATCAATATAGGTTTCGGGATGTTCAACCATTATATGAACATCTATAGGCAGCTGCGTGTACGGACGGATTGCCGCACACATGGCGGGCCCAAACGTTATTGTAGGGACGAACGTACCGTCCATAACATCAAAATGGACAAGGTCAGCTTCCCATTCGGCAAGTTTCTTCGTGGCTTCTCCCATGTTCGCAAAGTCCGCCGAGAGAAGGCTTGGAGCAATTTTAATCATACTTATGTTTCCTCTTTTCTATCAATTCATCAAGTATCAAAAGATATCTTTCATAACGCTCCGGCGAAAGTGCTGTGCCTATCAGCGGCTTAACCGCGCAATCCGGTTCGCTGCGGTGCAAACATTCGCCAAATCGGCAGCCCGTTCGCCTGCCTTTCATTTCAGGATAGCATTCGCACAGATCCTCCGGTTCCATCTCATCCGCCTCAAGCAGGCTGAACCCGGGCGTATCAAGCACCGCACCGCCGCAAGCACGCCAAAGCTCCGCATGGCGCGTTGTATGCCGTCCCCGTTCCGTTTTTCTCGACAGTCCACCGGTTTCAAGGCTGAGTTCAGGCACAATTGCGTTTATCAGGGATGATTTCCCTACAGCACTTTGTCCCGCAAAACAGCATACATTTCCTTCTATTTCTGCCTTTATACTTTCTATGCCGTCTCCTTTTGCGGCAGACGTCGTAATTATGCTATACCCCGTCGGTATATATTGATTTTTTATTTCTTCCGCTGTGCCCAAATCCGCCTGATCGCATTTATTCAGCACTATAACCGGTTTAACATTATGCCTTTCACAGCGGATTATAAGCTTGTCCATCAGCAGCAAATCAGGCTTTGGCGCCGACAGCGAGGCCACAATGATAAGCTTATCCAGGTTTGCAACGGCAGGTCTTATAAATATATTTCTTCTCGGAAGAATCTTCGTTACCGATCTTCCTTCTCCATCTTCAATATATTCTACCCTGTCACCAACAACCGGGGTTATGCCATCCTTTCTGAATCTTCCTCTCGCGCGGCAAACCATCTCCGCGCCTTCATCACCAAGCACGGTATAAAATCCACCGACTCCTTTTAATATAAGTCCTGTTCCGGCCATTCTATCTCCTGTACTCAAAACTTATTTGTCCGCTTCTTACAATCGTGCCGTCCACATATACATTGCATTCGTATTCGCCATGCTTCTGCAGATATGCCGTAAATGAAACGCTTTGCTGCGTACCGGCACTGAGTGTGGACTCATAAATAATTATCTCCAGCCCGTCTTCAACCTTTGCCGTTACCATAACAGAGCTCGAGTTTGCCGTTATATCCAAATTAAAAGCAACATCCGCCGCGTAGTTTCCCGGTTTAGAACGGCAAATATTAAGTTCAACAGCGGCATCCGTGGCAACCGAAATGCCCGATGACGGGTTCTGCGACACAACGGACTCCTCCGCCGTAATTTGGTTATCCGGCTGAACTATTCGAACTCGCATGTTAGTAAAGCCTTCCTCTTTAAGCAGCTCCACAGCCTTATCCAAATCAAGTCCCGTAACGCTCGGCATCTCTACCGCAGTTCCGGATGTACCGCTTATCCATATCTCTATTGTGTCTCCGGCGAATGTGTTTGTACCCGCAACAGGTTCCTGACGAACAATTTGCCCGGACGGCAGCTCACTTGTTACATATTGCGGCACTCCCAGCTGTAGACTCATTCCCCATACCATATCAGTAGCTTCCTGGAGCGTTTTGCCGGAAAGATCCGGAACCGTTACATAATCATTACCCGAGCTTACGGTTACGCTAATGGTATCCCCCTGCTTTGCGTTTGTGCCTGCCGCAGGAGATTGCTCAAGCACCGTGCCCTCATCAACTTCACTTGTTTTATATTCATCCACCGAAATTTCAAAGCCGCGAAGGCTGGCAATTCCTATAGCCTCCTCCAGCTTTTTATTCGTTACCGTAGGTATAATGTATTCGGCATTAGACGCTGCGGTTGTATCTTCACGCATTGATCTTGCGATAAAAAACAGCGCTGTAAATATTCCCAGCACAACCACGAGCATTACAACAATGTTCAGTATGCCGTGCGTCATACGCTGCTTTTCACTTTCGCCATTGTCATTTTTGCGTGCGAACTTACCATGCGGTTCCCTAAGCGCTCTCTGCAAATCGAACTTCATCTGCTTAGCTGATGAGTAGCGCAGTTCCGGCTCCTTTGCGGCAGCTTTTACAACCACATCGCTCAACGCGCTGGGTATTTTGGGATTTATCTCCGCCGGAGGTGTTATATCCTCCTGCAAATGCTTTAATGCTATCGCAACAGAATTATCGCCGCCAAAGGGTACCTGGCCGGTAAGCATTTCATAGAGCATTATGGCGCACGAATATATATCCGAGGCTTCGGTAACATCTTCGCCCCTTGCCTGCTCCGGTGAAATATAGTGAACCGACCCCATAACCGTGTTTGATCCCGCAAAAGTGCGAGTCGTGGCGGCAACATCACGCGCAATGCCAAAGTCCGTAAGTTTAGCTCGTCCGCGTGGGGTTACTATAACATTCTGTGGCTTAATATCGCGGTGTATTATGCCCTTTTGATGGGCATGTGCCAGCGCTTCAAGCACTTGACACGTCAGATTTACCGCAACCTTCGGTGCCATCGGTCCGTCGCTTTTTATCATTTCCTTTATAGTGCTTCCCTCAACATACTCAAGCACTATATAGCTGATATCGCCGTCTTCGCCCACATCATACGAGCGCACTATGTTTTCGTGCGAAAGGCTTAATACAGCCCTTGCTTCGCGTTCAAAGCGGCGCACGAACTCAAGATCTTCCCTATGCTCCTCTTTAAGCACTTTCAGCGCAACTACGCGATTGAGAGTATTGTCATACGCCTTATACACGTTGGCCATACCGCCGGAGCCTATGAGAGATTCTATTTTATACCTTCCGGAAATAACTCTTCCTATCATCCGGCTTACTCCCCGTCGTTATATATTATCACTGCGCTTATATTGTCCCTGCTGCCTGCTTCAAATGCAAGCTCCACAAGCCTTTCGCACGCCGTCTGCAAGTTTTCGGCCGAACAGCCGAGATTGGAGATTATTTCATTTTCGTTCAATACTCCGTATAACCCATCCGTACATATCAGAATTTTATCTTCTTTTCCCCAATAGCATTCAAATACATCCACCCTCTCTGCCGGTCTGGTACCTACGGCACGAGTTATAATGTTTCTTTGCGGATGACGCGCGGCTTCCTCCTTTGTAATATAGCCCAGTGCTTCAAGCTGAGCCACGTAAGAATGATCCTTCGTTATTTGCTTAAGTTCACTGCCGTTATAATGATAAAGTCTGCTGTCTCCTATGTTTGCCGCGGTAAAACCATTCTTTTCAAGCACGGCAGCAACAAGCGTTGTTCCCATGCCTCTGTACTCATCGTTTGTGAGAGACATTTCATAGACCGCCGAATTTGCCATATTAACGGCATGGATAAGCCTTTCGCCAACGGATCCCGGCATATTTTTATGCATACTTTCAACAAGTGTTTTTATGGCAAGCGCGCTTGCCACATCACCCGCGTTATGGCCGCCCATACCGTCCGCAACAGCGGCAATCGCAATCATTCCCTGCTCCGGAATGAACACAGCATCCTGATTTTGTTTTCTTATACCGGCAATGGTTTTTGCAGCATATTTCATTGTTGCTCCTCCCTTTGCATAAGTACCCGCCGCCTGAGCTGGCCGCAAGCTCCGTCTATGTCAGTCCCCATTTCACGCCTTATAGTAGCGGATATTCCTTTTTCCTCCAACCACTTCCTGAAAACATCGGCATCCTTTCGGCTGGTGCCCATAAGATTGCGTTCTTTAACAGGGTTAAGAGGAATCAGGTTAACATGGCATGTCATTCCCCTCAATCTGGATGCCAGCTCTGCCGCATTTTCCTTCGAGTCATTCAGACCTTTCACCAATGCGTACTCAAATACAACACGCCTGCCGGTTGTTTCGGCATAATTTCTTGCGGCACCTAATACTTCTTCAATCGGATACGATTTATTAACGGGCATAAGTTTGTTGCGTATTTCGTTATTCGGCGCATGGAGCGAAACCGAAAGCGTAACATGAGGCGCATCCAAAGGAAGCGTTTTTATGCGTGGAACCAAGCCGCAGCTTGAAAGAGATATATTGCGGGGGCTTATGCCGAGTCCGTCCGGCGATGAAACAAGCTTAAGGAACTTTACCGTGTTGTCGTAATTGTCAAGAGGTTCTCCGCTACCCATCAGTACTATATTGGTTACGCTTCGTTCCCGGCCTTCTTCGGCGGGTACATCGGCATTAGCAAGAGCAACAAACGAAAGTATTTCGCCCGGAGTAAGATTTCTTATGCATCCTTCAAGTGTTGACGCGCAAAAGGCGCACCCCATACGGCACCCAACCTGCGTTGAAACACAAAGCGTATTTCCGTAGTGATAACGCATCAGCACGCCTTCGACAATGTTGCCATCGTTAAGCGAAAAAAGGTATTTTATAGTACCGTCCTTTTGAGAAACAAACTTGTCGTATATCTCTGCCCCATCAAACGGCAGCTCGCTGAGTTTGCTTCTCAGATCTTTAGGCAGGTTAGTCATGTTTTCAGGCTTCACGCCGCGGCTGAGCCATGAAAATACCTGCTTAGCGCGAAAGCGAGGTTCTCCCCACTCCTTAAGCAGCGTTTCAAGCTCCGTTATATCCATTGAAACAAGGCCTGTCATTCGTTATCTCCTGCGTATAAATTTAGCTATAAAAAATCCTTCTGTACCGTCGAGCTGCGGCAAAAGCTGAATCATTCCGTTTTCTGCCCTTTTTTGCATGGTCTCCGGTAATATTTCATTTATGCTGCCGGGAACGTAATTCTCGTTTTCGGAAAGGAATTGCTCCGCAACCTCTCTGTTTTCTCTGCGCGACACTGTACAGGTTGAATAAACCAAAGTTCCACCGGGCTTTACATAGCGCGAGCATGTACTGAGTATTTTAAGCTGCAGCTTACTCAGTTCCTCTACCATGGTACTCGTTTTTGCGTAGCGCACGTCCGGCTTTCCTCTCACTCCAAGCCCGGAGCAGGGCGCATCCACCAATACGGCATCAAATGCCCGTTCAAATTTCTCATCATACTCGGATGAGTCCCTGCAAATTACATTTGCGCAGTCAACACGCAGCCTTTTTAATGTATTAATTGTAAGATCGTGCCTGTGCTCATGCAGTTCAAAGCCCGTAATTTGGCAACTGTTTCCGGTAAGCGATGCCATATAGGCTGTTTTGCCACCCGGAGCACAGCACGCATCCAGTATTCTCATTCCGGGTTTAGGATCAAGAGCACGGCATACAAGCATCGCGCTTTCACTCTGCACGGTTATTTTACCTTGCTTAAACAGCGGCTCTTTTTCAACATTGAAACCGCTTTCAAGGCAAAAAGCGTTTTCATCTATTTTGCCATGCCTGAAGTTCAGCCTTTTTACGCTAAGTTCCGTTTCCAATTCATTTGAGGTATATGGCCACTGCGCTCTAACGCAAAAATCATGCGTTTGTTCCGCCATTATACTTTCAGCCTCTTCGGCTCCGTAATCCTCAACAAGTTCTTTTGCAAGCCATTCAGGCCAGCTGTATTTAATGCTTAGCCGCTCCGTTATATCTTCCGGAAGCGGCGGCAAATCACTGCAGCGGCAAACCGACCGCATAACACCGTTTACATAGCCCGAAAGCGCACCCTTGCCTATCTCCTTCGTAAGGCGTACAGATTCATTGCACGCTGCCGAATCCGGTACATTCATGTATTTTGCCTGGCATACACCCAAACGCAGTATGTTCCGTATTGCCTTATCCTGCTTGCCCTTAGCGTGCATAGCTATTATTCTGTCTATCATCATAAGATGATCAAGAGTGCAATATACAGCTGCGGAAACCCACTTCGCGTCTCTTTCGCCGAGACCATTTTCAGCCTTCTTCAGGCAAAGATTGGCGTATGCCCCCTTATCGATTATCTCTGAAAGGGCATTTAGGGCTATACGACGGGTGCTCACTTAAATACCTCATACGCAATTTTGTGTCCAAGAACAGCGCTTATGGCATCCATACGTTTTGCGCCCGGGAACTGAAGCTCCGTTATCTCTATTACGCCGTCCCCGCAATCGACAAGAATTCCGTTGAACCTATCCGCTCTTATTATTAGGCCGGGTTCACCGCGGCTTTGCTGAGCAACCGAATGGCGTGTTGTCCAAATTTTTACCGCCTCGCCGTTTAACATTGCGTAAGCACACGGCCAGGGATTCATGCCACGAACAAGATTATGTACCGCGTCACTTCCCTTTGAGAAATCAATATGCCCATACTCCTTTTTTATCATGCCGCACTTTGTCGCCTCAGCTTCGTTCTGTTTAACAGGCGCAAGTTTTCCGGCTAAAAGAAGTTCTATCGTCTCATTCAGCGTATCCGCTCCAAGTTCGGCCAATCGGTCGAATAATTCTCCGGCGGTTTCGTTTTCGCCGATTTCTGTTTCTCTTTTCAGCAGAATATCGCCTGTGTCAAGACCCACATCGGTAAGCATGGTGGTTACGCCGGTCACCTTTTCACCGTTTATAACAGCCCACTGAATCGGGGCTGCCCCTCTGTATTTCGGCAAGAGACTCCCATGCACGTTTATGCAGCCGTATTTCGGCACATCGAGATTTTCGCGGCTGAGTATTTGTCCGAAAGCGGCAGTCACCATAAGATCCGGCTTTTCCGCTTTTAAGGCCGCCGCGCCTTCCGCTCCTTTGATTTTATCGAATTGGTAGACCTTCATGCCGTACTCAAGCGCCGCTTTTTTCACCGGTGGAGCCGTCATTATTGCTTTTCGACCAACAGGCTTATCGGGCTGCGTAAATACAACAACCTCATCCCCACGCTCGTGAAGCATTTTTAATGAAGGCAATGCAAAATCAGGCGTGCCCAGAAAAGCTATCTTCATTCATCTTCCTCGTTTTCATCAAAGCCTTCGGGCGCTTCGGTAATAAGCCTTTTGTATACAAGGCCGTTCAGGTGATCCGTTTCGTGCAGTATAGCGCGGGCAAACAGGCCTTCGCCTACATATTCGCACTCTTCACCCAAACGATTCATAGCACGAACGCGTACATGATTTGGTCTTACAACATACCCGCTTTCACCCGGGAAAGAGAGACAGCCTTCATAGCCGCCCTGCTCTCCGCTGGTTTCAAGTATTTCGGGATTTATAAGTTCAACAAGACCGTCTCCGCAATCTATTACAACAGCGCGTTTAAGTATACCAACCTGCGGCGCGGCAAGTCCAACGCCTTCGGCGGCATACATAGTTTCTGCCATATCATCAAGCAAGATCGCAAGGCGCTTATCAAAGCGATCAACCTTTTTGCAAACCTTGTAAAGGCACTCTGCGTTGCCTGTGAAAATTCGTCTTTTAGCCATAAGTTCTCCTCCGCATTTATATCAAGATATTATACCTTAAAAAAGCACTCTTTATCAATACTCAGAACATATCCGTTGGGTTTATCTCCACGTTGCCCATTTCACTTCGTCTGCGCTCATCGCACAGGGCATATATCGCGTCAATTACCGCCGCGGTATGCTTTGTACGGACAAGTTTCATAAGTGTTTCGTATCTATACAGGCCCTGGCGTTTTTTCATGGGAGCCGGAGACGCTATTATGAAAAGCAACTCATTTCTGCTTGCGTCTGAGCTATCCAGCGCTTCATATATACGTCGTTTAAGTTCCGCCGCGAATTCATCGTTTATTCGTTCTATTGAAATTTCATCCTCGCCCGTAAACACGATACGTATAAAAATCGAGAACGGCGGGAATAAGCCTGCACGTCTGGACGCGATTTCATAATCATAGAATCCTCGATAGTCCTGGCGTGCTGCCAGCTCTATCACGGCATGCTCCGGCGTATAGCTCTGCACCACAACACTTCCTTCTCGTTCGCCTCGACCGGCTCGCCCCGCTACCTGCGTAAGCAGTTGGAATGTGCGTTCCGAACTTCTAAAATCCGGAACATGCAGCATAGTATCCGCCGCTATAACGCCTACGGTTGTAACGTTTGGAATATCCAAGCCCTTCGCGATCATCTGAGTGCCTATAAGCACATCCGCCTCGCCGCGCATGAATTTATCAAGTATTTTATAGTGCGCATCTTTGCTCTGAGTTGTGTCATAGTCCATCCTGAGCGATGTTATACCGGGGAACTGCTCATGAAGCTGTTCTTCCACCTGCTGCGTACCGACTCCAAAGTACTTTAGGTACGGCTTACCGCATTGCGGACATTTTGCGGGTATTCTCGCCGTATGGCCGCAATAATGGCATTTCATAACGTTTTCGTATTTATGGTATGTCATTGACACGTCGCAGTCAGGGCATTTTAATGTATATCCGCAGCCGCGGCAAGATACAAACGTTGAATATCCCCTGCGATTCATAAAAAGAATGGCCTGCTCACCGGCCTCAAAGCATTTTCTTAATTCGCCGGCTAATGCTTCGCTGAATACGCTGGTATTGCCCTTCATAAATTCCGCGCGCATATCAACTATTTTTACCTTTGGAAGAGGCGCGTTGTTTACGCGATTCGGCAGGTTTATGAGCGTGTAACGTCCATTCAGCGCACGCCTGAATGAAGCTATTGACGGCGTTGCGCTTCCGAGTACAACAGCGGCACCCGAAAGGTCCGCACGCTTACCCGCAACCTCAGAGGCGGAATAACGCGGAGTATGATCGCTGTGATAACTTTGCTCATGCTCCTCATCTATTACAATAAGTTTAACCCTTTCTAGCGGGGCGAATACCGCACTGCGCGCGCCTATAACCACATCTACCATGCCCAGGCGTATTCTGCGCCATTCATCGTATCTTTCTCCCGATGACAGGCGGCTGTGCAGTACGGCGACGCGTTCGCCGAATCGGCTTCTGAACCGCTGCATAGCCTGCGGAGTAAGCGATATTTCAGGCACAAGTACTATCGCCTGCCCGCCCAGCGCTATTGCGTGGCTGATTGCCTGCATATATACTTCGGTTTTCCCGCTGCCGGTAACGCCGAACAAAAGGCTTGTGCCCACGCCTTTATCTATGCTTTCGTTTATTTTTTTTAGAGCCGCACTCTGGTCAATGGTAAGCAGGGGCGGTTCGCTCGGCTGGGAATCCACGTTTGCGAACGGATTTCTGAAAACAACAAAATCATCGTCCGTAAGCACGCCCTTCTTTATCAGGGCGTTTATCGCAGGCGTTGCATTCGGAATAAATGAATTTATATCCCGCACACTAACCGCGGTGTTCATTCTGTTTATAAGCTCCAGAACCTCCGTCTGTTTAGGTGCTTTTGATTTTCCGCTGCCGTCTTTCAGCGAATCAAGCGCGAGCCGCGCATCAATTCCGTCCGCCAAGCGTACTATTCGTTCTGTTTTCTCCTTAACGCGGCCGCCTCTTAACTGAGCCGGTATCATCAGCCTAAGTGCTTCCACAAGCAGGCAATGGTAGCTTTTACTAATCCATTTAGCAAGCTCTATTTGTTCACCGGTAAGCGCGGGATATGGCTCCATCGTACGTATAATGTGCTTAATCGCGCTTATGTTTTCCGGTGCAGTGTCGCTTTTCTCTATAACAAAGCCCTCTATATTTCGATTGTTTCCGCCAAACGGAACCAGCACTCTCTGGCCGACCGATACTGATAAGTTCCCGGGTATTTCATAGGTAAACAGCCTGTCCACATTGCTGTGCGCCACATCAACTATTACCTTTGCGAACATGACCGTTCACCGCCTTTCATTCTGTCTTAATTATTGATTATAGCACATATTTATCTTCAAAGTTCACATCCTGTTAATATGAATCGATAAAAAGTGTGGTATAATCACTATCGTTGGTTTCCTATGCCGGAAGCCTGAAGGAGGACTGATTATGAAGAAGAGAATATTATCCGTTATAATGGCGGCTTGTATGCTGCTTTGTTTGATACCTGCCGGTGCCATGGCAATAGAGCAGGGCGATGCGCGCGTAACAATAGGCGCGGATCTTGATGAGGAAGAACGCGCCCAGGTTTATGCAGACTTTGGTATTGAACCGGGTGATGTAATCGAGATTACCGTTACAAACGCGGATGAACGCGCTTACCTTGAGGGTATCGCGCCTGAACGCAAGATTGGTAACGTGGCCCTTTCATGCACGTATATAGTCATAGATGAACCCGGCAGCGGCCTTCAGATAACCACAAAGCACATCAACTGGTGCACCTCTGAGATGTATATTAACGCCCTTACCACCGCCGGCATTACCGACGCAAAGGTTATAATTACCGCTCCGTTTGACGTATCCGGTACGGCCGCGCTTACAGGCATATATAAAGCGTATGAGGATATTACCGGCACCAGTCTTAGCGAGATAGCAAAAGCCGTTGGTGTTGAGGAGCTTGTAACCACAGGCAACCTTGCAGAGTATATAGGCAGCGAGGAAGCTACCCAGTTAGTTAACGGGCTGAAGGAAATTCTGGATCAAACCCAGACAATGACCGATGAGGAAGTTAAGGCCGAAATCGATAAGCTGTGCGAAACATATAATGTTTCTCTTACCGATTCGCAGAAGGATCAGCTGGTATCCCTTTGCCGCAGCCTTGAAAAGCTGGATACGGACGAGCTTAAGGATAAGCTTGTCGGTATAGCCAAAACGGTTGACAATGCCGGTAAGATAGGCCAGACAATAAGCAAGATTGGTGAAAGCGTTAAGAATTTCTTCGCCTCCGTAGGCAATTTCTTCACCCGTCTTTTCGGCGGCAATAAATAAAACATAATTACAATTAAAAAACCTCCGCGTAACTGACTATGCGGAGGTTTTGTTTATATAATGGTAATGTTACTGAGGCAGAAATTCATTTGTCTCCAAGGGGAATGCAATCAGCCGAATGCAGTTGCGAATGAAGCCAAAATGTAATATCATATCAATTGAAAACAAAAAATGGAGTAAGCTAATGAAGTATAGAGAGATTTCCGTATTTACCACCGAGGCAGGACTTGATGCCGTATGCGCGCGCTTTTCAATGCTTGGCATGGAGCAGCTTGAAATAGTTCAAGGACGCGAAGAAATAGCCGATTTTTTGCAAAAAAGTGCAAAATATTGGGATTTTGCCGATATGGACGAACTTTGCGCCGGTGAGCCCTGCGTAAAAGCATACATAGATGATAATGATGAAGCCAACGCTGCGATAGCCTCCCTTAGAGCCTCGCTTGCAGAATTGAAAACGATGCAGCTTGGCTTTGACATAGGCAGCCTTAATACGGTAGTTCAAACCGTTGACGATTCAGTGTGGCTTAACGCGTGGAAGGAAGCATATAAGCCCTTCACTGTTGGTAAGCGCCTGCTTGTAAGACCATCATGGGAAGACGATTTTGATGCTGACGGCAGGAGCGTACTTTCGCTCGATCCCGGTATGGCCTTCGGCACGGGTTCGCACCCCACCACGCGCATGTGCCTTGAATATATAGACGATTTCGTAAAAGAAGGTGACAGCGTTGTTGACCTTGGCTGCGGCAGCGGCATACTTTCAATCGCGGCGCTTATACTTGGCGCAAAGGATGCCATAGCCGTTGATATAGACCCGATAGCTGAAACAATAGCCTATGAAAACGCCGCACTTAACGGAATAGGCAAGGATCGTTACACAGTGCTTACTGGCGATGTACTTACCGACAACGCGCTGCGCAGCAAAATAGAATCAAAACGCTACCCGATAGTTACGGCAAACATAGTGGCCTCCGTAATTATCGCGCTTGCGCCTTATGCGGTGAAGCTGCTTGAGGACGGCGGAAAATTCATAACATCCGGCATAATAGACAACCGTGAGGATGAAGTGGCGGCTGCCCTGACTGCGGCGGGACTGCGCATAATTGAAATACGCCGCGGCGGAGACTGGCGCGCAATACTTGCGGAGAAGCGAGCATGAACCGTTTCTTCGTAGAAAAAAGCGATATATCCGATTCTTCTGCCGTGCTGTATGGTGATGACGTAAAGCACATTTCAACCGTACTGAGGCTCGGATCTGGAGATGAGGTTATGCTTTGCGATGGCATGGGCATGGATTACCACGCCAAGATAACATCCGTAAGCAAAACCGATGTTCATTTTGATATACTGTCCGCCTCCCCTGCCCTTACCGAGCCGCGCTGTAAGCTCACACTGTTCCAGGGTTTACCTAAGGCAGGCAAGCTTGAATCCATAATACAAAAATGTGTAGAGCTTGGCATAAGTGACATTGTTCCGGTTAATATGGAGCGAAGTGTGGTTAAGCTTAGCAAGAAGGATTTTAATAAAAAGCTGGACCGTTATCAGCGCGTTGCTCTGGAAGCTTCAAAGCAATCGCGCCGCGGTATGGTCCCGCGTGTACACGAGCTTATAGATACCCGCGAGATTGATGCCGGAGCATTTGACGCGCTGTTGCTCGCGTATGAGCTTGAAAATGAGCATTCTCTAAAAGATGTGCTTTCTTCTTTAAGCTGTGATGCCTATCGCTTAGGTATAGTCGTTGGTCCCGAGGGCGGAATAAGCGATAACGAAGCAAGGTTTTTTTCTTCTATCGGCGCCAGACCTTTTTCCCTTGGCCATAGGATACTGCGCACAGAAACAGCCGGTCCGGCTATAACGTCTATAATAATGTATCACTTGGAGGGTGAAGCATGAAAGTTGCCTTCTGCACGCTCGGCTGCAAAGTAAATCAATACGATACCGATGCCATGCGAGAAATGTTTGTAAAAGCCGGTCACAGTGTGGTTGATTTTGAAGACAAGGCCGATGTATATGTTATAAACACCTGCACAGTCACCTCCACCGGGGATAAAAAATCCCGCCAAATGGCATCCCGCGCCCATTCTCTTTGCCCCGAAGCAAAGCTGATAATAACCGGCTGTTACGCGCAGACCTCGCCCGAAGAAGCGCTTAACCTGCCGGGAGTATCGCTTGTGCTCGGCACGAGTGAACGCAGCAAAATTGTTGAACTTGCCGAAGGACTTATTTCCGCCGAAGAGGAGCAGAAAACATCAGCCGTAACTCCGCATGGGCCAAAGGATGAATTTGAAAATCTGAGCGTAAGCCGGGAAGGTCGTACACGCGCGTACCTGAAAATAGAAGACGGCTGCGACAGATACTGCACTTATTGCATAATTCCCTACGCTCGCGGTCCAGTAAGGAGCAGATCACTTGACGATGTGAGGCATCAGCTTGAGCTGCTCGACAACGAGGGTTACAGAGAAGTTGTGCTTACTGGCATTCATCTTATGTCCTACGGAAAAGATAAGCGCAATGCCATAACATTGAGCGACGCAATAAAGCAGGCGGAAGGGCTAAAAAACATTGTACGCGTACGGCTCGGTTCTCTTGAGCCGCAGCTTTTAAGCGACGAATTTATAAAGACCGTAAGTGAAAGCGGTTTGGTGTGCCGCCAGTTTCATCTTTCTCTGCAAAGCGGCAGCGCTTCGGTGCTTGCCCGCATGAACCGGCGCTATACACCGGAGCTTTACGCGGATTGTGTTTCTCGCCTAAGGCAGGCTATGCCGCTTTGCGCAATAACAACGGATGTAATAGTCGGATTTCCGGGCGAAACGGAGAAAGAATTTGAGGAATCCGTCAACTTTGTGCGCGAGCAAAAACTTTCAAAAATACACGTATTCCCCTATTCACGCCGCAAGGGTACACCCGCGTACAGCATGGCGGGTCAGCTTTCCGCAACCGAAAAGCATGAACGCGCGAAACGACTTATAGAGATTTCCAAAGAACTTGAAGGGAGCTTTGTTTCCTCGCTTATGGGAACCACACAGGACGTGCTTTTTGAAGAGGAAAAGAACGGGTATATTTGGGGACACACCGATACATATATTAAGGTTGGCGTGAAGCCAAACGGCAATCAGTTTATAAACACCATTGCTCCTGTAACGATAACAGGACTTAATCGCTACGGCGCAACAGGCATTATAAAACAATAATCTTATACGGAAGGAGGAACCATAATAATGGAGAATTGCTTATTCTGCAAAATAGCTTCCGGCGAAATACCTTCTAACAAGGTATATGAGGACGATAAGGCTATAGCTTTTTACGACCTTGAGCCGCAAGCTCCCGTTCACGTGCTTATAGTACCTAAAAAGCACTATGATAACGTGACCATGGTAGATGATGGTGAACTCATGGGCCATCTTATGCAGGTAGCCGGTTCCGTTGCCGAAAAGCTTGGCGTAAAAGACGGATTCAGGCTGGTCATAAACACCGGCAAGGATGGCGGACAGAGCGTAAACCATCTGCATATTCACCTGCTCGGTGGGCGTGAGCTTCAGTGGCCTCCGGGATAGAATAAATAACGTTAAACAACAAAAGGTCGGAATTTCTTCCGGCCTTTTTCTTTGGATTATCTGTCTTCCTGAGAAAACTTATCCTTCATTTTATCAATTATTGTGCGCTTCATAGGCTTTGGTGTGTTTGAAGAGCGGTCTCCCATAGCCTCTGCAAGCTTCTCTACCAGTTCCCGCTGCTCTTCATTCAGCTTTTTGGGTATCTGCACGTTTACGCGAACAAACAAATCGCCCTTGCCGGACGCATTAAGCTTCTGTACACCCTGTTCCTTAAGCCTGAACGTGGTTCCCGGCTGAGTTCCCTGCGGAATATTGTATTTAACGTTTCCCTTAAGCGTAGGTACCTGAATCTCTCCGCCAAGCGTTGCCGTTGTCATGGGAACATTTATATCAAGATACAAATCATACCCCTTACGGCTGAAAAGTTTATGCGGCCTTACGGTTATGCCGATATAAAGGTCGCCATTCGCTCCGCCGCGAATACCAGCTTCGCCCTCGCCGCGCATGGTAAGCGTTTGGCCATTGTTTATGCCGGCAGGAATTGTAACATTTATGCGGTTGCTCTTGTTTATACGGCCGTGGCCTTTGCAGCGCGTGCACGGATCGCTTATTATCTTGCCTGTACCGTTACATGCTTCGCAGGTACGAACGGTTGAGAACGAACCAAATACGGTATTCTGCTGTACACGTACTTGTCCGGTGCCTCCGCAAGTTGTACACTTGGTCGGAGAAGAACCGGGCTTTGCGCCCGTTCCACCGCAATCGGGACAATTTTCCTCGCGCGGAACAAGTATTTCCTTCTTTGTGCCAAATGCCGCTTCTTCAAAAGTAAGCGTAAGGTTATATTTCAAATCGTTGCCGCGTACCGGACCATTTCGCGTTTGCTGCCTTGCTCCGCCGAAACCACCGAATCCGCCGCCGAATATGCTGTCAAATATATCGCTGTAATCGCCAAAGCCTCCGGTGCTGTATCCGCCATATCCGCCCGCTCCCGCAGAAGGATCGAACGCAGCATGACCAAACTGGTCATATTTGGCTCTTTTATCCTTATCGGACAGCACCTCATAAGCCTCGTTTATTTCCTTAAACTTAGCTTCGGCTTCCTCTTTGTCTGCCCCCTTGTGCAGGTCTGGATGATATTGCTTTGCCAGCTTGCGGAAGGCGCTTTTTATTTCGTCGTCGGTTGCGTTTTTATTCACGCCAAGCAGCTCGTAATAATCTTCCTTCACTGTCCCCAACTCCTTTATCTTCCTTCAACGCACAACGCGGGGGACGGCTTTACGCTCGCCCCCGCATCGTACGAAACTTTGCTTTTATAAGCTATGCTTATTTCTTGTCATCATCAACTACTTCGTAGTCAGCATCAACAACGTTGTCATCATTGCCGGCAGAAGTATTGCCCTGCTGCTGAGCCGCGTTGGGATCAAAGCCCGCGCCGCCCTGCTGCTGATTTGCCTGCTGCTGATAGATCTTGCCGAAGGCCTCATAGGAAGTTTCGGTCAGCTTCTCACATCCGGCCTTTATAGCGGCAGTATCGTTGCCTTCCATCAGTTTCTTAAGCTCCGCTACCTGAGCCTCTATCTTAGCCTTATCATCGGCGCTTACCTTATCGCCAAGCTCCTTAAGAGTCTTCTCAGTGGAGTAAATCAGGCTGTCGGCATGGTTGCGCTGCTCAACTTCTTCCTTGCGGGCCTTATCTTCGCTGGCGTACTGCTCAGCTTCACGAACGGCCTTCTTTATCTCGTCCTCGTTCAGATTGGTAGAAGCGGTTATGGTAACCTTCTGCTCGTTGCCGGTGCCAAGGTCCTTAGCGCTTACGTGCACGATACCATTAGCGTCTATATCGAAGCTTACCTCTATCTGAGGTACTCCGCGAGGTGCGGGAGCGATGCCGGCAAGTTGGAAGCGACCAAGGGTCTTATTGTACTGCGCCATCTCGCGCTCACCCTGCAGAACATGAACCTCAACACTGGTCTGCCCATCGGCAGCGGTAGAGAATATCTGGCTCTTCTTGGTGGGGATGGTGGTATTACGATCTATCAGGCGAGTAAACACACCGCCTACGGTCTCGATACCGAGTGACAGCGGAGTTACATCAAGGAGCAGAATGTCCTTAACCTCGCCGCCGAGCACGCCACCCTGTATGGCCGCGCCGATAGCAACGCATTCATCAGGGTTGATACCCTTGAAGGGCTCCTTACCGGTAACATTCTTAACCAGATCCTGCACACAGGGAACGCGGCTGGAACCGCCAACCAGTATAACCTTATCAATGTTGTCATTGGTCAGGCCGGCATCTTTCATTGCTATGTTCATGCACTCACGGGTCTTCTCAACCAGGTCATGAATAAGCTCTTCGAACTTGGCGCGGGTAATGGTCATGTCAAGGTGCTTAGGACCGGTGCTGTCCGCCGTAATGAAGGGCAGGTTCACATTGGTCTGAACCATGCTGGAAAGCTCTATCTTCGCCTTTTCGGCGGCTTCCTTCAGCCTCTGCATAGCCATGCGGTCACCGCTGAGATCTATGCCGGTTTCGCTCTTGAACTGGCGGACGATATAGTCCATCAGCCTCTGGTCAAAGTCATCACCGCCCAAGCGGTTGTTGCCGTGGGTAGCCAGAACCTCAAATACGCCGTCGCCGATTTCAAGTATGGATACATCGAACGTGCCGCCGCCAAGGTCATAAACCAGGATCTTCTGGTTTGTTTCCTTATCCATGCCGTAAGCCAAAGCAGCAGCGGTAGGCTCATTGATTATACGAAGCACATCAAGGCCCGCGATGCGGCCGGCATCCTTAGTAGCCTGACGCTGTGAATCGCTGAAATACGCGGGAACGGTTATAACAGCCTGGGATACCTTTTCGCCAAGATAGCCCTCGGCATCCTGCTTCAGTTTCTGAAGGATCATAGCGCTTATTTCCTGCGGAGTATAATCCTTACCGTCTATATTCTTCTTGTAAGCAGTACCCATTTCCCTCTTTATTGAGCTAATGGTCTTGTCCGGATTGGTGATAGCCTGACGCTTTGCGGCACTGCCGACTATCCTTTCGCTGCCCTTAAAAGCAACCACTGACGGAGTTGTGCGCGCACCCTCAGCATTGGGAATAACAACGGGCTCGCCGCCTTCGAGAACTGCCACGCAAGAGTTTGTAGTACCAAGGTCGATACCGATAATCTTTGCCATAATCTATTTCCTCCTGATAAAAATCCTGTTCGTTATTTATTTTATTTCGCAACCTTCACCATGCTGTGGCGAATTATGCGATTTTTAACTTTGTAACCCTTTTGGAAAACGTCTATTATCTCGCCGCTCTCCTTTTCATCGTTCTCCTCCTGCATCACCGCATCGTGAAGTTCGGGATCGAACTGCCCTTCTGCCTTGATTTCCTCAAGGCCCGCCTTATAAAGCGTTTCATAAAGCTGCTTTGAAACCAGCCTCATGCCGTCAACCCATGCCGTTTTCTCTTCCTTCGGAACGGCGGCCAGCGCTCTGTCAAAATTATCAAGCACCGGAAGCAGTGCCTTTATCAGATTGCGTTCGCCTTCATCCAGGCTGTCTGCCGCTATTGCGGCATTCCTGCGGCGGTAATTATCGAAATCCGCCTGAAGCCTTTGGAGCAACGCCACATCGCTTTCCTTTTCCTTTTCAAGCCGATCTATGCGCTCCTTCACCTGTTTGAACTCATCCCTTGTAAGAGTTACTTTTTCGGGGATTTCGTTCTCCGCCGAGTTTTCAGCGGTTTCTGCCGTTTTCTGCGTGGTTTCTTCGGCCTTTTTCTCCTCTACCGGAGGATTATTTTTCTTCTTTGCCAATTCTACTTACGCTCCTCATCAAGCATATTTGTAAGCGTTTCGCTTAATGTCCTTCCGATATGGCTCATAACGGCCAATACCTTGGGGTAGTTCATTCTCGTAGGCCCTATCACTCCGAATGTGCCTATCGGTTCAGAACCTATCTTGTACGTTGCCGTAACAACGCTGCAATCCTTCATACTGCTGAGCTCATTTTCATGCCCTATTTTTATCGTGAACTCAACGTCCTCACGTCCTTTGAGCAGTTCATAGAGCGCATCGCTCTTTTCCATAACGCTCAGAATGTCCCGCGCGCGATCAACATCGCTGTATTCCGGCAAGCTCAGCAGGTTCATCGCTCCGCTCATCTCAACCCGCTTTGATTTTTGCTCAAGGCTTTCACCAAGCGAACTTATAATCGAATTAAGGAACTTTGCGTGCTCTCCAAGCTCTCCCGCGATGTCTTCCATGCGGCCGGCCACAATGTCGTCCAGCCTGCAATCCGCAAGCTTTGCGTTCAGCATGAGCGATATTCTTTCAAGCTCACTTTGCTCAATACCGTACGGAACCCTTATCATCGAATCTCTTGTAAGTCCCGAATCGGTAACCACAAGCAGCAGTGCCTTCCCTTCGCCGAGGCCAACAAGGTGAATATATCTTAGCCTTGCTGTATGCAGCCTTGGTGAAAGCACCATGGACGCATAGCGCGTTACGCTTGAAAGCACATAAGCCGTTTGCTTTACAATGTCGTCCACTTCGCCAAGCTTTTTCGAGTAATGCTCACTTATGAAATTCAACTCGTCTTTGCTCAGCTGTGAGCGGCGCATTATACTGTTTACATACAGCCTGTACGCCTTATCGGACGGAATTCGGCCGGCCGACGTATGCGGCTGCTCAAGGAATCCCATTTCCTCAAGATCGCTCATCTCATTGCGTATCGTTGCGCTTGAAAGACCGATGTCTGTGCTTTTAGCAATTGTTCTTGAGCCTACGGGCGACGCGGTGAGTATATAGTCATCAATTATCGCCTGAAGGATGCGCATTTTCCTTGCGTCAAGCTCCATTTGTTCACCGCCTCCTTTCGCCACGGTCCGCTCCGTCTTGCTCTATTAGCACTCGTGTTCATTGAGTGCTAACTTATGGTTAAAGTATAGTACCATCCCCCGAACCAGTCAAGGTACAAGGGCGTATCCTTTGTGACAAAACGGAAACATTAAATTGATGGAATTATTATATCTTTTCAACCGCGGGATTTGTGCCGGCTTATTGACATTTCAGTCTGATTACGAGGAAGTTTCATAAGAAGATGTTCTAAGGAGGTGAAACTTCAGAGTTTTCCGCATGAGTTCACTATAGCCTCAGCAACATCTTTTTACTCAAAAAAGAGCGATGCCGTTCACATCGCCCTCTAAGCCTAACCTGTTTTATTCAGTCTTCCATAAACGGCATAAGCGCAAGATTTTCTATATCTAATCCCCTGTCGTTCAGCTTTATGCCATCCGAAGTTTTTATGAGAAGCCCGTTTTCGTCAAGCTGCGCTATGGCCTTCGCAAAAGCAGTATACAGGCTTTCCCCGAATCGCTTCTCAAATTCGGCATTGGTTATACCCGCCGTTTTTCTTAGGCCAAGCATAACGCACTCAAACATTTCCTCGGCGCGTTCTATGCTCTGCGGCTCATCCGCAAGCGGGCGCTTGCCCTCCTCTATATCGGCTAAGTATTCATCGAACTCGCTTTTGTTTGCCCATCGCAGCCACTTGCCGTCTATATGCATAGCGGAATGCGAGTTAAGACCAAGTCCCAAATATTCGCCATTATTCCAATAGTTCAGATTATGGCTTGACTCATAACCCTCTTGAGCGTAGTTTGATATTTCATAGCGATGAAAGCCCAGACTTTCAAGCAATTTCTTGCCCTGTTCATACATTTCAAAGGACTCATCCTCGCCCGGAAGCAGTACGCCTCCGCCGTTTATATCAAAATAAAGCGGCGTATTTTCCTCTACTATAAGCGAATATGCGGATATATGCTTAACGCCCGTGCCCGCGGCCGTCTTTATGGCCTTGAGGAAGTCCTCCGTGCTCTGCTCCGGCAGACCGTACATAAGATCGGCATTTATGTTTGTAAACCCCGCGGCTTTCGCAAGCTCAACGCCTTTTATAAAATCATCCGCCGTATGTATTCTGCCAAGAGCCTGAAGTATATGCGGCGTTGCGCTCTGCAAACCCATAGACAGCCTGTTTATGCCGCACTCGCGATATTCTTTAAGCTTTTCGGCATCTACCGTGCCAGGGTTGGCCTCGATGGATATTTCTGCATCAGGCGCTATATCGTAGCTTTCGTTCAGCGCCTTCATTATGCGGGTCATCTCGCCAAGTTCAAGCGTACTCGGAGTGCCCCCGCCTATAAACACGGAGCTGTATCGCCTGGCGGGCATTTCCTTTGCCGCGATTGTCATTTCCTTTATTAATGCGTCAACATACTGCTTCTTCGCATCCGCATCGCATGGGAAGGACACAAAGTCGCAATAGCGGCACTTTGAAACGCAAAAAGGTATGTGTATATATATTCCTGCCATATCAGTTTATCTTCAGCACGCTCATAAAAGCCTCGCTGGGCAAGGACACCGTACCTATCTGGCGCATACGCTTCTTGCCCTCCTTTTGCTTTTCAAGCAGCTTCTTCTTTCTTGTAATATCGCCGCCGTAACACTTTGCCAGAACATCTTTTCTTACGGCGCGCACGGTTTCACGCGCGATTATTTTCCCGCCTATCGCGGCCTGAATCGGAATTTCAAACTGCTGCCTAGGAATAACCTCCTGCAATTTCTCCGCTACCGCCCTGCCCTTCGCGTAAGCCTTATCCTTATGCACAATGGTCGAAAGCGCATCACACATATCACCATTAAGCAGGAAATCAAGCTTAACAAGGTCGCTCCGTACATATTCCTTAAGTTCATAATCAAATGAGGCATATCCGCGGCTTCTTGATTTAAGCTGATCAAAAAAGTCGTATATAATCTCGTTTAACGGCAACTCATAAAATATGTTAACGCGGCCCTCCTCAATGTATTTCATATCGCCGAATATGCCGCGCTTTTCCTGGCAAAGCTCCATTATAGTACCCACATATTCCGAAGGAGACATTATGGTAGCGGTCACCATAGGCTCTTCCATATACGCAATTTCCGCGGCGGAGGGAAGATTGGTAGGATTGTCTATCATCATTTCATCGCCGTTTGTTTTTACAACCTTATATATAACCGAAGGCGCTGTTGTAACCAAATCAAGGTCAAATTCTCTCTCCAGCCGCTCCTGAATAACCTCCATATGAAGTAATCCAAGGAAGCCGCAGCGGAAACCGAACCCAAGCGCCATTGATGTTTCGGGTTCATACGAAAGCGATGCATCGTTAAGCACAAGCTTATCGAGCGCGTCCCTAAGGTTTTCATAGTCCGCGCCATCCGCGGGATATATGCCGCAGAATACCATGGGGTTAGCCTGCTTATATCCGGGCAAAGGCTCATCCGCGGGATTTTCGGCATCGGTAATCGTATCGCCAACCTTTGTTTCGCGTACATTTTTTATTGACGCGGAGATGTACCCTACCTCGCCCGCCTCAAGCACCTCTGTGGGCATAAGCGTGGGCGAGAAAATGCCCACTTCGGTAACCTCAAATTCATTGCCTGTTGCCATATAGCGTATTTTCATGCCGGGCTTTACAACGCCGTCAATAACGCGAACATAGCTGAGCGCGCCCTTATAATTATCATAAACGCTGTCGAATATAAGCGCCTTAAGAGGCTTGCTTATATCTCCGGAAGGTGGCGGAACAAGGTCCACCACGGCGGCAAGAACCTGCTCCACATTCAATCCGGTTTTTGCTGATATGCATGGGGCGTTTTCGGCCGGCAGGCCGATAACATCCTCTATCTCTTTTTTCGTGTGCTCGGCATCAGCGCTCGGCAAATCTATCTTGTTTATAACAGGCACAATTTCAAGCGAATTATCAAGCGCAAGATAAACATTTGCAAGAGTCTGCGCTTCTATTCCCTGCGTTGCATCCACCACTAGCACCGCGCCCTCGCACGCCGCAAGGCTGCGGGAAACCTCATAATTAAAGTCTACATGACCCGGAGTGTCTATAAGGTTAAACATGTAGCGCTGCCCGTCGGTATGCGTATAAAACATCCTTACAGCGGAGGACTTTATGGTTATTCCCCTCTCGCGCTCTATGTCCATATTATCAAGAAGCTGCGCTTCCATATCTCTGAGCGCAACGGTATCGGTCATTTCTATCATTCTGTCCGCCAGCGTTGATTTGCCGTGATCAATATGCGCAATTATGCAAAAATTTCTTATCAGTTCGCGATTATACGCCATGCACATTCCTCCAAGCATTATCTTGTAAAATAATACTTTATAAACAATTAAATTGCAAGTGCACCGCGAATATGATATTATCAATTAACAAGTTTATCAGGAGGTCCCATCATGTTTTGCGAGAATTATGAAGCTTTGGAAAAAACTCTTACTAAACGCGGTTTTATAGTGCATTCCGTTAAGGATGCGGCTGAAGCGCAGGAATTGGCCTTTTCCCTTATTAAAGATGGTGAATCCGTAGGCTTTGGCGGATCTTTTACCGTTCAAAGGCAGCTTGATCTTTACAATCAGCTTGACGCGCGCGGCCACAAGGTGTATTCGCACTGGTTTGCCGCCGATAAGAATCAGGCGCGTGCCGATGCGGGAGCTGCCGACTGGTACCTTGCGTCCACAAACGCGCTTCTTAGCGACGGCAGGCTTATAAACATAGACGGCACGGGCAACCGCGTAGCTTCCATGCTGATAGGGCCGAATAAGGTTATGCTTTTCATAGGAAAAAACAAATATGTTGACGGAGGCCTTGACGACGGCATAGCCAGAATAAAGCGTGATGCCTGCCCGCCTAACGCCAGAAGGCATAAATTCGAAAAGCTCCCCTGCGGCATAACAGGCCAGTGCGCCAACTGTGACAACGATCAGCGTATGTGCCGCGTTACAACCATTATTGAATACCCGACCAGAGCCATAAAGGAATTCCATCTGGTTCTTATAGATGAGGAGCTCGGCTATTGAGTTACTTTGCCTATATCCTTCGCTGCGCCGACAATTCGCTTTACTGCGGCTATACCACCGACCCGGTTGCCCGCGAAAAGACGCACAATTCCGCAAAAGGCGCAAAGTATACGCGCAGTCGTCTGCCGGTGAAGTTGGTATACGTAGAAGAATATGCCGATAAAAGCAGTGCGCTCAAACGGGAGGCTGCTTTGAAGCGGCTGTCTCACGCGGAAAAAGAGAAGCTTATAACTCTTTCTCACGAAGTTTAAGCCGGATAGCCGTAAAATAAATTTGAAAAAATATTTGCCATAAACTGTAATAAAGCCCCGCCATAGTGACGGGGCTTTTGGTATACAACAAAGGCAGACAGCATTAACTGCCGCCTGCACGATAAAAACGTTTCTATAAGTACGACTTTTACATGTTTTCGTTAAGTCGTACCATGTGTATATGGTCTTCCCAAACTCCGTTTATGCAGAGATATTTGGGCGATATGCCTTCCCGCACAAAACCGCATTTTTCGGCAACTCTCAGCGATCTGGCGTTTTTAGGCATAATGTTCGCCTCTACTCTATGCAGGCCCAGCTCGTTAAAAGCATAATCGACGACCGCGTTTACAGCCTCTGTCATGTAGCCGCGGTTTATATACGCTTCATCAAGCATATATCCCATAAAGCATGACAGGAAGCTCCCCCACACCACATTATTAAGCCCTATCGTGCCGATAATTTTAGTGGGTTCATCCTTTAGGGTAATATAAAAGCGGTACCCGGTACGGTTTTTGGCGTTAGCGATATGCGCACGTATTGACTCAAGCTGCGCCTGTTCGGTAAAGAAGCTTTCTTTCCAAGCCGGCATATATTCCGTAAGAAAATCGCGGTTTCGCCTAAAATAGTCGCAAAGCGCACCGGCAAGAGATTCTTCGGCAGGCAGCAGGGTCAGCCGAGCCGTAGACACGGGATGCATATCAGTCTCTCTTTACGGCGTACGTATTCGCGTCTTTAAGCATAACGTCATGCGCACCGCCCTCTGTTATGCTGGCCGCTGAAACAAGAGTAAGCCGCGCCTTTTCGCGAAGTTCCGGAATGGTAAGCGCGCCGCAGTTGCACATCGTGGAACGAACCTTACTGAGCGTTACAGTCACATTGTTATGCAGACTGCCGGCATAAGGAACATAGGAATCAACGCCTTCTTCAAATGAAAGCTTGTTCTCTCCGCCGCTGTAATAGCGCTGCCAGTTGCGCGCCCTGGCGGAACCCTCGCCCCAATACTCCTTCATGTAGTTGCCGTTTATCATAACCTTGGCGGAAGGACTTTCATCGCAGCGCGCAAAGTAACGGCCAAGCATACAGAAATCGGCGCCCATCGCAAGAGCAAGCGTTATATGATAATCGTGAACTATGCCGCCGTCCGCGCAAATGGGAACATATACTCCTTTTTCAAGGAAATACTCGTCACGGGCGCGCGCAACCTCCTGCACCGCAGTTGCCTGGCCGCGGCCTATGCCCTTTGTTTCCCTGGTTATGCAGATAGATCCGCCGCCAATACCTACTTTAACGAAGTCGGCACCCGCATCGGCAAGGAAGCGGAAGCCCTCGCGATCAACAACGTTTCCCGCGCCAACCTTTACGGTATCACCATACTTAGCGCGTATAAAGTCAAGTGTCCTGGTCTGCCACTCGCTGAAGCCCTCCGAAGAGTCTATGCAAAGTATATCGGCACCCGCCTCCACAAGCGCAGGTACGCGTTCTTCATAGTCGCGCGTATTTATGCCTGCACCGACTACAAGGCGCTTATGCTTATCAAGCAGCTCCATCGGGTTTTCCTTATGCGCATCGTAGTCCTTTCTGAATACGAACGCGACCATGTTTCCTTCCTTTGTAATTACCGGAAGTGAATTAAGCTTGTGTTCCCATATTATATCGTTTGCTTCCTTAAGCGATACGCCTTCATACGCGTAAATAAGCCTGTCTATAGGCGTCATAAACTCGCTGATTTTGGTATCCGCGGCCATACGGCTTGGGCGATAATCTCTGCTGGTAACAACACCAAGCAGCTTACCTGTAGCGGAACCATCATCCGTTACGGCAATGGTTGAATGCCCCGTGCGTTCCTTAAGCGCCATTATATCGGCCATAGTCTGGTCGGGCCTTATTGAAGAATCGCTCATGGCAAAGCCGGCCTTATACTTTTTAACCCGGCTGACCATCTCCGCCTGTGCTTCTATGGGCTGAGAAACGAATATAAACGAAATTCCGCCTTCGCGCGCAAGCGCAATCGCCAGTTTATCGCCTGACACGGACTGCATTACAGCGCTCACAAGCGGTATGTTCATAGAAAGCGCAGGCTCTTCGCCGGCTTTATAGCGCACTATAGGTGTTTTGAGTGACGTATTCGCTGGCGTGCACTCCGCGCTCGAATAGCCGGGTACCAACAGGTATTCACTGAAGGTATGCGAAGGTGAATCAAAATAGTATGCCATATTCTCTCCTTTTAGACTTATATAAATTTTATTTTTATACTACTTAATCTGTTCCGCAACAAGGCTGCGAACCTTTGAAAGCAAGCATATATGCTCGTCAATAGCTATATTGTCAATGCTTTCCTCGCTGCGCTTTGTTATGCCATCCACGGCACCGGCTTCTAAAATGGCTTTTAGCACATTTCTTTCCGTACTCTCATCAGGCAAAACATTTTTATTAAGATAAATCGAAGCCATAGCCGCAAAGCCCCAGCCCCACCAATTTGATACACCTGAGGCAAGCGTTATATCAGCCTGCTGAACAGCCGCTATATACTCACCGTGTTCAACAAGTTTTTTTGTAATCGCGCTAAACTTTCCGGTGCCAAGCTCATTGCCGCCGTCTCCTATGGCAATTGTTTTCGCGCCAAGTCTATGGAGTTTGGCAAATATAACGTCCGTATCAGCGCTCAGCCAGCAGTCTATTATTCGCCCCTTGGCCGTACGGTAATGACCATCCTCCGCCTTTCCCGGGCGTTCTATGGATATAACGGTATCTATATCGTGGCTTAAAAGCTCATCGGCCGTACCATGCAGCATTACAAGTTCCGCTTTCGGTGCGCGCAGCCCTGCGGCCGCCGCAAGCTGAGGATAGCATAGTCTGTCTGTTGCTATATAAACTTTTTTGCCGGTATCGCAAAAAGCGCGCGCAATGTGCGCCGCTCCAATCGGCCCGTCGGTTTCGCAACAAATATGCCCGTCGTCCGCTTCCACCGGAAAACCGGTTATTACAAGCACATTCTTCGCCTCCGCAAACGCCTGTTCAAGAGCATCCGTATCAGCCTTGCCCACGTTCGCGCTAAAGCCCCTTGCACCGGCATCGATTCTCATCAGTTCATCAAGCCGGGCATATATACCACCCATCATATAACCTCATATTATGTATGATTCAACATTTTATATATTACCATTACTTTGTCAATAAGTACACACCAAAAGTTAGTATTTCTTGGTGCTAATTCTGCGCTATATTTTTTGTTTTCTCGTCGGCCGCGGTTATTGCGCGCATGATAAGCGGATTATTCATATCCGCCGATGAGATAAGCTTTTCCGCGGCATCCTTTGCCATGTTAAAAGCCTTCATGTTTCCCGCAAACGCAGCGGCACTAAGGCCGTAATCCCCATGTTGCCTGGCGCCGAGCAATTCCCCGGGACCGCGCATTTCAAGATCGTACTCCGCTATTTTGAAGCCGTCGGTTGTGCCGCAAAGCACGTTCAATCTTTCCTGAGCCGATGAAGACTCCGCTTCACTCAGCAAAAAGCAATATGATTCCCTGCTGCCGCGCCCCACTCTGCCGCGCAGCTGATGCAGCTGGGCCAATCCGAATCTGTCCGCGTTTTCTATTACCATAATTGCGGCATTGGGTACATCAACCCCAACCTCTATTACGGTTGTGGATACAAGCAGCTGAGTTTTGCCCGATGCAAAGCGCTCGGCTCTCGCCTGTTTTTCCGCCGCGCTTAAGCGGCCGTGCATAAGTTCTATGCTTACATTAAGTTTTTTGCTGAGTTCCTTATATAATGAAACCGCGCTCAATACACCCTCAAGCGCCTCGCTTTCCTCTACAAGCGGGCACACCGCGTAGCATTGCGCTCCTTCATTTAATCGCGCTTCTATAAACCGGTACATATCATCCCGCTTTCTTTGCGGAACAAGCATGGTTTTTATAGGTTTCCTGCCCGGAGGCAATTCGTCTATTACGCTGAGCTCAAGATCTCCGTACATAAGCAGTGACAGCGTACGTGGTATCGGAGTTGCGCTCATTATAAGTGTATCCGGCGATGCGCCCTTCGCGCTTATCGCGGCGCGCTGCTTTACGCCAAAACGGTGCTGTTCATCAGCTATAACAAGACCCAGATTGGCTATTTCCACACCGCCGCCTATTATCGCGTGAGTACCGGTTATTGCCAAAGCTTCACCGCTTTTTAGGCGCTCCGCAACCTCATCGCGCTCTTTTTTCTTCATCCCGCCTTTGAGCAATACAGCCCTGTCACCAAATATGCTTTTAAGTTTGCCGTAATGCTGATCCGCAAGTATTTCCGTTGGAGCCATAAGCGCGGCGCTATATCCGTTTGATAATGCAACGAACATGGCAAATAAGGCGCAGGCGGTTTTTCCGCTGCCGACATCTCCCTGAACCAATCTGTTCATTTGCGCGTTTTTCGACATATCATCGGATATATCAGACATGGCGTTGAGCTGGGCGTTTGTCAGCTTAAACGGCAGCATTTTTTGAAACTCGTCAATTTTACCGAACACGTCAAACGCTATGCCACCGCCCTGCTCGCGCCTCTGCCGCAATACGGCAAGCATAAGAGCATACATAAGCATATCTTCAAAAGCCATACGCTCCCGAGCGCGATCGAGCGTGTTAAAATCCCCTGGATTATGCACGGCAAAAAGGGCTTCTTCAAGCGGCATAAGTGAATACTCTTTAAGAAGATTTTCGGGAAGAGTTTCGCATATTTTGCCTTTGCATAGCTCCAGGGCTCCGTTAGCCGCATCCCGCACAATTTTTTGCGTTAGTCCCGCCGCAAGTGAATACATGGGCACTATGCCCGGCAATTCACTATAAAGCTGAGGGTTCATCAGCTTCAGCCCGCGCTTTTTATCAACGCGGCCGCACGCGAAGTATGTTTTGCCGGCCTCAGGTTTTGAAGACATATACGGCTGATTGTACCAACACAGCCTGAACTTGCTTATGCCATCCGTCGCAGCGGCAGTCGTAATCGTAAGGCCTCCGCGAATTCGCACGGTTTTGGGTTGCTCCGTAACAGTAGTCTCAATGGCGCACAAAGCTCCCTGCTCAGCCTCGCGCATATATATACTCTTTGTATAGTCAATATACTTTCTGGGTAAAAATTTAAGAACGTCCTCAACTGAAAAAAGACCCAGCCTGCCGAAAGCCTCGGCTCGGCGGGGTCCTATTCCCTTTATGCTCGTTATAGGAGCGGCTGCCATTTTATTCCACAGAGAAATAATAGTAGTAAAGCGGCTGGCCGCCATACTGTACGGTTATTTCGGCATCCGGGTACTTTTCGTTTACGGCATCCGCAACAGCCTGAGCACTCTCTTCATCAGCGTCCTCGCCATAGAATATGGCGGCTATGCAGTCTTCGCCCTTCTTTTCAATCATTTCGCAAAGAAGGTCCGCCGCGACAGTGCCTACTTCCGTACCAACCTTAGTTATGGAGTTGTCCAGAAGGCCGATTATGTCTCCCTGAGATATTTTCTCCCCGTTTACCTGAGTATCACGCACGGCGTAGGTAACGGAGCCGGAAAGTACCTGCTTTATGGCGGCATTTATGCGCTCGGTATTTGTTTTAACGTCAACATCATCGCTGTACGCAAGCGCGGCGCTTAATCCCTGCATCATGGTTTTAGTCGGGATTACTATAACGTTTCGGTCCGTTAAAGCCGCGGCCTGCTGAGCGGCCATTATAATGTTTGAATTGTTAGGCAGAACAAATACATTCCGCGCGTTGGCACGACGGATAGCCTTTACTATACTGTCTGTGCTCGGATTCATCGTCTGCCCGCCGGAGATAAGATTGTTCACGCCTACGGCCTTATAAACCTCGTCTATGCCATCGCTTATGCTTACGGCGACTATGGCGTTTTCTTTCTCGTTCTTCTTCATGTTAGCAAGCAGCTCACGATTTTGCTCGCGCATGTTTTCTATCTTCACGCGATCCACCTCGCCAAGCCTCAGAGCAAGCTGAAGTATCTTGCCGGGGCAATTCGAGTGAACATGAACCTTAACAAAATCGGTATCATAAGCAACAACGACGGAATCGCCTATCTTCATAAGCTTTTCGCGGAACTTATCAAGCTCTGCCTCAGAGAACGACTCTTCAAGATGTATTATGAAAAATTCCGTGCAATAGCCGAACTCTATATCATCAAGCGCTTCAAGATCCGCGCCTTCCTCACCGTTGTTTGCTTCCGCGGTCGTCTGCTCCTGCCCGGCGAGAACATATTCGTCAATCTCTTCGCCGTCCACTACCATCTTAAATCCGCGGAGTATCGTAAGCAGGCCCTTACCGCCGGAGTCCACAACGCCCGCTTCTTTAAGCACAGGAAGAAGCTCCGGTGTAAGTTTAAGCGCGCGTTCGCCCTCTTCAAGCATAACGTCTATAAGCTTATAAAGGTTTGCTCCTTCTTCCGCTTCGCGGGTCAACGCTTCCGCTATCATCCTCGCCACGGTTAGCATAGTGCCTTCCTTAGGCTTCATAACGGCTTTATATGCCGCAGCGGTGCCGGTAGTAAATGCTGCGGCAAAATTCTCGGGAGCCATCTCCTCTTTGCCTGAAAGAGCCTTTGCGAATCCTCTTAATATCTGGGACAGAATAACGCCTGAGTTGCCGCGGGCGCCTTTAAGTGCGCCGAGCGACGCCGCCGCGGCGATATCGCTAACGGTAGTACCCTTGCAGTTTTGAATCTCCCTGACGGCGCTCTGCATCGTCATGGACATGTTGGTTCCCGTGTCGCCATCAGGCACTGGGAACACATTGAGCGAATCGATATACGCCCGGTTTTTCTCAAGCAACGCAGCACCGGCAAGGAATATCTCCTTGAGCATCACGCCGCCTATGGTCATGTTTTCCAATTCAGTCTCCTCCGTGCTTTCCCGCTAAAAGCGCGAAAGCTTTATTTCTTAGGCGCGTATGCCCTCAACGTGAATATTCACGTTGCGCACCTTAAGCCCTGTCATTTCCTCCACACGATAGCGTACATTGCCGATCGCATTCTCGGCAACAGCCCTGAGACTGGCGCCATAGATAATGGTAACAAACAGGTCTATATCAATCTGGTCTGCTTCAACGGTAGTAACCTTTACTCCGCGGCGCTGATTATCTCCGCCAACTAACTTCCAAAGCTGGTCACTCGTGGTTTTAGGCTGCATATCCACTATGCCGTAATTCTCGCTGGCGGCGTATCCGGCTATGGTAGCCACTATTTCATCCGGTATGGATATATTGCCGAGTTCCGTATTAATGATTCCGGGCATTTAACTTCCTCCCTTTTCACAAATAATCTTGTGGTTTATTTTATCGCATTCTGCGAATTATATCAAGCGGACTTGCATTCTTTGCTGTGACACAAATGTTAAAATAGGTGTATTTTTCATTCTTTCTGCCGTTTCAACCTTGTGCAATACCACGTTTTTGCATAATTTTATGTTTCTCTGCGGTAGCTAACAGGCCCAGCGAGAAGATATTGAATAATAGTATATCAACAACTCGTTCCATACTTTCCGCTGATATGGTATAATACAATTCGCAAACTAAAAATGCAATTTCGGAGGTAGTTTATGCGACCCATCGAAGCCAAGGCTATTAGCGCTATTCGCGTGCTTTCGGCAGACACTGTTCAAAAGGCCAATAGCGGCCACCCCGGCATGCCCATAGGTGCGGCACCTGCCGCTTACGCCATATGGAGCGATATGCGCCATGACCCCAAGCACCCGACCTGGCCAGGCAGAGACAGATTTGTTCTTTCTTCCGGCCATGCGTCAAGCCTGCTTTATTCCATGCTTCATCTTTACGGCTATGGCCTGACTATTGAGGACATGCAGCAGTTCCGTCAGTACGGAAGCCTTACTCCCGGCCATCCTGAATATGGCCACACGGTTGGCGTTGAAGCGACAACCGGTCCGCTCGGTCAAGGCTTTGCCATGGCGGTAGGTATGGCTATGGCTGAAGCTCACATGGCCGCCATATTCAACAGGGACGGCTTCAAAGTTGTCGACAACTACACTTATGTGCTTATGGGCGACGGCTGCATGATGGAAGGCGCTTCCTATGAAGCCGCAAGCCTTGCCGGCACTCAGAAGCTGAATAAGCTTATTGCCGTATACGACAGCAACCGTATTACTATAGAAGGTTCAACCGATATCGCCTTTACCGAAAACGTGGCCGCGCGCTTCTCCGCAATGGGTTGGCAGGTTATAAACGTTGAAAACGGCGAAGACATAGTGGCCATATCACTTGCGCTTGAAGAAGCAAGAATAGAAACCGAAAGGCCTTCTCTTATAATAGTACGCACTGATATAGCCCACGGCACCATGAAGGAAGGCTCTGCGGCTGCGCATGGTTCACCGCTTGGTGACGACGTTATAGCGGACATGCGCAAGCGCCTTGGCTGGAAGAACGCTCCGTTTGACATACCCGAGGATGTTTACGCGCACTTCGAAGCCCTTGCCCTTCGCGGTGAACGCGCACGCAAGGAATATGAAGAGATGTTCGCTTCTTACAGCGAAGCTTATCCCGAGCTTGCGGCGCAGCTTGAAGACTGGCGCAGTGGCAAAGTAAGCGAAGATGTATTTACCGATGATGCCATGCTCGCGGCTGATGCTCCCAAGGCTACCCGCTCCAGCGGCGGTGTTGTGCTTAACCGCCTGTTCGCGCATATGCCTAACCTGTTCGGCGGCAGCGCTGACCTTGGCCCCTCCAACAACACCGAGCTTAAAACTTCCGGTTACTTCGCTCCCGATTGCCGTGAGGGCTGCAATATACACTTTGGTGTTCGAGAGCTTGCAATGGCCTGCATTTCCAATGGTATCACGCTGTATGGCGGACTCAGAGCCTTCTGCGCGACATTCTTTGTGTTCAGCGACTATGTGAAGCCCGCGCTCAGGCTCAGCGCGCTTATGAAGCTGCCTGTTACGTACGTACTCACTCACGACAGCATAGGTGTTGGCGAGGACGGCCCCACGCATCAGCCCATAGAACACCTTGCCGCTCTGCGCGCGACCCCGAACACGTATGTATTCCGTCCGGCCGACCAGAAAGAGACCGCTTATGCCTACCGCGCCGCTATTAAGCTTAATGCCCCGAGCGTAATGGCACTCTCCCGTCAGAATCTGCCACAGCTTGAAGATACAAGCGACAAAGCAATGCTTGGCGGATACATACTGCGTGAGCCCAAGGGCACGCCGGATGTTATACTCATGGCGTCCGGTTCCGAGGTTGAGCTTATGTATAAGGCCGCGGATATTCTTTCCGTTCAGGGTTATACAGCGCGCCTTGTGTCAATGCCCTGCATGGAGCTTTTCAATGAGCAGAGCGAAGAATATAAGCAGAGCGTGCTGCCCAATTCCATCCGCGCCCGTGTAAGCATAGAAGCGGGAGCCACTCAGCCCTGGGGCATGTTCGTGGGTTTGGACGGCGCCAGCATAGGCCTTGACCACTTTGGCGCGAGCGCAAAGGGCGGCGTGCTGTTTAAGGAATTCGGCTTTACGGCTGAAAACGTAGCCGCGACCGCGCTGGAAGTTATAAAGCGCAACAACTGATAAGATAATATGTTATATACCCGAGAGTGTTTTCCCGCTCTCGGGCATTTTTTGATTATAAAGCCCAAAATAGACGATACCGGCCCGGGATTGCCCGAGTCGGTATCTAATCGCAGGAAGGTATCACATACGGAAGAAAAAGTCTTGGTTGCTTCCGATGGTCTTATGATACAGTTAAAATGTGTCATTGATAAGAAGAACAAATGAACCTTCCGTATCGTGTTTGTGAATAAAAATTGTATTTTACCTTTTATCCTCAAAAAAGTTCTGCATCAGCGCGGCGCACTCATCTTCCAGCACTCCGCCGTATGTGCGTACTGAATTAATGAAATACCCTTCGCTTATATCTATTACGCTGCCCATACATCCGGTACGGCTCTCGTGCGCGCCAAATACAGCTTTTTTCAGGTGCGAATTCACTATCGCCCCCGCGCACATAGCGCAAGGTTCTACGGTAACATAGAGTTCGCAGTCACACAGAGCGTTTTTACCCACTTTTTTCGCCGCAGCCTGTATAGCCAGTATTTCTGCATGCGCTGTAGGATCTCCGGTTGCTTCGCAAAGATTATGCGCTGAGGCTATTATCTCCTTCCCCCGCACTATAACGGCGCCTATCGGCACTTCCCCCGCCATCTTTGCCTTTTTTGCCTGCTCAACAGAGAGCAGCATATAGTGTTTATCGCGTTCGCTTCCGGTCAATGCTTTATCTCACCCATTTCTTTTTCTACATTATATAATAATTATTATATTCGTACGGAACATGAAATGACAACACAAATGAATAAAAAAGAAGAATCAGCCTCCGCGCATTACAACGTCCTTAACGCCCTTATTGATATTTGGCGCAAAGGAAGCTATCTCGTATAAGTATTATTAACCGCGTATTGCTAAATACGGCAAAAAATGTTACACTACCCCTATGCTCTCAGGGCGATAATCGGTGTTTACCGCTGCCCTGCAAAACAATAAAGACTAAGTAAATAATATATTTAGGAGAAAGAAATGAGAAACGCATACGACATTCTTGAAGAGCGCGGCCTTGTTAAGCAATGCTCTCACCCCGAAGAGCTTCGTGAGCTGCTCGGCAAAGAGAAGGTTACTTTTTACATTGGCTTTGACCCCACCGCTGACAGCCTGCACATTGGCCACTATGTTGCGCTGATGACCATGGCGCACATGCAGCGCGCCGGCCACAGGCCCATAGTACTGCTTGGCGGCGGCACGGCCTATATAGGCGACCCTTCCGGCAAAACCGATATGCGCCGCATGATGACCACCGAAGAGATAGCCCACAATGCCGCCTGCTTCCAGAAGCAGATGGCGCATGTTCTTGACTTTGAAGGCGAAAACGCCGCTATAATTGAAAACAACGGCAACTGGCTCCATCAGCTGAACTTCCTTGAGTTTATGCGCGACATAGGCTCACTTTTCAGCGTAAACAGGATGCTTGCCGCTGAGTGCTATAAGCAGCGCATGGAGCGCGGCCTTACGTTCTTTGAAATGGGCTATATGCTTATGCAGAGCTACGATTTTCTTATGCTTCATCAGAAATATGGCTGCGTGCTTGAAATGGGCGGCGATGACCAATGGAGCAACATACTCAGCGGTGCCGACCTTATAAGGCGCAAAGAGCAGCACGCGGCGTTCGCCCTTACCACCGGCCTTCTCGCGACAAGCGAAGGCAAGAAGATGGGCAAAACCGAAAAGGGCGCGCTTTGGCTTGATCCCGAAAAGACCAGCCCCTATGATTTCTACCAGTACTGGCGCAATGTTGACGACAATGGCGTACAAAACTGCTTTAAGATGCTTACGTTTATGCCCATAGACGAGATAAACGCCCTTACCGCGCCCAACGCCAACATAAACGAGGCAAAGAAGATACTTGCCTACACCCTTACCGCTCAGGTGCATGGTGAGGAAGAAGCAAAGAAAGCTCAGCAGGCTGCCGAGGCTCTTTTTGGCGGCGGCGGCGATATAGAGCATATGCCCACGATTAAGCTTAGCGATGCTGAGATTGAGTCCACCGGCCTTCGCGTAATAGACCTGCTCGTGCTTGGCAAGCTTTGCACCAGCAAGAGCGATGCTCGCCGCACAATAGAAGGCGGCGGCGTTCTGATGAACGATGTTAAGGTCAGCGATGTTTATGCCGCAGCCGATCCTTCTGCCCTTGAAAGCGGTATAATACTGAAAAAGGGTAAGAAGAGCTTCCTGCGCGTAATTAAAGGCTGATATGAGGCCGTATAAAACAGCACAAAAAGAATCAAAGGCGGAGCGGGTAATAAACCGCTCCCGCTTCATATCTCAATGCTTTCCGGTAAAGAGCGAAGAAGAAGCTCTTCTCAGGCTTAATGAAGTTAAGAAGCAATATCCTGATGCGACACATGTTTGCTACGCATATAGGATAGGCGAGCTTAGCGAGACCACCCGTTTCAGCGATGCTGGAGAGCCTTCCGGAACAGCCGGCATGCCTATACTTGAAGTTCTTAAGGGTAATGAGCTTACCAATGTGCTCTGCACGGTAACCCGCTATTTTG
Source organism: bacterium (assembly GCA_963643205.1). Classification (GTDB taxonomy): domain Bacteria; phylum Bacillota; class Clostridia; order Christensenellales; family CAG-138; genus Phil1. The sequence continues at coordinate 2,652 of CAVIJJ010000011.1, read as the reverse complement.
GGGGAATCCTTCTTGGAACCGGCGGGCTGGTGCGTGCCTACTCATCCGGCGCTTGTGACGCGGTAAAGGCCGCGGGATGTGAAAGGCACATCCCCGGAGCCTCGATTAAGCTTAAGTGCGATTATTCCCGCTACGGAGCGATAGAAAGCCTTATCGCCAAATCAAACGCTTCCATAACCGAAAGCGAATTTACGGACGAGATTCGCCTTGGCATATCCTGCGCGGCAGACGAGGCTGACGGAATAATCAAGGCCATAATAGAACGCACGGACGGGCGCTGCAAACCGGAACTTGCCGGTGAATGCGAGCTAGTGCTGCCGGGCGAAGCTTAACCACAATATTAATTTAATGAAACATATTGCCCTTCGCTATGGCGTTTGGGCATTTTTTAAGCTATAATAGAAAATGTATCGGTTTGCCGATGACAAATGCATTTGAGGTATATTGATGAAACGCGTTAGATTATTCTTAGCTATTGTTTTAGGCCTTAGCTGCCTGCTTTTCTGCAGCGCCGCAATGGCCGCATCCATAAGCATAACCTCTGATCCGAGTGCTCTCAGCGCTGAAGGCGGAAGCGTGCAGCTTAGCATATCGCTCGCCAATGATTCCGAGTACTCTATGGAGAATATCTCCATTTCGAATAACGGCACTCCCTTTTTTAATACGAGCGGAGCCGTTATAGGCCCGGGCGAAACAACAACATTCAGCCAAAGCGTGTCAATACCCGCGGCGGTACTCGGCCAGCCGATAGCCTTTGACGTAATATGGACTGAAAACGGCGAGCAAAAATCCTCTACCGTTTCCGTAACAATACTTAACAGCGGCGCCGGTACAGCAGCTGAGGCCGCGCTCAGCGTTTCGGTAAAGGCGAGTTCTTCTCAGGCTTCCCGCGGCGAGTCCATAACGCTTACATATACGATAACCAATTCCGGAGTAGCGGCTGTTTCCGGCATTTCGCTTACGGATAAGGAAATAGGCGGTCGCCAGGCCATGATAAGCGACATCACCGTTGAGCCCGGCACTCCTTACGTATATGTATATGAATATACCATGGGATCCTCCACGGTTGTAAGCGCGCCTGTTATAACATACAAGGGTTCTGACGGAAGCACTATGACCGTTACCGGCAGCGAAAAAACGCTCGGCATGGTTAATTCCAAAATAAGCGTAAAGGTTACACAGGGCACCGCGACTGAGGAAGGGCAGCAATTTACCATCGCCCTGACCAATAACGGCAACCAGCGCATAACAAAAATTAAGGTTACCGACGAGCTGGGCAATGCCGTTAATTCCGAATCCATAAGCCTTGCAATCGGCGAAAGCAGTACGCTTACATATTCAGTGCCTACTACCGAGACAAGGAACGTTGTTTTTAACATTTCCGGTGTTGACGCGACCAATACAAACTATACCGACCATACCGAAACATTTATTGTTCGCAAATACATTGATCCTTCGCTTATAGGTATTTCATTCTCTGCCGAGGTAGCCTCCCCGCTTGACTCAAACGGTTCCATAAGCCTTAACTTCACAATAGAGAATACCGGCAGCATGGACATGCAAAACCTCAGGCTGAGTGAAAACGAATATGGCGAGCTTTACATACTTGAATCGGTTCCTCGCGGAACGCAGACTATAAATCAAAAAATGAGTGTAGGTTCACCGAGAGACCTTCTTTTTAAGCTTGAAATAGAAGATCCCTCCGGCAATGTGTATACCTACAGCGCGTACATAAAGGCGGACTATGTGGGCGTTGAGGCTGCCGCCACTACCGAGCCCTCAGCCGAAGACGAAGAAGACGTTTTGAATGAGGTTGGCGGATCGATATCCTCTGCCCTGCGTACCGTGCTCATAGTTCTTATAATACTAACCGTAATCGCCGGAATAGCGCTTATAATACTGGACCATCAGGAGAAAGAAGAACGCAAACGTATTGCGAGACGCCGTGCGCAGCGCGAAAAGATGATGCGCGCTCAGCTTGAAGAGGAAGCCAAGCGACAGGCCGCACTGCACTCGCACCTGAATAACGGTTCTGACGACAATCTTGATGCCACGAGAATAACTTCCGGCCGCTCGGCCGAAACGCCGGAACGGCCTTCCGACAGCACCCGTATACGGTAAATCGTCGCTATATCATAAAAAGCATTTATGCTATTATAAAGAAGGAGCTCCTTTTCGGAGCTCCTTCTTTATACAATCCTAACACAAATTGTGAAAGATCGTGTTTGTCGCCTTTCATTCAAAAAATTTTGCCGAATCATCAAAATTTTTATGAGCTTCAATTTTTGCCTAAATCAGGCTGTTTTCGTCCTGTATTTCGCTCTGTTTCCCGCCGTTTTTATGCGCATAAACGCATTTTCTTGCAAAAAAGTTCTTCACAATGTGTTTACAATTCGTTTAGAGTTTGTTAAAATACATCTCACAAGATATAAAGATTGCGTTAATCCTTATTTAGATTTTTATTTTTGAATATACGTTTCCCCTTACACTCAAGGGGCATAATAGCGGATTTCAATTCCGCAATAAAAGGAGGACCTCCATACATGGACAAAAAAGGTACAAAAATTGCCTACTTTGTAGCGTGTGCCGTATTCGTAGTACTGCTTATAGTACTCGGTATCAGCTATAAGGACGCAGCGCTGCCCGTCTTCG
>CAVIJJ010000010.1:0-52394 GCA_963643205.1 bacterium | reverse complement strand
ACGGAGGGAGTCCGGGGACGCAGTTTTGCGCTATGCCTGCGTCCCCTCTTAAATTGACTGCTGACGCGTATAGGTGATATAATACGCATCAGAAAAATACAGCAACGCCGTGGCTTCGGGCGAAACCCGAAGATCAACAAGGGAAGCGGGTGAAAATCCCGCGCTTGCGAGAGAAACTCAAGCAAGCTGTAAGCGTTGAGCGGAGGCATCCTATGGGGCTTTACTGCCCGGTCATTGGGGAACCGAGAAGGCTGATGCCGCCCGCGCAGGCGCCGCGTTACGCGCGCCCCATTCGCCAGCCAGAAGACCTACGATCGTTTTACGTTGTCCCCGCCGAAAAGACAAGGCGGGGCGAATAGAAATGCGCTTTGCAAGCGGCGGTCCTTATATTTTTGGGGAACCGCCGTTTTTTAATTTATCGCGTTGCGGAAAGGGTAATATATGGAACGGGAGCAAAGGCGGCACGCGCGCTTTTTCATGCAGCTGCACCCCGCGTCGGGCATGGCCTATTTCGTGTGCGTATGCGCGCTTACGCTTGCCTGCTTTCATCCGGCCATGTCGTTTATATCGCTTGTCGGCGGCACGCTTTTCAGCCTTACGCTCAGGGGAAAAAGAAAAACGATAGGCACGTATAAATTCGTGTTCCCCATGTTTTTGCTTATAGTCATAGGCAACCCGCTTTTTAATCATCGCGGCGCGACAATGCTTTTTATGCTTTTTGATCAGTGGATAACGCTTGAGGCTTTGGCCTACGGCGTGGCGTCCGCTTGTGAGCTTAGCGCGATAATAGTATGGTTCAGCTGCTATCAGCACGTTATGACAAGCGACAAGTTCCTTTATCTTTTCGGCAATATCGCCCCGAATACGGCCCTTTTGATAACAATGACACTTCGCTTTATACCAAAGCTTAAAAAGGACGCCGCGGACATATCGGCGGCCGAAACAATGCTTAACGGAAAGCCCGAGCGCCTTACAAAAAAGCTTGGCACGGCAATGAGGAGCCTTTCGGTACTGCTTACGATGAGCATGGAAAACGCGGTTGATACGGCGGACTCAATGCGCTCCCGCGGCTACGGCTGCGCAAGGCGAACAACCTTTCACCTTTTCAGGTTTGATACAAGGAGCGCCGCAACGCTTGTAAGTATGCTTTCGCTTGCCGCGCTTTGCGTCGTGGGCAGGATTTACGGCTACGGATACATGGATTTTTACCCCCGCATGGTCGCGAACGACCTTGACGCGGGCTGGATTATAACGCTTTGCTCATTCGCGGCGATAATGCTTTTCGGGGCGGCGGCAGAGATAAGGGAGGCGGCAAAATGGCGCTTGTGCGGATTGACAACCTAAGCTTTACATACGCGCTCGGCAAAACCGAGGCGCTTTCAAACGTTTCTTTTGAAATAGAGGAAGGCGAGTACGTGCTGCTTACAGGCGCCTCCGGCTGCGGCAAAACAACCCTTATACGCCGGCTTAAACCGGAGCTTGCCCCGGCGGGAGAAAAAAGCGGCAGCGTGGAGTATTCCGGCATACCCATAGAAAAGCTTGAAGCGAAGCGCGCGGCGGCGGAGATAGGCTTTGTTCAGCAGAATCCAGATAACCAGATTGTTACGGACTACGTTTGGCACGAGCTTGCGTTCGGCCTTGAGTGCCTTGGCGAAAACGTTGGCACAATTCGGCGCAGGGTGGCGGAAACGGCGGCCTTCTTCGGCATGGAGGATTATTTCAGGAGCAAAACATATGCCCTCTCGGGCGGGCAGAAGCAGCTTGTGAACCTTGCGGGCGTGCTTGCCATGAACCCCAGGCTGCTTATACTTGACGAGCCCACGGCCATGCTCGACCCGCTTGCGGCAAGAACGCTTCTTGATGCCGTAAACAGAATAAACAAGGAGCTTGGCGTGGCCGTGCTTATAACGGAGCATAGGCTGGAGCAGGTGCTTCCCGCGGCCGACAAAACAATTGTAATGGACGGCGGCAAAATAATAAGCTGCGGCAAAACCGCGGACACTATAAAAAGCATTTGCCAAAGGAAGGAAAAGGACAGGCTTTTCTTCGGCATGAGCGCGCCGATAAGAATATTCGCTTCCCTTGGGGAAGAGAAACTTCCGCTTACCGTCAGGGACGCGAGAATAGGGCTTAATAATATGCTTTGCGGCAAAAAGGCGGAGCCGCTTAAAACAGAGCCGAAAAAGGCGGGAGAGGAAGCTCTTTCGGCCAAGGATATATGGTTCAGGTACGCCGAGGGCAAAGACGACGTATTAAGAGGAGCCGAAATTTCGCTGCGGGAGGGGGAACTCATGTGCCTGATGGGCGGCAACGGCGCGGGCAAAAGCACACTGCTTAATGTTCTTTGCTCGCTCATCAGGCCCTACCGCGGCAAAATAAAGCTGAAGGGCGGCAAAAAGCTGTGCATGCTGCCGCAGAACGCGAGAACCCTTTTCAATACCGATACGGTTCTGGCGGAGCTTGAGGACGCCGCGGAGGGGGACCATGACCGCGCCATGGAAATGGCAAAACGGCTTGAACTTACAAACCTGCTTAACTCTCACCCCTATGATCTTTCCGGCGGCGAAACGCAGCGCCTTGCGATGGGCAAGCTGCTTATGAAAAAAGCGGACGTGCTGCTGCTTGACGAGCCCACAAAGGGACTTGACGCCTACGCGAAAAAGGAGCTTGCAAAAATGCTTAAATCGCTCTGCGCCGAGGGCAAGGCCATACTCACCGTTACCCACGATACGGACTTTGCCGCTGAGTATGCCGACGAGTGCGCCATGATGTTTGACGGGGGAATAATATCCCGCTCCGAGCCGCACGAGTTTTTCGGCGGAAACAGATTTTATACAACCGACGCGAACAGAATCGCCGGCGATATAGCTCCCGGCTGCGTAACGGCCGAGGAGGTGGCGGCAGCGTGCAAAAAGCTTCTCGCGTAAACCGCGCCGCCATAACAATGGCGATTGTTATACCCGTGCTTATAGTGCTGCTTCTCGCGTTTTCATATTTTCACGCAACGCGGCAGGCCGTCTCCTATGGCGAGGAACGCACGATATGGGACGTTATAACCGAAAACTCGGATATAATAATGGGGCTTATATTCCTTGTCGTTTGCTCCGTTCCGTTTTTCGCCCGCTTTGAGCGGCAGAAGCCGCGCGCGAGGGAGCTTGTTCCGCTTGCGGTAATGGCGGCGCTGGGCGTTGTGGGCAGAACGGTTTTTCAGATTATTCCGCTGCCCAATTTTAAGCCCGTTTCCGCAATCGTAATAATTACGGGCGTTGCGTTTGGGCCGGAGGCCGGCTTTATGACAGGCGCGCTCACGGGCTTTGTTTCAAACTTTATATTCGGCCAGGGACCGTGGACCCCTTGGCAGATGTTTTGCTGGGGCATGATTGGCTTTGCGGCGGGGCGGCTTCAGCGAAGCGGCTTTTTTGACAGGGGAAAGCAAAAGGAGCACTTTACCTCTCCTATGTGGGACAAGCTTTGTCCGCGCGATACCTCCCGAGGGGATTTATTAAGCTACGCAAGGGGCATAAGCTCAAGGGCATCGTTCAGGCTGTGCGTATTCGGCCTTATTACCGGCTTTGGCTACGGCTGGGTGATGAACCTTTATTATATAATCGGCTACATAAGCCCCATTACGTGGCAAAGCGTGGCGGCGGCGTACGTTTCAAGCTTTTTCTTTGATCTTAGCCACGGTATTTGCACGTTCCTTGTGCTGTGGGCGCTCGGCACGCCCTGGATAAAAAAGCTGAACAGGGTAAGACTCAAATTCGGCCTTAATACGGACTGAGCACAATAATCGATTTTATAGATAATAATATATAGCTGATTTGAAACATAAATTAGTAATATCGGCTTTTTTGCCATATAATACATACAAGTATCATCAATTATATTGATAGGGAGACATCACACATGAAAAAGGTAAACTGGCTTGTTGTAATAGCAGGCGCTGTTGTGGGCATTGCGGCCGTATTGCTTACGGTGCTCGGAAACCCTGAAAACATGGGCTTCTGCATTGCCTGCTTCTTAAGGGACATTGCGGGCGCGTGCGGCTTGCACGGCGCGGCAAAGGTGCAGTATGTGCGGCCCGAGATAATAGGGCTTGTGCTCGGCTCCTTCATAATGGCGCTTATAAAGGGCGAGTTCCGCGCCAAAGGCGGCAGCTCCCCGGCGACAAGGTTTGTGCTGGGCGCGTTTGTTATGATTGGCGCTCTGGCATTCCTTGGCTGCCCGCTTCGCATGGTAATCCGTCTTGGCGGCGGCGATCTTAATGCGCTTGTGGCGCTTATCGGCTTCACCGTGGGCATATTCATAGGCGTGCAGTTCATAAAGCGCGGCTTCTCGCTTAAACGAAACTATACGCTCGGCGTGGCCGAGGGAGGCATGCTCCCCGCGCTTATGCTTGGGCTTCTCATCCTCTTTATTGCCGTTCCCACGCTCTTTAAGTCCAGCGAGGAAGGCCCCGGCTCAAAGCACGCCGCTCTTATTGCCGCGCTTGCAATAGCGCTTGTTGTGGGCGCGCTTGCCCAGAGGAGCCGCCTTTGCATGGTCGGCGGAATACGCGACGGCATAATGTTCGGCGATTTTAAGCTGCTCTACGGCTTTGTTGCCATATTCGTTGTTGTGCTTATAGGCAACATAATAAGGAGCAAGTTCAATCTTGGCTTTGCAAATCAGCCCGTAGCTCACAGCGACCATCTTTGGAACGCGCTCGGCATGCTGCTTGTCGGCTGGGCCAGCGTGCTTCTCGGCGGATGCCCGCTCAGGCAGCTTATACTTGCGGGCGAAGGAAACAGCGACAGCACCGTTACCGTATTCGGCATGATAGCCGGCGCCGCGTTTTCGCATAACTTCGGCCTTGCTGGCGTTGCCGCGAGCGCCGATGCCGCGGGCGGAGTACCCACCGCGGGCAGGATAGCCGTTATAATAGGCATATTGGTGGTTCTTGCGGTATCGCTTCTGAACATGCCCAAGAAGGTTAAAGCGTAATAGAAAAGGAGATTAGCCATGATAGACGCGAGAGGACTTGTTTGCCCCATGCCGGTAGCAATGGTGCAGAAAGAGGTTAAGGCCAACGCCCCCAAGGAAATAGAGGTAATGGTGGACGATCAGTGCGCGGTTGAGAACATAACCCGCTTCGCCACAAACGCGGGATATACCGTAAGCGTTGAGAAGGATGGCGAGGAGAGCCATATCACGCTTAAAAAATGAGCGAGTATATCGCAACGTTTCATACCCACCTTGCGGCAATGCTTGCCTGCCGCGCCCTTAACGAGCTTGGCGTAAGCGCTAAGATGATGCCGGTGCCGAGGGCTGTAAGCTCATCCTGCGGCACATGCGTAAGGTACGCCGCCTCTTCACCGCACGAGGAGGCCATGGGCGAGGACGCGGAAAGCGTATATATTGTGCGCGGGGGCAAAAAAGAAGAATATGAGCTTGTATTCTCATTTGACGGGGAATAATGCTTTTACAGCCGGGCCGAAAGCTGATATAATAAATCACCGAAGCCTGAGGAAACAAAAGCGGGATAAGCTGAAAACCAACGGCGGACGATCTTAAAAAGGTTGCCCGCCTTGCTTTATTCATAAATCAATTAAGGAAGAACAGAGCATGAAGGATTTGTACGACGTTATAATACTGGGCGCGGGTCCCGCGGGGCTCAGCGCGGGGCTTTACGCGGGCCGCGCAAGGCGCAGTACCCTTATTATCGAAAAGGGACATGACGGCGGGCAGATAGCCGTTACCGACGAAATAGAGAATTATCCCGGCGGAGCCGTGCAGGGCGAATCCGGCACAAGCCTTATCGAGCGAATGACAAAGCAGGCGGAAAAGTTCGGCGTTGAGCGGGTTGGGGACTATATAAAAGGCGTTGAGCTTAATGGCGATATAAAAAAGCTTGTCGGCAGAAACGGCGAGTATTTCGCCAAAACCGTTATACTCGCAACCGGCGCTTTCCCAAAGCCCATAGGCTGCAAAAACGAGGGCAAATTCGTGGGCCGCGGCATCTCCTTCTGCGCCACGTGCGACGGAATGTTCTTTGAGGATATGGATGTGTATGTTGTGGGCGGCGGGGACGCGGCCGTTGAAGAAGCCATGTACCTTACCAAGTTTGCCCGGCACGTAACCGTAATACACAGGCGCGATACCCTGCGCGCCGCCAAATATATTCAGGAAAAGGCGTTTAAGAACGAAAAACTGAGCTTTATATGGAACAGCGTTGTGGAAAGCGTTGACGGGGACATGGCGCTAAGCGAAATGACTCTGAAAAATACCCAAACGGGCGAGCTTACAACCATAAAGGCGAATGAGGAGGACGGCATGTTCGGCCTGTTCGGGTTCGTGGGCCTTCAGCCGAACACGGCCCTTTTTGAAGGGCAGATAGATATGGACGCGGGCTATGTTATTACCGACGAGAATATGCGCACAAGCGCGGACGGGGTTTTCGCGGCGGGCGATCTTAGGGTAAAAAGCCTAAGGCAGGTTATAACCGCGGCGGCGGACGGAGCCGTGGCGGCCGTGCAGGCGGACAAATATATTTCAAGCAGAGAGTGAGTTTTTAATAACCGAGGAGGAGAAAACGATGATTGAGCTTACTAAGGAGAATTTTGAGGCGGAGGTGCTCTCAAACGAGGGCAGCGTTATAGTTGATTTTTACGGGGACGGCTGCCTTGCCTGCGCCGCGCTTAAGCCGCACTACGCTGAGCTTAGCGAAAAATACGGCGACAGGGTAAAAATATGCGCCCTTAATACATCCAAGGCCAGAAAGCTGGCAATAACGCAGGGCATTATGGGCCTGCCCACGGTTGTGGCATACGTTGGCGGAAAGGCCGAGGAGAGGCTTATAAAGGACGAGGCCAGCCCCGAAAACGTGGAGGAGCTTATAAAGAAGCACATAGGCTGAAAAAATTGCCGAAGTAAAGCAAAAAGTATCTTTGCCGCAGAAAAAACTGTGGTATAATATCACAAAATCAAAACGAAAGAGGGTACTATCATGGGTAAGTTCGTATTAAAGCAGACAAAGTCCGGTTTTAAGTTTGACCTTAAGGCAACCAACGGCCAGGTCATAGCCACATCCGAGGTTTACACAACCGAAGCCGCCTGCAAGAACGGTATTGAGAGCGTTCGCAAGTGCTCCGCGGCTGCCGAAACCGAAGACCAGACGGTTGAGGGATTCGAGACCAAAAAGCATCCCAAGTTCGAAATGTATCTGGATAAGGCCGGCGAGTATCGCTTCCGCCTCAAGGCACGCAACGGCGAGATAATAGCCACCTCCGAAGGATATAAGACAAAGGTAAATTGCGAAAACGGCATAGACAGCGTTAAGAACAACGCCCCTGAGGCTCCCGTGGAAAAAGCGGAGGAATAACAAACAATGGATCTTGATCTGAAAAAGCTGGACTTCAGCCAGCTGCTCGACAAAGCAGGTGACCTCGCCAAGAAAATCGGTTCCGATAAGAAGCTGCTCGAAAGCTTCACCAAGGAGCCCGTAAAAACCCTGGAAAGCAAGCTTGGCATAGACCTGCCCGATGAGCAGATAAAGAAGCTGGCGGATGCCGTAAAGGCAAAGCTGAACCTGGATAAGGCCGGCGACGTTATAAGCGGCATAGGCAAACTGTTCGGCAAATAAAATCAAAGCATAAGAAGAGTCGGCGTGTCCGGCTCTTTTTTTGACCGCTGTTTTACGTAACAAAGGGAGAATACGGTTTCGAAAAAAACAAAAGGCCGCCGGATTTTTCCAGCGGCCGGGTATTGATTGTTTGACTGAATTATGTTTGGGGAACATCTAAGGCATCGGCATGTTCGCCGCTTGCGCTCCGCGCTGCGCGTCTCACCCTGCGCCTCAAACCGGGGCGGGAAAACGCTCGTCCGCGTTTTCTTTTTCCGCCCTTCAAATCCTGCCAAAAGAAATAAAAACGGATGTCAAAGACATCCGTTTTTATCTGGCGCGCCCAGCAGGATTTGAACCTGCGACCTACCGGTTCGTAGCCGGGCACTCTATCCGCTGAGCTATGGGCGCACATGCGTTCCTTGAACGCGCTTATGTATTGTAGCGCAAAGTTTTGGGATTGTCAACATTGGTTTTTAACTTTTTATTCGGATTGCGATAAAAACGCGGCTGTGGTATACTGAATATATAAGTTAATCACAAAATCGGTTGTGGATTTTTCCGGCTTTGCCGCTTTTCGCCGCACAGCCCGCCCCGTTAGCTTACTCGGGCGGTTTGTGGGGCTTTTTTTATGGGCAATCGGATGAAACGGAGGCATTTGAACATGAAAAAACGGACCTTTTCCACGGAGCTTGCCTATATTATAGGCCTTAGCGTATTGGCCTTCAGCGCCGCGCTTATGGAAGCGAGCGACTTCGGCGTATCCATGATAGTCGCCCCGGCGTATCTTCTTTACCTTAAGGTCAGCCAGTATTTTTCGTTCTTCACGTTCGGCATGGCGGAATACACGCTGCAGGCCGTGCTGCTCATAATCATGATAATAGTATTAAGGCGATTTAAGCTTTATTATCTTTTCTCCTTCATAACCGCCGTGCTGTACGGATTTTTGCTGGACGGATCAATGGCGATAGTCGCGCTTTTCGGCGTAAGCGGCATAGCGGGCAGGCTTGTATGCTTTTTTATAGGCGTAATTTGCTGCGCTGTGGGCGTTTCACTGCTTTTTCATACTTATATCGCGCCGGAGGTTTACGAGCTGTTTGTGAAGGAAATTGCCGCCAAATACGGCAAAAACATAAATAAGGTCAAAACGGTTTACGATTGCGTAAGCTGCGTTATAGCCGTTTGCATGTCGTTCGCGTTCTTCGGCCTTTGGCACTTTGAGGGGGTTAAGCTCGGCACGGTGTTCTGCGCGCTTGTGAACGGAACGCTTATAGGCTTTATATCGGGCAGGCTGGAAAAGCGATTTGAGTTCAAGGATTCGACTAAGCTAAGAAAATACTTTGAATAACAAAAGAGCGGGGGACGATGCCTCCGCTCTTAAATTTTATTGATTAATACTCAACGGGTTCGCTCATGGGCTTTTCAAGAAGCTCCGGGTTCTCAAGCAGCTTCTTCAGCAGACGAACGGTTTTTGAATAATAGTATCCGTCCGCTATGCGCTCGTCTATCGTAAGGCCAAGCTCCACGCTTTCGCGCATTTCATAAGTGCCGTCCTCCTTGAAGAAGGGCGTTTTCTTCTTTTCACCTACCACGCAGAATATGGAGCAGGTACCCCAGTTGGTAAGGTGATGATAGCCGCTCTTAAGCTTTATTGAGCCAAGATTGGTAAGAAGAGCGGTGGAATAATAAGGATCGGTGCCGATAAGGAATTCCGGGCACCAGCCGTGCTTATCAAGCTTGGTTATAAGATACACGAGGAACTTTGCTATAAAGCGGGGCATCTTGTTCAGAATGTCCATGCTGTCGCTTGAACGGTCCAGCGTTTCGCCGCGGCAGGATGTAATCTGCTTATAAAGCTTGGCGCGAATGGAATCGAACGTGTCCTCCGGATCCGCGTAAACTATTGCCAGTGCCTCGGCCCCGTTATCACTGAAAAGCTTTTTAACAACGAAAGAGGCGGATATGGCGTTGCGCTGATAAACGTTTTTGTTCGCGATAAAGCGGTTCATCTTGGGGCGCAGGGTAATTGTTTTAAGCAGCGCCACAACGATAATGTGGAAAAGGGTAATGGGGAAGTCGGTCTCGCTCGCATTGCGCTTGGCAAGGTACGCGTTTATGTTGGTAAGGTCGATGCGCTCGGAGATATAAGCCTCGTTATCGCAGCGGTTGGGGTAGAGCAGCGGCACTATAAAGTGCATCGCGTCAAGCTCCCTGAGAAGCCGGCCGTCCTTGCGGTCACCAAGGCGGCGTTTGGGTTTTTCCATGGTATAAGTCCTCCAAAAAGACAGAATAATAATATAAAAACCTTTCTAATAATACCACCTAAAACGAAAGTTCGCACGGTTTTTTTGACAATTCGGGAAATAATCCGCATTTTAGCTTAAAACGCGCTGTAATGCCGCATTTACGTGCCTGCTTTCTACTTATATATTATATACACTATTGAAAAAAGGTGGGAAATATGCTAGAATAAGCTATGCTTATTGAGCGAATGAAACTCAATGATTTTCGCAACTATGAATCGCTTCTGCTCCGCCCGGACGGCGGCCTGAACGTTATCGTCGGCGAGAACGCGCAGGGCAAAACCAATGCAGTGGAAGCCATTTTTTTGTGTGCCTTCGGGCGGTCCCACAGAACGGCAAAGGACGCGGAGCTTATTCGCACGGGCTATGCCGGCGGCTACGTCGGGCTTGACATAAAAAGCAAGAGCGGCGGCCGTACGATAGAGATAAAGCTTAAAAGCGGCGAGCGCAAGCAGATTTTTATAGATCGCCTTATGGCTAAGCGCACAGGAGAGCTTATGGGCGCGCTTAACGCCGTTATGTTCTCGCCGGAGGATCTGGAGCTTGTTAAGGGGGCACCCGCGGAACGGCGAAGATTTATGGATATGGAGCTGAGCCAGCTCAGGCCCGCGTATTTCTATACCCTTCAGCGCTACAACGCGGCGCTTAAGCAGCGGAACGCCCTGCTTAAGCCGGATACCAAGCAGGACCCGGGCGAGATAAGGCGGCAGCTTTACATTTGGGATGAGCAGCTTAGCAAATCCGGCGCCGAGATAATGCGCATGAGAGCGGAATTCGTTGAAAGACTGGGGCTTATAGCAAGCCGGCTGCACAGGCAGATTTCGGGCGAGCGGGAAGCGCTTTACGTTAAATACGCGCCGGACGTTGATGCCGAACGCTTAGGCGGAGGGGACGCGCAGGCGGCGCTGAGCGAGGCGCTGTACACGGGAGCGCTTGACGATATTCGCCGCGGATACACGGGCTCCGGCCCGCACAGGGACGAGCTTGAGCTGAGCCTTAACGGCGCGAACGTAAGAATTTACGGAAGCCAGGGGCAGCAGAGAACGGCGGCGCTTAGCCTTAAGCTGAGCGAGATAGAGCTTATAAAGGGCGAAACGGGGGAAAGCCCCGTGCTGCTGCTGGACGATGTTTTAAGCGAGCTTGACGAGCCGCGCCAAAGGGCACTGCTTGAGGCCATGACGGGCTGCCAAACGTTTTTAACATGCACAACGCTTGAAGGACTTAAGCGGGCGGGTATGACGGGCATAAACGCCTGGTATTGCAAAGCCGGAACGCTTGAGCGAACGGAATAACAAAAGCGAAAGATACGGCAGGGATTGCCGATAAATTTTTGAAAGTAAGGAGAAAAACGGAAAATGAGTAACCACACCGATTACGATGCCTCTCAAATTCAGGTTCTTGAGGGGTTGGAGGCGGTTAAGCGCCGCCCGGGCATGTATATAGGCTCAACGGATTTCCACGGCCTGCATCACCTTGTAAAAGAGCTTGTGGACAACGCGATTGACGAGGCTATGGGCGGATACTGCAACCATATTGAGATAACCGTGCACGGCGACAATTCCGTTACCGTAGCCGACAACGGCCGCGGTATACCCGTTGATATGCACGCTAAAATGCACAAGAGCGCCCTTGAGGTCGCGCTTACGGTTCTTCACGCGGGCGGCAAATTCGGCGGCAGCGGCTATAAGGTTTCCGGCGGTCTGCACGGCGTGGGACTGAGCGTTGTTAACGCCCTTTCAACCTGGCTTATAGCGGAGGTTAAGCGCGACGGCAAGCTTTATTATCAGGAGTATTCCTTTGGCGACCCCAAGGCGCCGGTTAAGGCCATAAAGGACATTCCCGAAAACGAGAGCGGCACCAGCATAACCTTCCTTGCCAACGACAAAATATTTGACGAGGTAAATTATAATTTCGATATTCTGGCGGACAGGATGCGCGAGCTTGCCTTCCTTAACGCGGGAGTGAGGATAAGCATGAAGGACGAGCGCGCCGAGTCCCCGGACGAGCGTTCATTCTGCTACGAGGGCGGCATAGTAAGCTTTGTTAAGCACCTGAACCGCAAGAAGACCGTGCTGCACGAGGAACCCATATACATTACCGCAAACCGCAACGAGCCCGATAAGCAGGAGGTAGCGACGGTTGAGGTCGCGCTCCAGTATAACGACGACTACAACGAAAACGTATTCTCCTTCGCCAACAACATAAATACAGGCGAGGGCGGAAGCCACCTGGTCGGCTTCAGGAGCGCCCTTACGCGCGTATTGAACGACTACGCGAGAAAAACCAAAATGCTCAAGGATAATGACGATGCCTTGAAGGGCGAGGATATCCGCGAGGGATTGAGCGCCATAGTAAGCGTTAAACTGGTTGAGCCCCAGTTTGAGGGCCAGACTAAAACAAAGCTCGGCAACGCGTATATCCGCGGCCTTGTTGACGGCGCGGTGAGCGACGGCATGAGCACATACCTTGAGGAGCACCCGACCGAGGCGAAGGCGATAGTTGAAAAATGCTTAACCGCGGCAAGGGCGAGAGACGCGGCCAGAAAGGCGAGGGAGCTTACCAGAAGAAAGACCGCGCTTGATTCCACAAGCCTGCCCGGCAAGCTTACCGACTGCACGGAGAGAGACCCCGAAAAGTGCGAAATATTCATAGTTGAGGGCGACAGCGCAGGCGGCAGCGCCAAGATGGGCCGAGATCCCGCGCACCAGGCGATACTGCCCCTTCGCGGCAAGATACTGAACGTTGAAAAAACGCGCATGGACAAAATACTTGCCAACAACGAAATACGCGCCATGATAACGGCCTTCGGCGCGGGCATAGACGAGGACTTTGACACCAGCAAGCTCAGGTACCATAAAATTGTCTGCATGACCGATGCCGATGTTGACGGAAGCCACATAAGAATACTTATGCTCACGTTCTTCTTCCGCCACATGCGCCCGCTTATAGAGCAGGGCTATGTATACGTTGCCCAGCCCCCGCTTTACAGGATTACGAAGGGCAAGAACATATACTATGCCTATGACGACGCGGAGCTTAACGCAACGCTTGAGCGCATAGGCCGCGATCCCAAGCCCCTTATAAACCGCTACAAAGGCCTTGGTGAAATGAACCCCGAGCAGCTTTGGGAAACCACAATGGACCCCGAGCGCAGGGTTATGCTGCAGGTGCACCTTGAGGACGCCATAAAGGCGGACGAGATATTCTCCGTGCTGATGGGAGATAAGGTTGAGCCCAGGCGCGAATTTATAGAAAACAACAGCAAGCTTGTTGTTGATCTGGACGTTTGATAGGGGAGGAAGCAAACCATGAACGAAAACGAGATAAGCCGCATAAGGCCGCTTGATCTGGAATCAGAGATGAAGAAATCCTTCATCTCCTACGCCATGGCCGTTATTATAAACCGAGCCCTGCCGGACGTTAGGGACGGACTTAAGCCCGTGCACAGAAGAATTCTCCACTCCATGAATGAGCAGGGCTTCACGTCCGATAAGCCGTTCCATAAGAGCGCGCGTATTGTAGGCGATGTTTTGGGTAAGTACCATCCGCACGGAGATTCCAGCGTTTACGATGCTATGGTAAGGCTTGCCCAGGATTTCAACAGCCGCTATATGCTGGTTGAGGGTCAGGGTAACTTCGGCAGCGTGGACGGAGACGGCGCGGCCGCAATGAGGTACACCGAGGCGAGGCTTTCAAAGCTTGCGGACGAGATGATGGCGGATATAGACAAGAACACCGTCGATTTCATGCCGAACTTTGATGAAACCCTTAAGCAGCCCACGGTTCTGCCCAGCCGCTACCCCAATTTGCTTGTAAACGGCTCCGGCGGCATAGCCGTTGGTATGGCCACTAACATTCCCCCGCACAACCTTGGCGAAACGATAGACGCGTATGTTGCCATGCTCGATAATCCGGAGATAACCGTTGAGGAACTTATGACCTACCTGCCGGGACCGGACTTCCCCACGGGCGGCATAATAATGGGCAACGCCGGCATACGCCAGGCGTACCGCACCGGCCGCGGCAGAATACTTGTTCGCGCGCGGGCGGAAATAGAGGACAGCGGAAACGGCAAGAGCCGCATAGTGGTAAGTGAAATACCGTATCAGGTGAATAAGGCAAGGCTTGTTGAAAAGATTGCCGAGCTTGTGCACGAAAAGAGAATAGAGGGCATAAGCGACCTGAGGGACGCGAGCGACCGCAAGGGACTTAAGATTATAATAGACCTTAAGAGGGACGCCAACGCCAACGTTGTGCTTAATCAGCTTTATAAGCACACCCAGATGCAGGATACGTTCGGCGTTATAATGCTGTGCCTGGTAGACGGCGAGCCTAAGGTACTTAACCTTAGGGAAATGCTTTATTACTACATGCGCTTCCAGGAAGACGTTGTAACAAGGCGCACGCAGTTTGATTTGGATAGGGCGCGCGATAGGCTGCACATATTGGAAGGCTTGATGATCGCGCTGGACAATATAGACGAGATTGTTGAGCTTATAAAGCGCAGCGCGAACAGCGCGGAGGCTAAAACGGCCCTGTGCGAACGCTTTGGGCTGAGCGAAAAGCAGGCGCAGGCAATACTGGATATGCGCCTTGCCAGGTTGACCGGCTTAGAGCGCGACAAGATAAACGACGAGCACGCGGAACTTACCAAAACAGCCGCCTATTATGAAAGCATACTGGCGGACGAGAACAAGCTTCGCGGCATAATACGCGACGAGATACTGGAGATTAAGCGCCGCTACGCTGACCCGAGGCGCACGGAAATCGCCCCCGCGTCCGACGATATAGATCTGGACGACATAATACAGGAAGAGGACATGGTTGTTACCATGACCCACTTTGGCTACGTAAAGCGCGTTGCGGCGGATTCCTACAAGGCTCAGAACCGCGGCGGCAAGGGCGTTATGGCGCAGGCAACCAGGGACGAGGACTTTGTTGAGGACCTGTTCGTTACAAGCACGCATAATTATATTATGTTCTTTACCAACACCGGCAGGGCATACAAGATAAAGTGCTACTCCATACCCGAGGCCTCACGCACGGCCAAGGGCACCGCGATAGTAAACCTGCTGCAGCTTGCGGGCGGGGAGAAGATTACCGCCGTATTCCCCGTGGACAACGAAACCGAGGGCGAATACCTTGTTATAGCCACAAAGGACGGCGTAATTAAGAAAACGCCCATGAGCGACTTTGATAACATCCGCAAGGGCGGCATAATAGCGCAGAACCTTAGGGAAGGCGACGAGCTTGTGAGCGTGCTGCTTTCAAAGGGTGATGACGATCTGCTTATAGGTACACGCGAGGGCAAGTGCCTGCGCTTCAACGAAGCCGACGTAAGGCCCATGGGCAGAACGGCTACCGGCGTAAGGGCGATTACGCTTGATGACGGGGATGAGGTTATAGACATGAACATTGTCAAGCCCGGCTCAACCGTGCTTTCCATAACCGAAAAGGGCATGGGCAAGCGCACGGACGAGGATGAATACCCCGCAAGGCACCGCGGAGGCAAGGGCGTTATAGCCAACGCCATAACCGAAAAGACCGGCAAGCTTGCCTGCATGAAGGTTTGCACCGGCGATGAGGACATAATGATGATTCGTGACGACGGCACCGTTATGCGCACACCGGTTGAGAAGATAAGCGTGTTCTCCCGCAACACCCAGGGCGTAAGGCTTATGAGGGTTGACGAGGGCACAAAGATAGCGAGCGTTGCGCTTGCGCCGCACGATAAGGGCGAAGAGACGGAGGAGTAATGAGTTTTTTCCTCTCGATAGCGTTCCTGTTCTTTATAGGCAGCATGGCGGGCTGGGTGATAGAGGTGGTGTTCCGCCGCTTCTTCTCCTCCGCCAATCCGGAGCGCAAATGGATAAATCCGGGGTTCCTTTCGGGACCCTATTTGCCTTTGTACGGCACAAGTCTTTGCGTGCTTTTCCTGCTGTCCTTACTGGAGCAATACATACCGATTGAGAATACGGCGCTCAGAAAAGCGGTGCTTTTCGTTGTGATGGCGGCGGCGGTAACGTTTGTTGAATACATTGCCGGCCTTATATTCATAAAGGGCATGCACGTTAAGCTTTGGGATTACTCTAAGCAATGGGGAAACATAAAGGGCATTATATGCCCCAAGTTTACTTTGGGCTGGGCAATCCTGAGCGCGCTTTACTATTTCTTTTTGCACCCAAGCATGGTAAAGGCGCTTGACTGGCTTTCCAACAACCTTGCGTTTTCGTTTATAATAGGCTTCTTCTACGGCGTTTTTGTTATAGACGCGGTGAACTCCACGGCGCTTTTGGTTAAGATAAGGCGTTTCGCGGACGAGAGGCAGATAGTTGTTAAATACGAGCAGCTTAGGGAGCACATAAGGCTAAACCGCGAGAAGCGGCTTGAAAAGGCCAAGTTCATAATGAGCATGGGCCCGCAGAATGCCATGGGAGAGCAACTTAAGCAATACTATGATAATTTCCGCGATGAGCTTGAGCAAAGCAGGAAAAATCTGCGGAAATACAAACGGGGAGATGAAAAATAAATGGCCGGCTTTGACGCAATAGTGCTTGGCGCGGGTCATGCCGGATGCGAGGCCGCGCTTGCTTTGGCCCGAATGGGCCTGAACACGGCCGTTATAACCCTTAACCTTGATTCAATTGCCATGATGCCCTGCAACCCCGCCATAGGCGGCACGTCAAAGGGGCAGCTTGTTAGGGAAATAGACGCGCTTGGCGGAGAAATGGGCCTTGCGGCGGACGACGAGTTTATACAGATGCGCATGCTTAATCTGGGCAAGGGCCCCGCGGTATATTCACCGCGCGCGCAGATGGACAAGCGCCGCTACCACGAAAGAATGAAAAGAGCGCTTGAGGCGCAAACGGGACTTACGCTTATTCAGGGCGAATGCGCCGCGATAGAGGAGGAGAACGGCAAAGTTTGCGCCGTCAGGCTTTCCGGCGGAGTGAAAAGCGAGGGCGAAAGGATAGAGTGCCGCGCGGTTATAGTGGCCACGGGCGTTTATCTTAAAAGCCGCATACTTATAGGCGACCGCGTATGGGAGCAGGGACCGAGCGGCCTGGCGAGGGCGGAAGGACTTTCCGCGTCGCTTACGGAGCTTGGCTTTGAGCTGAGGCGCTTCAAAACGGGCACGCCGCCAAGGGTACTCGGGCGCACGCTTGATTACGGCGAGATGGAGCCGCAGCCGGGGGACAGCCCGGCAAGACCGTTTTCGTTTATGCACGAAATGGATTACAGGCAGCAGAGACCCTGCTATTTGACCTATACAAACGCCGCGACGCATAAGGTTATACTGGACAACATAAACCGCAGCGCAATGTATTCCGGCCTTATTCACGCAACGGGTACGCGCTACTGCCCAAGCATAGAGGACAAGCTTGTTCGCTTTGCGGATAAGGAAAGGCATCAGCTTTTTATTGAGCCGGAGGGACTTTCAACGGACGAAATGTACGTTCAGGGCATGAGCACAAGCCTGCCGGCGGACGTGCAGAGGGACATGCTTAAAACCATTCCCGGCCTTAGGAACTGCCATATAACCCGCTACGGTTACGCGATAGAGTACGACTGCATAGACCCTACCGTATTGAACAACGCCCTTATGAGCAAAAACGTAGGCGGGCTTTTCTTCGCGGGCCAGATGAACGGAAGCTCCGGCTACGAGGAGGCCGCCGCGCAGGGGCTTTACGCCGGAATTAACGCGGGACTTTGGCTGAAAAACGAGGAACCTCTAATACTTTCGCGCGCGGATGCTTACATAGGCGTGCTTTGCGACGATTTGACGGGAAAGGGCACAAACGAGCCATACAGAATGATGACCTCCCGCGCCGAATATAGGCTGCTTTTAAGGCAGGACAACGCCGACGAAAGGCTTACCGAGCTTGGCAGGAGAACGGGGCTTATAAGCGAAAGCCGCTACGACAGGCTATTGAAAAAGCAGGAAGAAATAGCGAGCGCGAGGGCAAGGCTTGAAAAGTCCGTACCGCCCGACGAAAAACTTGTGGCGCTTATGGAAAGCCGGGGCGAAACACCGCCGAAAACGGGAATTAAGCTTGCGGAGCTTTTAAGAAGGAAAAATATAGGCTATACGGATCTGCTTATGCTTTATCCCGACAAGGTGGAGAACGTGAGCGGCGAGGCCGCGGAGCAGATTGAGCTGAACGAGCGCTACGCGGGATATATAGAAAAAGAAAGGCAGCACGTTGAAAAATTCAGCGAGATGGAGAATACCCTGCTGCCGAAGGGAACGGATTACAGCCAAATTTCCGGCCTTAGGCTTGAAGCGAGGCAGAAGCTGAACGCCATGCAGCCCGAAAGCCTTGGGCGCGCGGGCAGAATAAGCGGCGTATCCCCGGCGGACATAGCCGTGCTTATGATATGGCTTAAGCGGCGCAAGGAGGAAGAATGACAAGGGAAACGATACTTTCGCTTATCCCGGAGGCGAGCGGAGAGCAGGCGGACAAATTTATACTGTTCTATAATATGCTTATAGAATGGAACGAAAAGATGAACCTTACCGCCATTACGGAGGAAAGGGACGTTGCCGAAAAGCACTTTGCCGATTCCCTGCTGCCCATGGCGCTTATCCCCAAAAACGCCAAATGTGTGGACGTGGGCACGGGAGCGGGCTTTCCGGGAATTCCCCTTTTGATAATGCGGGAGGATATAACCGTAACGCTTCTTGACAGCCTTAATAAGCGCCTTATATTCCTTGATGAGGTTATACGCGCGCTTGGCCTTGAAAAGCGGGCGAAAACGCTGCACATGCGAAGCGAGGACGCGGGCCGCGCCCCTGCGCACAGAGACGGCTACGATATAGCGCTAAGCCGGGCGGTCGCGAGCGCGCCTGTGCTTGCGGAATGGACGGCGCCGTTTGTTAAAAAAGGCGGTGCAAGCATAATGTATAAGGGAGCGGCGGCAAAAGAGGAGCTTGAAAAAGCTGAAAACGCCATGAAAAAGCTGAACCTTTCGCCAAGGCTTATAGAATATCCCTGCGCGTGGGGTGAAAGATACGTTATAGAGGCCAAAAAGCTTGGCCCCACACCCAAGGCCTATCCGCGCAAGGCCGGTACGGCGAGCAAATGCCCGCTGTGATATTGACTGATTACGCTGTTTTTTGCTACAATAGCGCGTGCGGCGCCAAGGGCAAAAGCGATTTTTTGATATGCAACCAAGATTAAGGAGGGCGTTAACATGCCTGTGTTCGACTTTATAAAAAACGGTGACGGCAACAAGGGAGCAAAGAGACTTGCGGAGATAAGCGTAGCCTCCATTCATCCCAATCCATATCAGCCGCGTACCACTTTTGACGAGGAGAGCATAGCGGAGCTGGCCCAGTCCATAAAGCAGGTGGGGCTTTTGCAGCCGCTGCTTGTAAGAAAGGTTGAGGGCGGTTACGAGCTTGTTGCGGGAGAGCGCAGGCTCAGGGCCGTAACAAGCCTTGGCATGGAAAAGGTTCCGTGCATTGTTCAGCAGGATATAGAGGACGAGTCAAGCGCGATGATGGCGCTTATAGAAAACCTGCAGAGAGAGGATCTGCACTACCTTGAGGAGGCGCAGTGCTACCAGAAACTGCTTGAAACATACGGCTTAACCCAGGAAGAGCTGGCGGGTCGCCTGGGCAGGAGCCAAAGCTCAATTGCAAATAAGCTCAGGCTTCTTAAGCTTTCGGACAGCGTTAAAACCGCCATGGCCGAAAAAGGGCTGAGCGAGCGCCACGCGAGGGCGCTGCTTAAGCTTAAGGATGATGAGCAGCGGCTTGAAACGGTTGAGGAGATAGCCGAAAAAGGCCTTAGCGTAAAGGAAACCGAGCAGCTTGTCGAGAAAAAGCTGGGCAAGAGTGAGGGCGGCAAGGCCGCGCCCAAGCAGCACCAGAAGATGATGCACCTTGTTAGGGATTACAGGCTTTTTATGAACACCATAAACATTGCCGTGAACCAGCTTAGGGAATCCGGCATGACGGTAGAGGTGGAGCAGCAGGACAGGCAGGACGGAGTGGACATTAAGATCAGCGTAACAACAAGGAATTAAAAAATGGAAAAACCAAGCGCGATAACGCGCATTAAAAACAAGTTTATAGGCGACAGGGCTTTTTACCAAAGCGTTGTAAAGCTGCTTATACCCATTGTCATTCAGCAGGGCATAACAAGCTTTGTAAACCTGCTTGATAATGTTATGGTGGGCGCGCTCTCAACCGCCGCCATATCCGGCGTTGCCATAGTAAACCAGCTTATATTCATATTTAACCTTAGCATATTCGGTTCCCTTTCGGGCCCGGGCATATACTCCGCGCAGTACGCGGGCGTTAAAGACTATGAGGGCGTAAAGCGCTGCTTCAGGTTTAAGCTTATAATAGGCGCCGTTATAACGTTTATAGCCGTGATGGTACTTTCCATTTTCGGGGATACGCTTATAGGGCTTTATCTTAACGAGGAATCAAACAGCGCCGAGTCGCTCGCGGCAACGCTCAGCCAGGCAAAGGACTACCTTTGGGTTATATTGATAGGCCTGCCGCCCTTTATGCTTAGCCAGGCATACGGCACAACGCTTAGGGAAAACGGCGAAACAGCCGTGCCAATGCGGGCAAGCATAATATCCATTATAACTAACTGCACGCTGAACTACACCCTTATATACGGCCACTTCGGGGCGCCGGCGATGGGCGTTAAGGGCGCGGCTATTGCAACGGTTGCAGCGAGATATTTTGAAATAACCTACATGCTCGTATACACATACAGAAGGCTTGATAAGTATCCGTATTTCAGGGGAGCGATAAGAAAGCTTACCTCCATCCCCACGGCGCTCCTTAAAAAGATAGCCGTAACGGGTACGCCGCTTCTCGCGAATGAGTTCCTTTGGAGCACGGCAATCGCCATAAAGAACCAGTGCTTTTCTTATCGCGGGCTTGACGTTGTCGCGGCAACCAACATAACAAGCACCGTTTGGCAGGTTTTCGCCATTATAATGGCGTCCATCGGCTCGGCCATATCCATAATGGTCGGCCAAAAGCTTGGCGCGGGGGATATAAAGGGAGCAAGGCGCATAGATACCTGGCTTATATTCTTATCCTTTGTGATACACTTGGGCATTGGCCTTCTCATAGCGGCGCTGAGCGGCGTTATACCGCTTATTTACAATGTTGAGCAGTCCGTTCGCGATATGACAAGCGGCATGCTTATTGCCGCGGGATGCACGATATGGATAAACGCGCTGTCCCACGCCTCTTACTTTACCATAAGAAGCGGCGGCAGAACCATAATAACGTTTTTGCTGGACAGCATGTTTACGCTTGTTATAGTGGTGCCCGTGGCATACGTGCTCTGCTACTGGACAAGCATGGAGGTAACGCTGGTTTACGCCTGCGTTGAGATGACAAACGCCATAAAGTTCCTTATAGCCCTGCCAATACTTATTTCGGGCTCGTGGGCAAGGAACGTTATAAACATAGAGGAATAAACAAAACCCATAATTCATAAAGGGGGCGCGGCATGAAGAGCAAGCGGCAGAATTACGACAGCGTACAGAGCCTTATTATAGCCACGGCTGCAAGGCTTTTTACCGAGCGCGGAGCGGACGGGGCAAGCCTGAACGACATTGCGAAGGCGGCAAACCTTGCCAAAGGCACGCTGTATTATTACTATCCCGCAAAGGAGGGCCTTATAGCGGACACGGCGCGCACCCACGGGGACTGGATGGGCGATACGCTTCTTGCCTGGGCGGAAACGCTTCAGCGCGATACGGACGCGCACAAGGCGCTGGAGGAGCTGCTTTACCAGCTGCTGCTTGACGAGCTGCATACTAAGCTGCATGTTGTGCTTGTTTCCCAGGCGGCGGTAAGCGGGGGCGAGCTTGGCGAGCTTATGAATTCCATGCGCAAAAAATGGGCGCTTATGCTGGAGGTAGGCTCCCTTAAGCTGCAGTCCTCCGACGCGCGCACCATGCGGGCAAGATCGGGCGCGTTCTTCTCCATGCTTGTGGGATACATGGCAAAAACAGAGATTACGGAGCAGGATATAGACGAATTTGTGGAAATATTCCTGGCAAGGTAAAAAAGCAGAATACAAAAGGGCGAAAATGCTTATGGGCGGTTGCAAAACCGCCTTTTTCAGTGGTAAAATATCACTTGGCGCGGGAGCGCTAATAAAAGGAAAGGACAGTGTATTCAGCAATGGACGCAGGGCCATATCGAAGTAGCGTACCCAAAACAGAATATGCGGGCGGCCCGTATGCGGCGCGGAATGCATCTGTTCACAAGTCTGTGCGCTTGGCGCAGCTTATTTGAGCATATCTTTTGCGTATGACGAGCCGCCTGAAGAAGGAGGTTAGTCATGTTAAACAACAATGAACTTATCGAAGAACTGCTTACTCTTCTGAAGGACAAGCAATACGGCGCGGTAAAGAAGCTGGTTCAGGAAATGAACGAGGTTGATGTTGCCGAGGCCATAGAAACGATTTTTGAGGAGGATGAGGAGCCTGAGACTTTGCTCAGGCTGTTCCGCCTGCTGCCGAAGGAGACCGCGGCGGAAACATTCGCCTATATGCATAGCGACGTTCAGGAAAAGCTGGTTGAGATGCTGAGCGATACCGAGCTTGGCTACATACTGGAGGATATGTACCTGGACGACTACGTTGACCTGATAGAGGAAATGCCGGCCAACGTTGTAAAAAGGCTGATGCAGATTTCAAGCCCCGAGAACAGAAAACTTATAAACGAATATTTAAGGTATCCGGAGGATTCCGCCGGAAGCCTTATGACAAACGAATATGTTTACCTGAAGCCCCGCCTTACCGTAAGCCAGGCGTTTGACGTTATAAGAAACACGGGCATAGACAAGGAAACCATTTATACCTGCTATGTTATATCCGGCGAAAGAATGCTGGATGGCGTTGTAACAATCAGGGAGCTTTTGCTTTCCGACCCCGCGGCCAAAGTGGGGGACATAATGAATACAAACGTTATTCATGCCCATACCCTTGACGACAGGGAAGAGGTTGCCAAGCTTTTCTCCAAATACGATATGATATCGCTGCCGGTTGTTGATAACGAGGAAAGGCTTGTTGGTATAATCACGGTTGACGACGCGGTGGACGTTTTGCAGGAAGAGAACACCGAGGACTTTGAAAAAATGGCAGGTATGTCGCCAAGTGAGGAGGAATACCTTAAAACCCCGGTTTGGAAGCTTGCAAAGAACAGAATAGTGTGGCTTGTGGTGCTTATGCTTTCAAGCATGATTACGGGAGCGATGCTGGAGCATTTTGAGGCGGCCATAGCCGCGATACCCTTGCTTGTAAGCTTTATACCCATGCTTATGGATACGGGCGGAAACAGCGGCACGCAGGCCTCCACAATGGTTATTCGCGGACTGGCGCTTGACGAGATAGAGCCGGGCGACGCGCTTAAGGTTTGGTTTAAGGAAATAAGGGTCGCGCTTATAGTCAGCGTGGCGCTGGCCGTTATAAACTTCGCGAGAATAGTAATTCAGTATAAGGACGTTATGGTCGCGGCCATAGTTTCACTTACACTTATAGCGACCGTGTGTATAGCTAAGTCGTTAGGCTGCCTTTTGCCAATGCTTGCCAAAAAGCTTAAGCTTGACCCCGCGCTTATGGCAACGCCAATTCTTACAACCGTAACCGACGCGGCGAGCGTGCTGGTTTATTTTACGCTTACCATGCAGCTGCTCGGCGACAGGCTGTGAATAAATAGACAAAGTAAAAAGCGGCGTAACAGTTGCGTTTTTCCCCTGCGGAGTGATAAAATATAACGTATGAAACGAGCGGACGTCTATTTGGCCGCCGGTGCAATCATAATAGCGGCAATACTGATAATCATATCGCGCGGCGCACGCTACGGCAAAACGGCCATAGTTTATATTAACGGCGAAGAATACGCCCGTATGCGGCTGGATCGAGCGGATACGCTTAAAATTGAGCAGGACGGAGAAAAAGTAAACCTTATAGAAACCGATGGGCTTGGCAGAGTAAGAATGCAAAGCTCTACCTGCAAAAACCAGATTTGCGTTAACGAGGGCTGGATAGGCGAGGATGACGGCGCGGATAACGGGCACTGGATAGTGTGCCTGCCGAACGGCGTGAGCATTTGCGTAAGCGAGGGCGAAAATGAAAACGAATAAGCTTACCCGCGGCGCGCTGCTGGCGTCGCTTATGCTGGCGCTTGGGTATGTGGAGTCCCTGCTGCCCGCGTTTTCATCAATTCCGGGCATAAAGCTTGGCCTTGCGAATACCGTGCTGCTTTACGCGCTTTACCTTTGCGGGGTAAAAACATCAATCGCGCTTGCCGTGATAAAGGTGCTTTTGTCAGGCTTCCTTTTCGGAAGTCCGGCGGCAATGCTTTACAGCGCCTCGGGCGCGGCAGTCAGCCTGGCGATAATGCTTTTAATCAAGCGCACGGGCAAATTTTCAGCCGTTGGCGTGAGCGTGGCCGGTGCCATTGGGCACAATGTAGGCCAGTGCATCGCGGCGGCCGCGGTTATAGGGCTAAGCCCCGTGCTTGCGTACTTTCCAATGCTGCTTTTAAGCGGGGCCGTAACCGGACTTGTTACCGGCACGGCGGCGGCGCTTGTTATAAGGCATATGCGCGCGGGCGCGAACAAAAAAGAAGTTTAATAGGCTTACATAAATAAAGCTAAAAAGTTAAACGAAGCGAAAGGAATCAAGAACATGACTAAGAAAAAGATACCCGCATGGTTGCTTTTGTGCATCATTTCCGTTGTGGCCGGCCTTGCGCTGGGCTTTACCAACGCGCTGACCGAAGACACAATAGCCGCTAACGACGCGGCGACCAGCGCCGAGGCGAGGAAAACCGTTATGGCAGACGCCGAGGAGTTTGTTCAGCTTGAGCTTGCCGATGGCAGCGAGGTTGACGAGTGCTTTGAGGCCAAAAAGGGCGGCGAGACCATAGGCTATGTTGTAAAGGCCACTGCCGACGGTTACGGCGGAAAAATCGAGGTTACCGTGGGTATTGACAATAACGGCATGATAACCGGCATCAGCTGCGGCGGCTCGGACTTCTCCGAAACCGCGGGCCTTGGCGCAAAGGTTAAGGAAGCCTCCTTCACCGACCAGTTCGCCGGCATGACCGCTCCCGTAGAGCTCACCAAAGACGGCGGCCAGGTAGACTCCGTTACCGCGGCCTCCAGAAGCTCCCGCGCTGTTTGCAAGGCGGTCAACCTTGCCTGCGATTACGCGGCCACTCTTCTCGGCAAATAAGTAGAACCAAAACAATAGGCGGAACGCGAGAGCGCTCCGCCTTTTTCGTATACTTTTTCAGTTTCCGTATCTTACGCGCGCAAGCACGGGATAGGGATTTATGTATGTGTACTCCGGCGTGATTATGGATAGGTGCAGGTGCGGGGCGTCGCTGTTGCCGGTGTTTCCTATGTGGCCTATGAGCTGACCCTGCTCAACCCTGTCACCCTCAGTCAAAAAGGTTGTAAGCTCCACCATGTGGCAATATGAGTAATAAAAGCCGTAGTCATCAAGGATTGTAACGTAGTTGCCCGCAATGTCGTTATACGCTATGCGCACAACCGTGCCCGCCGTGCAGGAGGGTATATCCTTGCCCTCGCTTACGCGTATGTCAGTGCCCATGTGGCGGCGGGTGGAATGGGATCTGTCTCCGTACCAGCCGTTTTTGATATGGTTCTTGGGAAAGGGATCCATTATGGTCGCTATGTATTCGTCGCTAAGCTCGTAGGAGCCGTCGTTATCGATTATTTGGGCGCTGTTGTCATAGGTTGTGTTAAGGTAGCTGTAAAGCGAAAGCGCGCCGTAATGAACGGAGCTTTCAAGAGAAGAAAATACGGATTCAAAATCGCTCAATGTTACGGTTACGTGCAGCGTTGTGCCGTCAATTTCAGCGTTTACGAGAGTACTTTCGGTTACGGCCTGCTCCGGGCTTTCGATAAAGGCGCATATAGCCGCCATAAGCCGCCAGTCAAGCGAACCGGACACGGTTACGCTAACCTTCTTTATGCCGCTTGAGGCGGATTTGGCGCTCTGCGCCGCCTGCTGCGCGCTTGATTGGGCCAATGTACGCGTGGTATCGCTAAGCTCAACGTACATCGGCTGCTTTTCTATAAGGCCCGGCATATCAAGCATACCGAGAGAAACATAGTCATAGCCCGAGTAATCGGGCGCGAAAAGGGAACAAAACTCGCTTTCGCACAGCGCGCAAAGCTCCTCCTCGGTAGGCTCGGGCGTGGGCGTAGGCTCAGCCGTGGGCGTAGGCTCAGCCGTGGGGGCAGCGGTTTCCGCCGCGCCGGTTGATGAGGGTTCCATGGGCGCGGTTTGGGCGCACGCAGAAAAAATGGCGCACACAAGCGCCGCTGTCAATAAAACAAAGCAAAATTTTTTGCCAAAAGTCATTTCAAAACTACCTTCCTTTGTACACTATGCAATATTGCCACATTACGGCGCAATTGGCAAGCTGATATTTTGTTAAATTTTATATAAGCGGCTTTGACTATAATCAAAATATGGCGTATTATAATGATACTAAGGACATTGTATGCCCTAAAATAAAAACGGAGATGTACCATGAGCGAGAATTGTACACACGATTGTTCCTCCTGCGGCGAAGAATGCGCAAGCCGCACCCATAACCCGGCGGACTTTATCGAAAAGCTTAACCCCATGAGCAGGGTTAATAAGACGATAGGCATAGTAAGCGGCAAGGGCGGCGTAGGCAAGTCCCTTGTAACAAGCCTGCTTGCCGTAACCGCAAGGCGCGCCGGACTTGATACGGCCGTGCTGGATGCGGATATTACCGGCCCCTCCATACCCAAGGTATTCGGCCTTAAGGGAATGGCGGAAGGCACGGGAGAGGCCATACTGCCCATGAAGACCGCAACGGGCATAGACGTGATGAGCATAAACCTGCTGCTTGACGACGTAACAGCCCCCGTTGTTTGGCGCGGACCGGTTATAGCGGGCGTTGTAAAGCAGTTTTGGCAGGACGTTATATGGAGCCATGAGGACATTATGTTTATAGACATGCCCCCGGGAACGGGAGATGTGCCCCTTACGGTTTTCCAGTCCATACCGCTTGACGGAATAATTGTTGTAACAAGCCCGCAGGAGCTTGTAAGCATGATAGTCGAAAAGGCCGTTAACATGGCGCACATGATGAACATACCCGTGCTCGGCATTGTTGAAAACATGAGCTATGTTACCTGCCCGGACTGCGGAAGGAAGATATATCCCTTTGGCGAAAGCCATGTTGAGGAGCTTGCGGAAAAGCACGGCATAGGCGTATGCGCGTCCCTGCCCATTGATCCCATAGTGGCCATGCTCAGCGACGAGGGCAAGATAGAGGCCGTTCAGCTGGACGGGCTTGAGGAGATATTCACCGCCATTCAGGCGCTGCCGGATAATTACAAAAAATAAAATTTCCGCGCAACCTTTTTTGCGCAGGGAACGTTATATTTAATGAAAAGAAAGCGATGGAATTTTCCGTCGCTTTTTGCTTATTCACACATTGTTCATTTGCAATGCCGTGAAAAAGGATATAGACTATATCGGTAGAATATTTGCCCAAAACAGGGCATTTACGGAAAGGGGGAGTAAAGGCTTGGAAACGGCAAAAAATACCGAAACCGCGCAGCCCATAATTCAAACCCGCAACGTTAAAAAAACATACAAGGTAGGAAGCGTGGATATTCAGGCTCTGCGCGGAGTGGACCTGAGCATTATGCCGGGCGAGATGGTAAGCATAATAGGCCCGAGCGGAAGCGGCAAATCCACGCTGCTCAATGTGCTTGCGGGCCTTGAGCACGTTACAAGCGGCGAAATAGTTATAGCCGGAAAAAGGCTTGATAAGATGAGCCAAAGCGAGCTTATAGTTTTTCGCCAGAAGCACGTTGGATTCATATTCCAGTCCTTTAATCTTATGCCGTATTATACGGCCGTGGAAAACGTGGCGTTTCCGCTTTCGTTCAGGGGAGTGCCCAGGAAGAAGCGGGAGGCTTTGGCGGTTGAGGCGCTTAACGTAATGGGCCTTGGCAAGCACCTAAAGCACAAGCCCTCCCAGATGAGCGGCGGCCAGCAGCAGCGCGTGGGCATAGCGAGGGCGCTTGTAACAAACCCGGACATAGTGTTTGCCGACGAGCCTACGGGCAATCTGGATTCCAATACGTCCGACGATGTTATGCGCACAATATGCGAGGTTATGCGAAGCCGGGGGAAAACCCTTGTAATGGTTACGCACGACCCGAACATGGCCATGTACGCGGATAAGATTATAAAAATTCTTGACGGCAGGGTAGTGGAGATGAGGAAAAACGAGAACCCGACTTATCTTACCCCGCGCCCGCAAAGAACGATAGGCGATCAAAACGAGGATGAAGCCGATACGGCTGAAAAATAAACAGACAACGAACAGGGAGATCACAGAAATGAAGCGCAGAATAATCGCAATTTTAATGGCGGCCGTGCTGCTCATGGCCGTATGCCCCACCGCGTTCGCGGATAATGTTACACCCACTCCGACAACGACAACGACTCCGACACCCGAACTTGTCACCGAGTCCAAGGATGTTACCGTTTCGGTAGGCGGCGCGATAGTCGGAACCGGCGTTGCGTATATCCCCGTTACCGTAACAAACGAGGGCGATGCGGATATAAAGCTTGATTCGGTAAGCGCCAAGGGCAATGTGCTGAACATGAAGAATTATGAGGCTGACGCAACCATACCTGCGGGATCAAGCGCGGATGTTTTGCTTAATCCTCCGCTTAGCACTACCGCGGCGGGGACTTACGCTGACCTTCTTACGTTTAATTTCGATAACGGCATAACCAAAACCGCGAATATAACAATAAGCATAGAAGCGGCGCAAACCAACACCACCGACCCCACCAAGTCTACCGCCGCGTTCATGCTTTCAAGCTACGACACGAACGGCTTTATTGTTTCCACCGCCTCCGGCAAGAACGGCGGCAAGGTTACGGTAAGGCTCCCGCTGCTTTGCGTGGACGGCCCGGTTTCAAACATAAAGGCCACACCAAAGATTTCAACCAGCCTTGAAGAATTCCCGTTCGCTGTGGAGCAGATTGACTATACATTAAGCTACGCCGGCGCAATAGGCACCAACCAGGTTATAGAATTTCAGTTCAATATGCGCTTTGCCGACAAGGTTACGGCGGGCGTGAAGAAGGTTGACTTCACCATAACTTACGACCGCGGCTGGGGCAGCGCGGAGGGCACCACCACCGAATCCTGTGACATAAGCCTTTATGTAAACGTTACAAAGGGCTATGAGGGCGCGGACTCTGCCGACGGCACCACCACCCAGACTCTGCCCAAGCTTGTTGTGGACAGCTACCAGTTCTCCTCCGAAAAAATAGAGGCGGGCGACACATTTGACCTTACCTTCACCGTGCGCAACACATCAAGCGAGGAGGACGTGAAGAGCGTACTGGTTACGGTTTCAAACAATGCCGAAACCGGTAAGCTTACCCCCGCGGAAGGCTCAAACACCCTGTTTATAGATAAGCTTGCGAAGGGCGAAAGCAAAACCCTGACCATGAGCATAGCCACGGCCGCCGATACGGAGGCCAAGGCCTATGAATTAAAGCTGGACTTTGAGTACGAAGGCTCCAAGGCCCGCCCGGAATCGCTCGCTAAGGGCGAGGCGTCAGCCTCCATACCCGTTACGGTTATGCAGAAGATAAGGCTTAAAATAGACGATCCTACCGTTGACGGCGAGGCGATGGAGGGCGAGAGCGTGCCCGTGTATTTTTCAATATACAATATGGGCCGCAGCGCCATATACAACTGCATCATAACCGTTGAGGGCGACGGGCTTACCCTTGAGGATTCCTTCTTCCAGGGCACCCTTGCGGCGGGCAACTCGCTGCGCGCGGATATTTCCGTAATAACCGCCACCCCCGGCCAGATAGACGGCGAAATAGTTATAACCTACGAGGACTCCCTTGAGGAGCAGAAGGAAGAAAGGCTGCCGCTCAGCCTTTATGTTACCGAGGCTTATAGCTACGACGATACCATAAACACAGACTATGAATACATGGACTATACCATGGAAGACACTTCATCCTCCTCCGGCATGCCGGTTTGGCTTTGGATAGTGATAGGCGTGGTTGTAGCGGGCGCGGCAGTTGCGGCGATAGTGCTGCTTAAAAAGAAGCGCGCCAGGGATCTGGAGGATATATGAGTTTCCCGGATCTGCTCCGCACGGCGTTCCTGAATCTGTGGCGGCGCAAATTGAGGGCGTTTTTAACGGTGCTGGGCATGGTAATAGGCACGTGCAGCATAGTTGTAATGGTGTCGCTCGGCGTTGGCATGAGGCAAAGCCTAATTGAAAGCTATTCCCAAATGGGAAGCCTTACAAACATAACCGTATCGAACTACCGCTATACCGAATCGAGCAGCGGAGAAAGTAGATATGAAGAGGTTACGCTTGATAAAAAGGCGCTCAACCAAATAAAGCAAATAGAGGGGGTTGAGGCCGCGATGCCCATGGTAACCACATGGGGATACGTTACAAGCGGCAAATACTCCTCTGACGTGAGCATTATGGCCGTTGACTTTGACGAGGCCGAAAAATTCGGAATAAAGCTGACGGAGGGTGAATACCCCGGCAACAGAGTTTCCGGAGGAAAGGTTCAGATGCTCGTGCCGGAGAGCTTCTATCTTAACTTTTACGATATGAACTCCTCCCACTACTCGCAGGCCGTGGATAAGGACGGAAACCCGAAGATAACGTCCCGCTCCAGAATAAAGCTTACGTTTGACTATTCAAACATTTATAATTACGATGATTCGGATTCCGGCGTTGCCAAGGGCAAGTTTTACACCGTTGTGCCAACGGGTACGGTTTCCGAAGACAGCAGCGACTTCGGCTGGTATTGCCTGGTTGATATGAAGGTGCTTGAAAAGCTTGCCAAGGAAAACAGCGACTTCATATCCCTTAACCTTAAAAACTATGACCAGGTTATAGTGAAATGCTCCGAAATAGACGACGTGCTTACCGTTAAGGCAAAGATTGAGGAGCTGGGCTTTGGCGCAAACTGCATTCAGGAATGGCTGGAGCAGAGCGAGCAGCAGCTGAAGCAAACGCAGTATCTTCTGGGCGCTATAGGCGGCGTTTCGCTGCTGGTGGCCGCGATAGGCATTATGAACACCATGATGATGAGCATATACGAGCGCACAAAGGAGATTGGCATTATAAAGGTTCTTGGCTGCCGCATGTCAAATATAGCCGGTCTGTTCCTTACGGAGGCCGCATACATAGGCTTTTTCGGCGGAGCGCTCGGCCTTGGCGTAAGCTACGCGCTAAGCTTTGTATTAAACGATTTGCTTGTGAGCAGCGGCCTTAGGAGCGTTATACCGTTCTATTTGGCAATAGGCGCGCTGGCGTTTTCGGTGGCTGTGGCGCTTATATCGGGCCTTTATCCCGCAATGCGCGCTATGAAGCTATCACCGCTTGCGGCAATAAGAAACGAATAACAGGACAAAGTAAAAGAGGGGCGATGCCCCTCTTTTTTGCTCCTTATTTTTTACTCCGCGCTTATCTCGTCCGTGCGGTATATGAACTTTACCCGGCCGGACATGCCGTCGCTTATGCCGGAATAGTTGCAGTAGTCGTTAGACACATCCATGGTGGCTTTAAGCCTGGTGGTTATGCTTGTAAGGTCGCCGTCAATGAAGTCTATAAGCTTCTGTATGCCTTCCTCGTTAAAGCGCTTCATGCCGTCGGAAAGCTGCATGGCGCCGTCCTTAAGCTGCGTTACGCCCTCAACCAGTGCGGGTGCGCCGTCCTTAAGGGTAAGAACACCGTTGTAAAGGGTCTGCGCGCCGGCCTTAAGCTGTGCCGTGCCGTCCTTAAGCTCGCCCGCACCGCTATACAGCTTGCCTGCTCCGCTTGCCGCGGAATCAACGCCGCCGGTATAGGAGAGAAGACCAAGGTAGAAGGTATTGTAGCTATCAAGCGAGGACTTAAGCGAAATTATGCTTGCGGCACCGGCGGACGCGGCGGAAAGCTGGGACTGCACAGCCTCGGAGGACATATTTTCGGATATTGCCTTCTGAACCTGGGTATCGGTATTCTGTGATATCGTGCCCTGCACGGACTCGGACTGCATCTGTTCCTCAACATTGGCGGAGATGGTGGCCTTTATTTCGTCGCTTTCCATCTTCGCGGCAACGGTAGCGTCTATCGTGGCCTGCACGGATTCGGACGCCATCTGCTCGTCTATGGCCGCGTTCACGGCCGCCTGCTGCTCTTCGCTCACCAATCCCGCGGCAACGGCGGAATCATAATCGGCTTTGCTCATGCCGACAGCGGCGCTTATTACCTGCGCGCTAACCTGCTCACGCACGGCGGAGGTAACGGAGGATGTAACTTGGCTCTTAACAGCGGCGGTAACGCTCGCGGTTACCTGCTCACGCACGGCGGCGGTTACCTTTTCGTTTATTTCGGGGCGCTTGGCGTTTACCGCGCTTGTAACCTGGCCAAGAGCCTGATTGTATACGGAGGTTTCGTCAAGCGAGGCTATTACGCTGTCAAGAACGGTTGCGTAATTATCAATCGTAAGCTCGGGTATGCTTATGCCGGCCTTGCTTATCTCGGAAGAGGCGGTTGAAAGGAGAGTATTGAATACCTGCTTGGCGCCGCTGTTCAGCGAAGAGCTGTTGGAAGAAAGTGTGTCAAGGCCGTTTGAAAGCTCACTCAGGCCGGATTTAAGCTGAGCCGCGCCGGAATCAAGCGACTCCGCGCCGTCAAGTATCGCCTTGGCGCCGTCCGCAAGCTGGTCAATGCCGCTTATAAGCTCGCTTGACTTATCAAGCAGAGTGCAAAGCCCGTCATAAAGGGCGGAGGAGCCGTCCATAAGCTGCGCCATGGCATCGCTAAGCTCGCTGAGGGAGCCAATCTCGTCAAACGCGGACTCAATGTCCGTGGTGTCATGGCCGTTGAACAATTCGTTAGTGGCTACGGTAACGGTTGTGCCAAGCTCAAAATTCGTGGCGTCGGCCGTAATCTCAACATAGGAGGGGATTTCAAGCTTATCCTCGCTTATGCCAAGGTCCTCCTGCAGGCCGGGCATCGCAAGGCCGATCGCGATTGTGCGGTCGCCATCGTTAATCAGCTTGCCGTTGCTTATCTCAACGTTTGAGAAACTGCTGTTATCGAGTATCATGCCGGTGAGCATGGCAAAGGGGACATATATATTCTCTTCCTCGCCGTCTATCTCAACGGTCTCGTAGCTGCGGTTTTCGTAATCAAAGCGGATTGTAACCTTGCCGCTCTTTCCCGCAAGCTCTTCGGCGGAAACGGACTTGCCGTCCAGCTTATACGTAACGCTCATGCCTACGGGCAGTTCCTTATCGGTATTTCCCCGGTAATAAATGTCGTTGCCCTCGGCATCCCAAACGGTCATGCCGTCGCCGTTCATGGTGTAGGTTTCCTCACCCTTAACGTTTTCAATGTCCGTAAGAGTGGATTTATCGTAAACCTCACCGCTTCCGGCGTTCTTTATCCAGTCGCTTACTATTATCTTCTGCACCGTTCCGTCGGCACCGGCAAGCACGTATACGGTTTCATCCTTTGAAACCTCGTCGGAATCGACATTTGACGCGGCAACGGCGGTATTGTCCCGCACCGTGGTCTGCTGCAGCGTGGCCTGCTCGGTCACGGCTTCGGCGGTTTTATTGTCATCTGTTTGCGTAAGCGCGGCGCATACTCCGCCGGCGCCGAGAAGCGCGCAAAGACCTATCGCGATTATACTCTTGGTTATTTTACTCATTGTTTGCTACCTCCTTAAATCAGCAGTCTATATTTCTCATATCCAGCGTTGTTTTGCAAATAACGCGATCCAGCAGCATAAACATGGCGGGCAGTACGAATATTACCAGCAGCATGCTGATCACCGCGCCGCGGGCCATAAGCATGCACATGCTGCTTACAATCTCTATGTTGGAATAGAGCGCCACGCCGAACGTTGCGGCGAACATGCCCATGCCGGAAACTATTATGGAAGGAATTGAGGTATAAAGCGCGGTCCAAACGGCGTCCCTCTTTCCCTTGCCGGCTATACGCTCCGCCTTGTAGCGGGTTGTCATAAGTATGGCGTAGTCAACCGTTGCGCCAAGCTCAATGGTGCTTATGCATATAGGCGTTATGAAGGCCATGCTCTGCCCAAGGTAGTGCGGCAGGCCCAGGTTTATGAATATGCCCAGCTCTATTACCGCGATAAGTATTATCGGCAGCGTCAGGCTCTTCTCAACCAGCAGTATTATTATGAATATGGCCACTACGGAAACCGCGGTAACAACGGCAAAGTCATGGTCCGTGGTTTCAATCATGTCCTTAAGGCAGGGCGCCTCGCCGATTATCATTCCGCTTGAGTCGTAGGACTTAAGTATTTCGGTAAGCTTTGCAATCTGCTCGTTTACGGCGTCGCTTGCCGGGGCATACTCGGAGTTTATAAGCAATAGCTCCCATTTGTCGCTTTCCAGTATGCTCTTTACGCTGTCCGGCAGTATTTCCTGCGGCACAGAGGAGCCGATTACCGATTCAAGACCGAGCACGTACTTTACGCCGTCAACCTGCTCCATCTCATTTATCATGTTCTTTACGGACTTGGCCGAAAGGTTCGAGTCAATAAGAATCATGTGGGTTGAGGCTATGTTGAAATCCTCGCTCAGCTTGGAGTGAGCTATAACGTAGTTCATATCCTCCGGCAGGCACTGGCCCATGTCGTAATAAACCTCGTCATTAGCCTTGTTGTAGCCGTAGTACGCGGGCACTATGAGCAGAGCGAAAACTATAAGGAACACGGGGAATACCTTTATTATCTTGCCCGCGAAGCCGCGCATATTCGGAATAATGGACTTATGCTTGGTTTTCTGGAGCGGCTTATCAAGCACCAGTATCAGCGAGGGCAGCACGGTTACGCAGCCGAGAACGCCGAGCAGAACACCCTTTGCCATAACAAGACCCAGGTCGCGGCCAAGCGTAAAGCTCATGAAGCACAGGGCAATGAAGCCCGAAATAGTGGTAATGGAGCTGCCTATAACGCTTGTCATGGTTTCCTTGATGGCGGTTGCCATCGCGTCGTGGCTGGCAAGGCCTTTTTCAAGCTGCTCATTGTAGCTGTGCCAAAGGAATATTGAGTAGTCCATTGTTACGGCCAGCTGCAGCACGGCGGAAAGCGCCTTGGTAATATAGGATATCTCGCCAAAGAAGTAGTTCGATCCCATATTGAGCAGAATCATGGCGCCTATGGACGCAAGGAATACGAACGGAATAAGCCAGCCGTCAAGGAACAGCAGCATGGCGGCGCAGGCAAGCGCTACCGCGAGGGCCACGTAAGTGGGTTCCTCCTGTTCGCACAGGTCCTTAAGATCAACTACCAGCGCGGTCATGCCGGATACAAAGCACTGCTCTCCGCAAATCGTGCGGATTTCGCTTACGGCATTCATGGTAACGTCCTCGGACGTGCCGGAATCGAAGAACACGGCCATCATGGTGGAATGATCGGTGTTGAACTCATCATACAAGCTGTCCGGCAGCAGCTCCTTGGGAATTGAAATATCCGCAACGGAGTTGTACCACAGCACCGTGTCAACGTGGTCTATGGCCTCAACCTTTTCCTTAAGCTTCGCCACGTCCTCATCGGGCATATTCTCGAATATAAGGAACGTGAACGCGCCCTTGTTAAAATCCTTAAGCAGCTCATTTTGCCCTATAACGGTTTCCATATCCTCGGGCAAATAGGTGAGCATGTCGTAATTAACGCGCGTTTTCGCCATGCCTATAACGGACGGTATCATTAAAAGCAGCGTTAAAATCAGTATCGGTATGCGGAGCTTTACAACCGCCTTCGCAAATCTCATCTATGTTTCCTCCTTATATCTCGTATTCATCGGCAATTATTACATCAGGCTGCTGATGCTTTATAATCTTTACCATGCTCACAACCATGCTGAGGCTTAATATGCCCTCGGCGAAAAGGGAAACGCCAAGCAGTACCTTTGCCGCCTCAAGCGCGGCCACGGGGCACACGGTAAGGAGCAGACCCACTATTCCGCCGAATATGGCAAGCACCAGCGTTACCCACCAGCTTTGAATGCCGAAGTGCTTT
Organism: bacterium; assembly: GCA_963643205.1. GTDB lineage: Bacteria > Bacillota > Clostridia > Christensenellales > CAG-138 > Phil1. The sequence goes on along the minus strand of CAVIJJ010000010.1, from coordinate 16,367 downwards.
GCGTCAAACGCTATCCCTATTCTGAAAAGGCAATCCGCCATAAGGCATACGCCGTACGCCACGCATATAAACCTGAGCGCGTCTTCGCGCATAAAAAGCGTTACGGCGCCAAGGATTATAAGCAGTATGCCGAACTGCAGATCGTATTGAAACGCCAGCCTGAACAGGTCCTTAGAGTAATACCCGATCAGCTTGAATATGCCGAATACCAGCATCGCTATTCCGAAAAACAGTGATATGGCGGACATTGAGGGCATGGGCAGCAGAATAAGCGCGATGCCCACCAGGCAGAAAATAAGCGAGATGGCTATGTAACCATATTTCGCTACCCTCATAGGCAGAACCGAACGTAATTTCATACTTCGCACCTCCATCGCGATTAACTGAATAGAATGATATCGCCGGGCCGAACTTTTGTGTACGGACAACAAAACGCCGCGTGACTGAAAACCGTACACGGCAATTCAAAATAACCAAAAAACAGACACGGGACGTGCCCGTGCCTAAATTTGTTAAATATATCCTTTTATGGTAATTTACAGTTGATCCTGAAGAAGATGGGCTATTTCCATAGCAAAGTCCTTTTTCAGCGCGAATATCCTGCGCAGGGATTTCATGTACTCTTCGGACATGCCGCTGTTCAGCCAGTCTATCGTAAGGCCGAAGCAAACGCACTTATAGTAGCTGACAATCGCTTTTTTGTCCTCGCCGGAAATATTCTCGTTTACAAGGGCCGTGTTAACGTAGCTTGCTATGAAGTATTCGCACACCATCATAAGGCTCTTTTCAAACATTTCCCTGTTTATGGAATGATAAATGTGCATTATCGCCTTTTTCCGGCACGATGTAAACTCAATTATGGCGTCGAAGCACTCCACAATGGTTGTTACGGATGGGTAGGCGTGGATTATGTTTTCCGCGTCCTCCTTGATTATTTCCTCAATAAGGGAGGGAAGATCCTGATAATGGTAATAAAACGAGTTTCGGTTTATGCCGCACCGTTCCACAATGTCCTTAACCGTAATATCGCCAAGCGGCCGCTCCTCAAGCAAACCGATGAACGTGTCTTTTATAGCTTTTCTCGTAAAATTCGCCATGCCGACGGATGCCTCCTTTCGCCGTACAACTCGCTTTCGCCCCCAAGACCGCCTTTATAAAATTTTCCGCGGTCATGCGACTATGTTATCATCTACGTGCCATTTTGGCAAGGGAATAGCGGGGAGGGGGAAATACAGCAGAATTGAAAAAAGTACCCGTGGAGAGGTACTTGAATTTGCGAAATCTGTTTTTTGTTATTTCAGCCGCGAATTTTGGGCCGAAGCATTTATTTTATTATCCCCACCAAAACCGATGGCACGAGAAACAGCACCGCGGCGATAAGGTTGGCCACGAATGTGGCCGCGGTGGCCTCGTCCTCGTCAAGCTCCTCAAATGAGGTGACTTTTTCGTCCACAAAGTCTATCATGTCTCCCATTTTGCGCTTGGGCGGCTTTTGAAAAAGCTTCTTCTTGAAGAGCTTGGGAGCGTTTACGCCGTCCAGCCTAAGGTAGTTCAGCCATGAAAGGGCGGCGAATATAAGCCCCACCGCCATAAAGGCATGGGAATAAACATTAAGCCTGCCGGCGCTGTTCAGAAACCTGTTCCAGAAGAAGCAGATAAGCAGACCTATTACCGCGCGTGGGAATGTTTTTTGCAGCGCGGCGTGGCGAACATCCTTGTTCTTTATGAATTGAAAAAAACGTTTCATTGTGAATACCCGCAAAAACTTTCGCCGGAGGCATATTTTTCGCCTCCGGCGCCGTAAGTTTTGCCTTTGATTTTATGCTTTAGCGGCAAGCTCATTGCGGTAGCCGTCAAGCTCACGCTCGTTGCCGTATACGAAATGACCGGGGATTATTTCCGTCCAAACCGGCTTTTCAGTGGTGTAATCATGTATCGACGGATCGTATACTATAAGCTTTTTGTTCCTTTCAATAGCCGGGTCGGGATTCGGTACGGCCGAAAGGAGGCTCTTTGTATACGGGTGCAGAGGATGGCGGAAAAGCTCCTCGGCTTCGCTGAGCTCAACTATACGCCCCTTGTGTATAACCGCGATACGGTCCGAAATAAAGCGAACAACGCTTAAATCGTGCGCGATGAAAAGATAGGTAAGCCCGCGGCTCTTCTTCAGATCGTTTAGCAGATTAAGCACCTGCGCGCGGATGGAAACGTCAAGCGCGCTTATGGGTTCGTCCGCTACTATGAATTCCGGCTGCATTATAAGCGCCCTTGCTATGCCTATGCGCTGGCGCTGTCCGCCGGAGAACTCATGCGGGAAACGGGAAGCGAATTCCGGCAGAAGTCCAACCTCTTTGAGCGCGCGCTGAACCTTTTCCTCGCGGTCCTTCTCATCCTTATAAAGATGGTGGTTCAGAATGCCTTCGCTTATGATGTAGTCCACCTTAGCGCGTTCGTTGAGCGATGCCAAAGGATCCTGGAATATCATCTGGCAGCCCTTTATTACCTCAAGGTCAAGCGCTTTGGGTATCTTTCCGTTTATCCTGCGGCCCTTATACAGTATTTCGCCCGCTGTTGTGGGGTTTATCCTTGTTATGGCGCGGCCGATGGTGGTTTTGCCGGAGCCTGATTCGCCAACGAGGGAGAATGTTTCGCCGCGGAATATTTCAAAGTTAACGTCGTTTACCGCGACGAACTTCTTTTTGCCGGAGCCAAACGTTACCTGCAGGTTTTTAACCTCTATAAGGGTTTCGCGGTTGGGATCCTCATGGGGATGCTTAAGGTTGGTGCCGTAGTCCTCATTCATGCGCTGGGCAAGCCTTTGAATGGATTCGGGCTGCTCCACCTTTGGCGCGCGGGGATCGAGATACCAGGTTTTTGCCTTGTGGGTAGGGGATACCTGATAGAACGGAGGCTCCTTTTTGAAGTCTATCGCAAGCGCCTTTCTGTTGCGCGGGGCAAAAGCATCACCTGTAATTTTATTGAAAAGGTTAGGCGGTGTACCGTCTATGGTGGGGAGCTTTTCGCCCTTTATGCCAAGCTGCGGCAGCGCGGAGAGAAGAGCCCATGTGTACGGGTGCCAGGCATTATAGAATATTTCTTCCGCCATGCCTATTTCTATTATCTGTCCCGCGTACATAACGGCAACCCTGTCCGCAACGTTCGCCACAACGCCAAGGTCATGAGTTATGTATATTATGGTCATGCCAAGGTTCTTTTGCAGCTTGCGTATAAGGTCGAGTATCTGCGCCTGAATTGTAACGTCAAGCGCGGTTGTGGGCTCATCGCATATAAGTATATCCGGATGGCAGGCCACGGCTATAGCTATAACAACCCTTTGGCGCATTCCGCCGGAAAACTCGTGCGGGTACTGGTTAAAACGCACCTCGGGATTGGGAATGCCGACTATTTCAAGCATTCTTATCGCCTCTGCCTTCGCAGCAGCCTTGTCAAGCCCCTGATTAAGCTCTATTGATTCCTGTATCTGCGTGCCTATTTTCTTGAGCGGGTTAAGGCTCGTCATAGGGTCCTGCATTACCATGGAAATTCTTTTGCCGCGTATGGTGCGCCATTCCTTTTCGGTTGTGTATTTGGCAAGGTCTATCCCGTCAAACATTATGCTGCCGCCGGTAACGGAACCGTTCTGGTCAAGCATGCCCAAAAAGGATTTTGTGAAAACGGATTTGCCGGAGCCGGATTCGCCGACTATGGCAAGCGTTTCGCCTTCGTAAAGGTCAAGCGAGCAGCCGCGTATGGCGGTAAGCTTGTCCCCTCTGAGGCTGAATTGTATTTCCACGTCTTTCGCGCTGAGGATAGGTTTTTTATTCAATGCTTCCATTATGCCCTCCTCCGCTTAAACATGGTTTCTGGGGTCGGCCGCGTCGCTGAAGGCGTTGCCGGCAAGATAGAACGTAATCGTTACCATGGATACTATTACCGCCGGGAAGACAAGCAGGTAGGGGTAATCCAGGAAGAACGCTCTTGAGTTCCTCAGCAGTATGCCAAGGCTCGGGGTATTAACGTCAAGACCAAGGCCAAGATAGCTGAGGGTTGTTTCCAGGGCTATGGTGCTGGGTATACTCAGCGCCACCCTGAGCACTATAACGCTTATAAGGTAGGGCAGAATGTTTTTGACAAGTATGCGGCTGAGCTTTGTGCCTAAGCAGCGGGAGGCAAGGTTATATTCCCTGTCGCGATACATAAACACGAGATTGCGCACGTTCTTTGCCATGTACATCCAGTGGAAAAGAATTATGCTCGCGCACATTATCCAAAACGTCTGGCCCACAAAGAGCGCTATAAGGGTCATATAAATCATGGTGGGGACGCTGTCGAATATGTTGTAAAGCTCGGTAAAGAACCTGTCCGCCTTGCGTACATAGCCCCAAATGCAGCCTATCGCAACGCCCATTACGCATTCACCGAACGCGACAATCGCGGCAAGCTTTATTGAGGTCTGCGTGGCGTACCATACCTGGCACCAGTAATCTCGGCCCAGGTTATCCGTGCCGAACCAATATTCGCTGTTCGGGCTTTGGAAGCCAAGGTTTGTATCCGGCACAAGGTGGTGATAATCATATTTGCCTATCCAAAGAGCCACGAATGAGAATATGAATATGGCGAAGAAAACTATGATCATCACAACGGCGGCTTTATTCTTAAAGAAGTTGCGGAAAACGCTTTTCCAGTATGAATACTCGCTGTAGCCTATTCTTTCGGCATCCTCAGCGTGATACTCAACGAATGAAAACAGATCCTTTTCGCTCATTCCAAGCTCTTTTTCAAGCTCAGGAGTTGTGTTCGCGGTCTTAATTTCCATTATCGAGTGTCACCGCCCTTTCCGGTAAGTCTGATTCTGGGATCGCACACCGTCATGAGCACATCGCCGAGGAACAGGCCGAATATGCCAAGCAGAGCATAAAGCAGCACCAACCCTCGAACCATGTTCAGATCGTAGCGCGTGATCGAGTCTGTAAGCAGCGGGCCCATGCCGGGAATGGAGAAGAAACGCTCCACCAGCAGCGAACCGCCGATCGTAAGCATGAAGGAGGTGGGCAGATTCTGCGCCATGGGCACGAACGCGTTCCTTAAAACATGCTTAAACATAATCGCGTGGGATGAAAGACCCTTTATACGGGCAAGCTTTATATAATCCTTTGTAAGCTCGTCAACCATATAACGGCGCATCCACAGCGCGTAGCTTGCGGTTGAACCCATCGCAAGGCACACTATCGGCAAAATGCTGGAGCGCGCGGCATGTCGCGTGGAATACATAGTGGGCAGGCCGAAAAGCTTAACGCCAAGGACCAGCACCAGCGAATACGATACAAGCCGCGGTACCGCGTTTACAAATATCGTATAAGCCGCGCCTAAATGGTCGAACAGATGATCCTTGTACTTAGCCTGAAGGATGCCCGTGGGTACGCCAAGTATGAGCGAAATGACCAACGCGATGCAGCCCAATCTCATTGATATGGCGAACTTGTCGCCTATAACCTGTATTACGGGAACACCCGCCTGTATTCTGCGTGAGGTTCCAAGATCGAAGTGAAGAATAACATTCTCTAGAAAACGGAATAGCTGTACGATTGGGCTGTCCAGCAGCCCAGCTGCTGCCAACTGATCGTTCTTCTGCTTATCGGTCAGCTTTATAAGCTGTTCCTCAGTGAAGTAGTAATCAGTCGGCATCAGGCTGAGCAGTAATGATACGATAGATACCACGATGAGCACAGTCACTAAGGACTGAAGTACTCTTTTGATGGTATACTTAAACATTGATTTTACTTACCTTTGTTCTTTATTTCCTTATTCGGCCGCGGCGTTTTCATAGGCTTCGGCCAGCTTCGCGTAGTCCTCGGTGGTGTAATAGTCGGTTGAGGTTTCCCAGCTCTTGAACTTGCTGCCCTGCATACCGTATACGGCGTACGCGCTGGAGTAGTCATTGGCGCGGGTTATCTGCCATGAAACATCCTTGTACCAGGGGATTACGAGGGCGTGGCTGATAAGATAGGCTTCAGCCTCGGCATAGGCCTCGTAACGGGCATCGTTGTCGTTGGTTATGGCGTTGGCGGCGTTTACAAGATTGGTGTACTCCTCGTAGGTGGCAATCAGATTGGAATCGGTGATGCCGGCGGTCTTGGAGTAGGATACGCTGTAGTAAGCGTTGTCCATGCCGTAGGTTTCCTGGCCCAGGTAGGTCTGAGGATCGCCGTAGTCAGCGCCCCAACCGTTGACGTAGAAGGAGGCGAGCTGAGGATTGCGAACTTCCTTGGCAAGGGAGGAAATGTAGGTATTTATGTTCAGAACCACGAAGTCATCGCCCAGGCAGTCGGTAAACATCTGCTTAAGTACGTTTGCGGTGTCAAGAGCGGTCTGGTTTGAACCCTGAATGTAATAATCAACCACTACGGGGAAGGTTACGCCCTGAGCGGAAAGCTCTTCCATAGCCTTTGCCTTGTATTCGGCGGCCTTGGTGGCGTCGGTACGGGCATAATTCTCGCCGTCCGGGCTTATACCAATCTTCTCCATAACGCGCTGAGTGTACTCGGTGCCATCAGAGAAGGATACGAGGTTGGCCATTGAGTAGCAGTAGTTGGCGCAGTGCTGCGGGGATATGAAGTTGGTACGGGACAGATACGGGGTAGCATCAAGGCCATAGTACCAGGCAAGACGGAAGTTTTCGTTGGCGATGGCGGTATTCCAATTGGTATCGGGATTGCCATCGCTGTCGCGCTTATCCCAGCAGAAGTGCAGCTGGTAGGAGTACTTTGTGGGGCGGGCCTCAACAAGGTAATCGTGGTACTGGTTGGACTCGTCGTTGTAAATGGTGCGCAGGTTGGACTCGGTAAGCGCGATGTAATCAAGCTCATCGGCCTGGAACATCTGGAACGCAACGTCGCCGGATTCAACCATCTTGTATGTTACGGTGTTGAACAGGGTGCAATCGGTATCCCAATAGAGCGGGTTCTTGGTCAGAACCTTTTCATTGCCGTTTACATAGTGGGTAATGGTGTAGCAGCCGTTGTACCACATGTTCTCGTTGGTGCAGGCATAGAAGCCGTCAACACCAAGCTGATCGATAAGGGCCTGGCAGGCGGGGTAGAGGCAGCTGTAGGTCGCCACGGAGGCAAAGTACGGCAGCTCCGCCGTGCAGTGATAAATAAGGGTGTAATCATCGGGCGCTTCAATGCCGACCATCTGCAGGAATATGGTCTTATCCATTGTCTTGGCCTCTTCCTCGGTAAGGCGAACGGGCTCAAGACCGTACTTGGCGCAGATTTCCTCGAAGGTGGCCTTTTCCTCTTCGTAGCTGGCGGTCAGCCTGGCGGCGGTTTCAGCATCCGCGTCAGCGGGGATCTCCAGATCCTGATAGCCGGCAACGTAGTTATAATAATCCATTGCGCCTTCTATCATTTCGGTGGGCATGGAGGTGTTGGCGGCTTCGTTCTTGTAGAAGTTCAGAACCCATTCAAGGCCGGTAATCCAGTCCTGAGCGGTAACTTCCTGCTGTGCCTCGCCGTTCATGTTAACCCACTGTACGCCCTTGCGAAGGTGGAACGTCCAGGTCTTGCCGCCGTCCTCGGTTCCCCAGCTTTCGGCTATCGCGGGAATAAGGTTGCCGTGGCTGTCGTTTGAGAGCAGTCCGTCAAAGCAGTTGGTGAGAACGCGGAGCTCTTTGTTATTCTGACTGTACAGAATGTTGAATGTTTCCATCTCGTTGGCCAGGGTAAGGTAGGTAACCCAATCGGTTACGGGTTCATCGCTTACGCTGAGATCAAGGCCCTCGGAAACGGGGGTGGTCGTGGTGGTTTCTCCGGTAGTACCGGCGTTGTTTGTTGTGTCTGTGGTATTGTTGGTATCAACAGACGTGTCGCCGTTTGAACATGCGGCAAATATGCCAAGCATGAAGCAGACGGTCAACAAAACAGCAATCAGCTTTTTCATTGTGCTCCTCCTTGTTATTTAGTTTTTAGCTGAAACGTTTTACATGCGCACGAAGCAGCGCGGACATTGATTACATTTTATGATAACAAATATTTTGGAATTGTCAATTATTAAGTGCGAGGTTGAAAATAATATATTATGCGCGAAACACCTTGCGAAGCGGGCAATGTTCACCGCTTCGCAAGATAATAATTTACTTACTTCATATCCCTTACGGCTATTATGTCAACGCCTGTGCCGGCTGCATTTTTAAGCACGATATCGCCTATATATACGGGGGCGGGCACGCTCACGCGGCTAAGCTCCCTCATACAGTCAAACATTTTGTCCTTGGGTACGGGAGCGGCGGAGCGCACGGGAACAACGGGCGCGCCGGTTGCGCTGCCAAAGAGCCTTACGGTGCTGGTGATGGTACGCACGGGGGCAGAAAGCTCCGATTCAGCGTACTTTTTTCCGCGGGGACAGGAATTTCCGCGAACGGCGAGCACCTGTTTTTCTTCTACGTCCGCCTCTATCTGGCAGCCCATGGGGCAGCATATACACGTAAGCTTTTTCGTTTCCATTTACATATCCTCCGTGCAGATGAGTATGCTCTCGATTGATGCATATTTATCCAGCATTTCTCGCTTTATTATAACCTGCTCCATCTCGCCCGGAGCCATTATCTGGCGGGGACGGGCAAGCTCTTTATTCCCGTTTATGAATACGCAAAGTCGTTTGTTTTTCATAATTTGCCCCACGCGCATGCGCACGGTAAGATTTTCCTCAACCTTGGCGGGATCTATAACGGAAGGAACGGCATAGCGTATGCCGCCGGAGAGTTCTATTTTTACCCTTGCGGCGGAATATGATTCCTTGCTTTCACCCAGGGCGTATTTTGCGGCGTTTCGCCCGGCCGCGGCGGCCTCCTCGCTTACGTAGTCCACAAGGTCGTGAACATGCAGAGCATTGCCCGCGCTGAACACGCCTTCGATATTCGTTTCAAGGGATTCGTTTACAATCGGCCCGCCCGTTACCGGGTGCATGCCAACGCCCATGCCGCGAGAAAGCTCGTTTTCGGGTATAAGCCCGCAGGAAAGAAGGAGCGTATCGCAAGGATAGTATTCCTCCGTACCCGCGATAGGCTTAAGGTCGGCGCCTACCTCGGCTATCGTAACGCCCTCAACCCTTTCCCGGCCGCGAATATCAACAACCGTGTGGCTCAGCTTAAGGGGAATACCGAAATCGTCAAGGCACTGGACAATATTTCTTTTAAGGCCGCCGGAATAGGGCATAAGCTCCGCCACAACCTTAACCCGCGCGCCCTCAAGCGTCATCCTTCGGGCCATTATAAGGCCAATGTCGCCGCTGCCGAGTATCACAACCTCGCGCCCGGGCATATAGCCCATTATGTTCACAAGCTTCTGCGCCGTGCCTGCGGAATAAATTCCCGCGGGACGGAAGCCCGGTATGTTCAGCGCGCCGCGGCTCCTTTCGCGGCAGCCCATGCAGAGCACTATCGCCTTGGGCTTTATGGTGAACACGCCGTCCGTGCGGTTCATGGCGGTTATGGTTTTGTCGGCCGCTATAGAAAGCACCATTGTTGAAAGCAGCATGTCTATGCCTCGCTCGTTTACCCTGGCGATAAAGCGCGCCGCGTATTCGGGGCCGGTAAGCTCCTCGTTAAAAGTGTGCAGGCCAAAGCCGGCGTGTATGCACTGGTTCAGTATGCCGCCCGGCGCCGCTTCCCTTTCTATTAAAACTATGCTTTTCGCTCCCGCGTCGTAAGCCGCGGCGGCCGCCGCAAGCCCGGCGGGACCCGCGCCCACAATGGCTATATCATATTGTTTCATATTTGCCTGCCTCCTGCTTTGAAAGGCCCGTTATAACGCGGGATTCTCCGCCGCTTTTAGTAACGTCCGCAAGGCTTATTTTAAGCTCTCGCGCCAGTATTTCCATAACCCTCGGGCTGCAGAAGCCGCCTTGGCAGCGGCCCATGCCCGCGCGTACGCGCCGCTTCACGCCGTCCAGACTTTTCGCTCCCACGGGGCGATGTATGGCATCCACAATCTCGCCCTCGGTTATGCTTTCGCAGCGGCATACTATTTGGCCATAAGCGCTGTTCTTTTTAATAAGCTCGTTGCGCTCGTCCCGGCTCAGCTTCTTCGGGTCGACTATGCCCTTTCGGGTGGAAATGAAGTTTTCTTTTTCGCTGAGCTTAAGCTCCTCGGCCACAATTTCGGAAATCATTCTGCCCACGGCGGGCGCGCTTGAAAGGCCGGGGGACTCAATGCCCGCGCAATCAAAGAAGTTTGTTGCGCCCTCCGCTTTTCCTATTATAAATTCATGCCCGTCCTCGTGCGCGCGAAGGCCGGCAAAGCTTGTTATAACCTGCTTAAGCGGCAAACCCTCCACCGCAAGGCCGGATTTTACCCTAACGGCGTTAAGCCCCGCCTCGGTTGTGTTAACTCCGTCGCGGTCAAGTATATCATCGGCTGTCGGGCCCACTATTATGTTTCCGTGCACGGTGGGGCTTACGAGCACGCCCTTGCCAAGCTTTGTGGGCAGCTGGAATACCGTGCGCTTGACAAAGCCGCCAACGCTCCTGTCAAGCAGCATATATTCGCCCTTTCTCGGCGTTATGTGAATTTTTTTGGTGCTTACCATATTGTGCAGCACGTCCGCATATGTTCCCGCCGCGTTTATAACGGCCTTGGCGCGTATAAGTCCCGCGTTCGTCTGCACGCTCCAGGCGTTGTCTTCATATCTTAAAGCTGTTACGGTTGTGTTGAATATAAACTCCGTGCCGTTCACGGCGGCGTTTTCCGCAAGCGCTATCGTAAGGCCGAACGGGCAGACAATAGCCCCAGTGGGCGCCCAAAGCGCGGCGTACGCGTCGCTCCTTACGGCGGGCTCTATCTCCTTAAGCCTTGCCCCGCGAACTATCTCCAGCCCCTCAACGCCGTTCTTTAACCCGTTCTGATAAAGCTCCTCAAGCTTCGGGTAGTCGCTCTCCTCCATGCAGACCACAAGGCTGCCGTTGTTTATATAGCTAAAGTCAAGCTCCCTTGAAAGCTTTTCCATCACGCGGCTGCCCTCAACATTAAGCTTTGCCATAAGACTGCCGTTTTTTGCATCAAACCCGGCGTGCACTATTGCGCTGTTCGCCTTGCTTGCGCCGAACGCGCAAACATCCTCCGCGCGCTCTATAACGGCCGTGCGCGCGTTAAAGCGGCTTAAATACCTTGCCGCGGCGCAGCCCGTAACGCCCGCGCCTATTATTACAACGTCGTATTCCTTCATTATTCCTCGTCCTCTTTTGCCCAGCCGTAGGCGCGCTTTACCGCGCGGTTCCAGCCCAGTATTCTTGCCCTGCGCTCATCATCGCTTATCGCGGGATAAAATTCCCGCTCCTCCTCGCGGCTTTGCTTTATCTCGTTCATATCCGCCCAGTATTTCACGGCAAGCCCCGCAAGGAACGCCGCGCCCATGGCCGTTGTTTCAACGCATTTCGGCCGTACGGTAGGGGCGTTTATAATGTCCGCCTGCGTTTGCATAAGGTAGTTGTTCGCGCTCGCTCCGCCGTCTACCCTGAGCACGTTCAGCGGTATAAGCGAATCCGCCTGCATGGCGTTCAGCACGTCATTCACCTGGTAGCAAATGCTGTCCAGCGTGGCCCTTATTATGTGATATTTGTTGCAGCCGCGGCTTAAACCTACTATTGCCCCGCGCGCGTACTGGTCCCAATGCGGCGCACCAAGCCCCGTGAACGCCGGCACAACGTAGCAGCCGTTTGTGTCCTTTACCTTTCGCGCCATGTATTCCGAATCCGCCGCGCTCTCAATAAGCTTCATCTCATCCCTAAGCCATTGTATGGCGGCGCCGGCAACGAATATGCTGCCCTCCAGCGCGTAATTAACGCGGCCGTTAATGCCCCAGGCGATTGTCGTAACAAGCCCGTTCTTTGAGAATACCGGCTTTTCACCCGTATTCATAAGCAAAAAGCAGCCTGTGCCGTATGTGTTCTTTGCTTCGCCCGCGCTGAAGCAGGTTTGCCCGAACAGGGCGGACTGCTGATCCCCCGCAACGCCCGCTATCGGTATTTCGCCGCCAAGGAAGCGCGCGTCGGCATGGCCGAAAATGCCGCTTGAGGGCTTAACCTCGGGCAGTACGCAGGCGGGAATATCAAGCTCTTTCAATATATCCTCGTCCCACTTAAGCGTGTTTATATTAAAAAGCATTGTGCGGGAGGCATTTGAGTAATCGGTGGCGAATATTTTGCCGCCGCTCAGCTTCCACATAAGCCAGGTATCAACCGTGCCGAAGCAGAGCTCGCCTTTCTTCGCCCTTTCCCGCGCGCCGGGAACGTTATCAAGTATCCATTTAAGCTTTGTTGCCGAAAAGTAAGCGTCTATAACAAGGCCGGTTTTCTGCCGAATTTTATCGGAAAGGCCGCGCTCCTTCAGCTCGTCGCAGAATTTGCTGGTGCGGCGGCATTGCCAAACAATCGCGTTGTATATGGGCTCGCCCGTGGCCTTGTCCCAAACAACGGTTGTTTCGCGCTGATTCGTAATGCCTATCGCGGCAATGTCCTCGGCCCCTATGCCCAGCATCTGCATGGCTTCCACCGCAACGCCAAGCTGCGTAGCCCATATTTCGTTCGCGTCGTGCTCAACGTAGCCCGGCTTTGGGTAGTGCTGAGTAAACTCCCGCTGAGCTACGGCACATATTCGTGCCGAGCGGTCAAACAATATGCATCGGTTGGACGTTGTTCCAGCGTCAAGTGCCATAATGTATTCTGCCATGGCAATGCCCTCCTTGGCCTTTATTAACACTTTATTATATCAGAAACGCGCGAAAGGTAAAAGCATAGCGCGGCATAATGGCGCACACATTTCGTTAATTTGACGCACACTGCTAATTTTGGTAGAATGTGCGTAATACTTTGCTTTCAAAGGAGGCAACGCATGAAGCCAAAGCTTAGAACCGCGCTTTATTTTGTGGCGGCCGTTATAATCGCGGCGCTCATATCCGCGGGCGTTACCATGCAGCTATATAATCAAAACCGAAAGGACGTGGTTACTCTTTCAACCGAAGAGTATTCAGAGCTTACGGACATAATGGCGCTTGACGAGATTATAGACGACATAGAGAGCGACAGCTTTTATGACTCCCCGTCAAGGGAAGAACTTATAACCGCGGCGGCAAAGGGAATGGTATCGAGCATAAACGATCCCTATGCCCAGTATTATACCGATGAGGAATATCAGGAATACTTAACGAGCATAAGCGGCTCATACGACGGCATAGGCGTTTTGATAGGCCAGCCCACGGAGAGCGGCGCGGAAATTTTGGATGTTTATGAGGATACGCCGGCAAGCGAGGCGGGCCTTCAGGCGGGGGATATTATAACGGCGGTTGACGGGCAGAATACCTCCGAAATGGAGCTTGAGGAAATAAGCACGCTTGTGGTTAACGACGGCACAAAGAGCGTTAAGCTTACAATTCACCGCGAGGGCGAGGAGGACTTTACCGTTGAGGTTACTCCGGCGCGCGTGAACGTAAAGCACGTTGAGCATTTTCTTTACAATCATCATACGGGCTATATTCGCATAAGCATGTTTACCGGAAACTGCGCGGAGGAGTTCCGCGAGGCCGTAAAGGACCTGACGGACAGAAACATGACAAGCCTTGTTATAGACCTTAGAAACAACCCCGGCGGACTTCTTAAGGACGTTGTGAGCATAGCGGACACGCTGCTTGGGGAATGCACGATAGTTACCGTTAAGGACGGCGACGGCGGCGAGGAGGTTTACACATCCAACAAAAAGGGCGTAAGCGTGCCGATAGCCATAATAGTAAACGAAAACTCAGCCTCCGCAAGCGAGATACTCGCAAGCGCCGTGCAGGATAACGGCGCGGGCGTGGTGGTAGGCATGACCACATACGGCAAGGGCGTGGTGCAGAACACAAGGCAGATTACGTCAAACGGCGCCTGGCTTAAAATGACCGTAAGCGCGTACTACACCCCCGGCGGAGCGAGCATAGACGGGGTGGGCGTTGTGCCGGACATAGAGGTTGACCTGCCCGAGGAAATGAAGGGCACGGCGATAGACGAGCTTGACCAGGAGCAGGACGCTCAGCTTTGGGCGGCGCTTGATTACGTGCGCGAGCAGGCGGGAGAGGAGTAATAATTCCCCGCGCGCCTTGACAAGTTTATTTAGCGCAAATATAATTACATAAAAGTGGGAGCATAGCGCCCTTATTGCCGTGCGCCCATAAAAAAACTGAAAAATAATGCCGCGAAAAGCGGCTTAGCGGAGGAGAAGAAAATGGCTGAAGTAAGGCTTACCGCCGAAGGCGTTGAAAAGTATGAGAAAAGGTTGGAATACCTTAAAACAACAGCGCGTACCGAGATTGCGGAGCAGATAAAAACGGCGAGGGCCTTCGGCGACCTGAGTGAAAACGCCGAATACGACGCGGCCAAAATAGAGCAGGGCCGTATTGAATACGAAATACTCGAAATTGAGGCTATGCTCAAGAACGTGGTGCTCATAGATGAGGACACGCTTAATACCAACGTTGTGGACGTTGGCTCCAACGTTACCGTAAAAATGCTCAGCGCGGGCGGCATGGAAAAGACCTTCCAGATAGTCGGCAGCGCGGAGGCGAACCCCTACGAAAGCCGCATTTCAAACGAGTCCCCCGTCGGCAAAACCCTGCTTGGCCACAAGGTTGGCGAGCTGGTGGAAATTCAGACGCCGGACGGACCGAGCGAATTTGAGATTATTTCAATAGGCAAGTAAAATAAGCCTAATCGCAGGAGACAGGAGCAAAATGGAAGAAAACAACACTATCGTTCCGGCTCAGGAGCGCGAACAGACGGCGGAAGAAATCAACGAGCTGCTTCAGATAAGGCGTGATAAGCTTAAGGCGCTGCAGGAGCGCGGCATGGATCCCTTTGAAATAGTAAGGTTTGACCGCGACACTTACAGCACCGAGATTACGGGAAACTACGAGGCCTACGAGGGCAAAACCGTAACCATTGCGGGCAGGATGATGTCCAAACGCATAATGGGCAAGGCATCGTTTACCCATATTCTGGACTATAAGGGCGATATTCAGGTATACGTGAAGCGCGATGAGGTTGGCGAGGAATCCTATGCCGACTTTAAGACCATGGACATTGGCGACATAATAGGCGTTACCGGTACCGTGTTCAAAACCCGCACGGGCGAGGTATCCATTCATGCCACAAGCGTAACGCTGCTTTCAAAGTCCCTGCGTCCGCTGCCCGAAAAGTTCCACGGCCTTAAGGATCAGGAGCTTAGGTATCGCCAGCGCAGTGTTGACCTTATAATGAATCCCGATGTAAGGAACACGTTTATAAAGCGCGCTAAGATAGAGGCCGAGATTCGCCGCCGTCTTAACGAGCTTGACTTTATAGAGGTTGAAACCCCTGTTCTCAACTCCGCCGCCTCCGGCGCGAGCGCAAGGCCGTTCATAACGCACCACAACACGCTTGACATAGATATGTACCTTCGCATAGCGACGGAGCTGCATCTTAAGCGCTGCATAGTGGGCGGGCTTGAAAGAGTTTACGAAATAGGCCGTCTTTTCCGCAATGAGGGTATGGACGCCACGCATAACCCGGAGTTTACCACAATTGAAATATACCAGGCGTACACCGATTACAACGGCATGATGGAGCTGTGCGAGGACCTTTTCTCCCGCTGCTGCACGCTTGTAAACGGCACCACAAAGATTAAATACGGCGATTACGAAATAGACCTTACGCCGCCGTTCGCAAGGCTTACCATGAACGACGCCGTAAAGCAATACGCCAACGCGGACTTTTTGGGCTGCGAAACCGACGAGCAGGCGCGTGAGCTTGCAAAGAGCATAAAGCTGCCCTTTGACGACAAGACCGCTACCAAGGGCAAACTCCTTGCGCTGGCGTTTGACGAGTTTGTTGAGGACAAGCTCATTCAGCCCACGTTCGTAATAGACTACCCTGTTGAAAATTCCCCGCTTTCAAAGCGCAAGAAGAACAACAAGGCTCTTACCGACCGCTTTGAGCTGTTTATAGCCGGCCATGAATACGCCAACGCCTTCAGCGAGCTGAACGACCCCATAGACCAGCGCGGCCGCTTTGTGCAGCAGGCCATGGAGCGCGCCAAGGGCGACGACGAGGCCATGATGATAGACGAGGACTTCTGCCAGGCGCTTGAATACGGCATGCCTCCCACGGGCGGCATAGGCATTGGCATAGACCGCCTTGTAATGCTCCTGACCGGCGAAACCAGCATACGCGACGTGCTGCTTTTCCCGACAATGAAACCCTTGGACTCCGAAAAGAAGGCGAAGAAGAGTGAAGATGCACCCGCCGAGGCTGCTCCTGCCGCCCCCGTTCAGGAGGAAAAAATCGACTTTTCCAATGTGCAAAT
>CAVIJJ010000009.1:0-55675 GCA_963643205.1 bacterium | reverse complement strand
GTGCCACCTCCCTCCGCAGGGAGGCTTTTGGTTAGGTTAAACTCGAAGCTTTTGCTGTTCCATAAAACTACTGTAGATAGAGCCGGATGAGTTGCAATATTAGGTGCATATTAAAAATCAATCAACCAAAGCAAAATTACACCGGCAAAAAAGCAGCCGGTGTAATTCTCATAAATTAACTATTATATTCAGATTTTGCAGGTCCAGCCGAACGGATCGGGGCGCGTGCCCCACTGAATGCCGGTCAGTTCATCATAAAGCTTTTGGGACAGCTCGCCTATCTGCTTATTGTTAACCGCGTAATCGCGATCTCCCCACGAAAGCTCACCTATCGGGGAAATAACCGCCGCCGTGCCCACGCACCAGGCCTCCTCAAGCGTGCCGTTCGCCGCCGCGTCGAAAAGCTCCTCTACGGATATAAGGCGCTCCTCAACCGTTACGCCCCAGCTTTTCAGCAGCTCTATGCAGGACTTGCGCGTTACGCCGCGGAGTATGGAGCCCGTAAGCATAGGGGTAACAACCTTGCCGGCAATTTTGAACATAACGTTCATGCCGCCGCCTTCCTCAACGTACTTGCGCTCCACGCCGTCAAGCCACAGCACTTGCGAAAAGCCTTTTTCCATGGCGCGATCGCCCGCACGGTTCGCCGCACCGTAGTTGCCGCCGCACTTAGCCTCGCCCGTTCCGCCGCGTACGGCGCGCACATCCTCGGTTTCTACCATTATGGGCACAGGCTTAAGTCCGTCCGAGAAGTAGCTGCCGGAGGGCGAAAGGATTATTGCAAGCGTAGCCTCATGTACGCCGTGCAATGAAAGCGTGGGGTCGGTTCCGTATAGGAACGGGCGGATGTAAAGCGACGTTCCGGGGTCCTTGGGTACCCAGGCCTCATCCACCTTAACAACGGTCTTTATAGCCTCAAGCGCGTCGTCGGGATCCACCTGCGGCAGACCGAGCCTGTCACAGGAACGGTTAAGGCGAGCTACGTTTTCCCACGGGCGGAAAAGCTGCACATTACCATCCTGACGGCGGTAAGCCTTTAAGCCTTCAAAAACCTCTGCGCCGTAGTGAAGAACGCATGCTGCCGGGGAAAGCGAAATGGGGCCGAAGGGGACGATTCTGGCGTCGTGCCAGCCTTTTTCATCATTATAGTCCATTAAAAACATGTGGTCCGTAAAAACCGTGCCGAAGCCCAGTTTGTCCGAAGGCGGCAGCGTGCCGGGATGAGTTGTTTTCGTTATCTTGATTTCCATTGTTATTATCTCCTATGTAAAGCTAAAGTTAAAACCCGATTTAAGCCGCGATATGAAATATTATATCGCCGTCAGGTGTTCCATGTTCTTTCTTATTCCTTCGCAGCATTCATGGAAGGTTGCCTTTTCCTCGGCCGTAAGCGGCAGCTCAACAACCTGCTCCACGCCGTTTTGGCCTATTACGCAGGGCACGCCCACAAACAGACCCGTTTCTCCGTATTCTCCGCAAAGCTCCATACTGGCGGGCATAATAACCTTTTCATCGTGCAGAACCGCCTGCGCCATGCGCGCCGCGGTTGTGGCTATGCCGTATTCCGTGCAGAACTTGCCGGCAAACGTTACCCAGCCGCCGCCTATGGATTCCTTGCGAAGGGCTTCCCTGTCGAAACGGAAGCGCTCATCGGTTTTCGCCCATTCATCAAGCGGCACACCCCTGAAGCTGACGCAAGACCACGGTGCGAACTGCTGATTGCCGTGCTCACCCATCATATAGCAGGTGATGGACTTATGATCAATGCCGGTTTGGCGGGCAAGGGCGCTGAGGAGCCTTGAGGTATCAAGCCCGGTGCCGGTACCGAACACTCGCCCGCGCGGAAGGCCAAGATTCAAAGCAAGCTCTCTCGTAACAATATCGCACGGATTGGTTATATTTATGAAAACGCCGGAAAAACCGCTTGCTTTGATTTTGTCGGTATACTCACGCACATTTGGAATGGTAAAATCCATTTCGGTAAGGCGATCGTGAGTACCGCGCAGCAGCTCTATTTTGCCTATGCAATTCACCACTATATCGCATTCGCCCAAATCGCAGAAGTCACCCGCGCGAACGGTAACACGATGAGGCATATAGGCAACCGCGTCGCGCAGATCCTGCACCTCGCTTGCAAGCTTTTGCTCGAAGCTATCAACAAGTATAAGCTCATCCGCAGTGCCGGTAAGCGCCAATGCGTAAGCAACATGCGCGCCAACGTGCCCCAAACCTATTACGCCGAGAACCCTTTTCTTTACCATAACAATTACTTCCTTTCAAAAAACTTTTTATAAAATGTTTATTATCACAATCATTCCCGCCGCCCGTTAAGACGGCGGGGACAACGGTTTTTACATGCCGAAGTTAGGGAACAATACCCAAGTATAGAGCATTGCAAGCGCCATATAAAGCACCACGACGAAGAAGAACGCGAAGAACGCTTTTTTCATAACGGCGCTTTCGTTGCCAACCTGGTCAACGGTTGCGGACGCGGCAACAATGTTGTTCGGGCAGATGAGGTTGCCCAAAGACGCGCCTGCGTTTTGCCCAGCGAACACAGTTATGGGATTCATGCCCAGAGCGGCAGCGGCATCGATATGCATCTCCGCGAACATTATGTTCGAGCCCAGGCCCGTGCCGGTTATAAACGCGCCGCTTGAGCCTATTACCACCGCGGCGGCAGGATAGAACACGCCGACAACATTGGCTATATCCGTAGCGAGCAGGTTCATCATGCCTGTTGATTCGGACTGCATTATGTACGCAACCACGAGCAGGCTGCCCATTGTTATAAGCACCGGCGTAACATGGCCCACCGTGCGTTTTGCCACGTTAAAATACGTTTTTGCCGAAACGCCCAAGGTTATGGCGCCGAGTATGCCGCAGATTATTATCACAACATCAACCCACACGATATAGCCGAAGGTGCACATGAGCGCAAAGCCGTTTTCAACCAGCGCGGGCACGCCGTAGCGAACCGCGGGCAGCAGAACCAGCATGTATATATAAGGCGAAAGCGCCTTGAAGGAGCTGTATTTACGTGTTCTTTCCTCGCTCTTGTTGCGGTACTCATCGGGAGTTTTTACGCCTATCAGCTTAACGTAAGCCACAGAGAGCAGCATGGATACAAGCCCGGTACCCATGGAGGTAACCTCCGCGCCTATGAAGTTCGATATGCCGAACATGACAAGGCAGGTGGAAACGCCGGTGAAAGTAAGATAAGGGATTATGTTTTTATATCCTTTTTTGCCAAACACCATGCCTATCATTATAAACGGTATTATAAGCACGCCGAACATATGGAACCTGCCTACCATGGCCGCGTTATTCGCAACCGTGGAAAGGCCCGCGTTCACAAGCGCCGCGCCGCCGTTTATGGTGGTCAGGCCCGCGCCGCCCCAGGAGGCGGGAGTAGCATCGCCCAGAAGCGCGACGGCAATGGACGTTACCGGATCAAAGCCCAGCGCCACAAGGAACGGCGCGGCTATGGCGGCGGGAGCGCCCGCGCCTGCGGCACCTTCCAGGAATATGGGCAGCAGCATGCCTATGATTATTACCTGCACGCGGCGGTCGTCGCTTATCTGAGCTATTGTGGACTTAACATCGTCAATGGCACCGGTTTCGCGCAGAACATTCAGTATTGTGAACGCTCCGAACACCATAAGCACTATCTTAAAGCCCTCCTTTATGCCCTTCCATATAAGCGGATCGAGCACGGAAATGGTTTCTGCGAACGTTGCGTCATTCACGTTAAAATACGTGAACGCGAGCAGCATAGTCCACACAAGCGCCAGCGGGGACACAACCTTGGCAGGCTTTTTGAAGCCGAGTATGCCCACAATAACGAATATTATAGGGCTCAGCGCCATGACGAAATTCAAAACTTCCATGGGAGTATAACCTCTCTTTCCAAATAACACACTATAATTGCTTAACACTTTTATCTATTCCCGCTTCGCCGGCCGAACGAACGGGATGATAACAAAATCAAAAAGGGCTCCGCCGAAATGACGAAGCCCTTTAATACCCTGTTCTCTTACTCTACACGGCAAGAGGTATTGAAGTCTGCATCGGTTTCGACGGGATCAGCTGCTTGCTAAGCAGCTTAATAAGGCATACGAAAAGGGACGCCGCAAGTACGACGCCCTTAATAATAATTATCCCGTCAAAGGTCATTGAGGGGCAGGAAAAAGAGGCAGAGTTCATCTCTGCATAACAAGCCGCGTTTTCGTTCACAAAGCGTGCCATGGTCATTCTCTCCTTTCCGAAAGCCTTCTCAAAAAAACAGCTTGAAGTATATCACTCTGTTTTTTGCTTTGCAATAGGGTAAATAATTTTTAGCACATTACAAAATTAATTAGCCCGGCAAAAGGCCAAAACAGGCTTGAAATTTGATAGCACATCGTTTACAATGTGGGTGTAACAAGGGTTCATATTTGCCGTATGGCCTTTGCGGAACAACATAATGTACAGTATCTGTACCGTTTTTTGTAACTGACGGAAGATTAAGTGGAGCACCACAAAGGAACAAAAAACGAATGTTAACAGCCGACCGTCTGGGCACACTTGAACACTTTATTCAGGTGCGCCCTTTTTGTTTTTATTAAATTTTTAACAGCGAAAGGATGGCGATTATTCATGAAAAAAGTTGGAATCGTTATGGGTAGCGACAGCGACCTGCCAATAGTTAAAAAGGCTACGGACACGCTGAGCGCGCTGGACATACCCTACGAGGTGCATATATATTCAGCGCACCGTACCCCGATGAAGGCTTATGAGTTCGCCTCCTCCGCCCGAGCCAACGGATTCGGCGTATTGATCGCCGCCGCCGGCATGGCCGCGCACCTTGCGGGCGCTATCGCCGCGAACACAACGCTGCCGGTAATCGGCATTCCCTGCAAATCCTCTGTTCTTGAAGGAATTGACGCCCTGCTTTCAACGGTGCAGATGCCCTCGGGCATTCCCGTTGCAACCGTTGCCATAAACGGCGGAGCGAATGCGGCGCTTTTGGCCGCGCAGATAATCGCGGTTGAGGACGAGGAACTGGCCAAAAAGCTTGACGCCAAGCGCGCAAGCGACGCGGCCGCCGTGCTTGAAAAAGACAGCGCGGTTATGAAACAGCTATAAATTTTTTATAATAAAAGGAGAATTAAGATCATGGAAAACAAGCTGGTTTACACGGGCAAGACAAAGAACGTTTTCGCGCTTGAAAACGGAAACTACCTTCTCAAGTTCAAGGACGACTGCACCGGCAAAGACGGCGTGTTTGACCCCGGCGAAAACTCCGTGGGTCTGACTATCGAGGGCGTGGGCGACGTAAACCTTCGCATGTCAATCTATTTCTTCGAGAAAATCAACGCTGCCGGCATCAAAACCCACTATGTGAGCGCCAACCTTAAGGACACCACCATGGAAGTGCTCCCCGCCAAGGTTTTCGGCAAGGGTCTTGAGGTTATCTGCCGCTACAAGGCCGTTGGCAGCTTCTTCCGCCGCTACAGCGAATATGTTGAGGAGGGCGCAGACCTTCCCGCGTACGTTGAAACAACCTTTAAGAACGACGCTAAGGGCGATCCCCTCGTAACCAAGGACGGCCTTATAGTGCTGGGCGTTATGAGCGAAAAGCAGTATGACGCCATAAAGGACATGACCCAGAAGATAACCAAGATAGTGGCGGACGATCTGAAGGAAAAGGGCCTTGATCTTTACGACATTAAGTTTGAGTTCGGCTACGATGCCAACGGCGACGTAATGCTGATAGACGAAATTGCCTCCGGCAATATGCGCGTTTACAAGGACGGCAAGTATATTGATCCTATGACGCTTTCCAAGCTTTTCTTCGCTTAATATTTGCTTTTATCGGAAAGCGGGTTATTATGGGAGGATTTTTTGGGATCGCCTCAAAGAAAGACTGCCTGATGGATGTGTTCTTCGGTGTGGATTATCATTCACACCTTGGAACACGCCGCGGCGGACTTGCCGCGTACGACAGCCAAATAGGGCTGCAGCGCAAAATTCACAGTATTGAAAACGCGCCCTTCAGAACCAGGTTTGAAACCATATTTGATGAAATGAAGGGCACTTCGGCAATAGGCTGCATAAGCGATACGGATCCGCAGCCTATGCTTATCCGCTCAAAGCTGGGCACATACGCTATATGCACAATAGGCGTTATAAATAACGCGGATGAGCTTATTGAAAAGTGCCTTGCCACATCCGGCGGATACTTTGACGCCATGACCGGCGGCGAGGTTAACTCCACCGAGCTTGCGGCGGCTCTTATAAACCAAAAGGAAAACTTCACAGAGGGAATAAAGTACGCGCAGGATCTTATAGACGGTACCTGCTCTGTTTTGATACTTACAAGCGACGGCTCTATTATAGCCGCCCGCGACCGCGTGGGCAGACTGCCGGTGCTTATAGGCAAAAACGATTTTGGTTACGCGGTAACGTTTGAATCGTTCGCGTATCAAAAGCTGGGGTACATTGACGAAAAGGAGCTTGGCCCGGGCGAGATAGTTAAGGTTACGCCCGACGGCATCACGGTTCTTTCCAAGCCCGGCACAAAAAAGCGTGTATGCGCATTCCTTTGGAGCTATTACGGCTACCCCACGGCCACCTATGAGGGCGTAAACGTGGAGGCCATGCGCTGCCGCAACGGCGAGATTATGGCTGAGCACGACAGGAAGAACGGCCTTGCGCAGGACGTTGACTACGTTGGCGGCGTGCCTGATTCGGGCCTGCCGCACGCGATCGGCTATGCCAACGAAAGCGGCAAAAAGTTCGCGCGCGCGTTCATAAAATACACGCCCACCTGGTCGCGCAGCTTCACCCCCGCGGAGCAATCCGAACGCAACAAGGTTGCCCGCATGAAGCAGATACCCGTTCACGATTTTATAGTTGATAAGAATCTGCTTTTTGTTGACGATTCGATAGTTCGCGGCACACAGTTAAAGGGCACGGTGGATTTTCTTTATGAAAACGGGGCAAAATCCGTGCACATGCGCTCGGCCTGCCCGCCCATTATGTACGGCTGCAAATACCTTAATTTTTCCCGCGCGACAAGCGACATGGAGCTTATAGCGAGAAGGGTTATACTGGAGCTTGAGGGCGAGGAAGGCTTTAATTACATTGATGAGTATTCCGACGGCGAAACGGAGCGCGGAAAGGCTCTGCGCCGCGTTATATGCGAAAAGCTCGGCTTTGCCTCGCTGGAATTTCAAACATTAGAAGGAATAATAGAGGCCATAGGCCTTAATGAATGCGATCTTTGCACCTATTGCTGGAACGGGAAGGAGTAACATTTATGAACGCTAATTCCAAATCCGAAGCTTATGCCGCGGCGGGCGTAGATATTACGGCCGGCTACAAGGCGGTTGAGCTGATGAAGAAGCACATAGCGAGAACCCGCAACGAGGGCTGCCTTGATGACGTGGGCGGCTTTGGCGGATGCTACGGCCTGCCCGTAGCCGGCATGGAAGAGCCGGTTCTTGTAAGCGGCACGGATGGCTGCGGCACCAAGGTTAAGCTTGCCATTCTTATGGATAAGCATGACACGATAGGCATAGACGCCGTTGCCATGTGCGTTAACGACATTATATGCTGCGGCGCGAAGCCCCTGTTCTTCCTTGACTACATCGCCTGCGGAAAGAACATTCCCGAAAAGATAGCCTCGATAGTAAGCGGCGTTTGCGAGGGCTGCGTGCAGTCCGGCGCCGCGCTTATAGGCGGCGAAACCGCGGAGCACCCGGGCATGATGCCCATAGAGGATTATGATCTGGCGGGATTTGCCGTTGGCATAGTTGATAAGAAAAAGCTGCTTGATAACACAACCGTAAAGGCCGGCGACGCTGTTATAGCCCTGCCCTCCTCCGGCGTTCACTCAAACGGCTTTTCTCTTGTGCGCAAGGTTTTCGATATAGGCAACTGCGACCTTTCGGCTTACAAAGAGGAGCTTGGCGGCAAGGAGCTTGGCGAAACTCTCCTTACCCCGACAAGGATTTACGTAAAGCCCGTGCTCGCTCTTTTAAGCGCCGTAAACGTTCACGCCATATCGCACATAACGGGCGGCGGCTTCTATGAAAACATACCTCGCAGCCTGCCAAAGGGATATTCCGTAAAGGTGGATAAGGCGTCCCTTAAGATACCGCCCATATTCGGCCTTATACAAAAGGTTGGCGGCATTTCCGAGCGCGATATGTTCAACACGTTCAATATGGGCGTTGGCATGAGCATTGTTGTGGCCGCGTCCGACGCGGACAAGGCGATAGATATTCTTAAGGCAAACGGTGAGGATGCCTACATAATAGGCAAGGTTATTGAGAGCAGCGAGGGTGTTATCATTGAGTAACACGAAAAAAATAGTAGTGCTTGTATCCGGCGGCGGCACCAACCTGCAGGCGCTTATAAACGCCGAGAATGCGGGCGAGCTTGGGTGCGGCAAAATCAGCTGCGTAATATCATCAAAGGCGGATGCCTACGCGCTTACAAGGGCCGAGAACGCGGGCATAAAAACGCGCGTGATAATCAGACGGGATTATGCGGACATAGCCTCGTACAGCGCGGCGATACGGGATGCCCTTATCGAGGAAGGGGCGGACCTTGTGGTTTACGCCGGCTTTATGATAATACTTGACGAAAGCGTATACCGGGCGTTTCCAAACAAGATGATAAACGTGCATCCGGCGCTTATCCCGTCATTTTGCGGAAAAGGTTACTACGGACTGCACGTGCATGAGGAGGCGCTGAAAAAAGGCGTTAAGGTTTCGGGAGCGACGGTTCACTTTGTAACCGCGGAATGCGACGCCGGCCCCATTATACTGCAAAAGGCGGTTGAGGTGGCCGACGACGACACGCCCGAAACGCTGCAAAGGCGCATTATGGAGCAAGCTGAGTGGCGGATATTGCCCCGCGCCGTAAGGCTTTTTTGTGAGGACAGAATAATCGTTGAAAACGGAATAGTTCGCATTAAGCAACAGGAGGGCTAACACAGTGGAAATCAAAACAATTGAGCAGGAACTGAAGTCTTTGGCTTATCACGGCAGAGGAATTATTTTAGGCAAAAGCGCGGACGGCAAAAAAGCCGTTATCGCGTATTTTATAATGGGCCGCAGCGAAAACAGCCGCAACCGCGTATTTATTGAGGACGGCGGCGGCATACGCACGCAGGCATTTGACGAATCGAAGATGGTTGACCCGCACCTTATCATATACGCGCCCGTTCGCGTGCTGGGCAACAAAACAATAGTTACGAACGGAGACCAGACAGACACCGTTTATAACATGATGGACAGGCAGATGACGTTTGAGCAGGCCCTGCGCACGCGCGAGTTTGAGGACGATGCCCCGAACTACACCCCGAGAATTTCGGGCATTGTGCACCACGAAAACGGCAATATGAACTTTGCCCTCTCCATTCTTAAATCCGCCGAGGGGGACGGCTCCAGCTGCGAAAGATACACCTACGCTTACTCCAATCCCCTGCCCGGCAAGGCAAAGTTTATACACACCTACAAATGCGAAGGCAATCCCCTGCCAAGCTTTGAGGGCGAACCGAAAACGCTTGAACTTCCCGATACGGATATAGACACGCTGACAAACACCATTTGGACCAATCTTAACGCAGATAACAAGGTATCTCTTTTCGTAAGGTATATAGACCTTATGAGCGGAAAGCACGAATCCAGAATTATCAACAAGAATAAATAAGGAGAACGGGAATGACTGAATTCGAACTGAAATACGGCTGCAACCCCAACCAGAAGCCCGCTAAGATATACATGAAAGACGGCAGCGACCTGCCGATAGATATACTTAACGGCAAGCCCGGCTACATCAATTTTCTTGACGCGTTCAATTCCTGGCAGCTTGTAAAGGAGCTTAAGGAGGCACTCAATATGCCCGCCGTGGCTTCTTTTAAGCACGTTAGCCCCACCTCCGCGGCGGTAGGCATTCCCCTTCCCGAAAAGCTTAAAAAGGCCTGCTTCGTTGACGACATAGAGGGCCTTGACGAATCCCCCCTTGCCTGCGCCTATGCCCGCGCCCGCGGCACGGATCGCCTGTGCTCCTTTGGTGACTGGGTGGCGCTTTCAGATGTTTGCGACGTTACAACGGCAAAGCTTATAAAGCGCGAGGTTTCGGACGGCATCATAGCCCCCGGCTATGAGCCCGAGGCACTTGAAATTCTGAAATCAAAAAGGAAAGGCAACTACAACATAGTTAAAATCGATCCCGATTATGTGCCGGAGGTTCAGGAAACCAAGCAGGTATTCGGCGTTACGTTCGAGCAGGGCAGAAACAACTTTAAGATAAATCGTGAGCTTTTAGCCAACGCAGTAACCGCCAACAAGGATTTACCCGAAAGCGCGCTGCGCGACCTTATAGTGGCGCTTATAACGCTTAAATACACCCAGTCCAACTCCGTTTGCTACGCCGTTGACGGGCAGGCCATAGGCGTAGGCGCGGGCCAGCAATCGCGCATTCACTGCACGCGTCTTGCCGGCACCAAGGCGGACACATGGTTTTTAAGGCAGCATGAAAAGGTGCTGAATCTTCCGTTCAAGGCGGAGATAGCAAGGCCCGTTCGCGACAACATAGTGGACGGCTACATTAACCAGAACGAAGAGGATGTTTGCGCGGACGGCATTTGGCAGAATTACTTTACCGCCAAGCCCGAGCGCTTTACGCAGGAGGAGCAGAAAGCCTATCTTGCGAAAATTGACGGCGTTGCGCTCGGTTCCGACGCGTTCTTCCCGTTTGACGATAATATTGAGCGGGCGAGGCGCAGCGGCGTGAAATACGTTGCGGAGCCCGGCGGTTCCATAAGGGACGACTCGGTTATAGAATGCTGCAATAAATACGGCATGGTTATGGTGTTCACGGGAATGCGCCTGTTCCATCACTGATATTCAAACGGAGTTAATATGAACATATTAGTCGTAGGCGGCGGCGGCAGAGAGCACGCCATTATAAAAAAGCTGAAAGAAAACAAAACCGTGGAGCGTATTTACGCCCTGCCCGGCAACGGCGGCATAGCCCGCGACGCGGAATGCGTAAACATTGCGGCTACGGATATAAACGCGATAGTTGAGTTCGCGCTTGAAAACAAAATAGATTATGCCGTTGTCGCGCCGGACGATCCGCTGGTGCTCGGCTGCGTGGACGCGCTTAACGAAAAGGGTATCCCCTGCTTCGGGCCAAATAAGGCGGCGGCGATAATTGAGGGCAGTAAGGTGTTTTCCAAAAACCTTATGAAAAAATACGGAATCCCTACCGCCGCGTATGAGGTATTCAGCGAAGCCGAAAAAGCGCTTGAGTATCTTGAAACCGCGCCGATTCCAACGGTAATAAAAGCGGACGGCTTGGCCCTGGGCAAAGGCGTTATAATAGCCGAAACCCGCGACGAGGCCCGAAATGCCGTTATATCCATTATGCAGGACAAGCGCTTTGGCAAAAGCGGCGACAGCATAGTTATAGAAGAATTTCTGACCGGGCCGGAGGTTTCCGTTCTATCGTTTACGGACGGCAACGTTGTGGTTCCGATGGTTTCCTCTATGGATCACAAGCGCGCCTGCGACGGTGATACCGGGCTTAATACCGGCGGCATGGGAACAATCGCGCCTAACCCGTATTACACGGACAAAATCGCCGATGAATGCATGAAAACAATCTTTCTGCCCACGATACGCGCCATGAAGGCCGAGGGCAGAACGTTTAAGGGCTGCCTGTACTTTGGCCTTATGCTTACGCCGACAGGCCCAAAGGTTATTGAGTATAACTGCCGTTTCGGCGATCCTGAGGCGCAGGTTGTGCTGCCGCTTCTTGAAAGCGACCTAATCACGGTTATGCAAGCCGTTACAAACGGAACGCTTGACGAAACCGAGGTTAAGTTCAGCCGCAAACACGCCTGCTGCGTTATAATGGCATCAAAAGGATATCCCGCCTCTTACGAAAAGGGTTTTGAGATTACAATTCCCGATGATGTTTTTGCCGACACATATATTGCCGGCGCAAAGCTTACAAACGGCAAGCTTGTTACAAGCGGCGGCAGGGTTCTGGGCGTTGTAAGCATTGACGACACGTTAAAGGGCGCGATTGAAGCTTCCTACGCCAAGGTTAAGAGAATTCATTTTGAAAACAGTTACTGCCGCAGCGACATAGGAGCCAGGGCTTTGAAAGCAAGGGAGGAAAACTGATGGTTTACAGAGTATACGTAGAAAAGAAAAAGGAACTTGCCAATGAAGCTAAGGGGCTTTTGAATGAGGCAAGGAATCTGCTTGGCATAAGCAGTCTTAAGGATGTTCGCATTTTCAATCGCTACGATGCCGAAAACATCACGGGTGAGCTTTTCGATTACGCGATCAAAACCGTTTTTTCGGAGCCGCAGCTTGATATAGCTACCCCAGAGATAGAAACAGGCGACGCGACGGTTTTCGCGAGCGAGTATCTGCCCGGCCAGTTTGATCAGCGCGCGGATTCCGCGGCGCAGTGCATACAGATTATATCCCGGGGTGAGCGCCCTGTAATACGCTCTGCTAAGGTTTATGCCCTTTACGGCGAGCTTAGCGACAAGGATATAACCGAAATCAAAAAATACGTTATAAACCCGGTTGAGGCGCGCGAGGCGGCGCTTACGCTGCCCGATACCCTCGCCGTAAAATACGACATACCCACAACCGTTAAAACGCTTGACGGCTTCCTTTCGCTTGACCGCGCGGGGCTTGAAAAGCTTGTGAAGGACATGGGCCTTGCGATGGACGCGGACGATATAGCCTTCTGCCAGAATTATTTTAAGAGCGAAAACCGCGAGCCGACCATTACCGAAATACGCATGATAGACACCTATTGGTCGGATCACTGCCGCCACACAACGTTTTTAACCGTTATCGACGGGGTAAAATTCGAGGATGAGCTTTTGCAGAAGGCATACGATGAGTATATAGCCGTGCGCAAAGAGCTTGGGCGCACAAAGCCCGTATGCCTTATGGACATAGCGACAATAGCCGTTAAATACCTTAAAAAGCAGGGCAAGCTTGATAAGCTTGACGAATCGGAGGAAATAAACGCCTGCACCGTTAAAATAAACGTTGACGTAGACGGCGTAAGCGAGCCGTGGCTTCTGCTTTTCAAGAACGAAACACACAACCACCCCACCGAGATTGAGCCCTTCGGCGGCGCGGCAACCTGCGTTGGCGGCGCGATACGCGATCCCCTTTCAGGCCGCGCTTATGTTTACGGTGCTATGCGCGTAACGGGCGCCGCGGACCCCACGGTGCCGGTAAGCGAAACGATACCCGGCAAGCTGCCCCAGCGCAAAATAGTAACAACCGCCGCCGCGGGATATTCATCCTACGGCAACCAGATAGGCCTTGCGACCGGCATAGTGGACGAGATTTATCACCCGGGCTACGCCGCGAAGCGCATGGAAATAGGCGCGGTTATCGCGGCGGCACCTGCGGAAAACGTACGCCGCGAGGTTCCCTCCCCCGGAGACAGGGTAATACTTCTTGGCGGCAGCACCGGGCGCGACGGCATAGGCGGCGCGACAGGCGCATCAAAGGCGCACACGGTGCAATCCGTTGAAACCTGCGGAGCGGAGGTTCAGAAGGGCAACGCCCCCGAGGAGCGCAAGCTGCAGCGGCTTTTCCGCAACAGCAAGGCCACCAAGATGATAAAGCGCTGCAACGACTTTGGAGCGGGCGGCGTTTCCGTGGCCATAGGCGAGCTTGCGGACGGGCTTGAAATAGACCTGAACGCCGTGCCGAGAAAATATGAGGGCCTTGACGGAACGGAAATAGCGATAAGCGAATCCCAGGAGCGCATGGCGGTTGTTGTTGAAGCGAATAACGTTGACGCGTTTTTGGCTCTCGCCGCCGATGAAAACCTGCAGGCCTGCCCCGTTGCGGTTGTAAAAGATGAGCCGAGGCTTGTAATGAACTGGAACGGCAACAAAATTGTTGATATAAGCCGAGAATTCCTTAATTCAAACGGCTCCGACAAGCATATAGTTATCGAGCCCGCCGCGCCCAAGGCCTTTGGCAAAACAATCGAGGGCGGATTCACGGACAATTATAAAAAGCTTGCGGACGATCTTAATATCTGCTCTAAGCGCGGCCTTTCGGAGCGCTTTGACTCCACCATAGGCGCGGGTACGGTGCTTATGCCCTTCGGCGGGAAGAATCAGCTTACGCCTATTCAGGCTATGGTTCAGAAAATCTCGGTTGAGAAAAAGCACACCGACGATTGCTCGCTTATGTCCTGGAGCTACAATCCCTTCATAGCGGAAAAGAGCCCCTACCACGGCGCATATTTGGCCGTTGTTGAATCCGTTGCCAAGCTTATAGCCACGGGCGCCAAGTTTGAGGACGTATATCTCACGTTCCAGGAATACTATGAAAAGCCCGGCACGGACGGAAAACGCTGGGGCAAGCCCCTGGCGGCGCTTCTTGGCGCGTTTAAGGCGCAAAAGGAGCTTGGCATAGCCGCGATTGGCGGCAAGGACTCCATGAGCGGCTCTTTTGAAAAGCTTGATGTTCCGCCAACGCTTGTGTCCTTTGCCGTAACAACCGAAAAGGTTGGCAATATAGTATCCCCCGAATTTAAGGCGGCCGGAAACAAGCTTGTTATGCTCAGCCCCGAATACGATGAGTCCACCGGCCTTCCGAAGGCCGAATCCGTAATAGCGACCTTCAACAAAGTAACCGAGCTTATGCGCTCCGGTAAGGCGGTATCCGCCTACACCCCCGGCCTTGGCGGCATCGCTGAGGCGGTTATGAAAATGTGCTTCGGCAACGGCTTAGGGTTTAAGTTCGAAAACAGCCTGAGCGTGGACAGGCTCTTTGGCTACGCTTACGGCTCATTCCTGCTTGAGGTTAACGGGGATGTTCCCGGTTCCGTAACCGTAGGCACCGTTACCGACGAGGGCAAAATATCGCTTGGCGGCGAGAGCATTGCGCTTAATGAGCTGCTCGGCATTTATGAAAACAAGCTTGAATCGGTTTACAGCTGCAACATACCCGACACAAAGGCACCCATGCGAAACTTTGAGTACAGGGCAAGCTCTTATCCCTCCCCCGCCGTTAAGACTGCCAAGCCCAAGGTATTGATCCCCGCTTTCCCTGGAACCAACTGCGAGTTTGACAGCGCAAAGGCCGTACGCGACGCGGGCGCGGAGCCAGAGATTATAGTTATAAACAATCTTTCCGCCGCGGGCATACAGTCAAGCGTTGAAAAATTCGCCACAGAGCTTAAATCCGCGCAGATGGTGTTTATCCCCGGCGGCTTCTCCGGCGGCGACGAGCCCGACGGCAGCGGAAAATTCATTACCGCGTTCTTCAGAAACGCCGCCATTAAAGAAGGGGTCAGCGATCTTCTTGAAAGGCGCGACGGCTTGATGTGCGGCGTATGCAACGGGTTCCAGGCGCTTATAAAGCTTGGCCTTGTGCCCTACGGCAAAATTATAGATACCGACGAGAACTGCCCCACGCTTACGTTTAACACGATAGCGCGCCATCAATCGCGCATAGTTCGTATCCGCGTGGCATCAAATAAATCGCCCTGGCTTTCGCTTACAAACGTGGGCGATGTTTACAGCGTGCCTGTTTCGCACGGCGAGGGGCGCTTCCTCGCGAGCGAGGAGCTTATAAGCAAGCTTGCCGCAAACGGCCAAATAGCAACGCAGTATGTTGATTTTTCCGGCAACGCCTCAAGCGACGTTCACTTTAACCCGAACGGCTCAATGTACGCCATAGAGGGAATAACCTCTCCCGACGGGCGCGTATTCGGCAAAATGGGGCACAGCGAGCGCATAGGCAGCGGACTTTATAAGAACGTGCCGGGCGAGTACAACATTCGCATGTTCGAGGCGGCTGTTAAATACTTCAAATAATACTATCGGAGGGTGAGCTATGGCGTATTTATCGGATATTGAAATCGCGCAGCGGTGCGAAATGCGGCCCATTGACGAAATAGCCAAGACGGCCGGCATTGACGAAAAATATATTGAGCACTACGGCAAATACAAGGCGAAGATAGATTTGGCCTTAATGAACGACGTAAAGCGCGAAAACGGCAAGCTTGTGCTTGTAACCGCTATAACCCCTACCCCCGCGGGTGAAGGCAAAACCACGACCACCATAGGACTTTCCGACGCTCTTAAGCGAATAGGTAAAAAAGTTGTGGTTGCCCTGCGTGAACCGTCTTTGGGGCCGGTATTCGGCGTTAAGGGCGGCGCAGCCGGCGGCGGCTACGCGCAGGTTGTACCCATGGAGGATATAAACCTGCACTTCACGGGCGATTTTCACGCCATTGGCGCGGCCAACAACCTGCTTGCCGCAATGCTTGATAACCACATTCAGCAAGGCAACGCGCTGGGCATTGACCCAAGAAAAATAACATGGAAGCGCTGCGTTGATATGAACGACCGCCAGCTGCGCTTTATAGTGGACGGATTGGGCGGCAAAGCCAACGGCACTCCGCGCGAGGACGGGTTTGAGATTACGGTCGCAAGCGAGATAATGGCAATATTCTGCCTGTCAAGCTCAATAAGCGATCTTAAGGAACGCCTGTCCAAAGTAATAGTTGGCTATACATACGACGATATGCCCGTAACCGCCGGCGATTTGAAGGCGGTAGGCGCCATGGCGGCCCTGCTTAAGGACGCGATTAAGCCAAACCTTGTGCAGACGCTTGAGGGCACGCCCGCGCTTGTGCACGGCGGACCCTTTGCGAACATAGCGCACGGCTGCAACTCCGTTACGGCCACAAAGCTTGCGCTTAAGCTCAGCGACTACACTGTTACCGAGGCGGGCTTCGGAGCCGATCTGGGCGCGGAGAAATTCCTTGATATAAAGTGCCGCACAGCAGGGCTTACGCCGAGCGCGGTTGTGATAGTGGCCACCGTACGCGCGCTTAAAATGCACGGCGGGCTTGACAAAAAGGACCTCGGTTCAGAGGACCTTGAGGCTCTTGAAAAGGGCATACCGAACCTGCTGCGCCATGTTTCCAACATTAAAAGCATATATAAGCTGCCCTGCGTGGTTGCGGTTAACCGCTTCCCCACTGATACGGACCGCGAAATTGAGTTTATAATCGACAAGTGCAAAAAGCTGGGCGTAAACACCGTGCTTTCCACGGTTTGGGCCGAAGGCGGCAAGGGCGGAGAGGCGCTCGCGCGAGAGGTTGTGCGCCTTTGTGAAGAGGAGCAGGGCGACTTTACCTATTCATACGACCTTAACGGCACAATCGAGGAAAAGATTGAGGCGATTGTAAAAAAGATTTACGGCGGCGACGGAATAACCGTTATGCCGGGCGCTAAGGCCCAGATAGCCAGGCTTACCGCGCTGGGCTTTGATAAGCTGCCTGTTTGCATAGCCAAAACGCAATACAGCTTTTCCGATGATCCCAGCAAGCTTGGCGCGCCCGAAGGCTTTACCGTTACGATTAAAAATGTTAAGGTTTCCGCCGGCGCGGGCTTTATAGTGGTTATGACGGGAGACATTCTTACAATGCCCGGCCTTCCAAAGGAACCCGCCGCGGAACGCATAGACGTTGACGAAAGCGGAAAAATAACGGGCTTGTTCTAAGCCAAGGTTACAAAAAACAAAAGCAGGCATGATAAAAGCGTTCATGTCTGCTTTATTTTTATATCGCAGGGCCCGATGCCCGATAAGGATCAATGCCGAATTCAGGCTTTTGCGAGCAGACGGGCCTTTTCCTTCTTTGCGGCAGTTACGTAAGAACTGTTTTCTTCGCTCATACCCCACTCATCTTCAAGCAGCTCTATAATTCTGTCGTAAGTCTTCGCGGCGTTGGCATAGTCACCCATAATTTCATATATATCCGCGATTCCAATGAGCGCGTCCTGAAATCTGGGGCGCCTTGTGTCTTCAGCAAAGGCTTTTTCATATATGCATATGGCTTTTTTGTAGTCTGCTTTTGCGGCATAGTATTGCGCGGCCTCAAAAAGAACCTCGTCATTGTTCGGCTGCTCTGCCAGCAAGTCTTCCATTATCTTATCCGCCGAAGCCTCATCAAAGCGGGCAAGGGCAATATGCGCGCGGAAAACCCGCTTCATAACAGGATTTGCTTTTTCCAAAGCGCAGAAACGATCCAGCCAAAGCTCCGCTTCATCGGCCCTATGGTCAGCAATAAGATTATCCAGCAGGTACATATACGGCAGCACCGCGTTTGGGTTGCTCTCCGCCAGTTCCTGATAAAAAGAGACGGCTTTGGCATGATTAGCCTCACTCCAATCCCAAACGGCATGATTATCCGCTTTATTCAGTATCCATTGGCATTCCTTTTCATTCGGCGCGCGGCGGATCGCTTCCTTTGCGTAGCGGGCAGCCTTCTGAGCTTGCGCGTTCATGCGGTGCCAGTAGAGGAAAGCAATCAACTCGGTTGCGCGCTTTTGATACCTCGGGTCATCCATTTCTGCCTGCAGGAAGCTTTCAAACTCCAGAAAAATATCCGCCGGCAGTTCCTCCTCCGCTTCCATTCTGTTCTCAATTCTGTTAAGGCGCTGCTCCGTTGTTATATCGAACAGGTCATCGATTGAAACGCCGAATACCTCCGCCAAAATGGGAAGCGTGGTGATATCCGGCATTGCCGCCGCGTTTTCCCATTTGGACACCGACTGCGCCCCGATTCCCAGCTTTTCCGCCAGCTGCTCCTGCGTCAATCCAGCCTTAAAGCGCAGCTGTTTTATTTTCTTCCCAAGTTCCATCGTGTTTACCTCCTTAATTCATGCTGTTTTGATTACAACCCAATGATATAACGGCGATTCCCTGAATACAATAACTTAGCCGGCTAGTTCACTCGCCCGTTGGTGGAGTTAAAAAAGAAGGGGATACCTCGCAGTGAAGTACCCCCTTCCGGGTGTGCGTATTTTTGCTTTTGTTTAATTTACCTTGCCACGAAGAACATGGCGGCGAACAGGGCGCCTATTACCCAGGTGCCTATGTTTATTTCCTTTGCCTTGCCGGTGAATATCTTTACGAATATATAGGTGGTAAGGCCAAAGGCGATGCCGTAGGAAATATTGTAGGTGAAGGGCATGCAGGCCATGGTCATAAACGCGGGCAGGGCGGCGGTGGGGTCGCTCCAGTCAACGTCCTTCACGCCGCTAATCATAAGAATACCCACATAAATGAGGGACGCGGCGGTTGCGCAGCTGGGCACAAGCGCGGCTACGGGCGCGAAGAACATGGCGATAAAGAACATGGCCGCGGCGAATATGGAGGTAAGGCCGGTACGGCCGCCCTCGGCTATGCCGGCGGAGGATTCAACGAACGTGGTAACGGTTGAAGTGCCGCAGACTGCGCCAAAGCAGGTGGCGGCGGCATCGGCAAACATGGCGCGGTTCATATTGGGAACATTGCCATCCTTATCAAGCAGGTTGCCGACGGAGCAGGCACCGTAGAGCGTGCCAAGGGTATCAAACATATCTATCATGCAGAAAGCAAGCATGGTGGAAATAAATGTCGCGACAAAGCTTCCGGCGCCGTTTGCGGCGATGAAGGCCGAGAAATCGAAGCCCTCGGTAAATACCTTGCCGAACGCAAGATTAAAGAAATCGCGGAAGGGCTGAATTACATTGAAGGACAGACTGCCCTGCAGGGTGGTAGCGTAGAAGTCCTCAATTGTTATAAGGCCAAGCACATAGTAAACAACCGCCGCGCCCAATATGCCGTAAAATACAGCGCCGCGAACCTTTCTCTTTGACATGGCGGCTATGGCTATAATTGCGAATACAGTTATGAGCAGGGGCATTATCTCGGCCCAGGTGGTGTGGCCGAAAAGAACATTGAACGAATGCAGGTCAACAAGCGTTGAATCGCTGTTTACCACTATGCCGCAGTTCTGCATGCCAAGGAAGGCTATAAACAGGCCAATGCCCGGCGCGATGGCGGACTTAACGGCCTTTGGGATAGCGTTGAATATAACGCTGCGAAGGCCGGTAACGGTAAGGATAAGGAATACTATACCATCGACCAAAACCATAACAAGAGCGTTAGCGTAAGTAAAGTTCATGCCGATGCATACCGAATAAACAAAGAAGGCGTTGAGGCCCATGCCGGAAGCCTGAGCAAGCGGCAGGTTTGAAAGCAGGCCTATAAGAACCGTTCCGAACACGGCGGATATCGCGGTTGCGATATATACCGCGTTGTAATAACCGTCTCCCAACGTGGCGAACATACCGGCGTTTACCATAAGTATGTAAGCCATTGCCATAAACGTTGTTACGCCGGCGCCAAGCTCCGTGCGCACAGTTGTTCCGTGCTGTTTAAGGTTAAACATTTTTCCTCCTGCGTGGGCTGTTTTCGTTTTTGCCCAACAAGCATCGATTATACCAAACAAGTTCCTCATAATCAATACAAATAGCCTTTCATAATAAAAAAGACGATACCCTCATAGCATCGTCTTATGGTAATTTGTGCTTTATTCGGTTATTTCCGGCGCAACGTCAACGCTTTCATCATAATTTAGAGTAAAATCAAGATCCGTTACGCTCATATCCGTAGGCACCTGAGCGTAAAGCGTTGTGGTTCCCGGCTGAAGCGAAAGCAGGTACTGGCCGTCCTGCGTCTGCAGCCTGCACTCGGCCACTATTTCGCCTGTTTCGTCCGTAAACTGCATATACAGAGCGCAAAGTATAGCCTTGGGGTATGTGCTTACCGCCTGCATATCAACAAACGTATCCTCTTCCTGCTCATACACCTGTATGTTTTCAAAGGATATATAGCGCTTATAGTGATCGCTGCCGGTTATGAACGCGCCCAATTCATCATACACATCAATCTGCTGCACAGTTTCAGGCGTGGGTTCGGGGGTAGGCTCGGCAGTCGCCTCCGGCGTAGGCGTGGGCTGCTCCTCTATTGGCGTTTCCTCTATTTCCTCCGCATCGGGCGGTATTGTTGAATCGGGATCAATCGTGCTTTCAAAGCGCACACAGCCGCAGAATGTAAGCGCCGCAATAAGCGCCGCCAGCAACGGCATCAGCTTAGTTATTCTTAGGCGCATTGCGCAGCTCCTCTATCAGTTTCTGTTTAAGGGTATAAAGCTCGTCGCTTAAGTCCACCTTATACACATGCGGATTCATAAGGCGCTTGCTCTCCTCCCAGAAAGTTGAAAGCTCCGCCTTGGCGTAGCGCTGAATATCAACCATATCGGGGCTTTCGTAAACCTGCTTGCCGTCTATGAACAGCGGTACAAGAAGCTCCTTTACGTTGTAATCATACAGCGTTTTTGATTTGTATCTCTGCTCGGGGTGATATATGGTGAAGGGTTTCGTAAAATCAAGCTCCTCACCCTCAAGCGCTATAAGGTCAGCCAAAGCCATGCCGGACGTGTTGCTGTAAAAACGATAGACCTTCTTGTAGCCGGGGTTGGTCATCTTTACAACGTTTTCACTGAGCTTTATCTTCGGCACCATTTTGCCGTCAACCGTTTCCGCCGCCATTTTGTATACGCCACCCAAAGCAGGGAAATCCATGGACGTGATAAGCTTTGTTCCAACGCCCCAAAGATCTATTTTGGCGCCCTGCGCCTTAAGGTCCCTTATAACGTTTTCGTCAAGGTCTCCGCTTGCGCATATCTTGGCCTCCGCAAAGCCCGCGTCATCAAGCATTACTCTTGCGCGCTTTGAAAGATAGGCAAGGTCGCCGGAATCCATGCGGATACCTACCGGCCTGTGTCCCTTTGCCTTAAGCTCATTGAATACTTTTATGGCGTTCGGCACGCCGCTGCGAAGAGTATCGTAGGTATCGACAAGCAGCATGCAGCTATCCGGGAATATATTGGCGTAGGCACGGAAAGCGTCAAGCTCCGTGGGGAAGCTCATAACCCAGCTGTGCGCGTGAGTGCCGGACACGGGAACGGAGCACATTTCGCCGGTAAGCACATTGCTGGTGCTGGAGCAGCCGCCTATCATCGCCGCGCGCGCCCCGTATATGCCGGCATCGGGTCCCTGAGCGCGCCTTAATCCGAACTCCATAACGCTGTCCCCCGCCGCGGCGTACACAACCCTTGCGGCCTTGGTGGCAATAAGCGTTTGGTGATTAACAAGGTTCAGAAGAGCCGTTTCAACAAGCTGTGCCTGCATTATGGGCGCCTTTACCCTTATAAGCGGCTCATACGGGAACACAACCGTGCCCTCCGGCATGCCGTATATTTCGCCCGTGAAGCGCATCTGCTCAAGCACCTTCAAAAAGCCTTCGTCAAAAAGCCTGAGCGAGCGCAGATACTCTATATCCTCCGCGCCGAAATGAAGATCGTTTATATATTCTATAACCGATTCCGTGCCCGCCATAATGGCATAGGCGCTGTTGTCCCGCTGGCGATAGAACAGATCGAACACCGCCTCGTTTTTATCCATGCCGCATTTGTAGTAGCCATACATCATGGTAAGCTGATACAAATCCGTCATCATCGTAAGGTTGCGCGCCGAGCTTATATCTTTCATTTACTCTTTATCCTCGCTATCCTCATTCTCTTCTTTTTTGCCGTGGTCACAGCAATCGCATTCGCATTCCTGCTTTTCTTCCTCACTGTGGTTGCAGCAATCGCAATCGCATTCCTGCTTTTCGTCCTTGCTGTGGTCGCAGCAATCGCAATCGCATTCGGTATTTTCGCCCTCTTCGCTTACCGCTATGGGCTTGGGCCACATAAGGCGGCCTTCCTTCTTTTCGCGGATTGTGCGAATTATAATAAACGCCAGCACGCCTATGAACAGCGCGAAGCTGAGCGCCTGCGATACCCTTACGCCGTCCGTAAGGCCGGGCGCGGAGGGCTTGATAAGCCAAAGGCTGTCCCCGCGGAGTCCCTCAACGAACATACGTTCAAATGAATAAAGCAGAGCATAAAGGAAGAACGTATCGCCATCGTGCTTTGCGCGTTTGCGAAGAAGCCACAGCACTATGAATACGATAAGGCACCACGCGGATTCATAAAAGAATGTTGCAAGGTGCAGATGCCCTCCGTTTGCCGCCGTTGCGCAGGCCGTGCAGACGGCATTGTCAAAATAATGCGTGCCCTCTATGGCGACGCTTATCGGGAAATAACCAAGTAACGGGTGGGCGGCAAGCATTTCCTGCGTTACGGGCAGGCCAAACGCCTCCTGATTAAAGAAGTTGCCCCAACGGCCCATCGCCTGGCCGAACACAAGGCCAGGGGCAATTATATCCGCAAGGGTAAGGAAGCGAATTTTTCTGACCTTTGCAAATATGAACGCCGCAAGCAGTCCGCCTATCACGGCGCCGTATATGGCAAGGCCGCCGCGCCACACATACAGTATTGTTATAGGATCCTGCAGGTAGCTGTCCAGCTCGAAAAGAACGTAATAAAGCCTCGCCCCGATAACGCCCGATGGGATTACCACGAGGCACATGTCTATAACCGTGTCCTTTTTAAGCTTTTTGCGTTTTTCCTCGCTGTACGCTATGCATACGGCAATTATCATGGCAACGGCCATTATTACGCCGTACCAGTATATGTCCTTTCCAAAAAGGGTGAACGCCACCCTGTCCGGCATGCTCATCAGAAAAATACCCTCCTATGATGATTAGTTAATATTACGCACTCCGTTTTGTCTAATTATACACTCTTGCCTATTATGGGGCAACTCCGCCTATATCAACCAGCGTTTCCGCCGCGGCAGAATCCTGCTTATTAAAGTAATATGTGTATATTTCCTCCGCCGCGCTAACGCTCCACGCGCCCGCGTAGCCTGACGGTATGCATATTACTATAACAAGCTCCGCCTCGCCCTCGCGCGGGGTATAGGATACGAACCAGCTCGTGTTCTCTATATCTATTGAGTTCATACCTATCTGGGCCGAACCGGTTTTGCCGGCAATCCTATCCAGGTATTTTTCTATAAATTCCTCGGAGAATTTATCGGCCGCCGTGCCGTGGTCCTCCGCGGACACAACGCCCGTAAGTCCCTGCTTTACAGCCGTCCAAAGAGCGTCCCATTCCTCGCTATCCTCGCCTATTGTGCCGTATACGTCGGCGTCTATGTCCTCAATAACGTTGCCGCTCTTGTCAACTATTCTGTCCACTATATTCGCGTCGTACACCGTGCCCTCGTTGGCTATGGCGCTTATGTAGCGCGCAACGGCCATAGGCGTAACAAGCGTTGTGCCCTGGCCGAAGCCCGCTCGTATGGTCTGCGTGGGCTTCCACTGAATTTCGTTAAGCAGGGTAACTATTTCGCTTGTCCAGTTCTGCGTTATGCTGTAGCCCTCGGGTATGCCAAGCTCATCGCTCATAATCCTTCTTATATCCGGGCCCTTGCCGTCAAGACCGTTGCCGTCCTGCAGCATCATAAGCTTAAGCGCGCAGGATTTTATGGCCTGCTCATCTATTTCCATGCTGCGGCGCGTAACGTATTCGCGCAGCCTTTCGCGTATGCGGTTGTATATAAGCACGGGCAGGCTCGTTTTTTGCCCGCTTATGCTAAGCTCTCCCTCGCTGTCCGTAAGCTCGTTGTCAAACAATACCTTCTGCCCGCCGCCTACGCCGGAAGTTTCGCCGGTAAGCTCTATGTTTGTTTTTTCGTCAAGGCCGAACTTGCCTATCCATTCGTTCAGCGTGTCTATACCCATGCGGTTCGCAAGCTCGCAAAAATAATAGTTGCATGAATAAGTAAGCGCCTGGGTAAGGTTTATGTTCGCGTGCGCGGTATGGTTGCGGTAGCTCCAGCAGCGCGGCGCGCCCTGCTTCTGCACAACAGTTTTGCCGTTTTCATCAACGGAATAGAAATAGTAATAGCCGCTGTCGCCATGGTCGTTTACTATTTCGTCTATTTCAACCACGCCCTCGCTTACGCCCGCGACCGCAGTAAGCGGCTTAAATATTGAGCCCGGAGCGTAGCGCGCGGAAACGGCCTTGTTCCTGAGCGGGGTGGTGTTGTTCGCTTCCTCTCCGAAAAGGTACTCGCTCTGCTCGCTCGTAAGGCCCTGAGTAAACCAGTTCGGGTCATAAGAAGGATAGCTCGCGCTTGCAAGCACCTCGCCGTTTCTGGGATCCATAACGACTATTGCGCCGGTTGACGCAAGATCTATATCCTTACCCTGATATTTTTGCTCGTCCTCTTTCTTAAGCGCGTCCTCGTCTATCAGTTCCTGCTCCTGCTCCCTTATTTTTTCGATAAGGGTACTCAGCGCGTTTTCGCAAACGGTTTGAAGCTCTACATCTATCGTAAGCATAACGTCGTTGCCGTCGGTCGCCTCAACATACGAAAGCTCCCTGGTTATGCTCAGGTTTTTGTTTATCTCAACCTCTCTCTTGCCCTGATGCTCCTCCGTGGCGCCGGTAAGGTAGGCTTCCATTGTGTACTCAACGCCGGATACGCCTATATAGTCATCGTTTGAATAGCCCATATCCGTCATCTTCACGCGGTAGTCGCCATCATCGCCAAGCTGATATGTTCCATCATCGTTTTTAAGATAATAGGGTTCAAGCTGCTCTCGCGTATATCCCATGGCCACAAGCTTGGACGCGCTTACCGTGTCCGCGCTGCGGGAAAGATAGCCCACTATGTGCGCCGCGGTTTCGCCGCGCGGGTATACTCGCGTTGTGCTCTGCGCTATCTGCACTCCCACAAGCTCGCTTGAGCGCTCAACAATCTCGCTCACAACCTCCTGGCTTACGTTATACGCTATGGTTATTGGCTCATAGGCGCGGTAGTTATTCAGGTTTACTTCCTGGCGTATGGATATTACCTTTATTGCCTGCTCAAATGTATACTCCTCGGGAATATACCATGTTTTTCTAAGGTAATTGTAGGCGTATTCAGCCGTTGGCCAAAGATCCATGTTCCACTTTGTGGTGTCGTTGGGGTATTCCGCGTAAGCGGGGTCGTTTATTGAAAGATACATGCCCTGGCAAAAGTTTTTGTACCTTATGCGCCTTACGCGCTCTATCGCCTCGCTGCTCTCAACGCCGCTTATGCGCCAATCGTAGGCTATTTCGCCGTTTTCATCCATTACTATATAGGATGTGTCTATCGTTTCGCCGCCGCTTTTTTCTATTATTTCAATCGCTTTTATTATGGATTCGGTATATACTGCGGAGTCGTAGCTTGTGCGGTTGTCCGCATCGCGCAAAAATTCCACGTTGTAGCAGGTTTCGCTGTATGCCAACACAACGCCGTTTCTGTCAAGTATTCTGCCGCGCTCGCCCTTTATGTCTATTGTCTGCGTGGAGCGGCTTTCGGCCTTTGATGCCCAGGTTTCGCCTTCCTCAATGGTAAGCACGCCCAGGCGATATATAAGCGCGCCCATCATGGCAAGCATAAGCACGCACACTATAATTATTCGGGAAATAGGCTTTTTCATTTTGCTCCTCCCGGTTTGCGGCCCTCATGCTCATAGTTTCGTTCCGCCCTCAGCTGGCTTGCGAACACCCTGCGCAGTACCGCGTGCAGAAGCATGCAGAGAGCGGCGCTCATAAGTGCGCAGGGCAGTATATATGTTCCGAGTACGGTGAAAAAGCCGAACTCGGCCCCCCTTATCGAGCTTGCCGCGGCCATTACGCATTCCTTGAAAAGCGCGCCTACCGCCGCCACAAGCGCCGGTATTATTATATTATCCGCATAGTATTTTTGATAAAACGCGCCGCCCAATATTCCGGCGAACATATATCCCATCGCGCTAAGGCCCACCATAGGCGAATAAAGCACATCCGCCATAAGCCCAACCACAAGGCCGAAAATGCCCGCGTTCTTCATGCCCAGAAGCACACCCAGCGAAGCCGTAAGCGCCATTATGGCATCCGGCCTTATTCCGCTTATGTTCACCCGGGCAAACAGAACCGAATCAAGATAAAGCCCCACCGCCGCAGCTATAACAATGTATAACCTTCGCATGGGCCTACTCCTCTCCCGTCTTTTCTACAAGCACCAAAACCTCTTCAAGGTGCCCGAAGTCAACCGCGGGCTCTATTATGGCGTTGGCCTGAGTACCCTCGGCGGAGCTTCTGGTAACCTCCGTTACCGTGCCCACCACAACGGACTTAGGGAATATGCTGCTCATGCCGCTTGTAACTATTTTATCTCCCGGCACAAGGTCATAGCCCGACGGCAAATAGTAAAGCTCCAGCTGATTGTCGCTTGTCGCGCTGAATGCGCCGCGCACAACGCCTATATCCCTTGTGCGCTCAACCATAACGCTTACCTCACTTGAGGGATCTATTATGGCCGTTACCTTGCTCCAGTTCGCGCCAACCTCTATTATTCTGCCGATGAGCCCGTCCGCGCAGACAACGCTCATGTCCTTTTCTATTCCCTGATTGCGCCCGGCGTTTATTGTAAACGTTTCAAACCAAACGCCCTGGCTGTTTCCCGTTACAACGGCGGTAACGTAATCGTAATTATCAAGCGTTTCAACATAGTTGAGCAATTCTTTAAGCCGCTCGTTTTCCGCCTGCAGGGTTGAGTTTTCCTTCTCCGCCTGCTCAAGCTGAGCCATACGCACCTGCAGCTGCTCAAGCTCCTTATCCGCGTCGCTTGTTTTGAACACGCGCTGGAAAAAATCTATTATGCCGTCCGAAGCCTTTGCCGCGAATGTCTGCACGGGCTGTATTATTGAGCCGAGCGCGCTTTCCACCCACGATACCGACCTGTCCGACGCGGACA
This sequence comes from bacterium, assembly GCA_963643205.1. Taxonomy (GTDB): domain Bacteria; phylum Bacillota; class Clostridia; order Christensenellales; family CAG-138; genus Phil1. The sequence goes on along the minus strand of CAVIJJ010000009.1, from coordinate 28,041 downwards.
CAAACGCCAGTATTCCAAGCAGCACTATTGCCGCAAGCATTATAATCAAAGGCTTATTTTTGAAAAATCCGTGCATTACGGCATCCTTTCTTTCCAAGTAATCGGTTTATTATAATATTTTGCCGTGTGCCGCGCAATAATATTGCATAAAACGTCACACTAAGTTAAATTAAGCCGCGCCAAACCGATGCGTATCCGCGGCTTTTTGATATTAGTCCGTTATTTATGGGCAAGCATCATAAGCGCCTGCACAAGCGCGTCGTCCGCGCGGGCGGCGCCGGTAAGCTGCTTTGTTACAACCTGACTTAAGGCTTCCGCCGCGTTCACAAGCGCGTTAAACTGAGCCCTTGAAAGTTTTTTCGCCATGTCGCTCACAACCCAGGTGTAGCCGCTGCTTATGCCCATGCGCTCCGTTTTTTCTTCTTTTGTGAGCTGCAGCTCGTTAAGCTTTCGCGCCTGTATTACAAGCTTTGCCTTGTCCCTTAAAAGGATTGAGATACCCATGGAATTCTCGCCGCTTTCCTTCAGCGCCTCAAGCGTGCGCATGCCATCCGTTGGGCGGTTCGCTATAAAATGATCGAGAACCGTAAACACGATATAGTCAATATCCTTGGTTACGACCTTGTTTATAACTTCCCTTGTTATCTCGTTTCCAACGCCCGCGTAAGACGCCGCCTTATCAAGCTCGTTTGTGAGCGAAGCGCAATCGCACCCGGCAACGGAAACAAAGAACGCCGCCGTTTGCTCGGTTATGGGCGCGTCAAGCGACTTCGCGCGCTTTTGGATATATCTTTTAGCCTCCTGCGGTGTAAGCTGGGTAAAGTTTACGCTGCGGCCTAGCTTTGCCATGGCCTTGGCGAATATGGTTCGCCCGTCCACCTTTCCCTTTACCGAAAAAAGAAGCAGGGTACTGTCCGGCACCTTTTCAACGTATTTCGAAAGCCGCTCCGCCTCCTCTTCCGCAGGCAAAGCCTTGCAGAGCACAACTCTTTTTTCGGCCATAAACGGCAGCGTTTCCGCCGCCGCTATAACGGCATCCGCCTGCGCGGTTTCGAGAATATCCACGTTCAGCGCCCGCATTGCGGGGTCAACAATACTAAGCGCGGAGTTTACGGCATTTTGCCTTAAAAACTCCTCCTCGCCATAAAGCAGATATGCGCCCGCAAGCTCACCCTTGTTTGCGGCCTTTATAAAATCATTGCGTTCCATGCTTCTATTATATCCAATCAGTTGTATCCGTTCAAGAAAGAATGACTCCCATTACAGCCGCGCCGAGCAGCGAACAGCCGGCGATAAGCTTTTTATTCCGCTCAAGCAGGCAATATTTTGAAAGCATTATAAGCGCCGCGAAATAAAGAACGCTTACCGCCCCGTTAAAGCCGGAAAGATATATTATCGAACCGGGAAGCCCCGCCATGGCCGAGCTTACGGCCTCGCTCGCGCCAAGCATAAGCCTTGCGGGAACGGCAATCAGCGCGCCGAGCGGCATATATACATACGAAATCGCAAGCGCGACAAGCCCGACAGGCAGCGAAAGCGTTATAAGCGGAACTATGAATATGTTCGCAATAATCGAATATGTGCTGAACGTGCCGAAAAAGGAGACCGTAAACGGCAGCGTGCCGAGCGTTGCGGAAACAGTTGTGGCAACCGAGGCGAAAGCCTTGGGCATGTGCCCCATAATAGGCCCGTAAAGCATGGCTATTCCCGCAACGGCTGAGAAGGACAGGCAAAATCCCGCCGAATATATGCTTAGCGGCTGAAACGCGACTATTATCAAAAAGGCCAGTGAAAGAGCGGACGCCGTATCGCTGCGCCGCAGGCAGAGCGGCGCGAACAGAATGCACATAAACATTATGGCCGCGCGAAGAAGGCTTGAGGGGAAGCCTGCCACGGCACAATAAAGCCCAAGGAACGCGAACACGGCCGCCGCGCGAATTCTGGGCTTATTTGCGGGTATGCAGCGCACCAGCACCAGCGAAAGTGCCGAAACATGAAGGCCGCTTAGCGCGAGCGTATGCGAAACGCCGCATGCTCTGAAGGCATCCCGCTGAAAATATGTGAGCGTGCTCCTGTCGCCAAGCAGTATCGCCCTGGCAAGCGGAGAGGCTTCGCCGAAAAGCTCGTCACAGCGAGTATACATGCTTTCAACCGCGCCAAGAAGGGCCTTTGGCGTTTGGCCCGCGGAATACTTGGCATCGTCTATTGCCTGCTCAACCTGCTCCCGCGAAAGGAACGCGTAACCTATCACACGGATAAGCCCAACCGCCGCGCCTACAAGCAAAAGCATTGCCGCGCGCTGCTTTTTTATATGCATTATATATGCCGAAGCAAACAGAAGGAGCGCCGCCAATATGGCGAACGCTCCGCTTATGTGCATACCTATGCCTACCCCGCACCCAAGGCCCGCGGCCAGAGGAACGAGAGGGCGAAAATTAAATGCCTGTTGTGCCGATATGCGGCATTTCATTGTCTAAGCCCGGTTTAGGCCTTCTTGATAGCTATTACCTCAGCCTCCACAAGGCCGCCTGCGGGAAGCGCGGCAACCTGCACACAGCTCCTGGCGGGGTAGTTGGGGCCAAAGAACTCGGCGTATATAGCGTTTACCTTGCCAAAGTCCGCAAGATCCGCCACGAACACGGTGGTTTTAAGCACATCGTCAAGGGACGAGCCGGCGCTTTCAAGCACGGTTTTAAGGTTTGTAAAGGACTGCCTGGCCTGAGCCTCTACGCCCTCGCGAAGCTTGCCGGTTTCGGGATCAAAGCCCAGCTGACCGGAGGTGAATATAAATCCGCTGGCCTCGGTGGCATGGCAGTAGGGTCCTATTGCCGCGGGAGCGTTTGCCGCGTTTATCTGCTTTTTCATTGTAATATATCTCCTTTTATGTATTTTTATACTTCATAAATTTATGGTAACATTGCTTTTTTCAAGTGTCAAGCCGATATCGCGGTTCCACATTATGTACGCCGCCTCGCCCGTATCGGTATAGTAGCCCTTTCTTACGCCGGCCTTTTCAAAATCAAGTCCTTTATAGAGAGCCTGCGCTCCAAAGTTATTTTCCCGCACCTCAAGCGTCATGCTTGTCGCGTCAAAAAGGCGGGCCGAGCGCATCATGCAGAGCATTACGCGCCTTGCTATGCCCTGCCTTCTGCAGTCCGGATCAACGGCCACGTTTGTAATATGCGCCTCGTCGTATATTATCCACATTCCGGCGTAAGCCACAACCCGGCCGTCCCGTTCCAGAACAAGATAGTGCGCCATTTTGTTTTTCAGTTCTCCCGCAAGCGATTCCCTTGACCACGGCGTGCGGAAGCACGTGCGCTCCAGCTCATATACCCTGTCTATATCCATTGCCTGCATCGGGCGCACAATATCGCTCATTTTTGCTGCTCCTTTGCTTTATACATTCTTTCGGCCTGCGTGGGCCTAAGGTACAGCGGACGCGCCTCCGTAACGCCGTTGCCGCCTTCAAGCAGCAAATCAGCCTGCTTGGCAAGCATATCCGCCGTAAGCATGTATTTTTTCTCCGCCGCGAATTCCGCGCCGGGCATCGCCACGGCTATTGTTTCCCTGTACGCTCCCGCTCCGTCCCCGGTAAATACCGTATTCTCAGGCAGCTCATTCAAAAGCTCGCTTACAGCAACGGCCTTGGGGGCGAATATCTCCTGCCCGTTTTTATAAAGCGCCGCGTAGCCGTTGCCGTTTCGCGCGTCTATAAGGGCGCACACCGGCTTTTCCGTATCAACCGCATCCGCGAGTGCCCTCAGTGAGCTTACCTCAAGCACCGGGAGCTTAAGCGCGAACGCCATCGCGTTAGCTACGCATACGCCTATGCGCACGCCCGTGAATGAACCGGGGCCAACGTCCGCACACACCGCGTTTATATCCGAAAGCTTTATGTTCTCATCAAAAAGAGCGTCTATAAGCGGCATTATGGTTTCGGAATGGGTAAGGCCGTTGTCGCTCAGCTTTGAGCGCACAATCTCTCCGTTTCGGCATATCGCCGCGCCCGCCGCCCGGCCGGACGTTGATATAAGCAAAATGTTTCTCATTCAAGTGCCTCCGCAAGCTTTTCGTGCTTAGGTCCCGTGGCGGTAACGCGCATTGTTCGCGGCTCGTCGCCGCTGCCCTCCACGCGAATTTCAAGCCTGTCATTCGGCAGCGCGTCCGGCACGTTTTCGCACCATTCCATTATTATGGCGCCGCCGCGGTTTACATATTCATCGTAGCCTATGGCATAAAGCTCGTCCGCGTCCCCCAGGCGATACGCGTCAAAGTGAAAAAGCGGTATTCTGCCCTTATATTCGCGCACTATGGTAAACGTGGGGCTGAGTATGCCGTGTATCCCCAGAGCCGCCGCGATGCTTTTCGTAAGCGTTGTTTTGCCGGCGCCAAGGTCGCCGTAAAGCGCGATAAACGCGCCCGGGAACAGAGCCTCCCCAAGCTTTTTGCCTATTTCGGCCGTTTCTTCCTCGCCGAGTGCCTTAAGCACAAGCTCCTTCATATCAATCAAACATCCCTTTTGCAATGCATTCGTTGCGGAAGTCAAGCAGCCTGTCCTCCGCTATCGCCTGCCTCACGCCGGCCATAAGGCGCTGCGAGAAGCGTATATTATGCATGGTTATAAGCTGCGCCGCCAGTATTTCCCTGCATTTTACAAGGTGGCGTATATATGCCCTTGTAAAGCCGTTTGAGCAGGCATAGCAATCGCACCCTTCTTCTATAACGGAAAAATCGTGCTCAAACGTGGCGTTCCTGAGCATCTTTTTGCCGGTGGAGGTTAACGCGAGGCCGTTCCTCGCGATTCGGGTCTGCAGCACGCAGTCGAACATATCTATTCCGCGCATCGCTCCCTCAACAAGGCAATCCGGGCTGCCCACGCCCATAAGGTAGCGCGGCTTGTCCTTTGGCATATACGGGGCTATTTCCTCAAGCATTTCATACATAAGCGGCTTGGGCTCGCCCACGGAAAGGCCGCCTATGCCGTAGCCCGGAAAATCCATATCCGCAAGCGTTTTGGCGCTTTCTATGCGAAGCTTTTTGAATGTTCCACCCTGCACTATGCCAAACAATGCCTGGTCCTCTCTCGTGTGCGCTTTTTTGCAGCGCTCCGCCCAGCGGTGCGTGCGGTTCATGGCCGCGCGGGTGTAGCTTTCGTCGCTCGGCCACGGCGCGCATTCATCAAAGGCCATGGCTATATCCGCGCCCAGCGCTTCTTCTATGCCCATAACCATTTCGGGGGTGAAGAAATATTTTCTTCCGTTTATAAGCGAGCTGAACTCAACCCCGTCTTCCTTTATCTTATTGGCCACGGCAAGGCTGAACACCTGAAATCCGCCGGAATCGGTAAGTATGGGTTTATCCCAGCGCATAAAGTTATGCAGTCCGCCCGCCTCGCGCACAAGCTCGTGACCCGGACGCTCAAAAAGATGGTAGGTGTTGGCAAGGCAAATCTCGCTGCCGGTATCCGCAAGGTCTCTCGGGGTCATGGCCTTTACGGTTGCCTGCGTGCCCACGGGCATATAGCAGGGCGTATTTATCACGCCGTGCGGCGTATAAAGCTTGCCGAGCCTTGCGCCGGTCTGGGCGCAGGTATGTATTAACTCAAATCGGAACTGGTTCATTTTTCCTCCTGTACACTCGTTGCTTTATTGCCTTAAAGGAACAGGCAGCAATCGCCGAAGCTGAAGAAGCGATAGCGTTCCTTTACGGCGTGGGCGTATATTTCCATTACCTCCTCGCGGGAGCAAAGCGCGCTTACAAGCATAAGCAGGGTTGACTCGGGAAGGTGAAAGTTTGTTATAAGCCCGTCCACGGCCTTAAAGTGATAACCCGGGGTAATAAATATGTCCGTATATCCGCTCTTGGCGCGCACTGTTCCGTTTTCGTCGCTTACGCTTTCAAGCGTGCGGCACGATGTTGTGCCAACGGCTATTATCCTGCCGCCGTTTTTCCTGGCGCGGTTTATCTTTTCAGCCGACTCCTCGCTCATTTCATAGTATTCGCTGTGCATGTGGTGCTCTTCTATGTTTTCGGCGGATACGGGCCTGAATGTGCCAAGGCCCACGTGCAGCAGCACGTCCGCTATATCAACGCCCATGTCACGCACCTTTTCAAGCAGCTCTTCAGTAAAATGCAGCCCGGCCGTGGGCGCCGCGGCAGAACCGCTCTGCTTGGCGTAAACCGTTTGATAGCGCTCCTTATCCTCAAGCCTTTCGGTTATATAGGGCGGCAGCGGGGTTTCGCCGCATCGGTCAAGCACCTCTTCAAGTATGCCATCGTAATGAAGGTATATCACCCTGCCGCCGGCATCCGTTGGGGACTCAACCTCTATGCTCAATTCATCGGTAACCTTATATACAATGCCGGGCTTCGCGCGCCTGCCCGGGCGCACAAGCGCCTCGTAGCGATGATCGTCAAGCCTTTTCAGCAGCAAAAACTCCATCAGTCCGCCGGTATCCTCCCTATGCGCGTAAAGGCGCGCGGGAATAACGCGGGTGGTGTTCCTTACGAGCACATCGCCCGGGCGCAGGTGTGTAAGAATATCGGTAAATATTTCGTCATGCATCTGCTTTGTCTGCATGTTGTAATAAAGCATGCGCGCGGCGCTCCTGTCCTTTATAGGCGTTTGCGCTATAAGCTCATGCGGAAGATCGTAGTAAAAATCACTTGTTTTCAATATATCGCCTCCGGGTTCGGCGTGTTTGCCCACGCACCCCCGATTATTATATTTGAAACGAGTCCGCAATGCAATACAAGCCGCGGCAAGGTATGAACTATGTGTTAAATTTTTTGATTGTATTGAATTCGCATTTAATAAGGTTTATCATAATTATATCTGCTCGCGGTTAGGCCTGCGGGCGTTTTTAAGGAGCGTACGATGAACAGGATCGTTTATATATATAGGGCGTTTTTAGCCATGCTTATTTGTGTTGCCTCTGTTTTCTGCCTTTGCGGATGCGATGTTGTCGATATTATTGAGGATTCCGATACCGCAAGTGAAATAGTTCAGGTGCCCAAGCCTACCCACAGCCCTACGCCGGAGCCGGTTTATACCCCCGACCCCACCCCGACTTTAGCTCCCACTCCCGACCCTACGGCCACCGTTACCACGAGCGGCGCGATTGTCGGCGGCGATACCTCGGGCGAGCAGAAATACGTTGCACTGACGTTTGACGACGGCCCTTACGGCGAGACTACGAACCGCATACTGGACGTTGTTGAGCAATATTCCGACTACGGCGTGCATGTTACGTTCTTTACGCTGGGCAGTCAGGTAGCCAAGTTCCCGGACACCGTAAGGCGCGCATATAATTTGGGGTGCGAAATAGCCAACCATACTTATGACCACAAGAACCTTACAAAAATTACCGAAAGCGAAAGGAAGAGTCAGGTTGAGGACACGGCGGACCTGATAAAAAGCGTTACCGGCGAAAAGCCCCGCCTTGTTCGCCCGCCCTACGGCGCAAAGAATGACGACGTTCGCGCAAGCGTAAAATACCCGCTTATACTTTGGAGCATAGATACCGAGGACTGGAAAACACGCGACACGGCAAGCACGGTTGCCGCGGCAATAGAGGCCGCTGACGGGGACATAGTGCTTATGCACGACGTTAGGGAAGACACCGCCGCCGCGGCGGAGCAGATTATACCCGCGCTTTTGGAAAAGGGCTTTAAGCTTGTTACCGTAAGCGAAATGTTTGAGGCCAAGGGTATTACGCTTGAAAAAGGCACAACCTACAGAAAGGCGAAATAAACCCATGAAAACGCTGCTTATAACCGCGTTTGAGCCCTTTGGCGGGGAAAGCGAAAATCCTTCCATGCTGGTGCTTGAAAGGCTTGATAATCAAATAGGGGCGCTTCGCCTTGAAAAAAGGCTGCTTGGCGTTACGTTTTTGGGCGCGGCCGAAGACATAAGCCGCTATATTTCGGATATTAAGCCCGATTACGCAATCTGCTTAGGTCAGGCGGGCGGCAGGGCGGCAATAACGCCCGAGCGGGTTGCCATAAACATTATGGACGCGCGCATGGCGGACAATTCGGGATTTGCCCCAAGCGACAGGCCGGTTTGCCCCGATGGACCCGACGCGTATTTCGCAACGCTTCCCATAAAGCGCATGGTAAAGGCGATTGAAGGGGCCGGTATTCCAGCCGCCGTTTCAAACAGCGCGGGCACATACGTTTGCAACAGCACAATGTACGCCCTGCTTAACAGCATAAACCAAAGCGGTCTTTCCACGAAGGCCGGCTTTATACACGTGCCGTACCTGCCAAAGCAGGTTATAGGGAAAAGCGGCGCCGCGAGCATGAGCCTTGACGACATGGTAAGGGGCATTACCGCCGCTATAGAATGCCTTGAATAATTCTTAAAAAACCTTGGGGGTGCTTAACGCGCCCCTTTGTTATACAGCTGAGTTTATGCTATAATTATACAAAGCTACGCTGTGAGGAGAACACATGGAATACTTTTCAACGGGAGTTACAAAGGATAAACTGATGGTGCTTTACGGCCTGAGAGCGCTGGGCGTGCAGCCCACAAAGGAGCAGCTTTCGGACTTTTTTGTATTATACGATCTTTTGGGCTATTTTGCCGTGCATAACGCCGCTTATGAGCTGGAGGAGGGCGGACTTATAAGCGCCGTTCCGCGCCCATACGGGCAGGCCTATTTCCTTACTCCGCAGGGGGAGGAAACGCTTGATATGTTCGCGGTGCGTCTGCCCGGTTCACTTAGGGACAAGATAAGCGCGGCCGCGCAGGACTACACCCCCACCCTTTTAAGCCGCACCCGCTTCGCAACCAAAATAGAGCGGGACTCCGCTGGCGAAACCGCCCGCCGCGTAACGCTTAGGGCAATGGAGCCGCACGGCGATTTGCTGAAAATAGAGTTGCTGCTGCCCGATGAGGAATCCGCCCGGCACGCGTGCAGCGTTTGGGAGGAGCGCAGCCAGACTATTTTTAACGCTGTATACAGCGAGCTTACGCGCGAATAAGCTTGAGCCGATGTGCGGACGGTGCTTGCCGTCCGCATTTTTTGTTGTTTGAATGCCGTGTTTATACTATAATAATATGTTGGTGAAAGATGTTTTATTCTGCGCTGCGGCGCGTTTGGAGGGAATATGTCTAAAGACTATAGCGTAAGCGATATAAAAGTAATGGAGGGGCTTGAGGCCGTGCGCATGCGCCCGGGCATGTATATCGGTTCTACCGGCGCGCGCGGGCTGCACCACATGCTTTGGGAAATAGTGGACAACGCCGTTGACGAGGCGGCCAACGGCTTCGCGGACACAATAAACGTTACCCTTAACAAGGATAATTCCGTAACGGTTGAGGATAACGGCCGCGGCATACCCGTAGGCATTCATGAAAAGCTTGGCGTAAGCGGCGTTGAGGTTGTGTATACCCAGCTGCACGCGGGCGGCAAATTCGATAACGAGGCATACGGCTTTTCCGGCGGACTTCACGGCGTTGGCGCGAGCGTTGTAAACGCGCTTAGCGAATGGGTAACGGTTGAGGTGGCGACGGAGGGCAAGAGCTACATTCAGCATTTCCATAGCTTTGTTGACCCGGACGGCACAACCCATTCCGGCATACCCGAAGCCCCGCTTGCCGAGGTTGGCCGCACCAGAAAGCGCGGCACAAAGGTTACGTTCCTGCCCGACAGGCGTGTTTTTGAAACGCTTGACATGAACTTTGAAATAATATCAAAGCGCTTAAGGGAGCTTGCCTACCTTAACCGCGGGGTTCATTTTAACCTTACCGACGAGCGCACGCGCGGCGACAAAAAGGAGCGGGAATACTGCTTTGAGGGCGGACTTTCGGACTTTGTAAAATACCTTAACGCCGACAAAACCCCGCTTTATCCCGAACCCATACACATAAGCGGCACAAAGGACGGCATAGTTGTTGAGCTTGCCTTGCAGCATAACGACGGCTATACCGAAAGCATGTTTTCATACGTGAACAATATTCCCACAACCGAAGGCGGCACGCATGAGATAGGCTTTAAGAGCGGCCTTACAAAGATAATGAACGACTATTGCCGCAAAACCGGCATACTTAAGGATAAAGACCCGTCCCTTACCGGAGAGGACTTCCGCGAGGGGCTTACGGTTGTGCTTTCGCTTAAAATGCACACCGTGCAGTTTGAAGGGCAGACTAAAACACGCCTTGGCAACACGGAGGCCAAGCCCGCCGTTGAATACGTGCTTAACGAATATCTGGCGCCGTATCTTGAGGATTTGAAGAACGCCGAAACCGCCTCCCTTATGGCGGACAAGGCCGTTAAGGCGGCAAAGGTGCGAGAATCCGCCCGCAAAGCAAAGAGCATGGCGCGCGAAAAGAACAAGCTTGACAACGCTCCCCTTGTGGGCAAGCTTTCAAGCTGCACCGGGCGCGATTACAAGATAAACGAGCTTTTCATAGTTGAGGGAGACAGCGCAGGCGGCAGCGCCAAGCAGGGACGGGACAGGCGCTTTCAGGCAATACTTCCGCTTAGGGGCAAGCCGCTGAACGTTGAGAAAAAGCGCATAGACCAGGTGCTTCAGAACGAGGAGTTCCGCTCCATAATAACCGCCATAGGCACAGGCATAGGCGAGGATTTTGACATAAGCGGCCTTAAATACGACAAGATAATAATTCTTTCCGATGCCGACCAGGACGGCGCGCACATAAGGGCCATATTGCTCACGTTCTTCTACCGCTACATGAAGGAGCTTATAACCGAAGGGCACGTGTATATGGGTCAGCCCCCGCTTTACAAGCTGCAGAAGGGCTCAAACGTGCAGTATCTTTATGATGATGCCGCGTTGAATAAGGCCCTTAAAACGGTAGGCAAGGGCTACAGCCTGCAGCGCTACAAGGGCCTTGGCGAAATGAATCCCGAGCAGCTTTGGGACACAACCATGAACCCCGAAAACCGCACGCTTGTGCGGGTAAACATAGAGGATTCCGCGGACGTGGAGCACCTTGTAACCCTGCTTATGGGCGACAAGGTAGGCCCCAGGAAGGAATATATAAGCGAGTTCGCCAATTTCAACAAAACCGATTCCTTTGAGGAAAAGGCCGAAAAGGCGCAGCGTAATAAGGAAGAAGGGAGCGCGCGGGTAAATGGCTAAAAAGGACGAAAGGCCGCCTATCGCGACGGATAAAAACATACTTACAAAAAGCATGGACGACGTTATGCACGAATCCATGCTGCCGTACGCCGAGCACGTTATACTTGAGCGCGCGCTGCCGAGAGTTGAGGACGGCTTAAAGCCCGTTCAGCGCAGAATACTCTATACCATGCTTGGCCTTGGCAACACGCCCGACAAGCCGCACAGGAAGAGCGCCCGTATTGTTGGTGACTGCCTTGGTAAATACCATCCGCACGGCGATTCCAGCGTTTATGACGCAATGGTGCGCATGGCGCAGGACTTTAATATGCGCGCGCCGCTTGTTGACGGGCACGGCAACTTTGGCAGCATAGACGGCGACAGCGCCGCAGCAATGCGATATACCGAGGCCAGGATGACCCCGCTCGCGCTTGAGCTTTTAAGGGATATTGATAAGGACACGGTTAAGTTCAGCCTTAACTTTGACGATACGGAAAAGGAGCCGGACCTTCTGCCCGGCCGCTTCCCTAATTTGCTTGTAAACGGCGCAAACGGCATAGCGGTAGGCCTTGCCACGGCCATTCCCCCGCACAACTTCGCGGAAACGATAGACGCCGTTATAGCGCAGATGGAGAACCCGTCAATTACGCTTGACGAGCTTATGAAGATAATTCCCTGCCCGGATTTCCCCACGGGCGGCTACATACTGGCCTCCGACGAAATACGCGCGGCCTACGAAACCGGGCGCGGCAAGCTTACCGTACGCGCCAAGTGCCACATAGAGGAGCTTAAAAACGGCAAAAAGCTTATAGTGGCAACGGAAATGCCATATCAGGTGAATAAGGCAAGGGCGCTTGAGGGAATACTTAAGATAACCCAGGAAAAGAAGGCCATGTTCGCCGGAGTAAGCGACATTCGCGATGAATCCGACCGCATGGGCATGAGGGCCGTTGTAGAGGTCAGAAAGGACGCGGACGCCGAAAAGATACTGCAGTATCTTTACAAATATTCCGATCTTCAGGTTACGTTCGGCGTAAACATGGTCGCGATAGCAGACGGCAAGCCCCAGCAGCTTGGACTAAAAGACATGCTGCGCTACTATATTGCCCACCAGGAAAACGTTGTAACCCGCCGCACGCGCTTTGACCTTGACGCCGCGATGAAACGCGAGCATATACTGAACGGCCTTTCCATAGCCGTTTTGAACATAGACGAGGTTATTGCCCTTATACGCGCCTCCAAAACGCCCAAGATAGCCAGAGAAGGCCTTATGAAGCGCTTTGAGCTTACGGAAATACAGGCGCAGGCGATACTCGATTTAAGGCTGCAAAGGCTCACCAACCTTGAGCTTTTGGCCATTGAAAAAGAGCATAAGGACATACTGAAAACTATAAAGGAGCTGAACGCCATACTCTCCTCCCCCGAAAAACTGCACCGGGTTATAAAAACCGAGCTTGCCGAAATAAAGGAAAAATATTCCGATCCCCGCAGAACCCAGATTATATCCGCACAGCCCGTGATAGAGGTTAACGAGGCGGAGATAGCGGCGATAGACGTGAGCGTATCCGTAAGCGCGGACGGAAAGCTTAGGCGCGTAAGCCGCAGGCAGAGGGACACGCTTTTCAACGAAGCCGAAAAGCCTATGTGGTTATTCGATACGTCTACCGATAAGCGCATAAAGCTTTTCACAAGCCTTGGCAGCCTTATAAGCCTGGCGATTGACGACATAGCCGATACCAAGCCCGGCGCGAAGGCCATAAACCTTAATACCATAGCGACGCTTGAGAAGGGCGAAAAGCTCGTTTCCTGCTTTGACGAGCTCGGCACGGGCGATCTTCTGTTCTTTACAAAGCAGGGCAGCGTAAAGCGCACAAAGTCCGCGGAATACATTACAAAGACCAAAAAGATACAGGCGGCGGCGCTTAAAGATGGCGACGAGATAATAGGCATAGAGCCCGACAAGGGCGAGGGGCATACGATACTGCTTATTACAAAGCGCGGCATGAGCATACGCTTTGAGCCCGATACCGTGCCCGAAATGGGCCGCGTGAGCGCGGGCGTTAAGTGCATAAAGCTTGACGACGGGGACGAGGTTATGTTCTTTGCCCAGATTAGTGATGAGGGCGAGATACTAACAATTACAGACCGCGGCTACGCCAAGCGCAGCTTTGTATTTGAATACGAAATTCAGGGCCGCAACGGCAAGGGCCTTAAAACATTTGACTTTAAGAAGAACGGCAGCAACGGCAGCTGCATAGCCGCGGCGTTCCACGTAACCGTTCCGTTCCCGTTTGCCGTATGCCAGTTCCACGGAACAGAAACAAAGATAGACACCACCGAGCTTGTGCATATAGAGCCGCGCGCGGGCAAGGGCAGCATACTTGTTATGGCGCTGCTTGACGACGTGGTAACGGGCGCGCGCAAGCTTGAATCCTAAGCGCCCCGAAAAGGAGATGATAAGCCTTGTCCATGGACGGACTTAGCCTTTACTCCGCCGCAATAGAGCTGGACCGGCTCCTTCGCGGCGGCAAGATAGACAAAATACAGCAAACGGATAAGGAAGAGCTGCTTATTATGGTAAGGAGCCTTGGGCAAACGCAAAGGCTGCTTATAAACGCCTCCGCGTCCGATAACCGAGTGCAGCTGACAAGCCTTAAAAAGCAGGCACCCAGCGAAGCGCCCATGTTCTGCATGCTGCTTAGAAAGCGCATTGCCGGCGGCAAAATAACCGGTTTTGAGCAAAAGAATCTTGACCGGGTGCTTAAAATAAGCATAGAAACATATAACGAGCTTGGCGACCTTGCCGAATTTGCCCTTTATTGCGAGCTTATGGGCAAGCATTCAAACATAATCCTGGTGAACGACCGGGGAATTATAGTGGACGCCATAAAGCACGTTGGTTTGGGCATGAGCAGCGTGCGCTTTGTAATGCCGGGTCTTGAATACTCCGCCCCGCCCGCGCAGGACAAGCAGGATCCGTCAAAGGCTGAGGCCCGGGATTTCGCGAACGCCCTGCTGACGGTAGGCGTAAGCGTTTCAAAGGCGCTTTCAAACGCGTTTTTCGGCCTTTCCCCCGCCGTTGCCGCGCAGCTTGTTTCAAGATATACCGCCAAAACGGACTGCAGTGAGCTTAGCGACGATGAGCGCAACGAGCTTTGCGAAGGCCTTGTGCGGTTCTATAAAAACGTAAGCGAGGGCAAGGAACAATCGAGCGCCATACTTAACGCGCTTGGCGAAACGGAGATTGTTTATCCTTTTGCCGTTTCGGGCGAGGGCGTGAAACTTTATGACAGCATAAGCGACGCGCTTGACAGCCTGTATATAAACAGCGATAAGCGCGAATGGGCCAAGCGGCACGGCGCGAGCGCACGCAAGGTGCTGCAAAACAATATTGAGCGCTGCGAAAAGAAGCTTGCTCTGTACGCCGATGCCCTTAACACAGAGGATCAAATGGAAAAATGCCGCCTTTACGGCGAGCTTTTAACGGCCAATCTTCATTCGCTTAAGGGCGGGGCGAAGGTTGCCGCGGTTGATAATTATTACAGCGATCCTCCCGAGCGCATAGCGATTCCGATGGATGAGCTGCTTACGCCCGGCGAAAACGCGCAAAGGTATTATAAAAAATATCAAAAGCTTAAGGCCGCGCGGGACATGGCGATTGTACAGCGCGAGCAAACTCTTAATGAGCTTAGCTACCTTGAGGGGCAGCTTGACAACCTTACCAAATGCACGGCGGAAAACGAGCTTAGCGAGCTTATAGAGGAGCTTAAGGATTTAGGATACATAAAGCGCGAGCGCGGGGCGAAGAAAAAGATGAAGCTTGCCGCGTCAAAGCCCATGCATTTTGTATCCTCCACGGGGGCGGACATATACGTTGGCAAGAACAACCGGCAGAACGACGAGCTTACGCTGCGCTTTGCCTCGCCAAACGATATTTGGATGCATACAAAAAACATTCCCGGCAGCCACGTTATAGTAAAGGGCGCGGGTGAGGACGACACGGCGACCATGAGTGAAGCGGCGCTGCTTGCGGCATATTACAGCAGGGCAAGAGGCTCAGAGAACGTGGCTGTTGACTACACCCCAAAAAAGTTTGTTAAAAAGCCTGCCGGAGCAAAACCCGGCATGGTAATATACACAACCAACAAAACGGCTTACGTTACGCCGAATGAAGAGGACATTAAGCGCATAAGGCAAATTTAAGCCCGGCGCAATAAATAAAGGAGGCACGGCATGAAGCTTATAATAGCATCCAACAACGCGCATAAGGTGCGCGAAATAAAGGAAATTCTCGGGGATTATTTTGACGAAATACTTTCCCTTAAGGAAGCTGGCCTTACCATAGACGTGGTTGAGGACGGCGAAACATTTGAGCAGAACGCGCTTAAAAAGGCGACGGAGGTGCTTAATATAGCCGATGCCGATGCCGCTTTGAGCGACGACAGCGGCCTTATGGTGGATGCCTTAAACGGCGCGCCCGGCGTATACAGCGCGCGTTTCGCGGGGGAAGGCCATAATGACGAGGAAAACAACCGCAAACTTATGGACGTGATGAAGGACGTGCCGGAAAATGAACGCGCCTGCCGCTTTGTGAGCGCGGTGGCCCTTGCCCGCAGGGATAAGGAGCCGATTGTTTGCCGCGGCGCGGTTGAGGGAAGGCTGCTTTACGCCCCGCAGGGCGAAAACGGCTTTGGCTACGATCCGCTGTTTTTCTATGAGCCGGAGGGAGTTTCATTTGCCGAGATGAGCGCGGAGAGCAAAAACGCGATAAGCCACCGCAAGCGCGCGCTTGAGGCGCTTAAGGCCGCGCTTGAGGCGGAAAGCAAAGCATGATACTTGGCATATTCAGCGATACTCATGGCGATACGGATGCCGTAAGTCGCGTTTATGATGCGCTGCCCGATGCCGATGCCTGGGCTTTTTTGGGCGATGGCAGGCGCGAGGCCGAATGGATGGCGGCCAAAAGCGGCAAAACGGTATACAGTGTTAAGGGTAACTGCGATTCCGGTAATATTGATACGGAGCAGGTTATAACGCTTGGCGGTGTGCGCATATTCATGGCGCACGGGCATACATACGCCGTGTCGCTTGACCGCTACCGCCTTAGCCTTAGGGCGCAAGAGCTTGAATGCCCCCTCGCTCTTTACGGCCACACCCATGTTTCTGAAATCGAGTACGCGTTGGGGGTACAGCTTGTGTGCCCCGGCAGTCCAAGCGTGCCGCGCGGCGGCAGGAAGAAAAGCTTTGCCAGGGCGGAGCTTGAGAACGGCACTGCACGGGTAAGCATTATAACGCTTTAACAAAAGCCGCTTTTCTATAATCTTTTTTCGGAGGAAATGCCATGGAAGAAATCCTGCCGAGGATAGAATACGGATCAACGCCAAAGGTGCTGGTGCTGGGAAACGGAATAAACCGCGCCTACGGCTTTACATCTTGGGAAGAGCTTATAGAATCCGTTCGCACAAAGGACCTGACAGGTCCTGAAAGGGCAAGCGTTAAGCACGTGCCGTACCCGCTGCAGCCCGTTATACTTACGGGCAACCACTGCGGCGGACAGCTTAAGAAAATATCCGAGCCGCTTAGCGAGCGCCGCGCGGACGAGGAGGAGGAACGCCAGCTTAGGCAATTCGCCTCGCTTCCGGTAAACGCGATACTTACGGCCAACTATACATACGAGCTTGAAAAGGCGCTTGACCCGAAGTTCAGGTGCCTTCCCGGGCGCAGGTGCAAAACCCGCCGCCTGGTTTACGACAGCGGCAGCACATACGCCAACGAGCAGCTGCACACGTTTTTCGCCGTTGGCGATTACCCCACAATTTGGCACATACACGGCGAGGCGGCAAAATACAAATCCATGGTATTTGCCCACTATTATTACGGCAAGCTGCTGGCCAAAATGCAGCAGTACATGGCATCTTTGCTTGCCCGCTGCAACACGCGCTACGCAAGGCAGAACGGCATAGAGGTAAGAAGCTGGCTTGATTACTTTATGCTTGGCGAGGTTCATATAGCGGCGCTTGGCATGTCGCTTTCCGAGCTTGACCTATGGTGGCTTGTTAACTGCAAAAAGCGCCACTTCCCTGACAAGAGGATAACGCTTTATAAATTCGACATAAAGCCGGAAGAAAAGCTGCTTGCCGAGGCCTACGGCATGGAGGTTGAGGACGGCGGCTTCGGCGGGAACTACAAAGGCTATTACGACTGGCTTTATGAGGAAATAAACCGGCGCATGCAGTCCGGCGAGCCTTCGGAGCAATACCTGGGCGAAAGCGAATGGCTTAAATGGGAATAAATACAATTTAAGCGGGAGTGATTTACTCCCGCTTTAGTTTAATATTTTAATTTTGTGATCAAAGGCTTATTTTGCCCATTGGTACGCCATGCGCCGCGCCTGTTACGGAGGGCACGTTATTGTTCCCGGCGAACACGGTTTCGTTGGCAAGCACCGCGAACGCCACGGCCTCCTTTGCGCTGCTGTCAAAGCCTATCTGCTCATTGGTAGCCACAAAGCAATCAGGAAGAAGCCGCCTTATATCCGCCATAAGAGTGTCGTTCAGGCTGCCTCCGCCGCCTACGATAAGCCTTGCGGGCTTAACGGGGAAAAAGTTATTTATTGAATACGCTATCGTTTCCGCCGTAAAATCGGTTACGGTTGCCATAATGTCTTCAGGCGATACGGAGTGAGCTTCGGCAAAGCTCATTATTTTCTTTACGTACTCCGCCCCGTAATACTCACGCCCGGTTGTTTTCGGCGGCTTTCTTAAAACATATTCATCGTTCATCATAAAGGCCAAAAGGTCTTTATTTATGCTGCCCTTGGCGGCAAACTTTCCGCCCTCGTCATAGTGCTTTTCGCCGTTTGTGATAATTGAGTACACGGCATCCATAACCATGTTGCCCGGGCCTGTATCAAACGCGAAAACCTCTTCCATGGAGCAGTTCGCCCCAAGGCAGGTTACATTGCCTATGCCGCCTATATTTTGCAGCGCCACGCACTCCGTTTTGCTGCGGTATATCAAAAACTCGCTGTACGGCACAAGCGGCGCGCCAAGCCCGCCCGCGGCCACATCCCTAACCCTGAAATCGCCTACCACGGGGCAGCCGAGCGCCTCCGCTATAACCGAAAACTCGCCAAGCTGATAGGTGCTTTTGAAGCTTTGGCCAAGATACTCCTCATCATTCGGGATATGCCAAAGCGTTTGCCCGTGGCAGCCGACAAGGTCTATCTCCTCTTTGGCAATGCCGTAATCGCTGCAAAGCTTAAGCGCGGCGGACGCGTAAAGCCTGCCGAGCAAAAAATTCATTTTGCAGAAATCCGCCGCCGTTGCCGTGCCGCCGCCCGCAAGGCGAAGCACCTCGCTGCGCACACTTTCCTCATACGGCACAAACGTGAAAGCAAGCTGCTCAACCCTTGTATCGGTAGCGTGGCCGTGTATGCGGCAAAGCGCCGCGTCTATGCCGTCCGCCGACGTGCCGGACATTATGCCTATTACAAGCCTGCTTTCCTTTTCGGTTATTTTCTTAATAGGGTGGGTCATTACAATCAGCCCTTGATTATGTTTTTAAGCATATGCGCGGGCATTTCGGTGCGCACGGTGAAAAGCGGGTTCACCATCTGACAAAGAGCTACGTTGCAGAGCATGCTCATAAGTATGCCCGCCTCGCCTTCGTCCTGGCCGCACTGCCTAAGCAGGTAATACATTGACTCTAGCGCCTTTTCGGTGGCCTCCTGCATTGTTTCGCCGCTTGCTACGCACATGGCCTCGTCCCCATCAAGAAGCAGGGGCTGATCAAGCTTCATATCCTTAACAACGCTTACGCGCACCGTAACCTCTCCGCTTACCTCAAGGCCGTAGCCGAACACTTCACCGTCTCCCATAAGCGCGTGAAGATCGCCCATCGCAAGAAGAGCGCCCTTGGTCGCTACGGGGAAATATATGGTTGAGCCTTCGCGTATGCGGCGGCAGTCCATGTTTCCGCCATGTGAGCCGGGGGTTACAGTAAGCACGCCCTCGCCCGCGGGAGCAACGCCTATAACGCCTATCATTTTATTTACGGGAATATCAAAGCCGCCGGCCTTAACAATGCCGTCCTTAATATCGTAAACGTGCATTGAATGGTCGCTGCCCTTAACGTTTTTGAATCCGAACTCCTCAAAGGAAGTGCCCATCGCGCCCCACTCGCGCGTGTCTATTTTAAGTATTTCAACCTTAAGCGCGTCTCCCGCTTCCGCTCCCTCAATGAAAAGGGGGCCTGTGGCGGGGTTGTGCATGCGCTTTATTTTAAGGCGCTCGCCCTGCCTTGTAACGGAGCTGTCGTAGCAATCAAGCGTTTCGAACACAACGGTGTCCCCGCTTTTGCAAAACGCGGAGGGAGCGTTTTTGGCGTCCATTACCTCTATTTTCTTGTCCGGTGTAAGCCTAAGCATGAATATATACCTCTTTCCTTTAAGATTTGCTGTGTTTCGCTAATTATAGCGCATCCGTGCCCGCGCTGTCCACGCTCTGCTCTGCAAGGCGTGCCTGTTTTGAGTACTGCGCGGTATATATAACCTCAAGCGCTATGCCCAATGTTATAACAATAAAGCCTATAAGACCGACAATGTCCGGAATCTCGCCTATGAATATGGCCACCCAAACGGGGCTTAATACCATTTCAAGCGGGCTTATCATGCTGGCCTTGGCGGGGGTGGTGTACTTAAGGCCCAGGTTATAAAATACGTAGCCGCCGCCAAACTGCACTATGCCGAGAGTAAGCAGCGTTATCCAGCCGACAGTATCCATTGTGAAAAGCTGCGGTATACTGTCGCGGCAGAAGAGCGGCAGTATAATGGCCGCCATGACTATGTTGTTCACGGCGGTTAAGCCGATCGGGTTTTCCCCGCCAACCTCGCCGCTTAATTGCGTAACCACGGCAAAGCAAATGCCCGTTGTAAGCGCGATAAGGTTGCCCAGCATAGTAACGCCGTCCGCCTTTGAAAACATGGATATAACCACGCCCACCATAAGCACGACAAGGGGTATTACGCGCCGCTTAATGAAGGGATAGCCTTTTATGCGTGAATAAACATAAATCCATATAGGGGAAGTGAACTGCATGCCCACGGCGATGGCGGCGCTTGTAAGCTTTATGGCCACAACAACGCCTACGCTGTTCAGTATGAACGCCGCGGCCACAAGCAGCATCTTTGGCCCCCACTTAAGCTTTTTAGGCCTTATGAATGGCGCAAGCACAACGCCCGCTATAAGCGCGCGCATGCCGCTTATAAGAATGCTCGGCAGCTGCAGGTTTTTAACCAATACAGAGTTTGTGCTCCAAAGCACGGCCGCAAGGCATATCAGCGCAACACCCAGTCCGTTTTTGTTTTTCATACTCCAATGTTCTCTCCAAGCAGTTTTTTCAGTTTCCTAAGCGTTGTGTCCTCAACGGCGGCCTTTATTTCGGTGCCGTTTTCGGTATGTTCCTCGCTTATAATCCTTGCCTCCGCGTGCAGCAGGGCCACAGCCTCGTATTTATCGTAAGGTACGGTTATCTCAAGCGTTTTGTGGGCGGCGCTGAGAAGCGCTTCAACCCTTTCAAGAAGATCGTCCATCCCCTCCCCCGTTACGGCGGAAACAAACGCGTCGTTATCCGTTCCGCGCGGGCGGAAATCAACCTTATCTATCTTGTTGTAAACGTTTATCCTTGGCGTATCCGCGGCGCCCAGGCTTGCTATAACGTCCTCAACAACTCTCATCTGCGCATCGTAATGGTCGCTTGAAATATCAACAACGTGCAGTATAAGATCGGCGTTGGAAACCTCCTCAAGCGTTGACTTAAAAGCCTCTATCAAATCGTGCGGCAGCTTGTTTATAAAGCCTACGGTATCGGAAAGCAGTATATCAAGGCCGTTTGGCAATGTAATCTGGCGAACAACCGGATCAAGCGTAGCGAAAAGCTTATCCTCCGCAAGCACTCCCGCGTTTGATACCGCGTTCAAAAACGTGCTTTTGCCGGCGTTTGTATATCCCACAAGCGCGACAAGCGGGGTTGCGTTTTTCTCGCGCCTTTCCCTTCGCAGTGAGCGCTGCTTTTCAACCTCTTTAAGCTCCTCACCAAGCTCGAATATGCGCCTGCGTATACGGCGGCGGTCTATTTCAAGCTTCTTTTCGCCCGGTCCTCGCGTGCCTATTCCGCCGCCGAGTCTGCTAAGCGATGTACCCTGCCCGGTAAGGCGGGTTAAGTTATATTTCATCTGGGCAAGCTCAACCTGCAGCGCGCCCTCGCGGCTTACGGCCCTTTGGGCGAAAATGTCCAGTATAAGCGCCGTGCGGTCTATCACCTTTACGCCAAGCCTTGTTTCAAGGTTTCTAAGCTGGCTTCCGGTAAGCTCATCATCGAATATAACAAGCTCCGCCTCCGTTTCGCTGCAAAGAAGGCTAAGCTCGTCAACCTTGCCGCTGCCTATATATGTCGCGTTGTCCGGTGTGCGCCGTTTCTGTATGCTGCGCGCGACCACGTTCGCGCCCGCGGTTTTGGCAAGCTCCGCAAGCTCCTCTATCGTGTCATATCCTTCGTCGTTTTCAAGGCCTATAAGAATCGTTTTCTCCGGCGCGTCGTCCCGCGTGTCCTTGGTGCTGCTTTTAAGCCTTGCATCGGATATGAATATTTCATCCATCAGCTGCTTCTGCGGCAGCTTATAGGGCCTGAGCGGCCCGTATACGAGCACCTCCCGCTCTTCCCCCGCAAGCTCTCCTATATAAGCCGCGTAAAGTGAAGTTGCGGTGCCGTCGTCCTTAACGCCTATGGCTACCATTGAGTCAAGGCGCATGCTTCTGAGCGTTCCTATATCAACTCCGCTCAGCCTTCCGTCCCCGCCCGGGTGGGTATGCAGGCAGCGCACGCCGCAAAGCCTGTCCTCATTGCGCACAAGGCGCATGGTGGGCATATTAACCTTTGATCCGTCGCCCACGGAAACATCCTCTATGCTGCCGCTGCGGCTTATATAAACGCTTATCTCCCGCCTGATAAGGCCGGTAAGCGCGCAAAGCTCCGCTATAAGCTCATGCGAGGCAAACTCGTTTTGCCCCTGCGCCATATCGTAAACGGAGGTTATGCGCTCAAGCAGCGCATCCCGTATGCCCTCGGTATTGCCGTTCACCTTTTTCTGCATGGACATATCCTCCTTTTCAATAATCCCAAAGGCGATTATACCATATAAATCGGCATAAAAAAAGCCGACCCTTTATTAAGAATCGGCTTATTGGTTACGATGCTGTGAATCAGTTAGCGGCGGCTTCCTCAACCGCGTAAACGCTGACCTGCTTGCGGCCAAGATGCTTGGTCTCGAAGCGGACAACGCCATCAACCTTGGCAAAAAGGGTATCGTCCTTGCCTATGCCAACGTTGGTGCCGGGATGGAAGTGGGTGCCCCTCTGCCTGACCAGAATGTTACCGGCCAGAACGAACTGCCCGTCAGCCCTCTTGGGCCCAAGACGCTTAGACTCGCTGTCGCGTCCGTTACGGGTACTGCCAACGCCCTTCTTATGAGCAAAAAGCTGCAGATTGATCATCATCGTGTTACACCTCCCTATCAGTCATTTTGATGTAATCACCGTTTGTCTCGGCAATCGACCTTAAGGTCGCTGCCATTGTGTTAAGTATCAGCTCCGCGTCGTGCTGCTGCGCTGCTGTCATTTTCTTTGGGAGCATACAATACATATATCCCTCTGAAATATCAAGCGCAATGTCGAGGCCCAAAACCTCTTTCAGCCCTATCGCCGCCCCCTGCGTAAGCGCGCTTACCGCCGCGCACACAATGTCGCTGCCTTCCTCGGCATAACCCGTGTGCCCTTCGGCCTCAAAGCCCACAGCGTGGGAACGAATGCGGAACAGCGTAATTTCTGTCATGTCTTCTGTTAACCTATGGTGTTGATCTTAACCTTGGTATACGGCTGACGATGACCCTGCTTCTTGCGGATGTTCTTCTTGGCCTTATACTTGAACACCACAACCTTGTCGCCCTTGGTCTGTTCCACAACCTCTGCCTTGGCGCAAACGCCTTCAACCACAGGCTTGCCTATGGTAACGTTCTCGCCGTCGCAAAGCATCAGAACCTCGAAGCAAACCTCAGCACCGGCTTCCAGATCGAGCTTTTCGACCAAAATCTCATCGCCCGCTTCAACCTTGTACTGCTTGCCTCCGGTACGGATAATAGCGTACATTTGCTGCACCTCCTATTCCCCAATCTCGCCCGCGACACGGCGGCGCTGTTAACGCGCTTCAAAAAAGCCGTCGCAGAGCGGCTCACCTGCGTATTTTAGCATAGCGCATTGCCCGTGTCAACACGAGTTTTGGCCTTTTTGCGGCTTACCCAGGGCATTTTGGCGCGCGTAATGAAAAATATATTGCTGCACTATGCCGCTTTCGTCCCCAAGGGCGCGTATGGCCCGCTCAAGCTCCGCTCGCCTCGCCTTTTCACCGCCGAAATATATTTCGCTCATGGCCCTGCCTATCCATACGTCAACCGGGAACGCGTCCGTATGCCCAAGGCCGAAAAGCAGCACGCAGTCGGCAACCTTTGGCCCTACGCCGTAAAATGTCAAAAGCTCTTTTCGCGCCGCGTCAAGCGGCATATCGCGAAGCGCCGCAAGGTCATAGCCATCCGCTATTCGTTTGGCGCTTTTTATTATGTACGGCGCGCGATATCCCGCGCCTATGGCCGTAAGGTCGCTTTCGTCAAGCGCCGCTATTCTTTCGGGCTTTGGAAAAAGGAAATACTCCCTTCCGTCAAGCTCCGTTCTTTCCCCGCAAAGGGCACACAGCCGCTCAACTATGCCCGTGATGCGGCCTATATTGTTGTTTGCCGATATTATAAACGTTATAAGCGCCTCAAACGCGTCCTGATTGAATACCCTTATGCCCGTGGCGCAGGGTATGCACATTTTAAGCTGCTCATCGGCGCTTAAGCGCCTTTCTATGGCGGCGTAATCCCGCTCAAGATCAAAATAATGTATCCAGTCGCCGGCCTCATATTCACGGCACGGATAAACATAAAGCGTGTTTCCCTGCTGCCGCGCGTGCACGGCCCTTCCCAATGCCGCCGCGCTGAAAACGCCGCTCTCCTCGCGCCAGCGAAAGCTTTGCCCGCAGGCACAGCTTCTTGAAAGATTCAGCCTGTCTATGCCCTCAATTTTAAGCACATTATCCGAAACGGAGCATGATTTATACATTTTTATTCGCCTTCCGTTCCCGGAACATTTGAGGGGTATACCCAGCCGGAGCCCGGCGTTGGGGTGGCCTCGGGCTTTGGCGTTGTGCGGCGCCTTTTCGGCGTGGGGGACGGGGTCACTTCCGGGGTAGGCTCAACAGTAGGAGTCGGCTCGGCAGTCGGGGTGGGCGCAAGCGTAGGAGTGGGCTTCTCGGTTGGCTTTATCGTTGGGGCAGGCGTAGGCTCCTCCGTTTTTTCGGGCTCCGCAGTCTGCTCGTCCGTAGATGCCGCGCTTTCCTCCGGCGTTTCGGCTGTTTCGGTTTGCTCGGTATTCCGATTGCCGTCGGTCTTTTCCGCGCGCTCAAGCTTTATAAAAAGAAACACGTTCAGCCCTACGCTCAGCGCGAGCAGCACGGCAAGAACGGCTATGGCGCGCTTAAACGCCCGCCTTGTTCTTATCATTGTCATAAGCTCCCCCCCTTACTCGGCATCCGCCGCGGCTATAAGCGCCGCTATATAGGCTCCTTCCTCGCTTGACGCGTCGTATTCAGCCTCAAGCTTCTTCGCCGTATCGTATACGCTTATTTTAACCTCGTCACCCGTGCAGGTAACGGTTCCGTTTTCGTTTTCGGCAACTATATACGGCTTAAAGCTATGCTCCGTTTTAAGCCCGTCCGCCGATATATTTTCCACTTTGGCCGCAAAAAGCACCGTGCCCGAGTCAATGCCGGACACCTTGTCGTAAAGCGTGCCGTTTTCGGTATAATACGCGCTCCGCTTTTCGCCGTCAACAATTATTCCGTATTCCTTTATGGTGTAGCCGTAGGCAGAAGCGCTGTCGTGCGTTTCCTCACTTATGCCAAAGCGAACCCTAAGGCCGTATTCGCCACTTAGCTTTACGGCCGCGCCATAGTAGCTTAAAACCGTTTCGAGTCCTGTTGACTCGTCAAGATCCTCGCCCGTGCCCGAGAATATAAGGGCGGAGTAACGCGCGGAGATGTAGCCTGCGCCGTTAGCTGTGCTTACCTTGTGCCAACCCGGTGCGGCGTTAGCTTCTATCAGTTCAAGCACAACTCCCTTTTTAGCCGTATATATCGAGCTTGTTCGGCTGTCCGGAGATTCGCGCACTTCTATGCTTTTGCTTATATTCGCCGTTGTAACCTTTACGGCCGTTCTTTCAAGCGCGCTTGCCGCTATGTAGCCGGATATGTCGCCGCAGGTTACCTTGGCCCATTTGCCGCTTGTTTCGCTTACAAACACGGTATCTCCCGCCGCTATCGTGCCAAGCTGTTCGCTTGCCGTTGTCTTTTGGGCAAAAACCCTTGCCTCGCTGCCAAGCACGCGCGCGTCATACTTGGTTGAGGGCTTTGTGCCTATCGCCGGGCGCGATGTATCGCCGCAAATATCGCCAACGGTGCTGTTCGGGTAATAAAAATCGAGTATCTCGCTTAAACTTTCGCCGTTAGCCGCGCGGTAGTTCGCTCCGTATTGGCTTAAGCCCACGCCCGGGCCGTAACGCGCGTGGCGTATTGTGTAAACGCCGTTTTCGTATTCAAGCCAATAGCGCGAGCATGCCCCTTTTGTGAAAAAGCCGAGCGGTCTGCCGTTTGAGGGACTAACATAGAAATCCTTTTCGGTAAGGTTTACGGTATATTCATCTATATAGCCCACGTCTGTGCTTATGCCCGAAAAAGTAATGTCGACCGAGCAAAAATGATTGCAAACCTGCCCCGCCGCGCTTGAGCGATGATGATGGTCGCAGGATAAATCATCGCACCTTGTGCTCATGCTTATGCCCGTAACCGTTGCGGTTGTCACAGAATATCCCGCGGAATTAAGCGCGGGTATGAGCGCGTTTGTAATAAGGGACTGCACCGCCGTTTCGCTGCCCGTGGGAGACGCGGGGATCTGAACGGTTTCAACATATTTGGTGGTTGACTTAAGGTCGCTTGTGTCCTCTTTTACGGTTTCCTCGCCGCAGAACTCGTTGCCCGACCATTGGTTGTTTGTAATCTCCGTTTCGCCGCCGTTGGTGGCGCTGTAATGTACCCTAAGGTGCTCCCCGTTATAATAAAGCGATTTTCCCGCCGTGGCCTCAACAGCCGCGCGGCAAACGTCCGTTATGCCAAAATAGGCCTGGCTTGCGCTTGTGTCGCGCACATCGAATACCCTGGATGAGCTGCGGGACTGTATCGCGAACGAGCGGATTACAATTGCCTGCGCCTGCTGAGCATTCGCCTCGTAGCCTGCGCCCATTTCCGCCGCCAGAACGCCCTCCGCGTAGTCCTCCATATACACTTCGTTTACAATATATAGCCCGGCCCAATAGCTTGAGTAACTTCCGGATTTGTCAAAATAATATGCGCTTACGTTCCCCCTGTATGTTCTGTCGCTCACGCTGCTGCCCATGGAAACGCTGCCTATCTTTATGCAGTTATTCGCGTTTTCCCCCTCAAACTCCTTAAAGCTTAATGAGGCGCCGCTGTAAAGAAGCGTGCCCGCCGCGGAATAAAGGCAAACTTTTTCGTTTTCTGATTTAAGCGTGTATTCGGCGCCGTTCGCGGCGATAAAGAGTGCGCTGCCGGATTTGTCATAAACAGCGTAGTTACCGTATACCGTAATTGTTGAGGCTGTGTGACTTTGCTGGCTTATCAGCACGTTTACAGTGCGCACGTCCTCATCGTCCGACAATGAGCAGGCGTTTATGGCGTTGGCGTAGTTTGTTTGCTCCTCTTCAAGATAAATGTGCCAAAGCTCCTCCGGCACGTCGGATTGATAGTTCTCGTCGCCTTCGCCGTATATTTTTTCAGGTTCTTTATATTCTTCCTCTGCCGAGGCCGCCGTAAACGCGAGCAGCATGGCCATTGCCAGCGCCGCCGCGGCTATTCTCCTTTTCATGGCGTGTTCTCCTTTGCCCTTCAGCCGCGGTGCATTTGCCTCGCAAGCTCATATATCATTATGCCGGCGGCAATAGCCGCGTTCAGCGATTCCGCCCTGCCGTACATGCTAAGCCGGTATTTATGGCACTCTTCCGCCACATCGTCGCTTACTCCGTTGCCCTCGTTGCCTATAACAAGGCACATTTTTTCGCTTGCCTCGGGCAATGTGTCGCCGCCCTTAAGGTGCCCGCAAACAAGCGTATATCCCTGCTGTTTAAGCTTTTTCAGCTCCTTGGTAAGCTCCCCCTGCCAGACCGGCAGATGATAAACCGAACCCATGGCGGCTCTTAGCGGCTTTGGGGCGAACGGATCGGCGCACCCCGTGCCCAAAAGCAGGCCAACGGCGCCCATAGCGTCCGCCGTTCTTAATATAGTGCCCATGTTTCCCGGGTCCTGCACCGTATCAAGCGCCACTATAAGCCCCGCGGGATAAAGCTGCGGCACGGCAAGGCTTGGCGTTTTAACCGTTGCGCACACGCGCTGCGGGTTTTCCGTAAGCGTAAGCGATTCCATAACGGCTCGATTAAGCGTATATACCTTGGCTCCGGCTTTTTCAAGCTCCTCCGCGGCGCTCTCGTACCCCGCCTCAACAAAGCCTTCCCGTATTTCGGCGCCGGAAATAACGGCCTCGTGAACAAGCCTTTCCCCTTCTATAAAATGAAGCCCCTGCTCAAGCCTGCCCTTGCGCGCGGCAAGGCGGCGAACTCGCTTCACGGTTTCGTTGTGTGTGCTTTCTATCAAAAAAGGCATGCTTTTTTCTCCTCGCGGCCGTCGGTTTTGGCATATTATACCATACGCCGCCGCGTTTTCAAAATCCGT
>CAVIJJ010000008.1:0-58281 GCA_963643205.1 bacterium | reverse complement strand
GCCCATGAATAATTATAGATTCCTCTTTTCATTTTTGGCTTATTGGTAGTATAATAACCTTGGCGTATTCTTATGCCGGTCATTGAATTAAAATGATTTTATATTGAATGAACTATTAAAAACTTAAGACGGAGGACTGATAGTATGGAAAACAACATCAGGGTTGCCGTATGGGGCTTCGGCGCCATGGGCAGCGGCATAGCTAAGGTTTTGCTTGGCAAGAAGGGCGTAGAGATCACGGGCGTTTGTGATATTCACCCCGCGCGTGTAGGCAAGAGCATATTTGAGCTGCTCGGAGTTGAGCGCGGCGACCGCAAAGACGTGCTTGTCTGCGACGATATAAATAAGGTCGCGGCGCGCGGAGCGGCTGATATCTGCGTTATAGCAACCGATTCCTTTACCAAAAAGGTATTCCCCAAAATAAAGCTTGTTGTTGAAAACGGCCTCAACGTTATCTGCACCGCGGAGCAGATGAGCTACCCCAAGGCGAACGAGCCCGAGCTTGCGGAAGAAATGGACAGGCTCGCCAAGGCAAACGGCGTTTCCATACTGGGCACCGGCATTAACCCCGGCCTTATGATGGACCTTCTCGCGGTATGCCTCACCGGCTGCATGACCGATGTTCAGAGCGTGCAGTGCCGCCGCGTAAACAGCCTTTCCCCCTTCGGCCCCGCCGTTATGGAAGAGCAGGGCGTTGGCCTTACGGTAGAAGCGTTTGAGCAGGGCGTTAAGGACGGCAGCCTCGCCGGACACGTCGGCTTCGCGGAGTCCGTTGGCATGATAGCCGAAGCCCTTGGCTGGAAGGTTGATAAGTTTGAGCAGCAGATGAAGCCCATAGTAACAAGCGTGGACCGCCGCTCTCCCTACGGCTTTGCCAAGGCGGGCGACGTCGCGGGCGTTAACATGACCGGTCAGGGCTATGTTGACGGCGAGCTTAAGATAGACATGATCCATCCCCAGCAGATTGAGCCCGAGATGGAAGGCACGCACACCGGCGACTATATAGTGCTTAAGGGCACTCCCAACGTGAACATGGCCATCAATCCGGAGGTTGACGGCGGCATAGGCACCATCGCCATGATGGTAAACATGATTCCCCATGTTATAAACGCCCGCCCCGGCCTTAAGACCATGCTGGATCTGCCGGTTCCCCGCGCCATAATGGGCGACATGCGCGACATGATAGAGAAATAAAGCGTACATTACGCATTTGGAGGCAATAATAAAAATGGCAAAGAAGGGCGATTGGGTTCTTACCCACAACGTTATCCTCACCCCGGAGCAGCGCGCGCCGCAGGTTCCGGAAGACACTCACCACGTACCCCTTGAGGTTTGGGTAAAAGGACACCTTACCGAGGACGCCGAGATTGGCGACGAGGCGGAGATTATAACCCGTACCGGCAGGCACGTTAAGGGCAAGGTAATAGAGGTTAATCCGCATTACACGCATAACTACGGCGACTTCGTGCCGGAGCTTATTGAGATAGGCGACACCGTGCGCGGCATACTTTTCGGAGGTGACGACAAATGAAAGACATGAGCTACAACGCGGTTATGGGCCGCAGGGCGGATATTATAAAGGCCGCCGTCGGCATGGACTACTCCCGCTTTGAGTCCGGCTCCATAGCCTTTGATTACGAGGGCATGATGAACGCGACCGGCTTTGACGTGAACGAGGTTCGCCGCATTCAGGAAGGCTTCGCGATAGGCCATACCCCCCTTATAGAGCTTAAAAACATAACCGCTCTCGCCCGCAAGATGGCCCCCGAGGGCAAGGGCGCGCGCATATTCATAAAGGACGAGGCCGCCAACCCCAGCGGAAGCTTTAAGGCCCGCCGCGCCGCCACCAGCATTTATACCGCCAAGGAAATGGGCTACAAGGGTGCCATAGCCGCCACCAGCGGAAACTACGGCGCCGCCGTTGCAAGTATATGCGCCATGGCCGGCCTTAAGTGCATAATAGTTCAGGAATGCTACGATTCCAAGTACATCGGCCAGCCCGAAATAATTGAAAAAGCCAGAAAGTGCGAAGCCTTCGGCGCTGAGGTTGTTCAGCTTTCCGTAGGTCCGGAGCTTTTCTACGAAACCCTTAGAATGCTTGAGGATACCGGCTACTTTAACGCCTCCCTTTACACTCCTTACGGCATAATCGGCGTTGAGACCCTTGGCTACGAAATAGCCGAGCAGTTCCGTGATCGCTTCGGCAAGGATCCGGACGCGGTGGTCTGCACCAACGCCGGCGGCGGCAATCTTACCGGTACCGCCCGCGGCCTGAAGAAGGCCGGATGCGACGCCAAGGTTATAGCGGCAAGCGTTAACCTGAGGGGTCTCCACATGGCGAGCGACACTCAGTTCAACAAAAAGTCCTTCACAACCGGCCATACCGGTTTCGGCGTACCCTTCTCCACCTGGCCGGACAGGAGCGACGTTCCCCGCAGCGCCGCAAGGCCGCTCCGCTACATGGATCGCTACGTAACCGTTGCCCAGGGCGAGGTTTTCTACATGACCGAAATGCTTGCCTCCCTTGAGGGACTTGAGCGCGGCCCCGCCGGCAACACTTCCCTTGCCGCCGCCTTCAGCGTGGCGCAGGAAATGGATCAGGATCAGTGCATAGTTGTTCAGGAAACCGAGTACACCGGCGCCGGCAAGCACATCAATCCCCAGCTTGACTTTGCCCGCAAGAACGGCATAGATATTCACTTTGGCGATCCCGCCGAGGAAGTACCCGGCAAGAGCATAGTCCTGCCCGCGCATCCTTCCCTTATAAAGGCGCGCGATTTCAACACGGACCATATGCGCCATTCCCTTATAAAGAACGCCATTGCCACGGTTGATCACGAGCCCACCGAGGGCGACATCGCCTTCCTTGCGGAGGAAGTTAACCGCGACGTGGATTACGTAAAGGCAGTGCTTAAAGAGCTTAAGGCTTAATAGGCGCACAATTCATCGGGAGGAAAAATAAATGAAAAGAGATGACGATTATCAAGTCCGCCGCGAAAGCGTGGCGAACCTGAGCGACAAGGAGCTGGAAGAGCGCTTCTGGCAGCTTGCCGAGCAGATAGTGGATCCGCTGCTCAAGATGGGCTATGAATACACTTCCCCCGCCATAGAGCGCAGCGTTCTTCTGCGCATGGGCTTCTCCTCAATAGAGGCTAAGGCCATAACCGATGGCTGCATAGAGCGCAGCCTTCTGGGCCACGGCGCGGGCAACGTTGTTTACAGGCTTGCCAAGGCCAAGAACATGGATTACATACTCGTGGGCAAAGCCCTTTGCGAAGGCAAGCTTTGGGACGAGGCCGCGGCGCAGTTTTAAGGGAGGCAAGGCATGAGCGATTACAAACTGGACCCCAATGATAACATTAACGTATCCGAAATACTGAAGGATCTTGAAAACTATCATCCCCGCCGCCACGGCTGGACATGGCGCACTCCCGCGCCCGATCTTAAGCTTGGCCAGTTCAACTATCAGGACTGCGCGGAGCCGCTTAAGTCAAGCGTACCCCTGCCCCCGGCGCATTATTTCGGCGATATAGACCCTCAGCCCCTGCCCACAATTACCACGGAAATAGCTTCCGGCCGCTTTGAGGACGATATCCGCCGCATGAGGCTTGCCGCGCACCACGGCGCCGACCATATAATGGTTATCCGTACCGCCGGACAGAGCCACTTTGACGGCCTTATAGAGGGCACTCCCCAGGGCATGGGCGGTATCCCCGTAACCCGTAAGCAGGTTCGCGCCCAGCGCAAGGCCCTCGACATGATAGAGGACGAGGTTGGCCGCCCCATAAACTACCATAGCTATGTTTCCGGCGTTGCCGGCCCGGATATTGCCGTTATGTTCGCGGAAGAAGGCGTGAACGGCGTTCATCAGGACCCGCAGTACAACGTTATTTACAGAAACATAAACATGATCCGCAGCTTTGTTGATGCCTGCGAGAGCAAAAAGCTTATCGCCTGGGCAGGACAGGCGCAGATAGACGGCGCGCATAACGCCAACGCTACCGCGCGCGATGCCTGGAAGGTTATGCCGGAGCTTATGGTGCAGCATGCCATAAACGCCATTTTCTCCGCCAAGGTGGGCGTGGATAAGAAGAACATCTGCCTTTCCACCGTTCCCCCCACGGCTACCCCCGCGCCCTGCATACACATTGACCTGCCCTACGCCGTTGCGCTTCGCGATCTTTTCCACGAATACCGCATGCGCGCGCAGATGAACACCAAGTATATCGAGTCCTCCACCCGTGAGGCAACCGTTACCCACGTGCTGAACATGATTATATCCAAGCTTACCAGCGCGGATATACAGTCCACCATAACCCCCGACGAGGGCCGCAACGTACCCTGGCACATCTATAATATAGAGGCCTGCGATACCGCCAAGCAGGCGCTTGTGGGCATGGACGGGCTTATGGAAATGGTTGAGCTGAAAAAGGACGGCTACCTGCGCGAAAAGGCCCGCGAGCTTAAGGAGCGCGCCGTTCTCTTCCTTGAGGAAATGGTTCAGATGGGCGGCTACTTCAACGCCGTTGAGGCCGGCATGTTCGTGGACAGCGGCATATATCCGGAGCGCAATAACGACGGTATCGCCAGAAAGATAGACGGCGGCATAGGCGCCGGCACCATAGTAAAGCGCGAGGACGACTACATGGCCCCCGTTACCGCTCACTACGGCTACAACAACATTGCCCAGTACGGCGCAACCAACCCCAGCGACCTTATAGGCGGCTGCACGCTTGAAAAGCCCGAAAAGATAGTGTTCATAGACGAGCTTGACGAAGAGGACAACTGCAACGTGCGTATGGCGGAGGTTAAGGAATTCGCCCAGCCCGGCGCTAAGCTTATCCGCCCCGAAATGGAGTGGCTTGCCGACGGCACCGTTATGCTTACCATGTTCTTCCCCGCCAACAAGCTTATAGCCGAGGCGGCGGCCATAGAGTGCTGCAAGCGCATGGGCCTTACGGACATAGAGGTTATTTCAAAGGAGATAATGCATCCCGCCGAAGGTACCCGCATAGAGGCAAAGGGCAAGGTTCCCTTCAGCATAGAAATTGATAAGCTGGTTCTGCCCAAGGAGCCGGACGTGATGAGCGATGATGAAATCCGCGCGGACATAGAGCGCAAGCCCATGAAGGTTGTTTGCGGCACGGTTGGCGAGGACGAGCACAGCGTTGGCCTTAGGGAGATAATAGACATTAAGCACGGCGGCATAGAGAAATACGGCATAGAGGTGCATTACCTTGGCACCAGCGTACCGCCCGAAAAGCTTGTCAACGCGGCGGTTGAGCTGCACGCGGACGCCATGCTTGCC
This sequence comes from bacterium, assembly GCA_963643205.1. Lineage (GTDB taxonomy): Bacteria > Bacillota > Clostridia > Christensenellales > CAG-138 > Phil1. The sequence goes on along the minus strand of CAVIJJ010000008.1, from coordinate 52,973 downwards.
TCCACCATAATAAGCCACGACGACATACACTATAAGAACATTTCCAAGATTAACCGCATCGCTACCGAAATGGGTATACGCGACAAGGTTATATTCGTAGCCGGCGGCACTCAGGTTGCCTCCGCGCAGGCTCGCGCCAACGGCGCCGACGAGGGCTTCGGCCGCGGCAGCCACGGCAACCACGTTGCTACCTTCCTTGTGAAGAAGCGCTGGGAGCTTGAAAAAGAAGGAAAAATGTAAAAGCTGACGCTTTCAAAAAGACGGCCCCGTGCCGTCTTTTTTGAGTTTACGCTTCGCTTTCAAAAAGACGGCCTCGTGCCGTCTTTTTTTGAGTTTACGCTTCGCTTTCAAGAAAACGGACACGTCCGTTTCCTTGAGTTTACGCTTCGCTTTCAAAAAGACGGTCTTTCGCCGTCTTTTTGAGTTTACGGGTTTTCCTCTCGCTTACGCTCCCGGGCGGAAAACCCGCAGGGAAAGAAAACCTTCGGTTTTCATCCGTTCCGGCGCGCGTGTCGCCGGAGCCGGATTGAAATTAAGGGGCCGCGGCCCCTTAACAACCCCGGGAGTGGGGGGAATGAATACAGCTTGCATTTTTGTATAAATGCCCGCGTATATGTTGCGTATTTTGCTTGATTGGGCTACAATGTAATGTGATGTTTTATGCCTGAACAGGCAGAAAGAGGAAGAATGGCAAACGATAAGTACTCCGGCAGCTACAACGCGGGACCGCAGCTGCCCTCATATATGAAAAAGCAGCAGGCGCAGGGCACAACCGGCACCGCTTCGCGCACCTCCTCATCAAGGAGCGGCGCGGCGACAGGCGGCAGAACAGCCTCAACCAAGAGCGCGACCTCAACGCGCGCGGTTAAAACCGCGTCACGTACGGCAAGCCGCACAAGCGCGAAAAGGTCATCATCATCGGCTAAAACCTCAACCGCCCGCACCACAGCCACGCGCAGCTCAAGCGCGCGCTCGACCGGCACGGCCAAAAAGAAAAACAAAAAGAAGAACGCACGCCGCCTTCTGAAATTCGTGGCGCTCGCCGCGGGCGTGCTTATTTGCGTTATCATAATAATCGCCATATCCAACAATAACGGCGCGGAGGCCGTTGCGGACATGGATAAGCTTATGCAGACGAGCAAGCGCTTTAAGGACGGCGTAAGGCTTATAGGCGTTGACGTCAGCGGTATGACTCCCGAGGAGGCTACGGGCCTTGTTAAGAACGCCGCGGAGAAAAAGCTTAAAACCGTTGCCATAACCGTAAGCAGCGGCGAAAACAGCTGGACGTTTGACTATGAGGCGCTCGGCATGACGTACGACATTGCGGACGCGCTGGCGGACGGGCTTAACTTTGGCCGCGGAACGGATGACGACACCGTTGTCATTACCGGCGCGGGCGTGGGCGAATTTGACGCCAAGTATACAGCGGACCGCGAAAAGATAATGAGCGCGCTTGAGGGCATAAGCGAAACCGTGAATACGGAGGCTACCGCCGCGTACGCCGAGCCCGTAACGGACTGGGCGCAGGAGGAGCGCTTTATTTACCACGAGGGCATTGAGGGACAAACCCTTAATAAAGAAGCTACCGCGGACGCCATAGAGGCTGCCATAAGCGCGGGCAATTTTGAAACCACCATAGAGGCCACGCTTAACGCCGTTTTGCCCGGCGGCACGATTGACGAGCTTAAGGCGAACACAACATTTATCGCAAGCTACACCACCAAGTTCTCCGCCAGGAAGGACGACGAGGTTAAGCAGAACAGAAAATATAATATTCAAAAGGCGGCGGACATTATAAACGGAAACGTTGTTCAGCCGGGCGAGGAATGGAGCTTTAACACGGTTGTTGGCCCCCGCACGTATGACCTGGGCTGGAAGGGCGCTAACGGCATAAGCGGCGGCAAGGAATACACAATCCAGGCCGGCGGCGGTATTTGCCAGGTATCAACAACCCTTTATAACGCGCTTCTCTGCTCCAACATGGAAATAGTTGATCGCCGCGCGCACACAATCCCCTCGGACTATGTGCCCGTAGGCCTTGACGCTACGGTTGATACCCGCGGCATAGACTTTGTTTGGAAAAACAACACGGAATCCCCTGTTTATATATTCGCGCAGGTGTCGCCGGTTGAGGGCAGCTCCAGCCGCAACACGCTTACGGTTTATATTTACGGCGCGCCTCTGCCCGAGGGCGTAACCTATAAATCCCGAAACGAGATTAAGGAAGAGCGTTCCCGCCTTGAAGAGGCCATATACACAAACGATTCCACAATCCCCACGGGCTATCAGCTTGTTAAGGTTCAGGGGCATAAATACTACGTTGCCGAGGCGTATCAGGACAAATACGTAAACGGAGAGCTGGTTGAAAGCAAGCTCCTTTATACCGATACCTACAAGGGCAACCCGCCGGAGGTATCCATAGGCACGGGCGCGCCGCTTGCCGCGGGGGAGAAACCCGACGAAACCTGGGAGGCCTACGGCACGGCTCTTAAGGACGCGAACTAAGGAAACGAAGTGAAATTTTCCGCGGCACGGGTCTGTTCGCTTGACAAAAGTATACGCCGCGGGGATAATTAATAGAAAAGAAAATAAAAAATCAGGAGGATAATACTATGGGCATAATCAAAGCTGCCGTAGGCGCCATAGGCGGCGCGCTGGCAGACAGCTGGCTTGAGGTAATCGAGTCCGCTTCCATGGGTGATAACACCGTATTTACCCGCGGCGTCAAGGTCCGCAAGGGAGACAGCCGCAACCAGAACACCAAGGGCACAGCCGACACCGTATCCAACGGCTCTATTATCCACGTTTACGATAATCAGTTCATGATGCTTGTGGACGGCGGCAAGGTGGTTGACTACACTGCCGAGCCCGGCTACTTCAAAGTGGATAATTCTTCCACCCCCAGCCTTTTCAACGGCCAGTTCGGCGATTCTCTTAAGGAGACTTTCAGCCGCATAAAGTACGGCGGAACCCCCTCCGCCAGCCAGAAGGTATTTTTCATAAACCTTCAGGAGATAAAGGGCATTAAGTTCGGCACCCGCACCCCCATAAACTACTTTGATAATTTCTATAATTCAGAGCTGTTCCTGCGCGCGCACGGCACCTATTCCATAAAGGTTACCGAGCCGCTCAAGTTCTATGCCGAGGCTATTCCCCGCAACGCGGAAAGCGTAGACATAGCCGATATTAATGAGCAGTATCTTAACGAGTTCCTGGAGGCTCTGCAGGCCGCCATCAACCAGATGAGCGCGGACGGCACCCGCATAAGCTTTGTTACCAGCAAGGCGCGCGAGCTTTCCAAATACATGGCAAACATTCTTGATGAGGAATGGAACCAGAACCGCGGCATGCAGATTCAGTCCGTAGGCATAGGCTCCCTCTCCTATGATGAAGAGAGCCAGAAGCTTATCAACATGCGCAACCAGGGCGCAATGCTTTCCGATCCCAGCGTACGCGAGGGCTATGTGCAGGGCGCTATGGCTCGCGGCGTGGAAGCCGCCGGCAGCAACACCGCCGGCGCGGGCGCGGCCTTTATGGGCGTTGGCCTTGGCATGAACGCCTCCGGCAACATGGCGGGCGCGTTCTCCGCTTCCAATCAGCAGCAGATGATGTATCAGCAGCAGCAACAGCAAGCCCAGCAGCAGGCTAAGGCTCAGCAGCCTCAGCAGCAGGGCGGTTGGACCTGCTCCTGCGGCGCAACCAACGGCGACAATATGGCCTTCTGCCCCAGCTGCGGCAGCAAGAAGCCCGCTCCCAAGCCCGCCGAAGATGGCTGGACCTGCTCCTGCGGCGCCAAGAACGAAGCGAAGATGGCCTTCTGCCCCAACTGCGGCAGCAAAAAGCCCGCCGAGGCTCCCAAGCCCAAGAGCGCGTTCTGCCCCAACTGCGGCGCCAAGCTTTCCGAAGGCGCTAAGTTCTGCGTTGAGTGCGGCACCAAGCTCAGCTGAATAAACAATTGATTCTTAGGGGAACGGTTCGCCGCTCCCCTTTTTCGTTCCCTTATTTTATAAATAGCGAAAAAAGTTCTTTACAAACCGAACCTGTTACGGTATAATACATCTTGCGCGATGAAAAGCGCGCAGTATTCCGGGGCTTTAGCGAAGTTGGCTATCGCGCTACACTGGCAGTGTAGAGATCACCGGTTCGAATCCGGTAAGCTCCACCATCCAAGGCCCATGTAAAAACATGGGTCTTTTTTTATGCCCATTATCCCATTATATTCAAGGAGAAGCAACTCAAATGAAATTGAGCAAGCGGAACATGCTTACGGTCAGCTTTATGCTGTTTTCCCTGTTCTTTGGCGCGGGAAATCTTATATTCCCGCCTTTTTTAGGCCAAAACGCGGGCACTAATACCACCGCCGCCCTTATAGGCTTTATTATTACGGCCGTTGTGCTGCCGGTTCTCGGCGTTATAGTCGTTGCGCGTTTTGATGGGCCGGATAAGCTGGGCGCGCGCGTGGGCAGGCGCTTCGGCATTGTTTTCGCGGCCCTTATCTGCCTTTCGATAGGCCCGGGCCTGGGCATTCCCCGCGCGGCCTCCGTTCCCTTTGAAATGGCCGTCGCTCCCTATCTTCCCGAGGGCGCGAACACAACCGTTTGGATGCTTGTGTATTCGCTTGTTTTCTTCGCGGTGGCGCTTTGGCTCTGCATGACGCCCGCCAAGCTTGTTAAGCGCATAGGCAACGTGCTTACGCCCATTCTTCTTGTGCTTATAGTTTTCCTTTTCGTCTGCTTTGTTATAAAGGGGCAGGTAAACGTGGCCGCTCCGCAGGCGGATTACGCCGAAACCCCGTTCCTTAAGGGCTTCGCGGAAGGATATAACACAATGGATACCATAGCCGCGCTCAATTTCGGCATTGTTATCGCAACCACCCTTACCACATTCGGCCTTAAGGAAAAGAAGGTAATGATAAAGCACGCCGTGCTTTGCGGCATTGCCGCGGGCGCGATACTCGCCCTTGTTTACATTATGCTTACCTATATGGGTCAGGCATCCTCGGGCGTTTACGCGATTCAGGAAAACGGAGCGTGGACGCTTAGGGAAATAGTGTATCAGCTTTTCGGTGAGCCGGGCGCGATACTGCTCGCCGCAATATTCACCCTTGCCTGCCTTACCACCTGCGTTGGCCTTATAAACAGCGTTTCGCAGTATTTCTCCGGCCTGTTCCCAAAGCTTGATTATAAAAAATGGGTATTTGTGATAACCGGCTTCGCGTTCTTCGTGTGCAATTTGGGGCTTAATACAATCCTGAGCATTTCCGTGCCCATACTGAACGCCATCTACCCCGTTGCCATAGTGCTTATAATACTGGGCCTTACGGACAACCTTTGGAAGAACAACCGCTTTGTTTATCCGCTTGTTGTGGGCGCAACCGCCGTTATAAGCGTTATACACTCCCTTGACCAGGCGGGCCTGCCGGAGTTCCTTGAAAAGATTCTGCCGCTCTATGCCGAAGGCTACGGCTGGCTTATAGTTGCCGCCGCCGCGCTTATAATCGCCCTTGTGCTCGGCCTTGCCGGCAAGAAAAACAAAAAGGAAGAAAAATAAACCCTTTGAAAAAGCAATCGCTCCTCTGATAAACAGGGGAGCGATTTTTGATTTCTGTAAATCCTATTTCCCAAAATCAATATTTTTTCGTTTTATAGAAACGCTATCGTCTTGCAAGGTGAAGGGCAAGGGAGACGAGATCGTCGGCGCATTCGGTGAAGAAAAGCTTATACCCCGCGCAGAGCCTGTTAAGCCCCAGGGGGGCGCCTGCAAAAGAGTCCCTGTCGCGGCGGCAGCCGCCCCGGCAAAGGGCAAAATAGCGGCAGCCTCGGCATTCATCGGCAATATGGGAGGAGGATTCAATAAAGCGCAGCTCATCGCGCCGCGCGTCTATAGCGCTGAAATCGTCGGTTAAAACGTTTCCCAAAAGATATGAATCCACGCAGTAAAAATCGCAGGGGTAAACGCTGCCGTCGCTTTCCGCGACATATTGCGTTGAGCAGGTGCCGCTCATGCCGCAGCTGCCTGCTTGGCGGCCCATAAGCATAAGCGCAAGCTCGTCAAAATACCGCACGGATACAGGGCGCTCGCTCAACGCGTCCCTTTCCCACAGGCGAAACAGCTTTATCAAAAACCGCCCGTATTCCTCCGCGCTAAGGTAGCTTTCGCCGCCAATGGAATCAATGCAGGGAATGTATTGCTGATAATAAAACCCCTGCCGCTTAAAATAATTATACACGGCCTCGGTATTGCGCGCGGTTCTTGAGGTTACAACAGTAAGTATATTAAATTCAACGTTTCGGCTTTTCAAAAGCGCCGCCGCGCGCAGGGCCTTTTTGTGCGTACCCTCGCCGCGAAGGCGGTCGTGTATTTCCGCCGTGCCGTCAAGCGATATGCCCACAAGAAAGCGGTTTTCGCGGAAAAAGTCTGCCCATTCGCCGTTTATACTCTGTCCGTTCGTTTGCAGGGAATAGTTTATTTTAAGCTTTGCTCTGTTCTGCCCGGCTGCCTCGTCAACAAAGAATTTATAATAATCAAGCCCGGCGAGCGTAGGCTCCCCGCCCTGAAATATGAAAGAGCAGCTTCTTTTCGCGTGCGAAAGCGCGCGGGAAATAAGGGCGGACGAAATATCGTTCGTCATTACAGGGTGGGCGAAAACGGCCCTGTGCTTTGCCTCGTCGTGATAAAAGCAATAGCTGCAATTAAGATCGCAAAGCGAACTGGCGGGCTTTATAAGCACGCTTACGTCATTTGGAATCATGGTTATTCAGCGTTGCCGTGCGCAGTATTATCCGGCGCTTTGTCCAAAGCCTGCGGTATTTAAGATTCGGCCAGAAGCCGTCGTTTATTTTTGCCATCTGCTCCCGCATGCTGCTTATAAGCCTCGCCTTTATATCGGCGTATTTCGGGTCTTCAGCCAGGTTTTTCGTCTGCAGGGGATCGGATATATTGTCAAAAAGGAATTCCTTCTTATCGGCCCTGTATACGGCGTATGTATAGCGCTTGTCACGAACGGCGCGCCACTCTCTGCCCGGCCCCCAAACGGCGGTCGGCCCCGTGCCCATCATAAGCGAGGGGGTGGAGTTATCGCCACTGCCCAGCACGCATTCGCTTAAATCCTGCCCCTCAACCTCCTTGGGATAGGGTAAGCCCATAAGCGAAAGAAGCGTTGGCATAATATCAACCGTGTTGAAGCAAAAATCGCGCCTCCCCTTGGGGAGCTTATCGCCAAAGCGAATAAGGAACGGCACCCGCGCCGCCTCGTCATAAAATATGTTTTTAGCCCGCCTGCCGTGCGCGCCGAACATTTCGCCGTGGTCGGACGTGAATACGAATATTGTGTTGTCACGAAGGCCCAGCGAGTCCACAGCGGCCGTAAGCCTGCCAATGTTGTCGTCAAGGTTCGCGACCATGGCGTAATATACCCGCATCCATTCGCCAAGCTCGCCCCGCTCCTTTTTGCTCAGCCTTGCCCACATGTCCGCGTGCGGATCGTTGCGGGGGCTGTAGTTACCGGGCAAATGAAAAGCCGTGTCCTTTACCATGTTGTAGTATTTTTCGGGCACGTTTTCCCGTGTCCACGGGTCGTGCGGCGTGCCTAAGGAAAGGAACATGGCAAAGGGCTTATCGGCGCGGGAGAGCCGCTTAAGGTGCGATATGGCGTAGCTTGTCATAAAGTCCGGCTCATACCCCTCGGCATAGTGCTTTTCGGGCGTGTCCAGGTGGTAATACGCCCGCGGCGCGTAGTATTCATGGTGAAAATTATAGGCGGCGAACGTGTCGTCAAAGCCCAGCCTGTCCGGCCCCTTTGGTATGAATGAATTAGCCGTGTTGTAATGGTGCCCCAGCTGCGCCGCGTAAAGATGCCACTTGCCTATGTAGCAGGTTTCGTACCCGCCGTCCGTAAGCTCGTGCGCTATGCAGCGGTGGTTCGGGTTCATGCGAATTTCGTTTATAACCATGCCGGTGCTTGTTGTGTATTTGCCGGTGAAAAGGGAGGCGCGGTACGGCGCGCAAACGGGGTGGCCGGATACGGCGTTGTCTACGCAAAGGCTTTGCTGAGCAAGCGCGTCTATGTTGGGCGTTGATATGTATTCGCAGCCGTTGCAGCTTAGCGCGTCGTAGCGCAGCTGATCCGCGAAAACGTATATAAGGTTGGGTTTTGCGCTCATGCCCTGTCCTCCCGCGCGCGCAGCTCCTTAAGGGCGGCGTGCATTTCGTTCATTTCCTTTTTGCCCAAGGGGTATATTATCATAAGTATAAGCATAATGGCGTACATAGCGCAGGGCACAAGCGTGGCCACGGTGTACATGCCCTCAAGCGTGGCGGCGTTCTGGCCGGTTCCCACAAGGTCGCTGTCGTACCCGACAAGGCCCACAAGCAGCGGGGCGAGCGCGGCAAGCGCCTGGCCTACCTTTCGCATAAACGTGAATACGGAGTAGCTCACGGCCTCCTCACGGCGACCCGTCTGCAGCTCCTGCGCGTCTATAACGTCCATGGCCATTGCCCAAACCTCAAGCGTTAAAAAGCCCGAGCCAAGGTTAAGGAAAAAGCTCGCGGCAATGTATACCCAGGGGTTCTGCGGGCGAATAAGCCACACAAGAAGCATTGTAACGGCGGATATCGTAAGCCCCGCTATGCTTATCGCCTTTTTGCCGAAGGCGGATATAAGCTTGTTGACAAAGGGTATCATGGCAAGCATGGGAATATATGAGGCCACGGTTACAAGCGTAAGCATACCGGCCTTGCCGTAATAATCCTTAAAAAGATAAACGTTTATGGTGTTAAGATACATCGACGCCGCCATAAGCAGGCACCCCACAACGCTCATTATAACAAACGCGCGGTTTTTAAGGAGCGAGCCTATAACCTTGCTCGCGCGAACGCGCTCCTTTACGGCGGGGGAAGGAATGTATTCCCGCGTCCACGAGTATGAAAGGGTATAAAGCGCGGCCATGGCTACGCCTATAAAGCACATGGCGATAAAAAGCTTATCGGGATCAAGCGTTTTATCCGTAAACACAAGCAGGGGGAAGAGCATTGTGGCGGGCAGGGAGCCTATTCCGCCGCCCACGGAGCGGCACATGGAAAGTATGCTCCTCTCGTTCTCCCGCCTTGTCATAACGCTTGCCATGGAGCCGTAGGGCACAAGCACAACGGTATAGAGCATGCCGTAAAGAATATATGTCGCGGCGGCGTATGCAACATAAGCCCCATGGGAAAGGTTTGGGATATACGTCATAGTAAGCACGCTTGCTATTGCGAGCGGTATGCCGCCCCAAAGTATAAACGGGCGGAACTTACCAGCCGCGCCCGGCGCGCGCCGCTGGGCGAGAAAGCCCATAATCGGGTCGTTTATGCCGTCCCAAAGGCGGGCGATGAGCATTATTATAAATACCGTGCCCGTGCCTATTTTAAGTATGTCCGTATAAAAAACGGATAAATACGCCCCAAGCGCCGAGAACGCCAGCATTCCGGACACATCGCAAAGGGCATAGCCTATATAGTTTTTCGCGCCAAGCTTATGTTCCACTTATAAAAAACCTCCGAATACAAAACCATATTTTATCATAGCATACAAAAGCCTTATAAACAACAAAAACGGGGCCGCGCATGGCAGCCCCGATGAGGAAAAAGCTATTAGCTTAAATGTTGTTTTTGCGCTTTTCGGCCCTGCGCTGGAAAGCCTTAACTATTTCAACTATGAAAAGGCCGGCCGAGCCGAAGGCCATGGCAACAACGTATTCCGCGAACGAAACGGGGGTAAAGCCGAAGGCGTTCGCAAGCAAGGGAATTTCGCAAACAAGCGTTGTGGCAAGCACGCTGCCCACGGCGGCAAGCGTAAGGGCCTTATTGCCGTAGTGCATTTTGAATATATTGCCGCGGCGGGAGCGCATGTTGAAGCTGTGGCAAATTTCGGCCATGGACATTGTTAAAAACGCCATGGTCATGCCGTCCGGGCTGTTTGTAATTTCCCAAAGGCCGGATTCCATAAAGTGCCCCACAAAGTAAGAGGCGAGCACCAGCAGCGAAACAAGCACGCCCTGATACGCAACGTCTATGCCCATGCCGTCCGCGAAAACGCCGGCGGAAGCGCTGCGGGGCTTGCGGCGCATAATGTCGCCCTCCGCCCTTTCCATGCCGAGAGCCAGCGCGGGGAAGCAGTCCGTAACAAGGTTTATCCACAGAAGGTGCACAGGCTCAAGTATGGTAAAGCCCAAAAGCGTTGCCACGAAAATGGCTATAACCTCCGCCATATTGGAGCCGAGCAGGAACTGAATGGCCTTCCTTATGTTGTCATAAATCCTGCGGCCTTCCTCAACGGCGCCAACTATAGTGGCGAAGTTATCGTCCGCAAGCACCATGTCCGCAACGTTCTTTGTAACGTCCGTGCCGGTTATGCCCATGCCAACGCCTATATCGGCGGACTTTATGGAGGGCGCGTCGTTCACGCCGTCGCCGGTCATTGCGGTTACGTAGCCGCCGTTTCGCCAGGCGTTTACTATTCTTGTTTTATGCTCCGGCTGCACGCGGGCGTAAACGGATATGTTTTTGTATTCGCGCTCGAATGTTTCGTCGTCCATTTCGCTAAGCTCGGCGCCGGTTACGGCGCGGCTGCCGTCGCTCAGTATGCCAAGCTCCTTCGCTATGGCCACGGCCGTGTCCACATGGTCGCCCGTAATCATTATGGGGCGGATGCCGGCCTCGCGGCACTCGGCTATCGCGTCCTTAACCTCCGGGCGTACCGGGTCTATCATGCCGGCAAGGCCAAGGAAGCAAAGGTTATTCTCAAGCGCGTCAGGCTCCGTGCTTTCGGGCATTTTGGAATAGGTTCGCCTTGCCGCCGCCAGAACCCTGAGCGCGCGGTCCGCCATGGCCTTGTTCGCCCCGGCTATCTCCGCAAGCTTTTCGCGCGTCATGGGCAGCTCTTCGCCGTTTTCAAGATATGTGGCGCAGCGGCCTATAACAACGTCCGGCGCGCCCTTTGTATACTGCGTAAATCCACCCTCGGTTTTGTGAACGGTGGACATCATCTTTCTAACCGAGTCAAACGGGGCCTCGCCCACGCGGGGCATGGTCTTCGCGAGATTGTCCGTTTTAAGCGAATGCTTCGCGCCCCAAACAACAAGCGCCGCCTCGGTAGGCTCGCCCTGGGCGGAAACGCCGTCCTCGTTAAGCGTGGCGTCGCTGCAAAGGGTCATGGCAAGGGCCGTGTTCTCCTCGTCGCCGAAGGAATCCACAACGGTCATCTTGTTCTGGGTAAGGGTACCGGTTTTGTCGGAGCATATAACCTGCGCGCAGCCAAGCGTTTCAACCGCGGTAAGGCGGCGGATTATGGCGTTTCGCTTGGACATGTTGGTAACGCCTATGCTCAGCACAACCGTTACAACCGCGACAAGTCCTTCGGGTATGGCGGCAACGGCAAGCGACACCGCGATCATGAACGAATGAAGCGTTACGTCAAGCGTAAAGCTGCCCGCGCGTATAAGCTGCACCGCGAATATAACAACGCATATGGCAAGCACAAGCTTTGTAAGAATGCCGGAAAGCTGGCCCAGCTTTTTCTGCAGCGGGGTTTCGCCGTCCTCCGCCTTGGCGAGCGCGTCCGCTATGCGGCCCATTTCCGTATCCATGCCGGTTGCGGTTATAACCGCCTTGCCGCGGCCGTATACAACGGAGGAGCCCATGTATACCATGTTCTTCCTGTCCCCAAGCGGCACGTCCTTTGTGCCCTCCCTAAGGAACAGCGCGTCTATAAACTTGTTTACCGGAACGGATTCGCCGGTAAGCGCCGCCTCCTCTATTTTAAGGCTCGCGCTTTCTATTATTCTGCCGTCCGCGGGCACGGCGTCGCCCGCCTCAAGCAGCACCACGTCGCCCACAACAAGCTCCTCGCTCGGCACGGTTACAATCTTTCCCCCGCGAAGCACCCGGCTTGTGGCCGCCGCCATTTTCTGCAGCGCCTCTATGGCCTTTTCCGCCTTGTTTTCCTGATATACGCCAAGCACGGCGTTTACAACCACAACGAACAGAATTATTATAACGTCCGTCATGCTTTCGTTGTTTATAACGGCAAGCACGGCGCTTATGGCCGCGGCGGCAAGCAGAATTATTATCATCGGGTCCGCCATCTGCTTGAAGAATTGCTTTATAACGGAGTCCTTCTTTGGCTCCGCAAGCTTGTTTTTGCCGTTCGCGGCAAGCCTCGCCGCCGCCTCGTCGGCCGTTAAGCCCTCGGGACATGAGCCGGTTTCCTTAAAAACCTCGCTTGTCTGCATCAGATATTGTTTCACTGTTGTACCTCCCAGTACATAAATTAACTTATAAAAAAGACCCATGCGCAGCTAAAATCAAGCTGCACATGAGTCTCGTTGTTTCTGCCGGACCAGACGGCGTATAGCCGCCATGTATGTTGACCTCAGCACGCGCCATATCGGCGCGCAACTACTCCCCCATGGGCGAGAATATAATCATTGTTCGCTAAATATATCAAATATTCCGGCGAATTGCAAGCGGGAAATTTTTCCCGCCCGCGTTTTAGAATATTCTGTAAGCGCAGTAGAAATATTTGCGCCAGTACGTTGTTTTGTAAGAGCGGCGCACAACGCAGCCCTCGCTGCTGGAGGCGTCCACCATTTCGCTGCCGTTAATGGCTATGCCCACGTGGCCCTTGCTGGAGGACATTTTGAATACCAGTATGTCGCCCTTCTGCAGGTTGTCTATGGAGCTTATCTTCTGGTATTTGCTCACGCTGCGCCAGGCCTTGCTGGTCATGTAGCTCTGCTTTACGCCCGCCTGATTAAGGCACCAGTATACGAAGCCGGAGCAGTCAAACGAGCTTGAGCCCTTGGCGCCGGTTCTGTAGCGGCAGCCGAGCTTTGAAAGGGCAATCTCAATCAGCCTGTCCGCGCTCGCGCCGGAGGAATAGCTGCTTGAGCCTGAACTTGAGCCCGAAGAGGAGCTTGACCCGGAGCTTCCGCCCGGAGTTGACGCGGGTGTGTCGCTCGCGGCGGCCTTGGCATTGCCGGAAACCAGCTTCGCCATTGTCTGGCTGCCAACCTTGCCGTCCACGGTAAGGTTATTCCGCTTCTGGAAGGCGCGTACCGCGGCCTCCGTACCGGAGCCGAAGTATCCGTCCGCGCTTGAAAGATAGCCAAGCTTTTTAAGCTTCTTCTGCATGCTCTTAACGGTATCGCCGCTCATGCCTATTGTAAGGGCGTTCGCCTGCGCGTCGGAAGACATGAGCAGTTCCTTTGTCTGCGGGCCTATGTGGCCGTCCGCTATAAGTCCGTTCAGCTCCTGGAAAAGCTTAACGGCGGCCTTTGTGTCGCTGCCGAATGTGCCGTCCGGCTCGGTTGTAAGATAGCCCAGCTTGAACAGCCGCTTTTGATACTTAAGCACCTCGTCGCTCTTTTCGCCGTATGAAACGGAGTGCGGCACGGCATCCTCGCTGTAAAGCGCTTCCTTTGTGTTTACGCCTATCATGCCGTCCACGGACAGGTTGTTGTTTTCCTGAAACTCCTTAACGGCGGATTCGGTTTCGTCGCCGAAGTAGCCCGTGGCGTGCTTCATGTAGTCCAGCTCAACAAGGCGCTTCTGCAGCTCCTCTATGTCCGTGCCCTCGTCGCCAACCGTTGCCATGTACGGCAAAGCGTCCGCGCGCATCAATCTGTCGTATGTTTCCTCGCCTATGTAGCCGTCAACGGTAAGCCCGTGCCTGCGCTGGAATACCTCAACGGCGTCCTTTGTAACGCTTCCGAATGTTTCCGTGGGCTCATCAACGTCCATGTAGCCCAGCTCCATCAGCCTTTCCTGCACGGCCTTAACCTGCTCGCCGGTTGTGCCCTTGCCCATTGATACCGGGGTCGGCGTGGGCTCTGGAGTGGGGGCGGCGTATGTTGGCGCGGGAGTAGCCGTAATCGCCTCCGCTATTTTTACGGCGCTGCCATCTAAAAGCACGGTGGCACCCGATTCGTCCGATCGAGTTTTGCCGCCCGATACGCAAACGATTATCACCGCTGCAATTCCTATTACAACCGCGCCCGCGGCGCCAAGGGTTATAAACGCCTTGGGGTTTTTGTTGCGCACGCCGTCCGTAAGCGTATCCGCAACGCGGCGCATGCCGCCCGCGCGCTTGAACGCGGCGTGCCTTTTTCTTGATTTTAATATAAACCTCTTAAGCCCGATTTTTGATTTGGCGGCCGATTTTTTAAGCCAACCTTGGGCGGAGGATAGTATGGCTTTAAGCTTTTGTTTTATGCTTTCAAGCATCTTGCCTCTCCGATCCTTGGGTAATTTTCGTTTATTATAGCATACATTGCCCGCGAATGCTTTTGAATAATCCGTAAACACGCGCCCCAATCAGCTTTTTATGTGCCAAACGGGCGCGTTTATATGCTATAATTAGCGCGAAAGACACATTATCTCTTCGGAGGAAAAAATGAGCATGAATAAAAGCGGCGAATACCGCGTTGATTTGAATTCGGACCTTGGCGAAAGCTTCGGCGCCTATAAAATAGGCATGGATAAGGATGTATTAAGCTTTGTTTCAAGCGCAAACATAGCCTGCGGCTTTCACGCGGGAGACCCCGCCGTTATGGCCAAAACCGTGGCGCTCGCGGCGGAGCGCGGCGTAAGCATGGGCGCGCACCCGGGCTACCCCGATCTTGTGGGCTTCGGCCGCAGGAATCTTAACATGAGCGAGGGCGATCTGCACGACTGCGTGCTTTATCAGCTTGGCGCGCTTTCGGCTTTTGTAAAGGCAAGCGGAGCGGAGCTTGTTCACGTTAAGCCGCACGGGGCCATGTACAACATGGCGGCAAAGGATATTAAGCTTGCCCGGGCTATATGCCGCGCGGTAAGCGAATTTGACAACAGGCTTATTCTTCTGGGCCTTGCGAACAGCCGCTTTGAGCAGGCGGCGGAGGAGGCGGGCATACGCTTCGCGAGCGAGGTTTTCGCGGACAGGGGATATATGGACGATGGTTCTCTTGTTCCCCGCTCCCAGCCGGGCGCTATGATAACGGATGAGGACGAGGCCGTAAAAAGAGTTGTAAAGATGATAAAGCAGGGCACGGTAACAAGCGTTTCCGGCAGCGAAATTCCCGTTCGCGCGGATTCCGTATGCGTTCACGGGGACGGTGAAAAGGCGCTCGCGTTTACCCAAAAAATTCGGGCGGAGCTTGAACGCGAGGGCATAAGCGTGGTGCCCCTCGGGCAGATAATGAACTGATATGGAAAAAGACGGCGTTAAAATACTCACCCTGTCGGATTCGGCGCTTTGCGTGGAGCTTGGGCAGGGGATAGAGCTTAAAACAAACCAAAGGGTGCATTCGCTTTGCCGCGCCGTAAAGGCGGCGAACATAGCGGGAATTACGGAGCTTGTGCCAACGTATCGCTCCCTTGCCGTGCATTACGATATTATGCAAACGGATGAGGAAAGCCTGAAAGCCGCGCTTCGGCCTATTGTAAACGCGTTGAACGATGGCGAAACGGCTCCCGGCGAGCTTATAAAAATTCCCGTGCTGTACGGCGGCGAGTTCGGGCCGGATATAGAAGCCGTGGCCAAGCTTAATTCATTAAGCGTTGATGATGTTATAGCCATTCATTCCGCGCCCGAGTATCCCGTTTATATGCTCGGCTTCTTGCCGGGGTTCTGCTACCTTGGCGGCATGGATAAGCGAATAGCCGCGCCCAGGCTTAAAACCCCAAGGGTTAGAATAGAGCCGGGCAGCGTGGGCATAGCGGGCGAGCAAACGGGCATATACCCCCTTGCCTCCCCCGGAGGGTGGCAGCTTATAGGGCGCACGCCGCTTTCGCTTTATTCCCCCAAAAGGGAAAAGCCCATATTCATAGAGGCGGGCATGCGAATAAAGTTTTATCCCATTACTTTAGCCGAGTTTGAGCGCATAAAAGCCGGGGAGGAGAGCAAATGAGCAAGCTTAAATTCATTCGCCCCGGCCTTATAACAACCGTTCAGGACACGGGCAGAATCGGTTATCAGTCCTTAGGTATGCCCACGGCGGGCGCGGCGGACCCATACGCGCTCGCGCTTGCGAACGCCTTGGTCGGAAACGATATACATACCGCCGCGATAGAGGCAACGCTTCAGGGCCCTGCGATAACCCTTGACACGGACTGCGCGTTCGCCGTAACGGGCGCGGACATGAGCCCAACCCTAAACGGACGCGCGATAGAGATGAACAGGGCTTATATAGCCAAGGCGGGGGACACAATCGCGCTCGCGGGAGCGAAAAACGGCTGCAGGAGCTATATCGCGTTTTCGGGCGGCGTAGGCGGCAGCCTTGTTATGGGCAGCCGCTCAACATACATGAAGGCCGCCATAGGCGGCATAGACGGCCGCCGCGCCGCGAAGGGCGACGAGCTTGAGCTGATAAAGCCGACCGCCAATCTTAAAAACATGGCGCTTCGCCGGGCGGAGGGTGAGCTTGTTTTGAATTACTCATCGTCCCCCGTTTTAAGGGCAACGCTTGGCCCGCAGGACGATTATTTTAGCGAGATTGGGCTTAATACGCTCTTTTCGTCCGTTTATACCGTATCCGCCGAAAGTGACCGCATGGGCTGCAGGCTCAGCGGGCAGGGCGTTGAGTTCGCCCCGGGCAAAAGCGGAAACATAGTGTCCGACGCGGTGGCCTTCGGCTCCGTGCAGATACCCTCGGGCCAGCCCATAATAATGATGGCGGATCATCAAACAACCGGCGGCTACCCCAAGCCCTGCTGCGTTATACGGGCGGATTTGCCGCTTGCGGCTCAGCTTAAGGCGGGCGACACGCTCAGCTTTAGGCGGGTTTCGGTTAAAGAGGCGCAGGATGAGTACAGGCGGCGGATGAACACGCTTTATGATTTTATAAAAAAGCTTGAAGCGGACGAAAACAAAAACATTTGGCGCTTTGAGATAAGCGTAGCCAATAAGAACTTTTCCGTTTCCGTAGAGGAGCGGCTTTAATAAAAAAGGGAAGGGAACAAAAAATGCTTGATCTTCTTATAAAGAACGCGCGCGTTATAGACGGCACCGGCAGCCCCTGGTTCAGGGCGGACGTTGGCGTTAAGGATGGCAAAATATGCCTTGTCGGTATGGCGGGCGGCATTGAGGCCAAGGAAACCGTTGACGCGAAGGATACATATCTTGCCCCCGGCTTTGTGGATATTCATTCCCATACCGATCAAAACGTGCTTGGGCGCAACCGCACGGAGGGAAAAATACTGCAGGGCGTAACAACGGAGCTTGTTGGAAACTGCGGCATAAGCATGGCCCCCGCAAGGGAAGAATACATAGATTTGCTGAAAGGCTATACCGACGGCGACGGGGATTATTCCTGGCGCAGCCTTGCGGACTTCATCTCAACCGTTGAAACGGCGGGGCACAGCACAAACCTTGCCTTTATGCTTGGCCATGGCACAGTAAGGCTTGCCGTAATGGGATACAGCGCCGAAAAGGCAACCGCAAAGCAGCTTGACGAAATGCGCGCCCTTGTTAAGGAGGGCATGCAGGACGGCGCCTTCGGCATAACAAGCGGCCTTATATATCCCCCGGGAAGCTACGCTGACAACGAGGAGCTTGTTTCCGTAATATCCGCCTGCGCGCCGTACGGCGGCTTTTACGCGACGCATATGCGCGACGAGGACGCTCTTATTGCCGAATCCGTGGCGGAATCGATAGAAACAGCCCGGCTTGCGGGCGTTCCCCTTGAAATATCGCACCACAAAACCTGCTATAAGCCGGATCACCGCGTAACTCCTCACCTTACAATAGCCATGATGGAGCGCGCCCGCCGCCAGGGCATAGACGTGGCCGCCGACCAGTACCCGTATACCGCAACGTCAACCACCCTTAGCGCGAATATACCCGCCTGGGCGTTTGAGGGCGGGTTTGAGGCCGTTAAGCGCCGCCTCGCGGACAAGGAAACAAGAAAGCGCATAAGGGACGAGGTGGACGCGAACATAGGCGAAAACTGGGGCGATTACCTTGTGGCGGACCTGGCAAGCGAAAAGAACGCCTGGATGATGGGCAAATCAATTCCCGAAATAGCGGAAAAGCTGGGCCTTCCCCCCACGGAAGCCTTCTTTAAGATTATTGTTGAGGAGGATAACCACGTAAACGAGGTGCACTTTGCCATGTGCGAAGAGGACGTTGAGTTCATTATGCGCCAGCCGTTTGTAACAATAGGCTCGGACGCGTGGTGCTTTAATCTTGATACCCCCGGCAAGCCGCACCCCAGGAACTTTGGCTCCTTCCCGCGCGTAATAGGGCATTATTGCCGCGACAGGCACCTTTTCACGCTGGAGGAAGCGATACGCAAAATGACCGGCGCCAGCGCCAACCGCATAGGCCTTAAGGACCGCGGCTACATACGCGAGGGCATGGCGGCGGACCTTGTGTTGTTCGACTTTAACACAATTAAGGATGATCCGGATTATCTTAATCCGCAAAGAGCCTGCAGCGGCATAAGCCGGGTTTACGTAAACGGCGTGCTTACCGCCAAGGACGGCGTGCACACGGGCAAGCTTGCGGGCAAAGTGATAAGGAAAAACAGGCAGTAACTCTTTAGAAAGAAAGGAATGGACAAAGATGGAAACCGTAACCGAGGCGGTAAAGAGCGCCGAAATAAGCACAGAGCCGAGCCAAACAGAGCTTCTTAAAAAAATAGCCGCCGCGAGCGAGGTTCAATCTCAGGCCGCGGAGGCGAAAAAGCTTTGCTATAAGGTTTGCATGATTGCCGCCGCCGTTATAGCGGCCGCCGTAATAATAACCTGCGCCGTGCTTATCCCGCGCGTGTCGTCGTCCCTTAACCAGATAGACAGCGCCGTTGAGGAGCTTAGCGGCGTTGCGACAACGCTTAATCAGGTTGATTTTGTGGGCATGGGGGAGAGCATAAACGAGCTTACGGAGCTTGGCAAAACTTCCATTACCACAGCCCTTGAGGACGTTCAGAGCGCGCTTGAAAACATGAACACCGCCATAGACAATATTTCTCAGCTTGATGTTGAGGGGCTTAACGACAGCATAGAGAACCTGAGCGCGATAGTTGAGCCCATGGCGAAGCTTTTCGGCAAAAGGTAATCGCGTTACATAACGCCCGGGTTTTCCGCCTTATACCGGCGGCAAAGCTCATCCGCGTCCGCCAAAAGCTTTTCAACCTCGCCGGTGCCGCTTAGCGTGGCGCCGCTTGCGAACGCGTGACCGCCGCCCGAATATTTGGCGGCAAGCTCATTAACCTTAACAAAGCGGGACCGCAGCCTTACGCGCACGGTTCCGTTTTCGTTTTCTATAAAGCCTATCCATATTATGCAGTCCTTTATGCCCTCAAGATACGCCACCGCGTCGCTCGCCTGGTCAACCGTTAAGCCGAACTCACTCTGCGTTTTTCTGCTTACGAAAAAGTGCGCCGCGCCGAACTCGCTTACGCTGAACGTATTCAGTATGTATGCCTTGTATTTAATCTCGCTAAGGTCGTTTATATAAATGCTTGTGTAAAGCGGCTCCGTGTCTATGCCCATGTCAAGAAGCATGGCGGCAAGGCGAAGCGTGTTGCCGGTAACGCCCGCGTAGCGGAAGCGGTTGCTGTCCGTTACCATGCCGGCGTATATAAGCTCCGCCGCTTTTTTGTCCATTTTCAGCTCATCGGGAAACGCCGCGTAAAGCTCCGCTATCATTTCGCAGGCGGAGGTTCTTTCGCTTTCAACCCAGTTTGTTTTGCCGAACGCCTTAGGCTGAATGTGGTGGTCTATTACGGCTATCTCTTTGGCTAAACAGTATTTTTTGTTGGATATCCGCTCCGGCGTGCCGGTATCCAGCACCACGCAAAGGGCATCGGAATAGTATTCGTCGTCCCTTTCGGCATCCTCCGCGCCCAAAAAGGCCGTGCGCGCGGAATAATCCCCGTTTATAACAAGTGCCTCTTTTTCCGGGAACGTAAGGTTTATAATTCTTTTTAGCCCAAGCGTTGAACCCACGGCGTCGCCATCCGGCCGTATGTGGCGGGTTAAAACTATTTTGTTATATTGCTTTATCTTTTCAAGCACGCTTCTCATAGCTTCGGTATTCATGCTTTTCCCTCCGCGCCGCGACGAACGATTTTTTATAAATAAATTATAGCATAATCAAAAAACATGGGCAATAAAAGCGGTTTTTCGGGCCCTGAAGGCCGCGTTTTGTGAATATTCTTTGACTATAAACCCAATTTCGTTGAAAAACGGGGCAATGCATTATAAAATAAGCTTTATACTGATCGGAGGTAACGATGGATAAGCTGAAACAGGCGATTAACAATATTATAAGGCGAATACAAAAGGGAACAAGAAGGCATATAAAGCTTGGCCGCGCGTCATCAAGGCGCTTTACGCAAAGCGTGCGCAGAAGAATAAACGCAATGAACCCGAAAACCAGGCTTATCGCGCTCTGCTCCGCGGCGGCGTGCGTTATAGCGGCGGTTGTGATAATAATAGTTTGCGCTAACGCCAGTGCCGACAATGCCGGCGAAACTGCGGCGCTTACCGCGTCCGCGGACAATCGGAGCGCGGCGGAGGGCGAGCTTGTTAGCGTACCCACGCCCACACCCGTGCCAACTCCCGACCCCACGCCCGAACCTACGCCTACCCCCACGCCCGACCCAACGCTTAAGCGCGGCATGGAAAGGGAGGACGTGAGCACGCTGCAGCTTAGGCTTATGGAGCTTGGCTTTATGGCGGACGATGAGCCCACCACCAAATACGGCCCGGCTACGGAGGCCGCGGTAACGCTTTTCCAGCGCCAGGTTAATTTTACCGAAAGCCTTGGCATAACGCTTGAGCAGGACGGCATAGCGGGCGAGCAGACACTGGCCCTGATTTACAGCGACGATGCCCCGCGCTACGTTGTTAAATACGGCATGGAGGGCGACGATATAACCGAAATGCAGGAGCAGCTGAAGGATTTGGGCTACATGAGCGCCGTAACCGGCTACTACGGGGACAAAACCGTTACCGCCCTGAAGGAATTTCAGGACAGGAACGGCCTTAGCGCGGACGGACTTTGCGGAGAGCAAACATTCGAGCTTTTGTACAGCGACAATGCCCGCGAAAGCGCGAGCAAGGCAAAGAGCCAGCGCACGAAGGCGAACATAGAAAAGATGATAAGCGTGGCAAAGGAGCAGCTGGGCGACAAATACGTGCTTGGCGCGAAGGGACCGGATAGGTTCGATTGCTCGGGACTTGTCTATTATTGCCTTAAGGAAGCGGGCAGCAACAGAAGAAGGCTTAACGCGGCGGGCTATTCGCAGGTAAGCGACTGGACAAAGATTACCGATATGGATGATCTTAAGCGCGGCGACCTTATATTCTTCTATGACAACAACTTTACCAAAATCGGCCACGTTGGCATAGTTATGAACAGCAGCGAGATGATAGACGCCTCAAACAGCCGCGGCAAGGTTGTGCGGCGCGATTACACCACAAGCTACTGGAAAAAGCATTTTTACTGCGGAAGGAGACCCTGGTAATGAAAAAGCTTATTCTTAAAAACATTGAATGCGTTGTAAGCTGCGACGATAAGGACACGGTTTATAAGAATACGGATATTGTTATTGAGGATAACCGCATCGCCTTTATAGGCCAAAGCAGCGAGGAAACGCGAAAGGGAGCGGACGTGATTGATGCTTCCGGCATGCTTTGCTACCCCGGGCTTATAAACACGCACCATCATTTTTATCAGTATTTTTCAAGGAATCTGCCCCAGGTGCAGAACATGGAGCTTTTCGACTGGCTTAAAACCCTTTATGAAATATGGAAGGGCATAGACCGCGAAACCGTTTTCTGCTCATCCTCCCTCGCCATGGCGGAGCTTATGCGCTGGGGCTGCACAACGGCCTTTGACCATCACTATGTTTTCCCCAAAGCCGCCGGCCATCTTTTGATAGATGAGCAGTTCCGCGCGGCGGATGCCGTGGGCATGCGTTTTGCCGCAAGCCGCGGCAGCATGGACCTTTCAAAAAAGGACGGAGGCCTGCCGCCGGACAGCGTTGTGCAGACGGTTGACGAGATAATGGAGGACAGCCGCCGCCTGGCCAATGAATATAACGACACTTCGTTTGCCTCCATGCGCACGGTGGCTCTCGCCCCCTGCTCACCCTTCTCCGTAAGCGGGGAGCTTATGCGGCAAAGCGCCCTTCTGGCGCGGGAGCTTGGGCTTAGACTGCATACGCATCTTGCGGAAACAAAGGACGAGGAGAACTATACCCTGTCAAATTTCGGCCTTAAGCCATATGACTACATAGAATCTCTGGGCTGGACCGGGCCGGACGTTTGGTACGCCCACGGCATACATTTTACGGACGATGAACTAAAGCGCATAGCGAAAAGCGGCAGCGGCGTTGCGCATTGCCCAATATCCAATATGAAGCTTTCAAGCGGCGTGGCGAACGTGCCGCGCATGATGGAGCTTGGAATCCCCGTGGGGCTTGGCGTTGACGGAAGCGCGAGCAACGACGGATCTAACCTTCTTGAGGAAATGCGGGTAGGATACCTGCTCCACAGGCTAACAAGCGCTGAAAAAGCGCCGAGCGGATACGATATGCTTAAAATGGCAACCGTCGGCGGTGCCAGGCTGCTCGGCAGGCGCGATATAGGCTTTATCGCCCCCGGCATGGCGGCGGATATGTTCCTTGTGAATAGCCATAGATCCGAGCTTGCGGGAGCTACGCTTGATCCTAAAAATATGCTCGCTACCGTCGGCCTCAAAGCCCCGGTGGACACCGTTATAATAAACGGCAGAATAACCGTTTCGGCCGGCCGCCTCACGGCCCTTGACGAAAACGCCCTTGCCGAAAGGGGCAGAAACGCGATAAACAAATATCTTGGGATAAGGGAATAAGGGATTTCCATTACACCCCGCGTTACACCCAAAACAAAGAAAAAGCTCCGATAAATCGGAGCTTTTCTGGTACCCGGTATGGGAGTCGAACCCATGTTCCCGCCGTGAGAGGGCGGTGTCCTAGGCCACTAGACGAACCGAGCACATAACCTCACGGCGAATGTTATTATACATAATACCCATCGTATATGTCAACAGTTTTTTTGCGCGGGATAAAAATTCGTTTTTTAAGCACAACGGGCGGCCGGTGGCCGCCCGCGTATTTGCTGTTAAAGATTTGCCTTTATCCTGTCCGCCAGGTCAAGCTGCTCCCACGGCATGGCGGGATCGCCAAAGTGGCCGTAAGCCGCGGTGCGGCGGTAAATGGGGCGGCGCAGATCAAGCGCGCGTATTATGGCCTCCGGCCTCAGGTCAAAGCTGCGGCGCACGGCGTTAAGCAGCTTGTCCTCATCAACGGTGCCCGTGCCGAACGTGTCTATAAATACGGAAACAGGCTCGGCCACGCCTATGGCGTAGGCAATCTGCAGCTCGCAGCGCTTAGCGAGGCCCGCGGCAACAATGTTCTTTGCTATATAGCGGGCAGCGTAGGCCGCGCTGCGGTCAACCTTGGTGGGGTCCTTGCCGCTGAAGGCACCGCCGCCGTGGCGGGCAAGTCCGCCGTAGGTATCAACTATTATCTTGCGCCCGGTAAGGCCGCTGTCCCCGTGCGGTCCGCCTATTACGAAGCGGCCGGTGGGGTTAACGAGTATCCTCGTGTCGCTCGCGAGCAGGTTTTCGGGAATAACGCGCTTTATAACCTCGTTATAAACGGCATCCTTAAGCATTTCCTGCGTGGCGTCCGCGCTGTGCTGGGTTGAAACAAGCACGGTGTCTATTCCCACGGCCTTGCCGTTTTCGTAAACAACGCTCACCTGCGCCTTGCCGTCGGGCTTAATGAAGTCCGCGCCGCTCTTGCGGTAAGCGGCCAGGCGGCGGGTAAGGGCATGCGCCAGGTATATGGGCAGGGGCATGTATTCCTCGGTTTCGTCGGTGGCGTAGCCAAACATCATGCCCTGGTCGCCCGCGCCGGTGGTCATGTCCGCCTCGGCGCCTTCCTTGGCCTCAAGGGACTTGTCAACGCCCATGGCAATGTCTCCGGACTGCTTATCAAGCGCCACAAGCACGGCGCAGCTGTTTCCGCTGAAGCCGGTTGAGTTGTCCGTATAGCCTATTTCGTTCACGGTGGAGCGAACAAGGGAAGAAATGTCTACCTGCGCCTTGCTGGTTATTTCGCCCATAACCAGCACAAGGCCGGTTGTGGCGGCGCATTCGCACGCCACGCGGGAGTAAGGATCCTGCGCCAGATGCGCGTCAAGCACGCTGTCGCTGAGTATGTCGCAAACTTTGTCGGGATGTCCCTCGGTTACCGATTCCGAGGTAAACAGCTTTCTCATAATAAAAAATCCTCCGTTCTCATATGTCCTGCCCATCAAGCGCGGCGGAGACTTACGCGGCGCGTTCATTACCTTAGGGTAAAATAAAACGCCCCGCGAAAAACGAGACGAAGGGAAGCATCGCTCATCTTTCGGCTATTGCCGCGGGAATTGGCACCTTGCGCCGAACGCAGGTTGCCGGGTTTCACAGGGCCCGTCCCTCAACCACTCTTGATAAGGCAAATATTCTGTTGCGTGGGTATAATAGCATCACTTTTGCTTGCCTGTCAACCCCTTGGGATTAAATAATTGGCGCAAAACGGGGCTTTTTGTGGTATAATGCCGGCATAACTGCGAAAAGGGGTATTTATTATGGAAAATAGCCTTGATTTTACGGAAACCGAACTTAGCGAGACAACGGGACGGATGTCGCTTGCGGAGGCTCTGCAGGTGCGCGCGGATATAAAAACGGAAATCGCGCAGCTGCACAGCCGCCTTAACGATAACGCCAAGGTGCAGGAGGGTGAGGAACCGGCGGAGGATCCCATGCGCCTTACGGCCCTGCTCGCCGCCAAGTGCGCGGCCTTTGAAACGATAGTGCGCCGCATAAACCTGACCAACGCCTCAACCGTGTTTGAGGGAAAAACGATTACCGAGCTGCTTGCCCGGCGCGACGCGCTTTCGCTTGAAACGAGCATACTGCGGGACTTTTTGCAGCAGGCCAGCCAAAGGGTGGACCGCTATTCCAAAACGGAGATAAAGATACTTTCAAGCGTGGACGTAACGGCCATGCAGAAAACGGTTGACGCGAAATCAAAGGAGCTTAGGCAGCTTGACGCGTCCATTCAGAAGCTGAACTGGAACACGGAGCTTGTGTAAAGAAAACCGCAAACAATAATACATATAATTCGGTATTCCGCCGAACGGGGCGGGCGCTATCTCTGCCGGCTGAGAATGAGCCGGCGCATGCTTACTGCGGGACGGGCACAACGCAGGAATTTCACCTAAATGCCTAAACGAAGCACAGCATAACAGGCACAAACGCAAAGCGCATTCCCGGGCGCCGACCGCGGCGGAAGGGTGGGACAGGGGAAAATATACTATTTTTTGTTTACAAATTCGGCGGCACTCCAACCGCGGGCGGGCCTTGAAATTAACGCGCTCCCCAACATATTGCGCCGCGGGTGCCGTGGGGGCACAAGAGCCGAGAATATCTGAATAAATTGCCCTATAAAACCATTTTTTTAATTGACAAGACTTGAAAGGTGTGATAACCTAACTAAGCAACCCCCGTCCGGGGGGTTTATTTAGGTTCGGTTTTAGCCGAACAAAACGGATTTTTATTGGCCGCGGCCCGTTGGGCTTAGGCATAAACTGAGAGGAGTAACAACCACCATGCGCGTAAAGATCACCTTGGCCTGCACCGAATGCAAGCAGCGTAACTACAACACCTTTAAGAACAAGAAGAACGACCCCGACAGGCTTGAGTTCTCCAAGTACTGCCGCTTCTGCCACAAGCACACTATCCACAGGGAAGCCAAGTAAGCCCGAAAGGACAGGACAGAATAATGGCAAACGATGTTAAAACCGCAAAAAAGGAGAATAAGCCCAGCCTGTTCGCGCGTATCGGCCGCTATTTTAAGGACGTTGTGGGCGAACTGAAAAAGGTTACCTGGCCTTCCGGTAAGGATCTTGCCAAGTACACCGCGACCGTGCTCGGCTTTATAGTGCTTTTCGCCATTGTTATAGGCGTGCTCGATTTCCTGTTCGGCGAAGGCTTTACGCTTCTCGGAAACCTGGCCGGCTCTTCGGACAGCAGCTCCGCTCTGGTGGACACGCTGCTGGGCCTGATGTAATTTAGGGGCGATCACCATGGCCGAAGAAGCCAAGTGGTACGTTGCCCATACCTATTCGGGCTACGAGAACAAGGTGAAGGAAGACCTGGAGAAAACGGTTGAGAACCGCGGACTTCAGGATATGATACTGGAAGTAAGCTACCCCACCGAAGAGGTGGTGGAGATGAAGGACGGCAAGCGCAAGGTTACAACCCGCAAAACGCTGCCGGGATACGTTATGATCAAAATGATCATGAACGACAAAACCTGGTACATCGTGCGCAACACGCGCGGCGTTACCGGCTTCGTGGGTCCCGGATCAAAGCCCGTTCCGCTTACCGATGAAGAGGTTACCAAGCTTGGCGTGGAATACATTCCCATCGAGCTGGACCTGGAGGTTGGCGAGAGCGTGCGCGTAGTAAGCGGCCCGCTTGAAAACTTCATCGGCACCGTTGAGGCGCTTGATCCCGAAAGGCAGAAGGTTAAGCTTACGGTATCCATATTCAATCGTGAAACCCCCGTTGAGCTGGACTACATTCAGGTTCAAAAGCTCTGATAAGGGGCAAGTGTTAAGCTCGGGCTTTTCCGAGCATAGGCATGATTTATGCGCCGCTCCGCAAGGAAGGCTGTCATAAGTGGGAGGCCCGCCCGTTAAGCGGGGAGGCCGCTCGCACCACATTATTTTTAGGAGGAAATTCAAATGGCAAAGAAGATCACAGGCTTTGTGAAGCTTCAGATCCCCGCCGGCAAAGCAACGCCAGCACCACCTGTAGGCCCGGCACTCGGTCAGCATCAGCTGAACATAATGGGCTTCTGTAAGGAGTTCAACGAGCGCACCGCCAAGGACGCCGGCATGATCATCCCCGTCGTAATTACGGTGTATCAGGACCGTTCCTACACCTTTGTGACCAAGACTCCCCCCGCGGCCGTACTTATTAAGAAGGCTTGCGGCCTGCAGTCCGCCTCCGGCCGCCCGAATACCCAGAAGGTAGCCAAGCTGACCAAGGACCAGGTAAGGGAGATCGCCACCACCAAGATGCCCGACCTTAACGCCGCCAGCGTGGAAGCCGCCATGAGCATGGTAGCCGGTACCGCCCGCAGCATGGGTATCACGGTTGAGGACTGAACAAGCCTAAAGGAGATGTGGGAGGCATAAGCCGCTATTACCACAGGAAGGAATATAGAATATGAAGCATGGCAAAAAGTATCAAGACAGCGTAAAGCAGATCGAACAGCAGAAGCTCTACGATCCCCGCGAAGGCATCGAGGCAGTGCTCTCCACCGCCAAGGCCAAGTTTGACGAGACCATCGAAGCCTCTATCCGTCTGGGTGTAGACCCCCGTCACGCCGACCAGCAGGTCCGCGGCGCGGTTGTTCTGCCTCACGGTACCGGCAAGACCGTCCGCGTTCTGGTATTCGCCAAGGGCGACAAGGCTAAGGAAGCCGAGGCCGCCGGCGCCGATTTCGTGGGCGATGACGATATGGTAAAGAAGATCCAGACCGAGAACTGGTTTGGATTCGATGTTTGCGTGGCTACTCCGGACATGATGGGCACCATCGGCCGTATAGCCCGTATACTGGGACCTAAGGGCTTGATGCCTAACCCCAAGAGCGGCACCGTCACCATGGACGTGACCAAGGCTATCCACGATATCAAAGCCGGTAAGGTTGAGTACCGTGTAGACAAGACCTCCATCGTTCACGTTCCCGTGGGCAAGGCTTCCTTCGGCGTCGAAAAGCTGGAAGAGAACCTGAACACCCTTATGGATGCCGTCATCAAGGCCAAGCCGGCCGCGGCGAAGGGCACCTACATAAAGAGCCTGGTGCTTTCAACCACCATGGGCCCCGGTGTCAAGTTCAACAGCATGAAGTTCTAAGAGTTCCTGACGGAACTCATCCGTTCCGGCGAATGAATCGCCTGAGCCGGAATAAAGCTTCTCTATAAAAAATATAGAGAGAATCTCAAAAAATCCGTTGACAACCATGGGGTGGTATAGTATACTGCCCCATGGAAATCAAATAAAGGCCGAAGACAGCAGGCGCCCTACGCGGGCTTAATTTCCTGCCGAGGTGAACGCAAGCTTTATTTAGCAAGCTCTCATCCTTTGTCTTAGGCAAAGGATTTTCATTTTGTAAGGAGGTGAAACCAATGGCAAACCCCGCAATTATCGAGGATAAAGCGAAACAGGTCGAGGAGATCCGCGAAAAGCTCGAAAAGGCGCAGTCTGTTGTAGTGTTCGACTATCGCGGACTGACCGTTGAGGAGGTAACCAACCTGCGCAATGAAATGCGCAAGGCAGGCGTTGAGTATGTAGTTCTTAAGAACCATATGGTCAATCGCGCAGCCCAGGCAAACGGAGTGGACGACAGCTTCCACAATTATCTGAAGGGACCCTCTGCATTCGCGTTCGGTTATGACGATGCCGTAGCGCCCGCGCGCATACTGAAAGACACCGTTAAGAAGCTGAAGAAGTGCGAAATTAAGGGCGGTATCATAAACGGCGTAGTCACCGACGCGGCCGGCATGAACACCCTGGCAGATCTGCCCAGCAGAGAACAGCTTATCGCAAGGCTGCTTGGCAGCATGATGAGCCCCGTTTCCAAGCTGGCCGTTGCACTCGGTCAGATCATGGAGCAGAAGGGCGGCTCCGATGCAGCACCCGCTGAAGCAGCGGAATAATCACTAAAAAACTGTACAGAAATAACACAGGAGGAACCAAGATGATTAACAAAGAGCAGCTTATCGCTGATATCAAAGCTATGACCGTTCTTGAGCTTGCCGATCTGGTAAAGGCTCTTGAAGAGGAGTTTGGCGTATCCGCCACCGCCGCCGTCGCCGTTGCTGGCCCCGCCGCCGGTCCCGCCGCCGAAGTTGAAGAGAAGACCGAGTTCGATTGCATACTGAAGGACGTCGGTGCCGAGAAGATCAAGGTTATAAAGGTCGTTCGCGAGCTGACCGGTCTGGGCCTCAAGGAAGCCAAGGACCTGGTAGACAACGCCCCCAAGGCCATCAAGGAAGGTCTGCCCAAGGAAGAGTGCGACAAGATCGTCGAGAAGTTCAAAGAAGTCGGCGCCACTATCGAGGTCAAATAAGCTATTCGCTTATAATAAAAGAGATCGCTCACGCGGTCTCTTTTTTCGTTGCATTATCATTATCGCGGGGAGCGGTTTAGGCCTGCTCCTCCTTTTTTATGGGCTTTCTTTCGCGCGTGAAGCCGCGGCCCAAAACCTCTTTTATCTGCGTAACGGTTACAAACGCCGTCGGGTCAACCGATTCTATAAGCTCCGTAACCCCGTGCAGCTTGCGCTTGGGTATAACGCACATTATGCCCTTCTGCTGCTCGCGCATGCGCCCGGTTTCTATAACAAGCATAGTAACGCCCACGTCCAGCTCGCTTAGCAGCCGTTCCCTTATAACCTCGTATTTATCCGATATCGCCGTAACCTGCAGCTGCGAACTGCCGGATATAAGCACCCTGTCCATAACAACCGATTCAAGCACCAGCAGTATCATGCCGTAAAGTATGCTTTCAACGTCGCTTACGAAAAGCTGACCTGCCATTATAACAAAATCTATCGCGTAAACAACCACCGCAAGCGGTATGTGCGTCCATTTGCTCACAACCAGGTCCAGCACATCTATGCCGCCGGAGGACGCGCCCGTGCCCATTATAAGCCCAAGCGCTATGCCCAAAAGCCCGCCCGCGAGCAGGGTGGCCAGAAGGGTGTTGTCCGTTATGTCGCCCAGGTTCGGAATTCTTTGAAGGACCGAAAGAAACACCGGGTATATAACGGAGCTCGCTACCGTTGTCACGACAAGCTTTTTGCCAAGCACCACGCCGCCAAGTATAAGCATAAGTATGTTTATTATAAAAACTATGCTTGCCGTGTCCAGCGGAATAATCTTGCTTAGCACTATGCCAAGCCCCGTCGCGCCGCCCATTATTATATCGTGCGGAATAACGAACGCCTCCGCCAGAAACGCCAGCATAAAGTTGCCCACAAGCAATATAACCGCGTTCTTTGCGGCCTTGAACGCCTTTTCCTTTTTTATACTCATATCTTAAGCCCTTCCACTTTTGCATATATACGGAAATTTCCGCCTTTTATGCATTCTATCATAGCCGACCCGCGCCGCGTTTTCAACCCTTGCGGCCCACTACGGAATAATATATTCTTTTGGGCATAAAAAAGCGGAAGCCGTGCGGCCTCCGCCTTAAGTATGAACTTACTTATTATATGTTTGCTTTACTATTTCAAGCAGCAGCGAGCACATTTTTTCAAGGCTCTGCACGCTTATGAACTCGCGATTGCCGTGGAAATTATAGCCGCCGGTGCAAAGGTTGGGGCAGGGCAGACCCTCGTAGGAAAGGCGGGCGCCGTCCGTGCCGCCGCGAATTGGCACAATCTCGGGCACTATGCCAAGCGCCTCCATGGAGGATTTGGCGGTTTCAATCAGGTGCATGTGCGGCAGTATTTTTTCCTTCATGTTATAATAGCCGTCCTTAAGCACCAGCTCAAGCGTACCCTCGCCGTAGCGGGCGTTTATAAAGTCCGCCGCGCGCTGCATCAGCGCCTTGCGCTCCGTGAACTTCTCAAAGTCGTGGTCGCGGATTATATAGGAAGCCTTCGTTTCCTCAACGCTGCCGCTTATGTAGCCCAGGTGGAAGAAGCCCTCGTAGCCCTCCGTGTGCTCCGGCCTTTCAAAGGCGGGCAGCAGCGCGTCAAATTCCTTGAAAACGTGTATGGAGTTTATCATTCTGTCCTTGGCTCCGCCGGGGTGAATGTTTCTGCCGTGAACGGTAATCTTCGCGCTTGCGGCGTTAAAGTTTTCGTATTCGATTTCGCCCACCGGGCCGCCGTCAACGGTATAAGCGAAGTTCGCGTTAAAGCCCTTTATGTCAAACAGATTCGCTCCGTTGCCAACCTCCTCGTCGGGCGTGAAGCCTATGGCTATTCTGCCGTGGCGAATGGATTTGTCCTTTATAAGCGTTTCGGCCATTGTCATTATCTCCGCAACGCCGGCCTTGTCGTCCGCGCCAAGCACGGTTGTGCCGTCCGTCACTATCAAATCCTGCCCGGCAAGCGCCTTCATATAGGGGAAAACGTCGGTATCTATGGAAACGGAATCATTAAGCTTAATATTTCCGCCGTCGTAATTTTCAACTATTCTGGGGTTAACGCCCTGCTCGCCGGTCCACTCAACGGTGTCCATGTGCGCTATAAAGCCGAGCGTGGGCAGGCTTTCATCCGTTGCGGGAACAAAGCCGTATACGTAGCAGTGCTCGTCAAGCCTTACATCCTCAAGGCCTATCTCCCTCATCTCGGCCTCTATAATGCGGGCCAAATTGAATTGCTTTTCGGTGCTGGGGATAGCGTCCACGCCGTCTTTGGAACGCGTATCTACCTTTACATATCTCAGAAATCGCTCCGTTACTGCGGAAAGTTCCTTATTCATGGTTATACCTCCGAGCTAAAAATTGATTAGGCTGCAATAATTTTTTATGCCTGTTGCATATTTTATCACAGTAATATATAATGTGAAAGTGCCGAGGGAACTAAAAAATATAGAGATTAAAACAAAATTTTTGTTGCTCCCGCGCCGCACGTCTTTTTAGTTGGTTGGGAGTCGAAAGGAGAAGTTATGAATAACGTTGCCGGAGTACGCTGCACAATCTGCGGAAGGACTATGCCTTATACGGAGCAGATGACCTGCCCCCATTGCGGCGAGAAGGGCATACTCGATATTCTTTTTGACTATGATTACATTAAAAAGAATTTTACGAAAGAAAGCTTAGCCAATAATCACGACAATTCAATGTTCCGCTACGCGCCCCTTATGCCGGTGCAGCCGCGGGACTTTTCTCGCTTTCTTCGCGTGGGCTGGACTCCGCTTTACCCCTCAAACCGTCTTGGCGCGGAGCTTGGCCTGAAGGCCCTGTATATAAAGGACGATGGGCTTAACCCCACGGCCTCGCTTAAGGATAGGGCAAGCGCGGTTGCGGTCGCCAAGGCGCTTGAGCTTGGATACGATACCATTGCCTGCTCTTCAACGGGCAACGCCGCAAGCTCCCTTGCCGGAAACGCCGCCAGAATGGGCGTAAAGGCCGTTATATTCGTGCCCGAGCGCGCGCCGGAGGGCAAAGTTGCCCAGCTTATGATATTCGGCGCTAAGGTTATAAGCGTTCAGGGCAATTACAGGGAAACGTTCGAGCTTTCCCGCGCGGCAATAGACAAATACGGTTATTATAATAGAAACGCCGGCATCAACCCCACCCTTACCGAGGGCAAGAAAACAGTCGCCCTTGAAATCGCGGAGCAGCTTAACTGGTCCGTTACCGATTGGGTGGCCGTTTCCGTGGGCGACGGATGCACCATCGGCGGCGTGTATAACGGATTCCACGATTTGTATGAGCTTGGCTTTATAGAAAGAATACCCAAAATACTCGGCGTGCAGTCCTCCGGCTGCTGCCCGTTTGTGGACGCGGCGCGCGAGAATAGGGAGCTTGTTCCCGCGGAGGAAAACACCCTTGCCGACTCAATAGCCGTGGGCGTTCCCAGGAACCCCAGAAAGGCCCTGCGCGCGGTCAGCGCGTCCGGCGGAGCGTGGATAGCCGTAAGCGATGAGGATATTCTTTCCACCATGGGTCTTTTGGGCAGAACCGAAGGCGTGTTCGGAGAGCCCGCGGGCGTAACCGCGAGCGCCGGAGTTAAAAAGGCGGTTGAAACGGGCATTATAAAGCCCAACGAAACCGTTACTACCATAAGCACCGGCAGTGGACTGAAGGACGTTAAAAACGCTCTTCGCGCCGCCGGAAGG
The DNA here is from genome assembly GCA_963643205.1 of bacterium. GTDB lineage: Bacteria > Bacillota > Clostridia > Christensenellales > CAG-138 > Phil1. The sequence goes on along the minus strand of CAVIJJ010000008.1, from coordinate 20,048 downwards.
CCGCATAAATGCGCCCCCAGCCTTGAGGCGCTTGAGGAAAGCGGCATAATTTAATCGTATTGCCCCGCAAGCCGCGAAACGGCAAGCGGTAAGCATAAAAATTCCCCAAATAAAAAACCACAGGAGGAAAACAAAAATGAAAAAGTTGCTTGCGATTGCTCTGGTGCTTGTGCTTTCCCTGAGCCTTGTTGCCTGCGCAACCGAAACCGCCACCAACGGGTCCGCTGATTACAAGATCGGCGTAATCCTTGTTCACGACGAGAACACCGGTTATGACGAAGCCCACATCAACGGCATCAAGAAGGCCCTTGAGAACTGCGGTATTTCCGAAGACAAGGTTGTCTGGAAGTACAACGTTCCCGAAGATGAGCAGTGCCACGACGCCGCCACCGAGCTTGTCGAGGCCGGCTGCACCCACATCTTCTCCGACAGCTACGGCCATCAGGCTTATATGCAGCAGGCCGCCAGCGAGAATCCTGAAGTAGTGTTCGCCTCCATGACCGGCGACACCGCCGCCATCAGCGGTCTTGCCAACTTCAAGAATGCTTTCTGCAACACCTATGAGTCCCGTTACGTCTCCGGTGTTGTTGCCGGCATGAAGCTGCAGGAAATGATCGCCAATGGCGAAGTCGCTGCCGAGAACATGGATGAGAACGGCAATGTTAAGCTGGGCTACGTCGGCGCATTCCCCTATGCGGAAGTTGTTTCCGGCTACACCGCTTACTTCCTTGGCGTACAGAGCATAGTCTCCAACGTTGTTATGGACGTTCTTTACACCAGCTCCTGGTTTGACCCGACCGCTGAGGCCGAGGCTGCCAACACCCTTATGTCCCGCGGCTGCATCATAATCAGCCAGCACGCCGACTCCACCGGTGCTCCCTCCGCCTGCCAGGCCGCTCAGGAAGCCGGTACCACCGTATATTGCGTAGGTTACAACATTGATATGCTGCCCGCCGCCCCCACTGCCGCGCTGACCAGCGCCCAGAATGACTGGAGCGTATATTACACCTATGCCTTCAATTGCATCCTCAACGGTGAGGAAATCGCTACCGATTGGGCCAGGGGCTATGCCGAAGGCGCCAACATGATCTCCACCCTTGGTGAGAGCTGTGCCGAAGGCACCGCCGAGAAGGTTGCCGAGGTTGAGGCCGGCATCAAGGACGGTTCTCTGAGCGTGTTTGATTGCTCCAAGTTCACCGTAGGCGGCGAAACCGTTACCACCTTCCTTGCCATCGATACCGATGGTGACTGGGTAGGCGACGAGGGCGAAGCCATTGAAAACGGCGTATTCCACGAGTCCACTCTGCGCAGCGCTCCTTACTTCAGCCTGAGGATCGATGGTATCACCGAGCTGAACAACAACTAATTCTAAAAAAGTTTTTGAAAAATCAAAAATTTTTTTGCTGGGGAAGCGGCAATGCCGCTTTCCCCACTTTTCTTTTGGCGAAATATATTCTATAATAGTATATCTGAAGCATATCGGATATGAACGGGCTCTGTCTCCCATACAAATTAAACGGACGAGGTACATGCAATTGGAAATCAAAAAAGCGGCCGGTACGGCAGACGTTGCGGTACGAATGGTGAACATTACAAAGAGCTTTTCGCACGTGGTTGCAAATAAGGGCGTTTCGCTTGAAATACACCGCGGCGAAATCCTTTCCCTGCTCGGCGAAAACGGCAGCGGAAAAACAACCCTCATGAATATGCTCTCCGGCATATATTTTCCGGACAGCGGGCAGATTTATGTAAACGGAGAAGAGGTCAGCATCGCCTCGCCCAAGGATGCGCTGGATCTGCACATAGGCATGATTCACCAGCACTTTAAGCTGGTGGATGTGTTTACCGCGGCCGAAAACATAGTGCTCGGCCTTAACGAAGGCGCGGTTCTGGACCTTAACGGCGTGCGCAATACGGTAAAGGATATATGCGATCGCTACGGCTTTGTTGTGGATCCCGATAAAAAGGTATACGATATGTCCGTTTCGGAAAAGCAAACCCTTGAAATAGTAAAGGTGCTTTATCGCGGAGCGGATATTTTGATTTTGGATGAACCCACCGCCGTGCTTACCCCGCAGGAAACGGACAAGCTTTTCGCCGTTATGCGGAACATGAAGGCGGACGGAAAGAGCATAGTTATAATAACCCATAAGCTGCACGAGGTTATGGCCATATCCGACCGCGTGGCGGTGCTTAGAAAGGGCGTTTATATAGGCGATGTTCCCACCTGCCAAACCAATCCGCAGGAGCTTACCAACATGATGGTGGGCAAGGCCACGACCCTTAATATAGACAGGCCCGAGCCCGAGAACCTGAAGGAAAGGCTTGTTATAAAGAACCTTACGGTAAAGGATCCGGACGGCGTAAAGAAGCTTTCAAACGTAACGTTTACCGCGTACGGCGGGGAAATACTGGGCATAGCCGGCATATCCGGCAGCGGCCAGAAGGAGCTGCTTGAGTCCATAGCGGGCCTGCAGCAGCCGGAGGAAGGCTCAAGCATTATGTTCTATCCTCCCGATAAGGAAGGAAGGGAGCTTGTGGGCTCTACCCCGGAGGATATATACAAGAGCGGCGTTGGCCTTGCCTTTGTTCCGGAAGACAGGTTCGGCATGGGCCTTGTGGGCAGCATGGACCTTGTGGACAACGTGATGCTGAGAAGCTATAAAGAAGGCCGCGGCGCGATAGCGGACCGCAAGCACCCCCGCGAAAGGGCGGAAAAGATTGTTGAGGAGCTTGAGGTTGTAACGCCGGGTCTCAGCACCCCGCTGAGAAGACTGAGCGGCGGCAACGTGCAGAAAATTCTGGTCGGCCGCGAAATAGCCGCCGAACCTTCGCTGCTTATGACGGCATACGCCGTGCGAGGGCTGGACATAAATACGTCCTATACGATTTACCATTTGCTTAATGAGCAAAAGGCCAAGGGTTCCGCCGTTATATACGTTGGCGAGGATCTGGACGTGCTGCTTGAGCTTTGCGACAGAATAGTTGTTCTGTGCGCCGGAGAGGTAAGCGGCATTATAGAAGGCCGCGGCGCGAAGAAAGAAGAGGTTGGCCTGCTTATGACCAGGTTGAGCGGGAAGGAGACTAAGCATGAGTAAAGCAAAAAAACGTGAGCCGTTAATTCATATAACCAAGCGCGGCGCCCTGCCCATGTGGCACGGCCTTGCCATACGCGCTGTGGGTCTTCTGGCGGCGCTTATACTTTGCGCGGTAGTGCTTTATGCCCTTACGGGGCTTAACCCCCTTAAGGTATACGGGGCCATGTTCACCGGCGCGTTCGGCACAACCAAGCGCGTTTGGACAACGATAAGAGAGATTATGATGCTCCTTTGCATAGGCGTTGGCCTTGCCCCGGCGTTTAAGATGCGCTTTTGGAACATAGGCGGCGAGGGTCAGGTGCTTGTGGGCGGCGTTGCCGCCGCGGCGTGCATGATTTATCTCGCGCCCAAAATGTCCACGGCACCCGCGCTTATAATAATGTTTATCTGCTCCGCCGCTGCGGGCGCGATATGGGGCCTTATCCCCGCCGTGTTCAAGGCGCGCTGGAACACAAACGAAACCCTGTTTACGCTTATGATGAACTATATAGCGCTGCAGCTTACGTCGTTCTGCGTTTCAAAGTGGGAAAATCCTTACGGATCGAACACCGTGGGCATTATCAATCAAAGAACGCAGGCCGGCTGGTTCCCGACCATACTCGGCCAGCAGTACATGCTTAATGTTATAATCGTGGTGCTCATAGCCGTTGCCATGTATATTTATCTTAAATACAGCAAGCAGGGCTTTGAGATAGCGGTTGTCGGCGAAAGCCTGAATACCGCGCGCTACGCCGCCATAAACGTAAGGCGCGTTATAATCCGCACCGTTATGATTTCCGGCGCTATATGCGGCATAGCGGGCTTTATAGCCGTCGCCGGCGCGGGCCACACAATATCAACAAGCACGGCCAACGGCAGGGGCTTCACGGCCATAATCGTCGCGTGGCTTTCCAAGTTTAATTCATTCATAATGCTCGGCGTGTCCACGCTGCTCATATTCCTGCAGCGCGGCGCGAGCGAGATAGCATCCCAGTTCGATCTTAACGATTTCGTTTCCGAAATGATAAAGGGCATAATACTCTTCTTCATACTGGGCAGCGAATTCTTCATAAACTTCAAGCTGCATTTCCGCAGCGCAAGAAAGGAGACGCAAAACAAATGAGCCAAGTCGTTTCCCTTTTCCAGGCGGCCGTGTATTTCGGCACGGTAATACTATTTGGCGCGGTTGGCGAGATACTCGCCGAGAAGAGCGGCAACCTTAATCTGGGCGTGCCGGGCATAATGTACATGGGCGGCATAGCGGGCCTTATAGCCGCGTTCCTTTATGAAAACAGCACCGAGAATCCCTCGGCCGCGGTGGCCATAATACTAACGCTCCTTGCGGCGTTCGTAATGTCCATGATAGGCGGGCTTATCTATTCCGTGCTTACCATAACCCTTAGGGCGAACCAGAACGTTACCGGCCTTACGCTTACCATATTCGGCAGCGGCTTCGCGAACCTTTTCGGCGGCACGCTGAACAAAATGTCCGGCGGCGCGGGCCAGATATCCGTTGCCTTCACCAGCAGCGTTTATCGCGCGAAGATTCCCTTCCTTTCGGACAGCACCGGTATTTTCGGAGAGGTATTCTTCTTCTATGGATTCCTTGCCTATCTTGCCGTGGTAATCGCGATCGCGGCCATGTGGTTCCTTAACCGCACAAGCGTTGGCCTTAACCTCAGAGCCGTTGGCGAGAACCCCGCTACGGCCGATGCCGCGGGCATAAACGTAACCCGCTATAAATACGCCGCAACCTGCATAGGCGCGGGCATTTCCGGCCTTGGCGGACTTTATTACACCATGGACTATATAAAGGGCACCTGGGCTACCGACGGCAGCATAGAAAAGCTTGGCTGGCTCGCCGTGGCGCTTGTTATATTCGCGACCTGGAAGCCGAACCGCGCTATATGGGGCGCTTACCTGTTCGGCCTGCTCAGCTGGATATTCTATTACCTGCCCGGGCTTACCCGTTCCAGCCAGGAAATATTCAAAATGCTGCCCTATCTTGTTACCCTGCTCGTGCTGATTGTGGTATCATTAAGGCGCAGCAAGGAAAGCCAGCCCCCCGCGGCGCTCGGCCTTCCGTATTTCAGGGAGGACAGATAGTCTAAATGTCTCAATCGGGAGCCTTTACGGGCTTTACGGCGGACGGATACCGCTTTTTGATGGAGCTTGAGTTCAATAACGAAAAATCGTTTGTGGACGCTAACAGGCAGCGCTATTACGACGGCATAAGGAACCCCATGCGCGCGCTTGCTACGGAGCTTAGTCAGGCGGCACTGGATATAGATCCGCTTTTTAACACGGCCCTTACGGGCGTTATATCGCGCCTTAACAGGGACACTCGCTTCAGCGCGAACAAGCTGCCCTATCGCACCCACGCGTGGCTCAGCTTTCGCCACAAGGGCAAATCCGTGGGCGAGGGATTCGGCCTTTATTTCGAGGTTCAGCCCTCCGGCTACGGCTACGGCATGGGAATATATTCCCCGAATACGGAGCTTATGGCGCAGTTCCGCGCGCGCATACAGGCAAAGCCCACGGCATTTTTGAAATACGCTAAGGCCGCCGAAAACGCGGGCATGCGCCTTGAGGGCGATATGTTTAAGCGGGATAGGTACAAGGACGCGGACGAGCGCCTGAAGCCCTATCTTAACCGCAAAAGCCTGGGCTGGACGTTCTTCTGCCCAAGCGTTAAGCGCACCATGCAACCGGAGCTTAAGGACGACGTGCTCGAGGCTTTCGCCGTTATGAAGCCGCTTTACAGGCTGCTTTGCGGCCTTGATTAACCATTACAAATTATCTTGGCGGGACTTTATCCCGCCTTTTTTACGGAGGAATTTATGCAGCTTACCAAATTGCAGAACGGCAGCGACATTCGCGGCATAGCCATAGAAATACCCGGCGGCAAGAGCGTTGATTTAACCGAGGCCGCGTCTTTCGCCATAGGCCGCGCCTTTGCCAGAATACTTAAAGAAAAGCTTAATACGGACGATATTCGCGTTTGTATGGGGCGCGATTCCCGCCTTTCCGGCGAAAAGCTCTGCGCCGCGATTGGCGCGGGTCTTGCGGCCGAGGGAGCCCGGGTTTTTGACGCAGGCCTTGCCACCACCCCCGCCATGTTTATGGCAACGGTTACGGAGGGCTTTATGTTCTCCGGCTCCGTTATGGCAACGGCGAGCCATCTGCCATTTGAAAGGAATGGATTCAAGTTCTTCACGGCTAACGGCGGCTTTGAAAAGGCGGACATAAAGGCCGTGCTTACCGAGGCGGAGAAGCTTTATGAGGAGAACCCGACAGTAGACGCGCGGTTTGAGAAAATAGACTTTATGAGCGTGTATTCATCTCAGCTTGTGAACGCCATAAGAAAGGGCACCGGCAAGCAAACCCCGCTTGAGGGCATGCGCATTGTTATAGACGCGGGAAACGGCGCGGGCGGCTTCTTTGAAAAGAACGTGCTTATACCCCTTGGGGCGAATACGGAAGGAAGCCTTTTCACCGAGCCTGACGGGCATTTCCCCAACCACGCGCCCAATCCGGAGGACGAGCGCGCCATGAGCTTTATTATAAAAGCCGTTGAGGACACCAAAGCCGACCTTGGCATTATATTCGATACGGATGTGGACCGCGCGGGAGCGGTATTGAGCGACGGGCGTGAGCTTAACCGAAACAGGCTTATTGCCATGATAGCGGCCATAGAGCTTAATGAGCACCCCGGCACAACCATAGTTACCGATTCAATCACGTCAACCGGCCTTGCCGAGTTCATAGCGGCGCGCGGGGGCATACACCGCCGCTTTATGCGCGGCTACAGAAACGTTATAAACGAGGCCATACGGCTCAATAACCTGGGTCAGGACGCGCAGGTAGCCATGGAAACGAGCGGCCACGGCGCGCTTAAGGAGAACTATTTCCTTGATGACGGGGCGTACCTTATGGTAAAGCTTTTAACGGAGCTTTCCCGCGCCAAGGATCGCGGCGAGAGCCTGGGCGACATGATAGCGGACCTGAAAGAGCCCGCGGAGGCCAAGGAATACCGCATGGCGCTGAATTTGGAGGACTTTAAGCCCTACGGCGAGGGCGTTATAGCGGCGCTCACAAAGTGGGCGGAGGAGACGGAGGGCGTAAGCCTTGCGCCGGATAATCACGAGGGCGTGCGGGTGAATTTCGCGCCCGAGCTTGGCAACGGCTGGTGCCTGCTCAGAATGAGCCTTCATGAGCCGCTCATGCCGCTGAACATAGAAAGCGACACCGCAGGCGGCGTAGCCCAAATAGCCGCCCTCCTTTGCCCCGTACTGCAGCCCTTCGAAAAGCTGGATACGGAAAAGCTGAAATAAGCGGGCAGGGCGGCGTTGGCCACCCTTCCGCATGACTTTAAGGACATCGTGAGAGCGGTGTCCTTTTTCAATGTCAGCAAAAGCTGTTTCTCCTTCCCAAATGCGTTGTCGGCGGTTTTTAGCCGAAACTTAATAGTTCTGCAGAGTAAAACAAAGGACCGCGATTCCGCGGCCCTTGTCTGTTAACTCATGTTTTGTATTACTCCTGCTTCGGCATATCCCAGCCGTTTATATCGGTGTGCAGCAGGTGGTGGGAGCGCTCGGAGAGGGGCTTGCCGAAGTATTCGGCGTAAAGTGTCTTTATGTCCGGGTTCTCGTGGGAGAAGCGCAGGGGCATATCGCGGTCAAGGCCCCAAAGCACGTTTCCGCGCTGCTCGGCGTATTCCTTGCCGTCATGTATCGGCTGACCGCCGCCGCCCGCGCAGCCGCCGGGGCAGGCCATTATTTCAACAAAATCGTATTGCACGCTGCCCGATTCAAGCGCCTCAAGAAGCTTTCTTGTGTTGCTGAGGCCGCTTACAACAGCCGTGCGGACCGTGCCCGCGCCGGGTATTGCGAACGATGCTTCCTTCCAGCCCTTCATGCCGCGCACAGCGGTAAATGCGTCCGGGTCGGGGTTCTTGCCGGTAACAAGATAGTACGCGCTTCTCAGCGCCGCGTCCATAACGCCGCCCGTAGCGCCGAACACAACGGCCGCGCCCGTGCCGGAGCCGAGGGGACTGTCAAAGCCGCTTTCCTCAAGGTTCGCGGGGTCTATCATGGAGCAGCGCAGCATGCGCACAAACTCGCGCGTTGTGATTACTATATCCACGTCCGGATCGCCGCACGCGTCACGCATAGTGGGCAGGGCCGCCTCCGCCTTCTTTGATGTGCAGGGCATAACGGATATTACGCGTATATTCTTGGGATCAACGCCTATCTTCTGGGCAAAATAGCTCTTTGTAACCGCGCCGAACATCTGCTGCGGGGATTTTGCCGTTGAAAGATTTTTGGCGAACTGCGGGAACTGACCCTTTACGAAGCGTACCCAACCGGGGCAGCAGGACGTGAACATGGGCCATGTGTACGAATCCCTGTGGGTAAAGCGCTTTATGAACTCCGTACCCTCTTCCATTATGGTAAGGTCCGCGCTGAAATTGGTATCGAAAACATAGTCAAAGCCAAGCTGGCGCAGAGCGGATGCCATAATGCCGGGCGTTGCCTGCTCGGGGGTAAGGTTGAAATATTCCATCCATGCCGCGCGTACGGCGGGAGCAACCTGAACAACCGTTGTAAGCTCCGGATCCGAAAGCACCTGATACACCCTGTCGGTATCGTCGCGCTCCTCAAGGGCGCCCACGGGGCAATGCGTTATGCACTGGCCGCAGTATGTGCAAAGCGTGGAAGAAAGCTTAACCGCGCTTGACGGGCCAACGGTTGTGCGGGAGCCGGTGCCCACAAGGTCCCATATATGCACGCCCTGTATTTTGTCGCAAACCTGCACGCAGCGCATGCATTTTACGCAGCGGTTTTCAAAGCGCAGTATGGGCGCTGAATAGTCAACCGTTTCCGGGCGAAGATCCTTTTGATACGGCGCGCCCAGAAGGTTATGGTCGTTTGCCAGCTTTTGCAGCTTGCAGTTGCCGCTGCGGGTGCATTTAACGCAGTTTACGTCGTGCTGGCTGAGCAGCAGCTGCAGGTTCACGCGGCGCGTCATGCGGGCTTTTTGGGAGTTTGTATGAACCACCATGCCCTCGCTTACCTTGTTGTCGCAGGCGGGAACAAGCGCGTTTTGCCCCTCAACCTCAACCATGCATATTCTGCAGGCGGCTATCTCGTTAATGTCTTTAAGGTAGCAGAGCGTAGGAATTTCAATATTAACCGTGCGCGCGGCGTCCAGTATGCTGGTTCCCTCGGGTACGCAAACGGTTTTGTTATCAATAGTAAGTGTTACCATTTTTCTATACGCCCTCCTTTGAAAATGCCGTAGCCAAAGTGGTCGCAGCGCAGGCAGCGGGAGCTTTCGGCGCAGGCCTCCTCGCGCGTTAAGCCGCATTCAATGTCCTCAAAGTCGCATTTGCGCTCGCCCGCTTCGCGCTCCTTCGTGTTGATGCGCCCGTGCGGCGGGCATATATCCAGATGCGGCGCGGGAATTTCCACGTCCGTGCGGATTTCGTGATGGTAGCCCAGCTGTTCGTCTATGTTAGCGGCGGCAACCTTGCCCGCGGCTATGGCGCGTATGGCGGTGGCGGGTCCGGTTACGCAGTCTCCGCCGGCAAAAACGTTTTCCATGTTGTCTATCTGGCTGGAGCTTTCCGCCATGAATGTGCCCCTTCTTATGGGTATGCCGGTCTGCTCAAAGCCCGCTATCTCAACGCCCTGGCCTATCGCCACAACTATAATGTCCGCGGGAATGCGCTCTTCGGGCAAGTCCGCCTTTTCGGGAGAGGGTCGGCCGGCCTTGTCCATAAATCCTATTATCTGCGGCTGTACCCAAAGCGCGGAGGCCTCGTTGTTTTCGTTGGCCTCAATGCGTACGGGCGCGCAAAGCTCGCGTATCTCGGCGCCCTCGGCTATGGCTCCCTGCACCTCGTCGGGAAGGGCTGTCATGTCGTCTATGCGGCGGCGGTAAACGCAGGTTACGCTCTCCGCCCCAAGGCGTACGGAGCTTCTTGTAACGTCCATGGCCACGTTGCCCCCGCCTATTACAACAACCCTCTTTCCGGCAAAGTCCGGCATTATATCGTCGCCTATCGCGCGCAGCATCTCAACGGCGGATACAACGTTTTTGCTGTCCTCGCCCGGTATGCCGGTCTTTTTGTCCGTATGCGCGCCAATGGCCACATACAGGCAGTCGTATTCCTTATGCAGCTGCTCAAACGATATGTCCCGCCCTACCGTTACGCCGGTATGAACGTCTATACCCGTTGAAAGTATGGATGCTATTTCGGCGTCCAGCTTCTCGCGCGGGAAACGGTAGCTGGGTATGCCGTAGCGCAGCATGCCGCCAAGCTGCTTCTTTTCCTCAAAAATGGTTACTCCGTGCCCCATAAGGCGCAGATAATAAGCGCAGGAAAGCCCGCTCGGTCCGCCGCCTATTACGGCAACCTTCTTGCCCGTTGAAGGCTCGCACGGGGGGTTCGGCACGTCGCCCGCGTTGTCCACGGCAAAGCGTTTCAGTCCGCGTATGTTTATGGGAGCGTCCACCATGTTCCTGCGGCAGCGCGCCTCGCACGGATGCTCGCATATATAGGCGCAGGCGGTGGGCATGGGATTATCCTTGCGGATAAGGCGAACCGCGTCCGCGTAGCGACCCTCGCGCACAAGCGCCACATAGCCCGGCACGTCAACCCCCGCGGGGCAAAGCGAAACGCACGGAACGGGGTTCTGCAGAAGCGCAAGGCATCTATGGTGCTTTACGTGGTTAACGTAGTCATCGCGGAAGCCCTCAAAGCCGCTTAAAACAAGCTGAGCCGCGTCCCTGCCTATTGCGCAGTCCGCCGAGGCGACAATCGCGCGCGCCGTTTTTTCAATGGTGTCGATTGTCATCATGGTGCCCCTGCCGTCCAGTATCATGCCCATAAGCGTGGCAAGCTGGCCCAGGCCAACTCGGCAGGGTACGCATTTGCCGCATGACTGCGCGTGGCAAAGCTGCAAAAACGTAAGCGACATATCAATCGGGCACAGGCCCGGTGGGCTGGAGGCGATTCGGCGCTCCATATCCTTGTAGAGACGGTCTACAACCGCCTGAGCCCTGTTAGCAGTTTTAATATCCAGTCTGCTCAACTCGACATCACTCCCTTTTCATTTTTAGTTGTTTTACTTTTTTTGATTCAAAATGTTAGTCAGAACGAATTGATAGTATATTATCATATAAATATGCACAAATCAACCAAAATTGCGCAGAAGCACTAATATTTTTGCATAATCAATGTTTAATCGCCTTAACTCAATCTTAACGCTTATTGATAAAAAGCCATTTCCCGAAAAAAACCATGGTAAAAAAGAAAGCACCCTTTTATTAAAGGATGCTTTGTGGTAGCGGCGATTGGACTCGAACCGATGACACTCCGGGTATGAACCGAATGCTCTAGCCAACTGAGCTACGCCGCCATATTCAGTTGCCCCGGCTGTGCGGGACAAAAGATAGTATACAATTATAAACAGTCAAAGTCAATAGCAAAATGCCAAATTTTTTGTTTTTCACTCAAAATGCTTCAACAAAACGCTTGCAATTCACTTCGATATGTTGTAGAATATTTCGTGCCGTGGGGATATAGCTAAGTTGGTATAGCGCGGCGTTCGCAATGCTGAGGCCAGGGGTTCGAGTCCCCTTATCTCCACCAAATAAAAAAGATTGCCTTTAGGCAGTCTTTTTTTGTTTATCTCCACCACGGCATGCTTTTACCGTTTTTCCGTTTCCGATAAATGCGCCACGATGGTGTGGGCGGCGACATTGCCTTCGCCGACGGCTTTGGCGATCTGATACGGGCGGCCGGTGCAGTCTCCGGCGGCAAAGCAGCCGGGCTTGTTGGTGCGCATCTGCCGGTCAACGACGATATGGGCACCGTCCATCTCCAGACCACGCATCAGCGTTTCCGGGGCGACGGCGTTTCGCAGTACAAATACCCCGTCCACGGCCAGCTCTGTGTCATCCGTAAGCGTAATGCCGACAACCGAGCTCTCTCCGCGGATCGCTTTCAGCTTCCCCGGATTCACTGCAATATTTTCACGGCTGATACCGCAATCGGAATACGGCGTGAACACATACACCTTGGCGGCAATCTCCGCCAGATACACGACCTCATGCTCAAACTCACGGGAGCCGCAGTAAACGGCGATGGTTTTCCCGGAATACAGGAAGCCGTCGCAGGTGGCGCAATAGCTGACACCGTGCCCGAGAAGCTCTGCTTCCCCGGGGAAGCCCTTGGAGCTGACGGCACCCGTGGCGAGCAGGATGGTTTTTGCGCTAAATATATCGTCTCCGGCCTGGAGCATGAAGCCCCTGCGGCCGGACACAATGCTTGTGACCTGACGCTCGGTTATCTCCAAACCCGCCTGAGCGATCTGCTCCCGCAAAAGCCTGTTGAGCTCTGCGCCGGACACCATGGCCGTGCCGGGATAGTTTGCGATCATTTCCGACAATTCTATCTTTGGGCTAAGCTTCCCTGAGCCGAACCAAATAATATTCTTCCTGTGTAGCTTCAGCGTCAGTGCCGCAGATATCGCTGCCGGTCCCGATCCCACAATAGCAACATCGTATGTCATATTCCGCACCCCTCAGCCGCACAGAGCCGCCTTATAGCACTCGGCTACATATGCGTCTATCTTTTGAGCCAAAAAATCGGAATAGCGCTCGATTGCAAAGCTCTCCGCATCATATTCGCGCGTCAGTTCATCCCGGCTGCGGTCGGGATATGCTTCGGCCAATTTTTCAATATAGCGATCATAGTCATCGCGGGTCAGCAGGGCACCGTCTTGCTCCATCATGCTGCAGCCAATGACCGCCGTGTCAATCTCGGTCATGAATATCTGATAAAGCATTTCCTTATCATCAAACGTTTCGTCGTTTTCTTCCAAGCATATCTGACGAAGCTTTTCATCCGCCTTGGCGCGAGCGCGAGCGACCTCATCGGGGTCTCGGATGATCTTGCTTTGTGCGGCCATCTCCTGCCAAACAAAGGCCGATGCCATGGCCGGAGCTTCGGACTCAAGCAGGAAGGTATCCACCTGTTTGCCGATGCAGTAGCGGCGCAGGTCAGAAACCGTGGATATCCCTTCCATTCCAAAGGACGCAACGCTCTCGTCTGTCAGTTCCGGCAAAACGGTATGGGTAACGGAAACGACCGTGACGGAAGCTTCCGCACCGCAAGCCAAAATCGTTTTGGGTACGCCGACAGTCATGCCGATGAGCTGTGCCTCAAACTCGCAATCAAGCAATCCCTTGCCAACCATAACGGTCATTCCGTCGCGGCAAAACCTAGGCAGGCTGCTCTTGCTGTTTATAATAATAGTATCGCCGCCGCAAACTCGAGTGGCCTGCTCCTTGCGGCCAAAGCTGCGAAGAATGCGCCCGAGATCCTTTTCATACTGCGCCTCGTCCACGGAAAAGCCGCTTATGAACTTTGATATATTCACCTTGTGATAGTCGTAAATTTCAACGGCTTTCCCTTTCAATCCGATAGTCTCGACCATGTCTGCAGTCTCCTTAATCGTAATAGTAGGTCCTGATCTTTTCGATGATCTCATCCTCGTCCATCAGTCCTACGACGCGCTCCTGTGTTTGCCCGTCCTTGAGAAACAGCACGGTCGGAACGGCTTCAATCTCATGCTCCCGGCCGAGTGCGGGGTAATCGGTGATATTGACCTTCACGATGTTAAGAAACGGATAGTCAAGCACCAGGTCCTCTAAAATGCGAGAGAGCATTTTGCAGGGGACACATGTTGTGGAATAGAAATCGACAATTGTAAAGCCCTCCGCGGTCAGCGCGGAAAAGGTCTCGTTGTCAGCAATGGATACACTCATTTTTCTTCCTCCTCAGTCAGATATAGTTTCACATGGTTTTCAAGCTTCTCAAATTGATAATCCGCGGCCGCCTGCCGCAAGAATTTATCGTAGGGCAGGATGTTTTTCTCCGCATCCTCTCGGGTGATGCCCATACTTTCGGCGCATAGCGAAAGAGCCTTTTGATAGTCGCTGTCCGATATCACGGCACCGTCCTCAGCCATCATACAAGCGCCTATGCAGGCGCTTTTCAGCCCGGATACGGAAAGGCTGCGAAGAAAATCAAAATGCTCCTGCTTCGTCCTGCCGGAAACGGCTTGTACGGCATCGTCATCGGCAGTGTTGGGGTCTAATCCCGCACTGCGGAGCATATCCTCCGCCAGCCGCTGTCCCTCGGCCTCCACCGTGCGCACCTCGTCGGGGTCAAGGATAAATTCGCTGTTGGCGTCAACCTCCTCGGACAAGGCAACGGTTACGGCCTCCGCCATGTCCTGAACATATTGCTCCTTTGCTTCGGCTGTAATCTGATCAAGCAGCGCATTTACGGTGTCAACGCCGTCAATGTTCCATGTGCGCACTACCTCGTCCGTGAGCTCGGGCAATACACGCCGCCGCACAGCGACGATTTTCACTTCAACCTGCCCCTCGGGGAGGGAGAACGTTTTTTTGTCCCCTGCGCGCATACCGATGATAGCCTGCTCAAGCTCGGGGTTCAGCAGTCCCCTGCCAACTCGGAGCGCAAGATCAGACTTTTGATACTTTGTAAGCTCGGAGTTCATGTCAACGGTGACAAAATCGTCCTGCAGAACAAAGTCGGCACTCCGCATTTCGCCATGGCGAATGCGCAGCTTGTTCAGCCGCTCCCGAAGCTCGCCCGGTTCCATGGCAAAGGGCGGCGCGTATTTGCGCAGGTCTATATTCCTATAGTCATAAACGGAAACGACTTTTGATCGGCAAATATTCATGCCTTGCATTCTCCTTTTTCTAAAAAGCTCCGGAACAGCGGGCTGGCCTGAGCGACCTGCCGGAAGCTGCCGCCGGCCTCGACCTTGCCGCCGTTTAGCACGATAATATTATCCGCCTTGCGTATCATATCCATGTCGTGGCTGACCATTATAACCGTCTTCCCGGCCATGAGCTCCATCAGTCCCTCCATAACCTCATGCTCGCTCACAACGTCGATGCCCGAGGTGGCCTCGTCCATAATCAGGATCTCCGGCCGCTTTAATATCATGCGGGCAATTGCAATGCGCTGCATTTCGCCGCCGGAGCACTTGTTGTCAAAGCGACTGATGGGCGTATCAAAGCCCTGCTCCTTTTTCTGAATAAAATCATAAGCGCGTGCCTTCTTTGCCGCATCGATCAGCTCATCCTCGGTGAAGTCACGGTGAATGCCGTAGGTGATATTCTCCCGGATAGTGCCTTGAATTATCTGATTGCCCTGGAACAGGTAACCAACGCTCTCTCGCCAATCCTTAAGGCGTAGATTATCAAGGCTCACACCGTCCACCGTGAGCTCGCCGCTCTGCTCATGCTGAAAACGCTCAAGCAGGCTTATGAGCGTAGATTTGCCGCATCCGTTTTCGCCGACCACGGCGGTGATCTTTCCGGCCGGAATGCTGAAGCTCACATCGGAGAGCACCTGCCGCTGCTCGTCATAGGAAAAGCTGATGCCGCGGCCTTCGATGCTGCCGCTGAGGCTGTCTATTGCAGTGCCGGTCTCCAAATCCTCTTCCTCAGCATCCACAAGCTTTGCAATGGTAGTGCTCGAACCGTGCGAGGTCTTGACAGCCTGCCACACGGCAGAGAACATGAAAGCGTTGGACATGAAGAGCAGGTAGTAGTTATAAAGGTTCACAAGCTGGTACATTTTCATGCTGTCTGCGCGCACCAATGCGCTGGCAGCCAAAAGAAGCACTATCTCATTTATATACTGTGCCATTGAGCCGACAGGGCCTGTGAAGATAAAGATGCGCTCCTGCCGTATCTCGGCACGGTAACGATCGTCGTTGGCCTGCATGCCTTTGCGATACTCGTCATCCTCCGTACCGGCGGTTTTTATGCGCATTATGCCGGGCAGGCGCTCCGCGAAGAAGTTGGTCATTTTGGAAATGGCCGTGTTATTGATATAGCTTATCTTATACTGCATTTTTCCAATCAGCCAAGCCGAGAAAAGCGTGATGGGTATGCCGGTCAGCATAAGCAGCGTCAATGACTTGTAGGTGATGTACATCTTTTGGAACGCAGCCACCGTGCCGTAGATGACGGAGATCAGCTGTATCATCGCGGCGATGGCGGCGTAAGTGCCCGTCGTGTCCTGCGTCACTCGCGATACAAGTCCCTGCCTGTCCTCGTTTCCGAAATAGGACATGGGTAAATGCAGTATTCTGTTCCACACCGTGTGGCGCACATTGCGCTGGGTTATCTGCCCTGTCAGCTCGTTAATGCCGCCCTGAACGGCCTCTATAACGGCATTGATCAGCGTAAAGCCCACAAATCCGGCAAGAAAGCCGTGCTCCGTGATGGCACCCGTCATGATCTTGCTCGTGTATGGAACAAGCCACAGCTGAGCTTGCTTTATCAGTATTGAGGAGCTGCCAACAAGAATAAGCATCAGCCATGGGATGCGAATTTTTTTATAAAGCCTGAGGAGCTGCTTCCAGGAAAGCGTTTTTTCTGCCTTATTCTGCTTCATTGTGCGGCTCACCCCCTTCCGTCAGTTCGCGGTAAAACTCACTCATCATGCGCACCTGCGCAGCATCGCCCTCAATGAAGCGATGACCGCCCTCCGCAGCAATTACATGGTCTGCTGCCAGGACCGCCTCCCTGTCGTGGGTGATGAGAACAACGGTGTGCTCGCCCTTGAGCGCCGAAACCGTGCGCACAATGTCGTTAGTGGAGACAATGTCCATGCTTGCCGTAGGCTCGTCCAGTATAAGCAGCTTCGCGCCGCTGAGAATGGCACCCGCAACGGCTATCTTTTGCCGCTGGCCGCCGGAGAGATTTGCGCCGAACTGGCCAACCTCGTGCTCAAGACCGTCTTCAAAAGAGTCTACAAAATTTTCAAGGCACGCAAGCCGCAGCGCCTGCCGTATCTCCTCGTCGCTCACAGTGCGGTGGATACCGTACAGCAGGTTATCCCGAATGGAGCCGGAAAGCAGCGGCGTTTCCTGCATCACATAGGCGATGCGGCTGCGCCAGCCGCGCACATCCTGCGTGCGGATATCCTCGGTGCCGCAAAGAATGCGGCCCGCGTCCGGCTCATAGATGCGCTCCAGCAGCTTGACAAGCGTTGTCTTACCCGTGCCGCTGTAGCCGATTATGGCGGTTATCTTTCCGCCGGGTATCGTAAGGGACACGTCCTTCAAAACCGGGCTGTTCTCGTAAGAGAATGTAACATGGTCAAACTGAATGTCGCCGTCTGCCGCTATCTGCTCCACATAGGGAGCGGTTGCCTCGTCTTCTTCATATAGAATGTCGGTCACCTTGTTGAGCTCTCCCTGAATGGACTTGGACTGCCGCCAGATACCGCCCATGGTGTTGAAAAAGCCGATGAATGTTCCGGCGTAAAGGTAAAAGGTGTACCATCCGGCAGTGTCAAAAGTGCCGTCGCCCAAAAGCCTGGTGCCCATTATGACAATGGCAATCTCCGGCAGGATGCCGATGGCGGAGGACAGAATCTGACTGAACACATCAAGGCCGATAAGCCTGCGGTTTGCGCGGTAATAATCATCAATGGCCCGATCGCCTCTGCGGCTTTCCCATGACTGCATGTTGAAAGCTTTCAGCAGCGGGAGTGCGGAGAGAAGCTCGCTGAGATATTCCGTAAGGTTTGCAAGGCTGAATTTGGCAGCGTTCTGGAATTTGAGATTGAGCCTGCCGATAACAAACGAAACAAGGAATGTAAAGGGCACAAACGCCAGCAGTATAAGTCCCGCCTTGATGCTTATGGCGCTCATGGCCACAATGGTAAGCACAAGATAATATATCTGCGTTGCGGTTTCCAGCACCACATCCAGCACGAATGCGTTAAGGCTGTCGGCATCTACGGTTATGCGGCTTATAAGCGTGCTGGCGGACACCTTGTCAAAATACGCAGGCTTAAGCCTTAGTATCTTTTCCCACAGCACATTGCGCAGGTTTCGATTGATGCGGTAGCGCACAACATGATTAACATAGAGTACGCCTTGGGTTATGACCATAGATAACAGCTCAAACCCTATAAACATAGACACGCTTTTTACGCTGACATCGCCGGAGAAGAAATTGCCGTTTACCTGAGGAATCTCGACCAAAATAACGCCCTGCATAATCGTCAGGATCACATAAAGCGCCAGATAGCCGTAAGGAAGCCGCGCCGACCGGCAGGCGTGGAAAAATCGTTTCCATATTCCATGTTGATTGACTTTTTCGCCCGTGGTCACTTCCGGATTCGGGTTAATACGTTTTTCCATATTTCGCTCCTTACTCGCCGCGCGCGCGCCTGAGCTTTGCAATGTAGCGATAGATGCTCTGCTCGGACATCCGCAGCGCCTCGGCGGTCTTTGCAACGGAGCCCTTCAAATCCAGCACGCCCGAATCATAAAGATCAATGATCAGCTCCATTTTCTCGTCCGGCGTGAGCCTGTCCGGCGCGTCCGTAAAGTCATAAACCATCTTGTCGATCAGATCTAATGTTGGCTCTGCCGTAACGCCCTCAGCCGGAGAGGGCTGCGCCTCGTCAAGATTGGTCAAGTTCAGTTTCAGCAGGCTTTCAAGATAAGACCCAGCAGCAAGGAAGGGCACCAGATCGATATACAGCACCAGCGCGCCCACGGCTTTTCCGTCGGAATCGCGCAGAAACTGAACAGACATCTTGGATATATGCTCGTTCATGTCCAAATCGCCGCGATTGGTCAGCATTCCGTTTTCCATGGCGCGGCTGCTCTTCATCGCTTTTTGAAGATAGCGCCGCAGGACATCTACCTGCTTTTTCGTTGCGCGATACTGTATAACGATGGGCAGCTTTTTTTCACTCAGATCGAAAAGCAGCACCTTCCATGTATCCGGCAATGCCTCGGCTAAGAACATCGCAGTCGCTTTATATTGCGCCATCAGATTATCCATGACGGTTCCTTCTTTCTTTTTAAGTATAAAGGCTTGGGCGGCACAGCCCGGCGGCATGCGAAAAGCCTTTATTTTATATACGATTATACGATAACATGAAAAAGGCACCCATTCAATATTTTTTCTTAAAATGATAAGAAAAATGTTGAACAGGCAGCGGTGCTTGTGATATAGTAGCTTCAGCAGCAGGACATTTGTTTGCTGTCAGAAAGCATAAAGGAGAAGATATTATGAAGAAGATTCGCTTTGCAGCCCTGATTTTGGTACTCTGCCTGAGCCTTACGCTTCTTGCGGGCTGCGCCGGCACAGCTTCCGACAGCGAAAAGGCTTCCGCCACTCTGATCCTCATCGATAAGGACGAGAAGGAATACAGCTACGATATCGAGTTTACCGACGGAGCGACCCTGCGTGAGGCGCTGTTCGAGGCAGGGCTGATCACCGAGGAAGATTACGGTGCCTATTTTATTGAGAACATTGACGGTCACATTGCCGATGTGGAAAACGACGGCTGCACCTGGTTACCTTTGGATGCCGACAGGAATCAGATTGTCGGCAAATCCTTTGACGACATCACCCTGACCAATGGAGACACTCTCTACCTGCAGTACTATGTCGTCCCCGATTTTGACTAAGTAAATACCAAAACCAAACCACATTTTCGGTTTATACGTTGCATACGCCGAAAGGCCGACCGCTGTCAGAAACGATAGCGGTCTTTCTTTTTTGGATAATCGTCAACAATTTCCGACAATAACGCGGTGCATTTACGAAAAGTTTGTGGGACTGCTTTGTTTGCTTGAGAAAAGGCTAAGTTCACGCTATAATAAATTAAAAAGAGGTTGGGCGAGTGCAAACACGGCAAGGCAAAGCCGAATATGACCGCCATGAAGCGGCTCAGAACATTCTGCGCGGAAGAATCGATTTCTTTTGAGAAGATTGAGACCGCCCGGCTCATTGAAAAAATTCCGATGAATAACGCTCCTATCATATATAAAAGCACCGACGCCCGAAGGAGGAGCCATGACAAAACAAGTAAAATCTAAACAG
>CAVIJJ010000007.1:0-59986 GCA_963643205.1 bacterium | reverse complement strand
ACTTAACCGCAATGACCGGCAAATACAATAGATTACAGAAAAGATTATAACCCAAAACCAACAATCCTCCGAACCCGTTTTCGCGAATCCGGAGGATATTTTATATTGCTTCGGTTGAAATTATTCGTCCTTCGCGCGGGCTTCGCAGTAAACGCATCTGTACACGCGGTGCTCGGCATCGGTCAGGCGGAAAATCTGGGGCAGCTCCTGCTCGGTGGACGTGATGCAGCGCGGGTTGCGGCAC
This sequence comes from bacterium, assembly GCA_963643205.1. GTDB lineage: Bacteria > Bacillota > Clostridia > Christensenellales > CAG-138 > Phil1. The sequence continues at coordinate 59,742 of CAVIJJ010000007.1, read as the reverse complement.
TTTATAACGTCGGTCAGGGTTTCGGGCAGGCCAACGCGCTTCTTTTCGCATATAACATCGTTCTTTATAATGTTCACGGTCGCGCCGGGATCAACATAGCCCAAAAGGTCAAGGTCTATATCAAATTCGGAGTCTATCTTGATAATGTCCTTCCTTACCATCTTGCGGCTCTGCACGTTGCATATAAGCGCGACGGGGCAGGTAAGCGTTCCAAGGTGCAGCAGCGAATATATCTTCATCGCGCTGCCGGCGGTCAGGTGGTCAATAACAATGCCGTTCTTTATAGAATCAATATTCATTACAATACCTCCAGAAGCATCATGATCAGAGCCATACGAATATATTTGCCGCATTCAACCTGCTTGAAGTAGCAGGCGCGGCTGTCGCTGTCCACCGCAACGCTTATCTCGTTAACGCGGGGCAGGGGATGGAGAATGGAAAGATCGCTCTTGGCGTCCGCCAGCTTTTCGGGCCTTAAAATGTAGCTGTCCTTAAGGCGCAGGTAGTCTTCCTCGTTGAAGAAGCGCTCCTTTTGAACCCTTGTCATATAGAGTACGTCAAGCTCCGGCATAACGGCGGAAAGGTCGGTTGTGGCCATGTATTTAATTCCGTTGCGGTCAAGCACGTCGCGCTCTATGTATCCGGGAAGAGAAAGCTCCTCGGGAGAGATAAGTACTATTTTTATGCCTGTGTATCTTGTAAGCGCCTCTATAAGGGAGTGAACGGTGCGGCCGAACTTAAGGTCTCCGCAGAAACCCACGGTCATGTCCGAAAGGCGACCCTTTTCGCGGTAAATCGTAAGCAGATCGGTAAGGGTCTGGGTGGGGTGGTTGTGGCCGCCGTCGCCCGCGTTTATAACGGGAACGGTAGCGTGCTGGGATGCCACAAACGGCGCGCCCTCCTTGGGGTGGCGCATGGCTATAATGTCTGCAAAGCAGGAAACCGTGCGCGCGGTATCGGCAACGCTTTCGCCCTTGGCGGCGGAAGAGCTCATCGCCTCGGAAAAGCCCAATACGTTGCCGCCAAGACCGTACATGGCGGATTCAAAGCTGAGCCTTGTTCTGGTGGACGGCTCGAAGAAGAGCGTTGCCAGAATTTTGCCGCGGCAAACATCGCTGTAATTCTTAGGGTTGGCCATAATGTCGCACGCGGTGGCAATCAGCTTGTCGATTTCCTCCGGGCTAAGGTCAAGTATGCTTATAAGACTTCTCATTTTGTTCCTCCTATCCAAGATTCGTCTGATGGGTTATCACGAAACGCCTTGAGCCTGGCTATATCGTCGCTTGCTATATATCCTTCCTCGGCCGCGGCCTCGGCTATCGTATCAAAATCGGTAAGGCTTATGTTTTTAACGTTCGCTTCGGATAGCCTTTCAAGCCCCTTCTTCATGCCGTAGGTGAAAATGGAAACTATGCCGAGAACGTCCGCACCCGCTTCCCTTAATGTGGTCACAACGTCTATTACGCTGCCGCCGGTTGATATAAGATCCTCTACAACAACAACCTTCTGCCCGGCGTCCAGGCGGCCCTCTATGCGGTTTTTCCTGCCGTGGTCCTTGTCGGAACCCCTTACGTATCCCATGGGCAGGCCAAGACGGTCCGCGGTTATGGCGGCGTGCGCTATGCCGGCGGTTGATGTGCCCATAAGCACCTCTGCCTGAGGATATTCGCTCTTTATAAGCTCGGCAAGCGCGCTTTCAACATCGTTTCTTACTTTGGGCGCGGTGAGTGTAAGACGATTGTCGCAGTAAACGGGGCTTTTTATTCCGCTTGCCCATGTAAATGGCTCATCGGGGCGAAAGAACACGGCCTTTATGGACAGCAGATCCTTCGCGATAAGCTTTTTCGTGTCGTTCATACTTATCCTCCTTTGTATTTTATATTATAAATTGATCGCAGCACATTTTGTAGGCGGCAACAGGGTCATCGGCGGCGGTTATGGGCCTGCCGACCACAATATAGTCGGAGCCGAGCTCCTTGGCCTTTGCAGGCGTTGTTACTCTTGCCTGGTCCTGAGAGGCGCCCGCGGCAAAGCGAACGCCCGGCGTAACGGTAAGGAAGGAGCTGCCGCAGACGGAGTGCACCTTTGCGGACTCAAGGGGGGAGCATACAACGCCGTCAAGTCCGGCGTCGCGGGCATTAAGCGCGTATTTCGCCACAACCTCCTCAAGCGGCGCGGATATAAGAAGCTCTTCTTTCATTCTTTCTTCGCTTGTTGATGTAAGCTGTGTTACGGCTATAAGCAGCGGCCTTGTTCCGTCCGCGCGCGTAAGTCCCTCAAGAGCGGCCTCCATCATTGCGCGCGTTCCCGCGGCATGAAGGTTGCACATGTCAACATCAAGAGCGGACAGCACCTTCATGGCGCTTTTTACCGTGTTCGGTATATCGTGAAGCTTAAGGTCAAGGAAAATTTTGTGTCCCCTTGCCTTTATCTTTCTGACTATGTCCGGCCCTTCGGCATAGAAAAGCTCCATGCCTATCTTTACAAAGGGTTTTGCGCCCGTGAATTTGTCAAGAAACTCAAGGGTCCTTTCCTCGCTGGGGAAATCGCAGGCTATAATTACATCTTTACCCATTATGCGCGCCTCCTGTAATATCACTAAGTTTTTTTATTCCGTATTTTGCCATAACCGCGGGCAGGTTTTCAGCAATGCTTTTGCATACAAACGGATCAACCAGGTTTGCCGCGCCTATTCCAACGGCGGTTGCCCCGGCAAGCATCATTTCTATAACGTCCTCGGCTGATGAAACGCCGCCCATGCCGACTATTGGCAGCTTTACGGCGTTGTAAACCTGCCATACCATTCTGAGGGCAATCGGGAAAACGGCCGGGCCGGACATGCCGCCGAAAGTATTGGCTATAAGCGGCTTTTTGTTTTTCAGGTTAATCCGCATCCCGAGCAGCGTGTTTATAAGGCTTATTCCGTCCGCGCCGCCCGCCTCGCAGGCTCTGGCTATTTCGGTTATATCGGTCACGTTCGGTGTAAGCTTCATAATAATCGGCTTGTTCGTGGCCTTCCTTACGGCCGCCGTTACGGCCTCCGCCGCCTTCGCGTCAACGCCGAAGCTCATTCCGCCCCCGTGCACATTGGGGCAGGATATGTTTATTTCAAACCAGCCTATCTGCTCCTCTTCATTAAGGCGAGATACCGTATAAACATAATCGTCTGTGGAAAACCCGCTTACGTTTGCCATAACGGGCTTGGTGTAGCATTTTTTAAGCCGCGGCAGCTCCTTATTTATAACGGCCTCCACTCCCGGGTTCTGAAGCCCTACGGCGTTCAGCATGCCGCACGGTGTCTCCGCGATTCTCGGCGTTGGGTTGCCGAAGCGCGGCTCCTTTGTGGTTCCCTTGAATGAAAAGGTTCCTATATAGCGGTTCAGGTCATAAAGCTCGGCGAACTCGTAGCCGTAGCCGAATGTGCCGCTTGCGGGTATAAGGGGATTGCAAAGCTTTATTCCGCAAAGCGTAACCTCGGTATTTACCATATTATCTCCTCCTTTTCAAGAACCGGACCGTCCTTGCAAATACGCTTGCTGCCGTATTTTGTTTGGCAGGAGCATCCCATGCAGGCGCCGAAGCCGCAGCCCATACGCTCTTCAAAGCTGAACTGCCCGCCTGTGCTTATGGCGTTATAAACCGCGCGCAGCATGGGCTCCGGCCCGCAGGCGTATACATAGCTGTATTCTCCGCTTATCGCGTCGGTAACAAAGCCCTTTATGCCATGGCTGCCGTCCGCGGTTGAGATTATTACTTTCGCGCCGAGCGATGAAAACTCATTTTCAAAAAATATCTCGTCGCTGCCGCCAAAGCCCATTATAACGGTTGGCTTTTTTTTCTGCGAAATAAGCTCTTTGCACAGCAGATAAAGCGGGGGCACTCCCGCGCCGCCGCCTATAAGAAGGGGCGCGCTGCCGCTTTTTTCGGTATCGTATCCGTTGCCGAGCCCTGAGAGAATATCAAGCTTTTCGCCTGAAGCCATTCGCGCCATCATGCCGGTGCCGGATCCCACGGCCTTGTATATAAGCGTAAGCGTATCGCCGTTTTTGTCGCATACAGATATGGGCCGGCGGAGAAACTTGCCGTCAAGCTTTATGTTTACAAATTGCCCCGGGCGGACGATGGCGCTTGTATCGCCCGAAAGCCGCATAAGATACGTGTTCTTTGCGATTGGGCCGTTTTCGGTTATTTCAAATATTCCCTGCTTCATATTTCCCTTTACTGCGCGTCTATTGTGGATATTCCGAGCGTTATCTCCTCAAGCACGTCAAGAAGCACCCTCACCGTGTCGAGCGACGTAAACATGGTTACGCCGTTTTCAACCGCAAGCCTTCTTATCTCGTACCCGTCGGACAATACGCCCGAAGAATTAAGATCGCGCGTATTTATAACGTAGTTCACGTATCCCTGACGTATTCCGTCGGGGATTTCGTCGCTGCCCTCGCTCAGCTTTTTAAGCGCGTGCGTACGGATGCCGTTTTTCTTAAGGAACGCGGCCGTGCCCTCTGTGGCCTGAATATTAAAGCCCATGTTATAGAATCGCCTTACAAGCGGCAGTGCCTCTTCCTTGTCGCTGTCGGCAACCGTTACAAGCACCGTGCCGTAGTTCATAACATTAACGCCGGATGCCTTAAGCGCCTTATACAGCGCCCTTGTAAGCTTGGCATCGTAGCCTATCGCCTCGCCGGTTGATTTCATTTCGGGGGAAAGATACGCGTCAAGCCCGCGCAGCTTAGAGAACGAGAACGCCGGGGCCTTCACGTACCATCTGTTCTTTCTCGGTGCCATGCCGTCCGGCAGCCCCTGCTCCTCCAGGCTTACGCCCAGCATAACAAGCGTGGCTATGTCCGCAAGGCTGTACCCCGTGGCTTTTGAAAGGAATGGAACGGTTCTTGATGAACGGGGGTTAACTTCGATTATGTATACCTTTTCGCTGCGGTCAACTATAAACTGAATATTATAAAGACCGACTATGCCGATTCCCAAGCCCAGGCGCTTGGTGTAGTCCAGTATCACGTCGCGCACCTTGTCGGATATGCTGAAGGTGGGGTAAACGCTTATGGAGTCGCCGCTGTGTATGCCGGTTCTTTCAACAAGCTCCATAATTCCCGGCACGAAAACATGCTTTCCGTCGCACACGGCATCAACCTCAAGCTCTTTGCCGGCAATATACTTGTCAACAAGCACGGGCTTGTCGGCGTCTATCTCAACGGCTGTTTTAAGATATTTTCTAAGCTGGTCGCTGTCCGCGACAATCTGCATCGCCCTGCCGCCGAGAACGAATGAAGGCCTTACGAGTACGGGGTAGCCTATTCTTTCCGCGGCGGATATGCCGTCCTCAACGTTTGTAACGGCCTGTCCGTTGGGCTGGGGGATATTAAGATCAAGCAGCAGCCTTTCAAAGCTGTCGCGGTTTTCTGCGCGCTCTATCGCGTCGCAGTCGGTGCCTATCAGTTTAACGCCTCTTGCCTTAAGCTCGGCGGCCAGGTTTATGGCCGTTTGTCCGCCCAAAGACGCTATTACTCCCTCCGGCTTCTCGTGCTCGATAACGTTCATAACGTCCTCTATGCACAGCGGCTCGAAATACAGCTTGTCGGAGCAGGAATAATCGGTTGAAACCGTTTCGGGGTTATTGTTTATTATTATTGCCTCGTAGCCGTGCTTCTTTATGGTCATTACGGCGTGCACGGTTGAATAGTCAAACTCAACGCCCTGGCCTATCCTTATGGGGCCGGAGCCGAGCACGAGTATCTTCTTTTTGTCGGATACTATTGATTCGTCCTCATCCTCGTAGGTTGAGTAGAAATACGGAATTATGCTGTCGAATTCCGAAGAGCAGGAGTCTATCATTTTGTAAACGGGGAATATGCCGTGCTTTTTGCGCAGCTCGTATACCTTTCTTACATCGGTTTTCCAAAGCCACGCTATGCTCTTGTCGGAAAAGCCGGTTCTCTTGGCAAGATACAGAGCCTTGGGTGAGAAGGGCGCGGCGGCGGTTTTCCTTTCTATGGTCACTATGTTTTTAAGCTTTTCAAGGAAAAGCATGTCTATCTTTGTGGCTTCGCATATAACGCCTATGTCCGCGTCGCGGCGGAAAAGCTCGGTTATGGCGAAAAGCCTGTCGTCCGTGCCGTCAACTATATAATCAAGCAGCTCGTCATCGCTGAGCGAATCGAACTTTTTCATGTAAAGGTGCTGCGCGCCGGTTTCAAGGGAGCGCACGGCCTTAAGCAGGCTTTCCTCAATCGTGCGGCCTATGCTCATAACCTCGCCCGTGGCCTTCATCTGGGTTGAAAGGTGATTGTTGGCGGAGGTGAATTTGTCAAACGGGAAGCGCGGCATTTTGGTTACCACGTAGTCAAGCGCCGGCTCAAAGGAGGCGGGAGTGTTGGCAAGCTTTATTTCGTCAAGCGTCATGCCAACGGCTATTTTGGCTGAAACCCTGGCTATGGGGTATCCGCTCGCCTTTGACGCAAGCGCGGAGGAGCGGGAAACCCTGGGGTTTACCTCTATAAGGTAATAGTCAAAGCTTAATGGATCAAGCGCGAACTGCACGTTGCATCCGCCTTCTATTTTCAGCGCGCGTATAATCTTTAATGCGCTGTCGCGAAGCATGTGGTATTCGCGGTTGGTAAGGGTCTGGGAGGGGCAAACAACCACGGAATCGCCCGTGTGGATTCCCACGGGGTCTATGTTTTCCATGTTGCAAACGGTTATGGCTGTGTCGTTTTTGTCGCGTATAACCTCGTACTCAATTTCCTTAAAGCCCTTTATGCTCTTTTCAACAAGAACCTGACCCACGGGGGAGAGTTTAAGCGCGTTTTTCAGTATCTCGCGGCACTCCTCCTCGTTGTCCGCAAAGCCGCCGCCGGTTCCGCCAAGCGTAAACGCCGGGCGCAGAACTACGGGGTAGCCTATCTTATCGGCCGCGGCAAGGCCCTCATCCATGCTTTCGGCTATTATGGAGGGCAGAACGGGCTCGCCCAGTGATTCGCACAGCTCCTTAAACTTTTCCCTGTCCTCGGCCATTTCTATGCTTTCCCCGGTAGTGCCGAGAAGCTCCGTGCGGCATTCGCGAAGTATGCCCTTCTTTTCAAGCTGCATTGCAAGGTTAAGCCCGGTTTGGCCGCCTATGCCCGGCACTATTGCGTCCGGGCGCTCGTAGCGTATTACCTTGGCAACGTATTCAAGCGTAAGCGGCTCCATGTATACGCGGTCCGCTATGTTTGTGTCCGTCATTATGGTGGCGGGGTTGGAGTTGCAGAGAATAACCTCGTATCCTTCCTCTTTAAGCGCAAGGCAGGCTTGCGTTCCGGCGTAGTCAAACTCCGCCGCCTGACCTATTACGATAGGGCCTGAGCCTATAACAAGAATTTTTTTAATGTCTGTTCTCTTTGGCACTTTGCTTTGCCTCCTTCATAAGCGAAACGAACTTATCGAAAAGATACGCGCTGTCCTGCGGACCGGGACTGCTTTCGGGGTGATACTGAACCGAGAACAGCTTGTCCGCCTTGCACTCCATTCCCTCAACGGTATTGTCAAGCAGGTTTACGTGCGTAACCTCAAGCCCGGTTCCTTCAAGGCTTTCCCTGTCAACGGCGAAACTGTGGTTTTGAGAGGTTATCTCTATTCTGCCGTTTGTAAGGTTCTTTACGGGGTGGTTTCCGCCGCGGTGGCCAAACTTAAGCTTGTATGTTTTCGCTCCGTAGGCAAGGCCTATAAGCTGATGCCCAAGGCAGATGCCGAATATGGGATATTTGCCCTTAAGCGCGTTTATAAGCTCAGTTGCGCCGGGCACGTCTTCCGGGTCTCCCGGTCCGTTTGAAAGGAACACTCCGTCCGGACGCATTTTTATTACTTCCTCCGCCGTGGTGTCGTAAGGAACAACGGTAACGTTGCAGCCGCGGCGGTTGAGAGAGCGGATTATATTAAGCTTTATGCCGAAATCGAACGCCACAACATTGTATGCGGCGCCGGAGGTTCTTACGTACCATCTTTTGCGGCTGCTTACCCTGGCTACCGAGTCGCGCGGAACCTTTACGGCCTCAAGCATGTCAAGCGCCTTGTTAAGCGGGGTTGAAGCGGAGGTGATAAGCGCGCGGCGGGAACCGTGGTCACGTATGCTTCTTGTAAGCCGGCGCGTGTCTATTCCGGATATTCCGGGGATTTTGTATTCCTCCATAACATCAGAAAGGGTTTTGGTGCTGCGGAAGTTTGAGGGGCTGTCGTTATATTCCCTTACTATAAGCCCGCCTATTGTAGGTATTTTTGTTTCGTAGTCCTCGTCGGCTATTCCGTAGTTGCCTATAAGCGGGTATGTCATAACAACCGCCTGATAGGTGTAAGAAGGGTCGGATATAATCTCCTGATATCCCACGGGAGAGGTGTTGAAAACAACCTCGCAAACCCTGTCGCAGTTGTAGCCGAAGCCGTAACCAAAGTATTCGGTGCCGTCCGAAAAAACAAGCTTTCTGTCCGGCTCAGGGCTCATCAGCCTTTTATCCATATCGCTTTACCTCCGTGTATTGTCATAACGCATTCTCCGTATAATTCCATTCCTTCAAATGGGGTGCTTCTTCCCTTGGTTAAAAATGTTGATGGGTCAACGGCTTTTTTTACGTTAAGATCATATACGCATAAGTCTCCGCTGTAAGGAATGCCGAAACGTTCCCTGGGAACGCGGGACATCATGGCCAAAAGTTTTTCAATATCGATTATTCCGGTTTTAACAAGGCCTGTATAAAGCGCCGGGAACGCGGTTTCAAGCCCCACAACTCCCATAAGGCTGCCCGCAAGCCCGCGCGATTTTTCCTTTTTGCTGTGCGGCGCGTGGTCCGTGGCTATCATGTCGATCGTGCCGTCGATAACGCCCTCTATCAGCGCGTCCCTATCCGCGCGGCTCCTTATGGGCGGGTTCATCTTAAACCTGCCGTCATCCTGCAGCATGCTGTCGTCAAGCATAAGATAGTGCGGCGCGGTTTCGCACGTAACGTCAACTCCGTCCGCCTTGGCCGCCCTTATAAGCTCAACGCTCTCCTTTGCCGAAACGTGGCAAACGTGGTATTTGCAGCCGGTTTCTTTGGCCAGCTTAAGGTCGCGCTCTATCGGGCCGTATTCGCTTTTTGAGCATATTCCGCGGTGGCCGTGCGCGCGGCAGTATTCCCCGTCGTGTATATAGCCGCCGTGAAGCAGGGAGTTATCCTCGCAATGTGCCGCTATTATTTTGCCCGCGGCCGCGGCTCGGTACATGGCCTCGCGCATAATTCCTTCGTCCTGCACGCCGTGCCCGTCATCCGAAAAAGCCACGCACAAGGGCGCGAGCGCTTCAATATTAACCGGCCTTTCACCCTTTTCGCCTATTGTTATGGGCGCGTACGGGTGAATGTTCATAGCCGCGGTTTCCCTTATTATGCTTCGTTCAAGTATTATGGCGGAAACGGAATCGGGAACCGGGTTCAGGTTCGGCATGGCGCATACGTCTGTATATCCGCCGTGCGCCGCGGCAAGTGAGCCCGTGGTTATCGTTTCCTTATACAAAAAACCCGGCTCTCTCAGATGAACATGAACATCACAGAAAGCCGGGAAAATCGAGACGTTATTAAATTCAACGGGGTGAACGGCGGGAGAGTCCGTCTGAACCGTGAAGACACGGTTCCTTTCGGCCGTTACGTTATCAAAGCTTACAGCATCGGTTATTCTTACGTCCATAGTTTACCTCCGGGCAATAAAAAATCTGCCCCCCAAATTTCAGCAGGCAGAAGAACCGACATAACATTATGCATAGGTACAGCGTACCAACCATAATCTTGAGGGTGTCTCGCGCCGCTACTTAAAGATTACTGTCGTTCAGTTTACACCGCAATCGACCAAATGTCAAGCCCGCGGGAGATGATAAATAAATGCTTTTCTACGGCCGTTGCGGCTTGCTGCGCGGCCATATTTATACTATAATATAGCCACGAGAGAGGAGCTGATTTTATGCAGATTATCCCGATGCGCGAACTGAAAAACACCGTTGAGGTAGAGCGCCGCTGCGCCGAGGAAAACGGCCCGGTATACGTTACCAAAAACGGATACGGTCGCCTTGTTGTTATGGATATAGAATACTATGAAAGAACCATGCGCAATATGTATGAGGCACAGGCCGTAATAGCCGGAATGGATGACGTGGCAAGCGGAAGGGTTACGGACGGCAAAGAGGCTTTTGATAAAATAAGGAACAGATATGGCATCTGAATTTACGTTTAAGCTGACTGCCAAAGCGGAAAACGACCTTGATGGGATTGTGAGCTATATAGCCAACCGGCTTGACAATAAGAGCGGGGCCACCGAGTTTATGAATAAGCTGGAGACTGTCGTAAGCGAGGCTTGCGCTTTTCCCGAGAGCGGTTCTTTGGTTGAAAACGAGTTTTTGCCCTATAAGAACATACGAAAAAAGCTTGTCGGTAACTATATTATGTACTATTCGGCAGACACGGACGCGGAAACGATTTGCGTTCTGCGCATTGTATACGGGCGCAGAAATCTGGACGAGATTGTTCGGCAAATGAATATGCCATAAAATGGTAACAGAGGAGAGAGCGACCTTTATTGGGTCGCTTTTTTGTACCGGAATAGCTGAGGTTTATTCATAAATTATGCATATTATATGAATAAACCGCGTATATCAACAAAGAATTATGAATAAAATTGCAGAATGGTGTTGACAAGTGATGTGATATGCGTATAATTATGTATGAAATTCAAAAAGGAGTGCATAATTATGAAACATCTCAAAGCATTTGCGTCATTGCTGCTGGCCGTTATATTCCTGGCCGGCTGCAGCACAGGCGTGGTGGAAACAACAGCGGATACCACCACCGCTGCCGAAACCACCGCAGAACCCACGGCTACTGAAGCCGTTGAAACAGCGGACGAGGGAACCGCGTCTAACGGCCCCACCATACAGATTACCGTTCCCGACGACTATGAGGGCGAGCTGAACGGCCGTGCCCTTTTCGTACTGGATTATGAAATGCCGGAGGACGGCGACCAGGTTTACGACAATATAGATGTTACCGGCTGCCCCGTGTTCGGCAAAACCGTTTACGGTCTGCATGCGGGCGACGTGATTACCATGACCGCGGATGATCCGGACGTATACGGCTACCCCATGCAGCTTGGCGAAATACCCGAAGGCGAATACGCCGTGCAGGTTCTTTTCGTTAAATACACTAACTTCACCCGTTCCGACGGCACAAGCATCTGGGGCATGGCGGATCACGGCGGCGGAGGAAGCGCGGGCCGCAATCCCTATAACCTTTACAGCGATGCTATGCTCGCAACCGTAAACGCGGACAGCGTTATAGAGCTTTCCCTCACCAATGAAATCCCCCTTGGCTACGAGCTGCAGGAGGGCCAGGTTGATCAGCAGGGCAACTACGAAAGCCAGTATGACTGCGTTGTGTATGACAAGATAAAGAGCGATGTGCTCAGCGAGTTCTGGGGCACCGATATGTACATCGGCCTTAACATACTCCTGCCCGTTGATTACGACCCGAATAAGCAGTACCCCGTGCTTTATTATCAGGGCCATTGGGTAGGCGGCAGCGCGCCGCTTGGCTACGGCAGAAACGAGGAATTTACCGAGTGGTGGAACAGCGGCGAAGCCCCGGAAATGATAGTTGTTACCACGCGTGACGCCAATATGTATTACGATAATATGTATTGGGTAAACAGCGCCAACATGGGTCCCTGCGGCGATGCTTATACCGAGGAGCTTATACCTTACATTGAAAATACATACGGCGGCATAAGCGAAACCTGGGCAAGAATGCTCGCGGGCGGAAGCAACGGCGGCTGGGAATCCATGGCACTGCAGCTGTTCTATCCCGAAATATTCGGCGGCAGCTGGGTAATGTGCCCGGACGGCATGGACTTCCACGCTTATCAGATAGTAAACCTTTATGATGACGAGAACGGCTTCTATATAGACAACGGCTGGACGAAGACCGAGCGCCCCTCCGCGCGTGATACCGATGGCAACATACTTTGGACCATAGCGCAGGAGAACCATTGGGAAACCGCTATGGGCGGCGGCATCGCCAATGCCCGCGGCTGCTGGAGCGGCTGGGAAGCCGTATACGGCCCCGTTGGCGAGGATGGCTATCCGCAGCGTGTTTGGGATCCCATCACGGGCGAGATAAACAAGGATACCGTCGCTTACTGGCAGGAGCACTTTGACCTTAATTACTACCTGCAGAACAACTGGGATGAGCTTTCCGAAAACCTGATTGGCAAGCTGCATCTGCGCGGCGGAGATATGGATAACTACTATCTGAATCTTTCCCAGTACCTTGTTACCGATTTCCTTGAAACCACCGAGCCCTATTACGATGGTTACAGCGTAACCTTCCCCCGCAAGGGCCACACCGGCAACATCTCTAACAAGGATCTGCTTCTTGAGATGGTGGAGCATATGGAAAAATACGGCCCCTCAAACGCCGCTGAGATACTCGGCGTAGACTGATTAAGATGCACTGAATATAAAAAGCACCTGCCACTGCGGGTGCTTTTTGTGTAGCCTGAATTATTTTATTCTGATATAGCAGGTGCTTTTCCCGCGCCCCTCTTTCCTTAATTCGCCGCTTTCAATCAGCTTTCGCAGCGCGCCTTCTATGGAGCTGTCGCTTAAGGCGGGGCAAATTTCTCGTATGCGCTGCTTATTGAACCTGCCGATTATGCTTTCGCTTGCTCGGCGCACGGTTTCAAGGGCGGAAAGCTTTGTTTCAACCAGCTTCGCGCGCTCCTCAAAGTCCTTATATGCCGCAAGAATTGTTCCCAAAGTGTACTTAATGAAAGGCATGGCGTTTTCGCTGCCCTCGTGCCAACCTACTTGCGACTTGGCAAGTGCCTCGTAGTACAAATCCTTGCTTTTCGATATCTTCGCTTCAAGGGATATGTACCTGCCTATATAAAACCCGCTTCGGTATAAAAGCAGGGTTGTGAGCAGTCGACTCATGCGCCCGTTTCCATCGTTAAAAGGATGGATGCACAAAAAGTCGTGAATAAAAATCGTTATGGCAATAAGCGGCTCAAGCTCGGCGTTTCCGATTACGCGGTTGTATTCGGCGCAAATGCTGTCCAGCGCCTCAGGCGTTTCGTAAGGCGGGAGCGGAGTAAAAAGCGTTTCCGTATGGCCGTCCGGGTATGTCGCGCTTATGTAGTTCTGCACGGTTTTCGTGCGCCCGGCAATGGGATTATTCATGTGGCTGTATAGTATTTTATGCAGCTGCAGTATATAGTTCCGCGTAATCGGTATGGCATCAAAGCTCTCGTGGATTATGCTCAGCGCGTCGCGGTAGCCGGCTATCTCCTGCTCGTCTCGGGTTCTCGGCGCCGTTTTTTCCTCAACAAGTTGGCGGATTCGCGTGCTTGTGGTAACTATGCCCTCTATGGCGTTTGATGCCTCGGTGCTTTGAACCTTTGCTATCTCAATCAGCTTTTCAAGCTCCTCCGGGCGCTGCCTCAGATACAGCTCCTGCTTTCCCGCTTCTTTATATATGGCGGCAACCAGCCCCAGAATATCGCTGTCCCATTTCTGCTCCCTGATTGCGGAATAATTAAAGCTTCGCATTCCTTTACCTCCGTATCAATTCCCTTAAATAATGGCACAAAATAAGCGAATAGTCAACGGAATAAGCGAATATCCCCTTAAAATCGCATCAGATTTAATGGAAAGTTAAGATTGCTAAGGGAAAACTATGCTTGCGGGCGGGAATCGGGTGGCCTCAAATTGACAACTTCCGTTAAAAGAATATAATTTCAAATAAAAAGGAGATACGCTATGCAGGATATTTTGATAGTTGTCGATATGCAGAACGACTTTATAGACGGTTCTTTGGGAACAAAGGAAGCGCAGGCAATTGTACCGAATGTGAAAAGCAAAATAGAAAATTTTGAAGGCAAGGTGCTTTTCACCCGGGATACGCACTTTGATAATTATCTGCAAACGCAGGAGGGCAAAAACCTGCCCGTGGAGCACTGCATAAAGGGCAGTCGTGGCTGGCAGATAAGGGAGGAGCTTGATAAGCTTAGAACCACCGAAGCGATTGACAAGCTTACTTTCGGCTCATCCGAGCTTGGGCCGATCCTTATAAAGGAAAACGCCGCGAACCCCATAGGGAGCATTACGCTTATAGGCCTCTGCACCGATATATGCGTTATATCAAACGCCATGATAGCGAAGGCATTTTTGCCGGAGGTACCTATTGCGGTTGATGCCGCCTGCTGCGCCGGGGTTACTCCCACCTCGCACAAAAACGCGCTTAACGCTATGAAAATGTGCCAGATTAAAATAGAAAACGAAGAACAAAATGCTTAAAGGGAAACTGTCAATAATATATAAGGGCTTTATAGCGCTTGCGGCCGTTGCGGGAATATTGCTGCAGTGCGGCCTCGGCTCGGGCGAATTTTCGCTTTCAAGCTTTCGCATGTTCACAACCCTAAGCAACCTTGCCGTTGCCATGTTCTATATTGTTTATATAGTAATGGCCGTGAAGAGCGCATGCCCCGCCGAATCACGCGTAACGCGCTATTTCAAGTTTTTGATTACAATGAGCATAATGCTTACCGGCCTTGTGGCGCATTTTATGCTGCGCCAAATGTTCGCGAATATGAACGCCGCGGTAAAGGCCGGGCTTACGCTTCTTCATTATGTTGTTCCGATAGCCACGTTTTTGGATTGGGTGTTTTTTGATGAAAAGGGCAGAACGGAGTGGAAAATGCCCCTTTTCGCCGCGGCGTTCCCGGTTCTGTACGCGGCGGTTTCAATGATAGCGGCGCAATTCATAACGGGGGAGGGCAAGTACCCGTATCCGTTCCTTGATGTTGAAGCTTTGGGCGCGGGCGCGGTCGCGCTGAACATAGTGCTGCTTGCGGCGGCGTTTCTCGCGGTTGGCTATATCGGCGTTTTTGCGGATCACAAGCTGAAAAAAGGGGAGAGCAAGCAAAGCTGAGCGCCGGCTTTTACCTGAATTTTACGCCAGATTGATGGCGCATCTTGCACGCCTTGTGCATTGATTTATAAAGGAGGTTAAGAAAAATGAAGGAAAGAAGATTTGAAAAGGTTTATGCGGAAGGAGCGTTAACATCGTTTGAAATTTGGGTGGATACGCAAACCGGCGTAAATTACTTAGTCTGCGGACCCAACGGCATCACGGTGCTTGTTGACGAGAACGGTAAGCCAATAGTAACGCCGGAGCTGAAGAAGTATAACTGATAATCATGCCATACCGATAATAAGGTATGGCTGTTGTTTTTCTAACGCACGGCTGATATAATAAGCTTTGTTCGGGCGTTTTTGTTAAAAAACGCGCGTTCCTTCGGCGTGCTTTTGCCGTGGAGCGTAGCTGATATAAAGGGCGCTTGGAACCGAAAACGCAGAAACAAATATTTTAATAATTCCGGAGGAAACATGAAGAGAAACCACAGAATTGCGGCCTTTGCCGCCGCCGTTATTATGGCGCTTTCCGTTCTGCCGTTCTCGGCAGCATACGCAGAGGAGAATAAGCCCGTTTATCTCGCGCTTGGGGACAGCATTACAAACGCCTATCAGCCCGGCGGAAGCCATCTTACGGACGAAAGCTTTGTAAGCATACTTGCAAACGAAAAGGGTTATACCGCCGTAAACAAGGGCGTTGACGGAAACACCGCCACAGGCATCCTTGCCCAGATTGAGTCCGGCGACCTTGATGAATACATAAAATCGGCCGAGGTTATTACCATTACCTGCGGCGGCAACGACCTTATGAACCTGCTTTATGAAAAAACGGCAGAGCTTTTTAACGCTACTTACGCGACTAGATACGGCAGCATTACCGGAAAGGATGTTATAGAAATACTCGCGCTCGGCAGC
Source organism: bacterium (assembly GCA_963643205.1). Taxonomy (GTDB): domain Bacteria; phylum Bacillota; class Clostridia; order Christensenellales; family CAG-138; genus Phil1. The sequence goes on along the minus strand of CAVIJJ010000007.1, from coordinate 43,847 downwards.
GATGACCCAATGAAGAAAAACATTATCCTCTTGGGCGCACTTACTGCTATACAAAAGATGGACGATCCCAAAGGATATCTTAATGAGTTTAACGCGTCGCTTGATGCGTTTATAGAAAACCTGAACAAGGTTACGTCGGCCATTAAAACGCAGAATCCAAACGCTAAAATATTCGTTGCCACTCAGTATAATCCTTACGAGCATTTTGCGAAGCTTGAAAGCATTTCAAAGCATATAGGCAACTGCGCCGCAATGCTTATGCAAAGGGTTGTTGACAACGCGTCTAAGGGGCAATATACAGTGGCCGATGTTTATGCGGCGTTTTTGGGCAACACGGCGGAGTATTGCAACGCGGACGACTCCGGCTACCCTGACAATATGCAGCTGGACTTTCATCCTTCGGTTGCGGGTCACGCGGCGATAGCGGAATGCTTCGGCCAGGTTGTCCCCAAGGCTAAAGCGAATAACAGTACCGAGTCAACCGACTCCGATCCCGTTTGGGGTGGCACAACCGGATGGGAAAGCGAACGCGGAACCGGCACTACCGCCGAAACAACCACGAGCAACGCTCCGGTATTGCTCCCCACAACCGGCGACGATAACCGCACAGCCGCTGCCATTGTTATGATCCTGTCGGCGATTGGCATAGCCGCTTTCATTTCGCTGAAAAAGAAGCGGAGAGCCTGAACTTAACCTAAAAAAACAGCCCCCGGCTTTAAGCGTAAGCCGGGGGCTGTTCAGTCTGATTTGATTTACACTTTGTGAATATAGTCGGCCTTCCTGGGAGCGGGTTCGGCGGGAGCGGAGGCGGGGTAGCCGAGCGCTATGCTGCCAACGCCGCGGAGCGTTTCGCTTAAGCCCCATTCCTTAAGCAGCTCTTTGCCGCGCTCACTATCGAATATTTGGCGTTCCCTGTGCACCCAAACGGAGCCGAGACCGAGAGAAGTCGCCGCAAGCATCATGTTTTCAAGCACGCACGCGCCGTCCTCAACAAACGTATGTCCCGTTCCCTCGGCAAGCACCAGCACCACTACCGGCGCGCCGTAGTAAGGATCACCGTCGCGGCCCATTACGGCAGCGTTAAGGCAGGCTATCTCCTTGCGGTATTTTTCGCTTGTAACGGCTATGATAACGGGCGACTGCTTGCCCATTCCGGTGGGGGCGTATGTGCCGGCCTCAAGTACGGCGTTGAGCAGCTCTTCGGGCACGGCGTCGCTCTTATAAGCGCGCACGCTTCTGCGGGCCTTTATGTTTTTCAATACATCGTTTGTCATGCTTGTTCCTCCTATCTGAATTGCGCGGTAAGAAACCGCTTCCCTTATTTGATTTTACCACTCCCGAAAGCATAAAATCAATAAAAACAGGGCCCGCGAACTTAATCGCGAGCCCCGGATACAATCGGCTTATCAGGCCCTGCTCATGGCCTCTATATAGTCCTTGGTATCGGTGAATATTTCGTTGGTCCAAGGATTCTTCTTCTGCTGATGCGCGCGCTTGAGTATATAAGCGAACGCGAACACGTTAATGGCAAGCGCAAGCACGGAAATTATACCCTGAGCGGTGGGCTCCGCGGTGGTGGGCATCGTGCTGCCCATCGCGGCCGCTATTCCGCCGGCACCGTAAACGGAGGGGACAATGGTAAAGCGGCTGTTGTCCTGGAAAAGCGGGAATACCTGGGCAAACATGCACCAAAGGGCAAGCGTGTTGGCGCGGTTCTGTATCCAGCCGCCCTTGTTCCAAAGCGCCGCGGCGAACGTGGGCGCCAGCAGCAGCGCAAGGCCGCAGTACCAGGCATGAGTGGGCAGGTTAAGGTAGGTGTACTGGAAGTTCCAAACATCGTACGCCAGAACATAAATCCAAATCATGTCGGGCCAGAGCATATCCTGCTTGTTTTTGGAAGGATAAATGCCGAACCAGCCCGTCATGCAGAATATGTTTATAAGGCCCGCGATACCGTTAAGCAGGTTCCACCAGCCGCCGTAAAGCCATACGCCCTCGGAAGAAAGCCACCAGCCGCCGGAAAGTGAGCCGGACTTGATGGCGGATTCAAAATCGGACGCGACGGCGATAAGAATATTTATCGCCACTATTACGAACGGATAGGCCTTAAACCACTGAGCCTTGCCAAGCTTGCCCCACTGATACTTAAGCACCATAAAGCCCACGCAGCCTATCGTCGCGGCGTAAAGCTTGGCATAATGGAACCAGCTGTTCATGTGAACATAGGTGTCGTTGTTCAGCGCCCATTCCGCGCCGTTGGCGGCTCCTACGTAAATGGCTATGAAATACGCGCTCAGCGCCAAAGGCAGCACTATGAAGCAGGCTATGCCGCCCGCTTTTGTGCGGCGCGCTATTTCGTTCATCACAACCAGGCCGGTAAATACCAGCAGCCAACCGAGCAGCTGCCACCCGGCTGTTTCCCCATAAACCTGAAAAAACATAATTTCAGCTCCTTTTTATTATTCCACTTCTATTTCCTTAATGTTGAATTCGCTGCCCTGGACCAAATACGTGCGGTCACTGCCGCAGTGCGGGCATACCTTGCCGTATTTAACGGTTGAGTAAGTGCCCCGGCAGTTTTCGCAGTATGTTATGGCGGGAAGCGTTTCAACAACAAGTTCGGCTTCCTCAAAAAGAGGCCTTTTTGCCGCGGCCCATTTCCAGCAGTTCTGAAGATAGGACTCTATAACGGTTGAAACCTCACCAAGCTCAAGGGTGACCTTTCGTATTTTCGTTACGTTGTTCTCCGCGGCAACCTTTTCAAGGTGATCCATTATATGGAACGTTACTCCAAGCTCGTGCATGCGGATCCCTTATTTTTTCTTCCTGAACTTAACCTTTATGGACTGGGTAAGCATGTTGGGAAGAATGTATTTAAGCTTATCCTCGGAGGCACGCATTACAGAAGCGCCGGGCAGCTCCCTATGAAGATGTATGGCGTCAAACATGCAGCGGGTTGTGCAAACGCCGCAGCCTATGCACTTGTTGGGATCAACAACAGACGCTCCGCAGGCAAGGCACCTTGCGGTTTCCGCCTTTACCTGCTCCTCGCTAAGGCTGTGCGAAAGGTCGCGGAACGAATGGGCCTGCTTTTCATGGTCGGCGTTTTCGGGAACCTGGCGGGAGGTATGGTCGTAGTTATCAACCTTTATGTTTTCCTTATCAAGCTCCTTAAAGTCGCGGCGGTTGCGGCCTATTGTAAGGGTGCAGTTTTCGTGCACAAACCTGTGCAGAGATATGGCGCCCTCGCGGCCCGCGGCTATTGCGTCTATTGCGAACTTAGGCCCGGTGTAAACGTCTCCGCCTACGAATATGTCCTTAACGGAGGTTTGATAGGTAAGCCTGTTCGCCAAAGCGCCGCCGTTGGGGCGAAGGTTCATGGGAATATTGTCAAGCATGTGGCCCCAGTCTATTCCCTGGCCTACGGAGAACACAACGTGGCGGCAGGGCACGGTTACGGTAACGGATTCATCGTATTGCGGCGAGAATTTGCCGTTCTCGTCCGTTACGCGGGTGCAGCGCTTGAATATAACGCCCGCCACATGGCCGTTTTCCTCAATAATTTCCTTGGGACCCCAGCCGCAGTCAAGCGTGATGCCCTCGCCGAGAGCCTCCTCTATTTCGGCCTTGCTCGCGGGCATTGTTTCGCGGGACTCAAGGCAATACATGTGTATGCCGCTATCGGTACAGCGGCTCGCGGTGCGCGCGGCGTCTATGGCAACGTTGCCGCCGCCAACCACAACAACATCCCCCTCAAGCGGGAAGCTTTCCTTTGCTCCGGCCTCGTGCAGGAACTCAAGCGCGCTGTATGCGCCGACGGCGTTTTCGCCGGGTATGCCGGGCTTTTTGCCTTTCTGGCAGCCTATGGCAACATAGAAGCCCTTGTATCCCTGCTCGCGCAGCTCCTCTATGGAAACATCCTTGCCAACCTCTACGCCGCAGCGAATGTCAACGCCAAGCGCGCGTATAACGTCTATCTCCGCGGCAAGCAGATCCTTTTCAAGCTTGAACGAAGGAATGGCGTATCTGAGAGCGCCGCCGGGTTCGGCGTCCTTTTCAAATATGGTGGGCTTATATCCCGTAAGCGCAAGGAAATACGCGCAGGAGAGTCCGGCCGGGCCTGAACCTATAATGGCTATCTTCTCGTCAAAGCCGCCCTTAAGAGAGGGTACGGTGGGCTTGGGAATGTAGCGAGTTTCGGCATTAAGGTCGCGCTCGGCTATAAAGCGCTTCACGTCGTCTATGGCAACAGCCCTGTCTATGGTTCCCCTTGTGCAGGCATCCTCGCAGCGGTGGTTGCATATATGGCCGCATACGGCGGGCAGGGGATTATCCTTTTTGATAAGGGCCAAGGCATCATCATAGCGGCCTTCCTTGGCAAGCTGCAGATATCCCTGAACGGCTATATGCGCGGGGCATGCCGTTTTGCAGGGGGAGGTGCCCGTATCGTAGCAGTTTATGCGGTTAACGTCCCTGTAATTGTGGGACCACATATGCTCACCCCAGGGCATATCCTGCGGCAGGGGAATGCGGGGATACTTTATTTCGCATCCTTCCTTATCGCAAAGCTTTTGCCCAAGCTTTACCGCGCCCGCGGGGCAGCTTTCAACGCACTTGCCGCAGGCTACGCAGTTCGCCTTGTCAACCTTGGCAATGTACGCGGAGCGGGACATATTGGGCGTATTGAAAAGCTGGGACGTGCGCAGCGCGTAGCATACGTTTACGTTGCAGTTGCAAATGGCGAATATCTTGTTCGCGCCGTCTATGTTCGTAATCTGGTGAACAAAGCCGTTTTCCTCGGCCTTTTTGAATATCTCCAGCGCTTCCTCTTTTGTTATGTAGCGGCCGTCCTTCTGGGTTTCAACAACGTATTCCGCCATGTCGCCTATGGCAACGCACCATCCGTCCGGGTCATCCGCGCAGCCCTCGTTGTGGGTAAGGCGCGAACGGCGGCAGGAGCAGGGGCTTGCCGCGTATTTGCCCTCGTATTTATCCAGCCAGTAGGAAATATGCTCCAGGTCTATGGACTCATTTTCCATTTCTATGGCCTTTTCAACGGGTATTACGTGCATGCCTATGCCCGCACCGCCCTCCGGCACGAAGGGCGTAATCTTTTCAAGGGGCAGCCTGGACATGTGCTCAAAGAATATGCCCATTTCGGGGTTGCTCTCAAGCACGCTCGCGTTCATGTTGAAAAACTCCGCGCAGCCGGGCACATACATGGGCAGAACGTATTGCTTTACGTGCGCCTCGTTTTCATAGTTGTATTCAATCAGTCCCTTGCGGGCCATCTCCTCAAGAAGCGCCTCGCACTTTTCTTTTGAAAGGCCGCTTACGCTTACCATTTCGTCAAGCGTTTTCGGCTTTCTTACGTCCATTTTAAGCGCAAGCTCGGCTTCCTCGTCGCTTAAAACTCCCGCCAGTCCCCAGTATTCCGGGTCGTTGCGGGTAATTTTCTTAAGGCCAAGCTTTTGCGGAATCCTGTCCGTAATCTTTTTGCCAAGCTTCGCTATCGGCTCACGGAAAGGCTCATTCGGATCGGGTGTATATTCCGGATACTCGTAATCCGGATACAGTTCCTTGTCCAGATCTTTTTTCATGCTGTTAGTCTCCCTGATTATTGCTCGTTTTATTTTATAAAAATATTATTTATCCTGCCAGGAACGCACCTGCTCGATAAGCCAGCTTTCCCACTTCTCCATACCTTCGCCCGTTTTGGCGCTTATGGGGAATATTTCGGCATTCGGGTTCCGCTGCTTTATATACGCGCGCACCTTATCCATATCAAAATCGAAATACGGCATTACGTCGATTTTGTTTATGATCACGGCATCGCAAACCTGAAACATAAGCGGGTATTTAAGGGGCTTATCGTGCCCTTCCGGTACGGAAAGTATCATAACGTTTTTGCTCGCGCCGGTATCAAACTCCGCCGGGCAAACCAGATTGCCCACGTTTTCAAGCACGGCCAGGTCAAGCCCGTCTGTACCCAGGGCTTCTATGCCCTGCCTTGTCATGTCGGCATCCAGGTGGCACATGCCGCCCGTGTGCAGCTGAATTGACTTCACGCCGGTTCCGGCCACGGCTACCGCGTCCACGTCGGAATCTATATCCGCTTCCATAACGCCTATTGATATTTTATCCTTAAGCGCGTTTATGGTTTTTATAAGCGTGGTCGTCTTTCCCGCTCCGGGGGAGGACATAAGGTTCATAAGGAATACACCCTTTGCCTTAAGCTCGCCGCGCAGCTTGTCCGCCTGCGCGTTGTTGTCCGCGAACACGCTCTCCTTTATCTCCAGAATTCTTACGTTACCCATTATTTTTTCCTTTCAGGCATTAGTACGCCAAAAATTTAACACTTTTCATTTTTGCTGTCAACAGTAAATATAAATAAACCGTAAAGAAATGTTAATAAAGACTATTTACAGATAAAAAGAGCTTTTAAGGACGAATGAATTCGGATAAACCTTTGCTTTGGCTTGCGATTAAACCCAGATCCTTGCAAACCAAATAGGATTGCCTTAATGGGTTTTCGCGGATTATAATAGGTTATCAAATCTTGATATCGGGGGATTGTTATGAAATATGTGTTTATAGGCGCGGGCAGCATGGCTTCCGCCATAATGCGCGGCATGGTAGCGGGCGGAATTGACGCGAATGACATAGGCGTGTATAACCGCACGCATACAAAGGCGCAAGAGCTTTCAAAGGAGCTTGGCGTAGGTGTGATGGATTCGCTTGAAAGTGCCGCGGCGGAGGCCGAAAGCCTTGTGCTTGCCGTAACCCCGCAGGCGTTTAAGCAAATTCTTCCAAAGGTTGGCAAAAGCATAAAGCCCGGCGCGCTTGTTATGAGCATAGCGGCGGGATACTCAATTGGCGATATACAGGCGGGTCTTGGCACGGATAACTGCATTATTCGCATAATGCCAAACGTGAACGCGAAGGTGCGTGCCTCAACAACGGGTTATGCCGCCTCCGAGTCGGTTACGGCGGAGCAGCTTGCGGCGTTCAAAAACGCGTTTGGCAAGGTGGGCGAGCTGATAGAGCTTGAGGAAAGCGAGTTTGAGGCGTTTTCGGCTCTTGCCGGCTGCGGCGTAGCGTACGTGTATATGTTTATAGACGCCATGGCGAGGGCGGGCCTGAAGAACGGACTCAGCAAGGCAAAGGCGCTTAAAATAGCCGCGAGCGCGGTTTCGGGCAGCGCGAAGCTTGTAAGCGAAAGCGGCGCGCATCCATATGAGCTGGTGGATAGTGTAACCACTCCCGGCGGCACTACCATAGAGGGCGTAATAACCCTTCAGCGCCTGGGCTTTGAAAGCGCGGTGCATGCCGCCGTGCAGGCAAGCATAGATAAAGAGGAAAGACTAAAATAGGAAAAAGCGTAAAAAAGCCGCCACAGCGTATTACTGTGGCGGCTTTTATTTATTCCTCCCAATCAATAAGGCCAAAGTCGTAGGCCTGATCGAGTATTTTCCATGATGAAAGCGGGCGGAAATCCATATTCACGCGCCAGTTGTCGCCGGCCCGTTTTATCGTCGCAAGCGATACCGCGGGGCAGTCGCAGCCCTTTGTTTTGAAGCTGTATCCGCAAAGCTCCGTGCCCTTGCCGTTAAGAACAGACAGGTTTATGCCGCTAAGCGAATCTATATTGCCGGCTTTGTCCCCGTAAGCGCTAAGCTGAAGCACTATCGCCGAAACGCTGTCCGGAACTGCGTCAAAATCAACCGAAATTTCTTCCCGGCCCTTTGTGGCGCTAAGCGCGTCGTCGCCCGAAAGCGTGACAGAGTCGTTCATGTTGCCGGGCTGATTGTAAAACACCATGTCGTATCTGCGGCAAACCTTGCCTTCATTGTTCAGAAGAAGCGCCGTCAGGTCAAAATCCGTATACTCATTCCGGCTTACCGCCGCCCATTCCGCCCTGAAAACAAGCTTTTCGCCGCGTGGCAGAGCAAATTCATTCTCCGTGGTATCATTTGGCGCAAGCTCAGCCTGCGCCCAGCTTCCGCTTACGCTTTTGTATGATTTCCTGTGGTAAAAATAGGCGTAGTCATACGGGGTATTGTTTTCTGGAACCGTGTATACGTCCTCAAACGGCACCTCGGCGGGAGTTTCAACGGGGTTCTCGAATTTGCCCACAACGTTTTTCATGTCGCACGTTACAACATACATTCCCATCCACATATAGTGGGGCACGCTGAATTCGGTGGGCTTTCTTTTGTTGTGCCTCAGCATTGTCTGAACCGCCGTTCCGTGCAGCGCGCATTGCTCTTTCCTGTCAACCCGGGCGATTGTGCCAAGCGCCATTACGGAGCGATAATCGTGCATACAGCCGCGGTAAAGCTTGTCCGTGTGGTTATAAAATGTTGAAAAAGTAAGCGCCACGTGCGGATTCTTGTTCCATAAATCAACCTTGTGCCCCTCTCTCGCGCCGTGCAGATAAACGAGAAGCTTATCATCCTTTATTTCATATCCGAATGAAAGCGGCACAACGTAAGGATACTCCTCATCAAAGCATCCAACGTGAACTATGCTTATCTGATCAAGTATCGCCGCTATCATTTTGGGGTCATGCGTTCCGTTTTCAAAGCGGCGCATGCGGATTTGGCTGCTGATCATGTTTTGTTCTCCTTCTTTAAGCGGTTCTGCCACGGTGATATTATATTCATTCTCGGCTTTTTTTCAATAAAAAAGAGGCGCGGTTGCCCGTGCCCCGTAAAACCGATTGCGATTTTATCAATAATAATAGTAGCCCAGCCGGTCGATTATGGAACCGCCGACGGCAAAGATTATTATGAGCGCTATGATTGAAATAACCAAACCTACCAGTATCCAAATAAGCTTGGCGCGGCAGTAGTTGCGCCTGTTTTCATTGGTGCCGCCGCCAAGGCCCCAAACAAGCGCAAGTATAAAGCCCACAAGGGGAATGCACATAAGGAACTCAAGCCAGAAGAACTCGCTTGTTTTCATAGGAACCTTATTGGGATCAATATAGGGCTGATTCTGATAAACGGGCTGTGCCGGGGTTTCCGGCGCGCTCTGCGGAGTGAATTCAGGAGCGGACTCAGAGCCCAGAACGCTGCCGCAGGTGGGGCAGAATTTGGTGGAGTCGGGAACGTTGGTTCCGCAATTAGGACAGAACATATATAATACCTCCCATTAGAATTAAGATTATTCTACCATACAGCTCTTTATAAGAAAAGCAAAAACTATGGACACAGCCGCGCGAAATGGCGTATAATTACAAATAAGGAAGGTATATTTCAAAACAAAGCAATTATAGGCTAATGAAAGGAAAACACAGCAATGGATAAAAAGTTCTTGGCGCTTGTTATGGCGCTTATGCTTGCGCTGGCGCTTATGATTTCGCCTGTGCCGGGTATAGCGGACGCGGGCGGATTTTCCGGCGGCAGTGATTACGGCGGAAGCGACTGGGGCGGCAGCAGCGATAGCTGGAGCAGTAGCGACAGCTGGAGCAGCGATGACGACTATTATTCCTCCGGTGGCGGCGGTGACGGAGGCATTGTAACCATTATTGTGGTGGTGATAATAATAGTTATCGTAATAAACGCCAGCAGGAGCGGCAAGAAGGGCGGCACCAGGGTTGCCGGCGCTCAGCGCACTGTTCTTTCCAAGACCATAGACGATCTTAAGCAGATAGACCCCGCCTTCAGCGAAGAGAAGATGAAGGAGAAGATAGCCAACCTGTATGTAAGAATGCAGGAATGCTGGCAGAACAAAACCTGGGAAGAGATGCGCACCGGTATGGACGACGCTATTTTCAACCAGTTCAATACCCAGCTTAACAGCCTTATAAAGGCGGGCAAGACCAACTATATGGACGATATAGCGGTTCTCGGCGTTGACCTTACGGGCTTTGATCAGGATGATAAGCACGATATAGTTACCGCCCTTGTAAGGGTAAGGCTTAAGGATTATACGGTTGACGATGCTACCGGCAGCGTTGTAAGCGGCAGCAAAACCGCGGAGAAGTTCATGACCTATGAGTGGACCATGGTTCGCACCAAGGGCTCAAAGAGCTATGAGCAGTCTGCCGACACGGCAAAGAACTGCCCGAACTGCGGCGCTCCGCTTGATCTGAACGCGTCGGCCAAGTGCCAGTACTGCGGCGCGGTTATACAGAGCGCGGACTTCGACTGGGTAATAAAGACCATAAAGGGCATATCCCAGCAGACCGTAGGCAAATAAAAGCAGCATAAAGGAATGAAAAATGGCGGACGGGAGCGCATTCCCGCCCGCTTTTTATTGCCTAAAGGGGCAGAATAGGATATAATCCTATATTGGATATGAATGTGCGCTGTTCGCACAGGAAAAGAGGGTGAAACGGGCTTGATAGAGATACAGAACGTATCCTATGCATACGAAGATTCCGCGGCGAAGGCACTCAACGGCGTTTCGCTTACAATACATGATGGCGAGTTCCTTGCGGTTGTCGGCCATAACGGCAGCGGTAAGTCAACGCTCGCCAAGCTTATAAACGCCCTGCTTCTGCCAAGCGAGGGCAAGGTGCTTGTTGACGGGATGGATACCGCCGACGAGGACTGCACGCTTAAAATCAGGCAGGATGTGGGCATGGTTTTCCAAAATCCGGATAATCAGCTTGTAACAACAATTGTCGAGGAAGACGTGGCGTTCGGGCCGGAGAATATAGGCGTGCCGAGCGAGCGGATAAGGGAGCGGGTAAATAAGGCCCTTTCGGCGGTAGGCATGGAGAAATACGCCCACAGCGCGCCGAACATGCTCAGCGGCGGCCAGAAGCAGAGGATTGCCATAGCGGGCATGCTTGCCATGCAGCCGAAGGTGCTTGTGCTTGACGAGGCTACGGCCATGCTTGACCCAAAGGGCAGGCGGGACATAATAGAGCTTGTTACAAGGCTGCATAAAAACAACGGAATAAGCGTTGTTATGATAACGCAATATATGGAAGAGGTTATAGATGCCGACCGCGTGGCCGTAATGAGCGGCGGCGAACTGATACTTGAGGGCACGCCCAAAGAGGTGTTCGCTCAGCAGGAGCTTCTTAATAAGCACAGGCTGGATGTACCCGTTATGCAGCAGCTGGCGAACAGGCTCAATGAGCGCGGGGCGGACCTGCCAAAAGAAATACTCAGCGTGGAGGAAATGGCGCAAGCAATATGCCAATCGTTGTCAAAAATCTGAATTACGCGTATATGCAGGGCAGCACCATAACAAACGCCGCCCTTAAGAACATAAGCCTCAGGATAGAAGACGGCGAATTCCTTGGGCTTATCGGTCATACCGGCAGCGGCAAAAGCACGTTTGTGCAGCAGCTCAACGGCCTTCTGCAGCCGAACAGCGGCAGCGTTTATGTTGATAATTTCAACATGGCCGATAAAAAGCAGCGCATAGAGGGCAGAAAGCTCGTAGGCATGGTGTTTCAGTATCCCGAATACCAGCTTTTTGAGGAAACCGTTGAAAAAGACGTGGCCTTCGGCGTAAAAAACATGGGTATAGGCGAGGCGGAGGCTCTTGAGCGCGCGCACGAGGCAATGGCGCTTGTGGGGCTTGAGCCTAAAAAGTTCGCATCAAAGTCACCGTTTGAGCTTTCCGGCGGTGAAAAGCGGCGCGCCGCTCTTGCGGGCATAATAGCAATGAAGCCCAAATACCTTGTGCTTGATGAGCCCATGGCGGGTCTTGACCCCCTGGGCAGAAAGGCGATACTCGATACAATAGACAGCCTGCGGGAATCCTTGGGCTGCGCCGTGCTTATGGTTTCGCATTCCATGGACGATATGGCGGACAGGGCGGAGCGCGTGGCCGTTATGTGCGCGGGTGAGCTGGTGCTTGAGGGCACAACGCGGGAGGTATTCGCCCAAAGCGAAAAGCTTAACTCAATCGGCCTTGATGTGCCGCAGATATCAAAGCTTGGCATGGAGCTTAGAAAGCGCGGAATAGACATACCCGAGAATATATACGAAATAGAGGAAATGGAGCTTGCGCTTCTTAAGCTTCTTTCGAAAGGAGGCCGGGAATGATAAAGGATATTACGCTCGGCCAGTATTTCCCGGGCACTTCGGCGGTGCATAAGCTTGATCCCCGCACAAAGCTTCTCGGCATGATCGCGTTTATAGTGATCGTTTTCGTTATAACCAAAACGCCCGTGTTTATAGTACCGGCGCTTTTTGCCTGCGTGTGCATATATCTTGCGAAGGTGCCGTTCAGCTATGTTATGCGCTCGCTTAAACCGGTAAGGTATTTGCTTGTGTTCATGTTTGTGATAAACCTTTTTATGGTGCGCACGGGAAACACGATTATTTCCTTCTGGATAATAAACATAACCGATGATGCCGTAAAGCAGAGCGTGTATATTACGATAAGGCTGGTTCTTCTGCTTGTGGGCACAAGCCTTATGACCCTTACAACAACGCCCATTTCGCTTACCGATGGGCTTGAAAGGCTGCTTATGCCGCTTAGCAAGGTTCATTTTCCGGCGCATGAGCTTGCAATGATGATGACCATAGCCCTTCGCTTTATCCCCACGCTTATTGAAGAGGCGGATAAGATTACAAAGGCGCAGATGGCGCGCGGGGCGGACTTTGAATCCGGCAATATAATACGCCGCGCCAAGAACATGATACCAATACTTGTGCCGCTGTTCGTAAGCGCGTTCAGGCGGGCTGACGAGCTTGCCATGGCCATGGAAAGCCGCTGCTATCACGGCGGGGAGGGCAGAACGCGCATGAACGTGCTTAAGTTCGGCCGGGGAGACGCCGTGGCGGGTGCCGCGTTCGTGGTGCTTGCGGCGCTCACGTTTGTCGCGGAAAAGCTTATACCGTGAAGCGGCATACCCGAACAATGCTAACCCTTATAGCCGTGGGCATAATTATTGCCGCGGCTGTTTGGAGCGTTATAATAAGCCAAAATGATCCCCTTGAGGCCATAGCGAAAGAGCTGAATACCCACGGATACTCAATTTACGGGGATGATCTTTATATACTCGGCGGCCAAAAGGACACAACCATAAGGGAGCTTCTTGCGGGCGGCGACGATGCCGAAGAGATAGACACAATAATAGACGCCGCCAAAGAGGCGGGCTTTGAGGCAAACGTTGATAAGCGCGGAGAGGTGAGCATATTGCTTTATCGCTTAGACAGCGGCGTTATGACCATATATTTGATAGACGGCCAAATTGAGCTTTGCTTTATACAAACGGACGATGGGGAGGTTTGCCCTATATGAAGCGTCGCGTGCGCATGATAATTCAATATGACGGCACGGCATACGCCGGCTGGCAGCGCCAGCTTACGGGGCTTGGCATTCAGCAGGTTCTTGAAGAGGAACTTGAAAAGCTTACCGGCCATAAGTGCGTGCTTCACGCCTCCGGCCGAACGGACAGCGGAGTGCACGCCGCCGCGCAGGTGGCGCATTTTGATACGGATTGCCGCATACCGGCGGAAAAGTTCGCCTTCGCGCTGAATACCGGCCTTCCAAAGGATATACGCGTTGTTTATTCCGACGAGGCGGAAAGCGATTTTCATGCCCGCTTTGACGTTGTGCGCAAGCATTATCGCTACCGCGTGCTGAACACGGCGCACGATTGCCCGTTCACCAGAAATTATGCCCTTCATTATCATTGGCGGCTCAACAGGGAAAAGCTTAACGAGGCCGCGGATATGTTTTTGGGCGAGCATGACTTTGCCGCGTTTATGGCCGTTGGCGTTACGCCGGAAACCACGATAAGAACCATATACGAATCCCGTTGGCACGAGGAAAACGGACTGCTTGTATATGATGTTGCCGGCAGCGGATTTTTGTATAATATGGTGCGCATTATGGTAGGCACCATGCTGCAGTACGGTCAGGGCAGAAATATTGAGGGAATCCCCCTTGCGCTTGAAACGGGCAAAAGGGACTTTGCGGGCCCCACCGCCCCCGCGCACGGGCTTACGCTTAACCGAGTTGAATACAAAAACTTTGATACCGAGGAGCATGTAAAATGAAAATACTTGTTACAGTACCCATGGACAACGCGGAGCGCGCGGTAATAGAGGCCGCCGCGCCCGAAGCTGAGTTTGTTTATTCCGCCGCATGTGACGTTACCGCCGAAATGATAGCGGATAAGGAGATTATATTCGGCAACGTAAACGCGGATTTGTTAAAATACGCCAAGTGCCTTAAGCTTATGCAGCTCTTTACCGCCGGAACCGACGGATATATGGATAAGCTGCCCGCGGGCTGCGCCGTATCCAATACAACGGGCGCATTCGGCCTTGCGATAAGCGAGCATATGCTTGCCATGCTTCTTTGCCTTATGAAGCGTATGCATCAATATAGGGACAATCAGCTTAAGCATGAGTGGAAGGATATGGGTACCGTGCGCAGCATACAGGGCTCTACCGCCGTTATATTGGGCCTGGGTGACATTGGCGGCGAGTTCGCGAGGAAGCTGAAGCTTTTGGGAGCTTACACAATAGGCGTGCGCCGCAGGGACGCTAAAAAGCCCGACTATATAGACGAGCTTGTTTTAACCGAAAACCTGAACAGCGTTCTGCCACGCGCGGACATACTGGGCATGGCTCTGCCTAATACCCCGGCGACGGTCGGCATGCTCAACGCCGAGCGCATAGCCTTGCTTAAAGAGGGCTGCATTGTTATAAACGCCGGCCGCGGCAACGCGATAGACGAGGCGGCGCTTGCGAACGCGATAGAGAATAAGGGCATACTCGCGGGCCTTGACGTTACCGCTCACGAGCCGCTTGATGAGTCAAGCCCGCTGTGGGGCCTTGAGAACTGCCTTATAACGCCGCATGTTTCGGGCTTTTTCCACCTTGCGGAAACAAAGCGCAGGATGATTGAGATAGCGGCGGAAAATATAAGGCGTCACATTGCCGGCAAGCCCTATATGAACGCGATTGACCCGGCAACCGGCTACATTGCCGATAAATACAGCGACAGGCTGCGCTTTTAACCAAAGTTCACTCGGAGGGGAATAAACATGAACGATGTGCTGCTTATAGCCATGCTTGTGCTTGGGGTAATAAACCTTGCGCTTGTAATATTGCTTGTGGGCACTCGTAAGGCAAACTCAAACGAGCTTGAGCGCATAAAGCGCGAAATGGCGGAGGAGCAGCGCGCGCTGCGCAGGGAGGTTGCCCAAAGTACCCGCGAGAGCATAAACGCGATGAGCGAAACGCTGCTTAATGAGTATCAGCGCGATACCGTAAATCAGGAGCAGCGGTTCAAAACATTCGCCTCTGAAAACAACCAGCGCATGGAAGCGATACGCCAAAGCGTAGAGCGGCAGCTTAGCGAAATCCGCGAGGACAACAGCAAAAAGCTTGAGGAAATGCGAAAGGTTGTTGATGAAAAGCTGCAGCAAACGCTGGAGGATAAGCTTTCCCGCTCGTTTAAGCTTGTAAGCGAAAGACTGGAGCAGGTATATAAGGGCCTTGGCGAAATGCAAACCCTGGCAAGCGGCGTGGGCGACCTTTCAAAGGTACTTTCAAACGTTAAAACAAGGGGCATTTTGGGCGAAATTCAGCTTGGCGCGATACTTGGCGAAATGATGGCGCCCGAACAATACGAAGTAAACGCAAAGGTAAAGGAAGCCACAAGCGAGCGGGTGGAGTTCGCCATAAAGCTGCCCGCGGATGACGGCACAGTGCTTTTGCCAATAGACTCAAAGTTCCCCGCGGACGCGTATACAAACCTTATGGATGCCTATGAACAGGGCAGCGCGGATGCCGTAAAGGCGGCGCAGGCCGTGCTTAAGGCCAGAATAAAGGAATTTGCCTCGGACATAGCTAAAAAATACATAAATCCGCCCTACACAACCGAGTTCGCCGTTATGTTCCTGCCTACGGAGGGACTTTACGCGGAGGTTTTAAGGCTTAACCTTATGGAAAGCATTCAGCGCGAATACAGGGTAAGCATAGCGGGGCCCGGCACCATGGCGGCACTTTTGAACAGCCTGCAGATGGGCTTTAAGTCCGTTGCCATTCAAAAACGCAGCGGAGAGGTTTGGAAGGTGCTCGGCGCGGTTAAAACGGAGTTTGAAACATTTGAAAAGGTGCTTAAAAAGGCGCGCGAAAAGCTGCGGCTTGCCGATGATGAGCTTGATAAGCTTATAGGCACGCGCACGCATAAAATAAACCGCTCGCTTAAAAACGTAACGGCTCTGCCGGCGGATGAGAACGTTTCCCGCATTGTGGACACGTACGCCGGCGCGGACGACGATGACGAAATTTAACGCTTATAAATAAATCAAACAGGAGGAAAAACACAATGAGCAACACACCTACCCCGCACATTTCCGCCAAACCCGGCGACTTCGCTAAAACCGTGCTTATGCCAGGCGATCCCTTAAGGGCCAAATTTATCGCCGAAACATATCTTGAAAACCCCGTGCTTGTTAACAACGTGCGCGGCGTGCAGGGCTATACCGGCACTTATAAGGGCAAGCGTGTAAGCGTTATGGCAAGCGGCATGGGCATGCCCTCAATAGGTATTTACTCATACGAGCTTTTCAATTTCTACGGTGTTGAAAATATAATTCGCGTGGGCAGCGCGGGCGCGATAAGCCCAAAGGCAAAGATAAGGAGCATAGTGCTCGGCATGGGCGCCTGCACAAATTCCAATTTTGCCTCGCAGTATGCCCTTGGCGGAACTCCCGCCCCCGTGGCAAGCTGGCAGCTGCTTAAGGCCGCCGCGGATCAGGCGGACAAGATGGGCCTTGAGTACGAGGTTGGCACCATACTTTCGAGCGACACGTTTTATAACGATTCCATGAATACTCTTGATTGGCAGAAGATGGGCGTGCTGGCCATTGAAATGGAAGCCGCCGCGCTTTATCTTAATGCCGCGCGCGCGGGCAAGAACGCCCTTTGTGTCTGCACCATATCGGATAGCCTTGTAACCGGCGAATCGCTTGACGCGGAGCAGCGCCAGAACACGTTTACCGAAATGATGGAGCTTGCGCTTGAAATAGCGTAAACGGTTTATAAAAGCAATCAAAAAGGCGGCCGAAAGGCCGCCTTCGATTTTTTGGTTATTACAGCACCTTTATCGCGGAGCCGGTGCCGAACATGCTCTCCATGTGCTTTATAAAGCCCTCGTCCGCTCCGGCGGGCACAAGCGCCTGCATGCTGCCGGCAAATCCACCGCCGTGTACTCTCGCAACGCCGCCTATCGGGTCAAGATACTCCCGCGCGTGCGCTATGCCCTTTTCAAGGCTTCTGTCCTTCTGGTCGGGCGTAAATATGTTTTTAAGCAAGGTTTCGCTTGAATGCGCGCTCTGTCGCATTATGTCGGCGTAGGCCTTGGCGTCGGCATTCTTTATGGCTTCCGCCATTTTGTCAACGCGCTTCTCCTCGTCATAAAAATGCATTGCCCTCATAACCGCGCGCTCACCGGCGGCGGATTTAAGATAATCTATATTGCTTCTAAAACGCCCCTCGTCCGCGTGTCTCAGCCTGTCCGCGCCAAGCAGCTTGCTTACGGCAAGCATATCGCTTGTTATTTCGGCATAAGCCCGGGTCATGTTCGCGTGGCTTGAGAGAGTGTTTATAACATATATCGAAAACCTGTCCTTAAAGGGCCATTTAAGTTCTGTAAATTCGGGCGATTCGATCTTGTCAAAGTCCATAAGCAAAACCCCGCCGAACGCGCACGCCGCCTGGTCCATCATGCCGCAGGGCTTGCCGAAATAGGTTGATTCCGCGTACTGCGAAGCGGCGGCGACAGTATAGGGCGATATTGAATCGGCGTTGTAAAGCCGGCTGAACACGCGGCATATAAGCACCTCAAACGCAGCGGAGGACGAAAGCCCGCCGCCTATTGGAATTTGGGAATCAATAACGGCATCAAAGCCGCCTATATTCAACGATTTTTCGCTTAAATAGCGCGCGCAGCCGCGCACAAGCGCCGCGGAGGTGCCATCTTCGTCAGCTCTCCTATCAAGGTCGCTTATGTCCAAAGTAAAGCTGCCCATGTCCGTATGAAGTGAGCAGATGCTGTCCTTGCGCGCTGACACGGCGGCGGTGATCTTTTTGTCTATGGCCGCCGCTATAACCTTGCCGCACTGGTGGTCGGTATGGTTTCCGCAAAGCTCGGTTCTGCCGGGAACCGATATTACCACAGAAGGCTTATAAGAGAATTCGCTGAAAAACCTTTCCTCGCAACTCAAACTTTTTCGCTCCTTTTATTCAACGTCAAGCAGTCCCGCCCGCTCAACGCCGTCTATTTCGCAAAGCGCCGCGGTTATGGTCTCAAGCCCCTCGTTAAGCCCCGTTATGTCCGCGCTTATTACAACGCTTGCCCGCTCGCCTATGGGCGGGTTCTGCATAATTGTCAGTATGTTTGCGCCCTTGTCGGAAAGGCAGTTGAGCACTCTTCCCAAAACCCCGCGCTCATGGCTTAAGAGCATGGAGAATATGGCCTTTTTGCAGGCCGTGTTTTCGCTTGGGGCGAATATGAAGTCCTTGTATTTATAATATGTGCTCCTTGAAATGCCAACCTGCCGCGCGGCCTCGCTCACTTCCTTTACGGCACCGGTGCGCAGAAGGTCCCTCGCGCGCACAACGCGCTCGTAGCAATCGGGCAGCACGGATTTGTGCACAATAAGGTATTCGCTGTTCATACAATCGCTCCTTTTTACAGCACGCTGTGTATATATTCTCCCATATTTTCCGGATCTGTAACGCTTGTGTGCAGCACCTTAAGCTTTCTTATTCCGTCAAGCCCGTTAGGCACAGCAAGTGATGTTATTTCACTAAGCTTATCCGCCGCAGCGAATCCGCTTTCGTCGTTGTAATTCCCAAGCGCCTTCAGTATGCTGGGCGCGAACTTAAAGGGAGATGCCGTGCTGAGAATCACGGCGGGGGAGGTAATTGCTCCCTTCTTTTTAAGCGCGCCGAAAACATTGTACGCAACCGCCGTATGCGTATCCATAAGGTAGCCCTCGTTCTGCCAAACGCTCTTAATCGTGGCAAATGCCTCGGTATCGTCCGCGCGGCCGCACAGGAACTGCTCGCGTATGCGCGCGAACATATCATCGCTAAGCTTGTAGTGCCCGGTTTCCTTAAGGCTTGCCATAAGCGATGCCACAAGCGCGGTGTTCTTCTCCTCGCTGCCCTGCTCGGCGGCAAAATACAGCATTCTTTCAAGGTTGCTTGAAACGAGTATATCCATTGAGGGCGACGCGGTTTTGATAAGCTTTCTGCTCGCGCGGTCGTATACGCCTTCACTCAGGAATTGATAAAGTACGTCGTTCGCGTTTGACGCGCATATAAGCCTGCCCACGGGGAGCCCCATGCGCTTTGCCATATATCCGGCGAGTATGTTGCCGAAATTGCCGGTCGGTACAACAAAGTCCACGCTTTGTCCGAATTCTATCGTGCCGTCCGCCACCATGTCTCCGTACGCGGCAAAGTAGTAGGCCGCCTGCGGGGCAAGCCTGCCTATGTTTATGGAATTGGCGCTGCTCGCGGCGTAGCCCGGGTGCTTAAAGCCCTCAAGCGCGGCCTTAACCCCGCGCTGGGCATCGTCAAAATCTCCCCTTACGGCGCATACATGCACGTTTCCGCCCTGCTGAGTAACCATCTGAAGCCTTTGCAGCTCGCTAACGCCGCCGTCGGGATAGAATACTATTATCGTGGTATGCGGCGCGTCCGCAAAGCCGGCAAGCGCCGCTTTGCCAGTGTCTCCGCTTGTGGCGGTAAGTATAACAAGGTCTTCCTTAAGGCCGTTCTTTTCGCGCGCGGCGTTCATAAGGTGCGGCAGAATGCAAAGGGCCATGTCCTTAAACGCGCAGGTGGGTCCGTGCCAAAGCTCCAGTATGTGAGCATCGTTTGTTTTAACAAGCGGGCAATAGTCGGGGGAATCGAATTTTTTGCCGTAGCCCGAATCAACCGCGTCAAGCACGCGGCTATAATCAATATCGTCTATAAGCGCGCTTATAACGCGGGCAAAAAGCTCGCGCCTTTCAAGCGAATAAAGCTCACGCGAAAAAAGCGCAGGCAACTTCTCGGGTACGTACAGCCCGCCGTCCGGGGCAAGGCCGTTTAGCAGCGCAAGCGAGGGAGTTGTACGCAGCGTGGAATTTCGTGTGCTGAAATACTGCATTGTAATCCTCTTTTGTGGTGGTTTTAATCAATCGCAATGGCCGCAGCCGTCTTCATCCTCGTCAAATTCGGCTCCGCCCAAATATTCTCTCGCGCCAATGCGGCGTTCCTGGCGCTCGTGCTCAACCATATCGGAAAGCATATCGCGCACCTGCTTGGGGTTGCGTATGCGCTTTATGTCCGCCTCGGGCGTTGAGTGATCGGCCGTGCAAAGGTGAATTGTGCCAAGCCCGAATATCCTCTGCCCCAAAGGACGGTTAAGCGTAATGTCCAGGATTCTGTAAAGGCGAATTTCCTCTTCCTTGCGGCTTAAAAGGCCGGTTTCAATTACAAGCTTCTCTTCCGTAAGCTCATAGCGCGTAAAGCTCCAGGGAAGGCCGAATATAATGCGCTTTCTGTCTTTCCATACCGTGTTTGCCATAGTAGTGCCTCCTTAATCGTGATAAAGCCGCAAAATAATGTAAAAATAATTATAGCATACACCGTGCCGCGGCGCTATGCTTATTCTTCGCCGCCCCATGAAAAACCGGGCGCGCTGCTCCAATCGGAGCTTACGGAGCCGCTTGTGCCGTCCGTTATGTAGCCCGTGGGCGTGGGCGTGCGCGGCGGCAGGGAAGGATTTGGCGTTTCCTCAACCGCGTCCTTAACATCATCCGCGTTATGGAATATAAAGTTGTTTATCTCCACGCTCATCGCGCCCATGTCGCAGAAGAACACGAAGTGCTTTTCCCATTTGCCGTTTTGATAAAGCCCCTCAACCGGCAGGCGGAAATACATAAGCCCGCGCTGACCCGTGGAAAGCAGCTTTGCCGCGGCGTCTATTATTTCGTCGTTTGTCATGCTTGTTTCAACAAGCGGCAGCAGCTTATACAGCAGCTCGTATTGCTTTGTAACGCTGAATTTGCGGAACTTGGCGAATATCATGTTCAAAACCTTGAACTGCCTGCTTGTGCGCACAAATTCGCTGTCAAGCTTTCTTATCCTGGCGTAGCCCAGGGCCTGCTTGCCGTTCAGCTGAACCGGGCCCGCGTCCGCGAATATAAACCCATCCCAAAGGTACTCAACGCCAAGCTGCTTGTTAAGCCCGGCTATGCAGTCGTTTGCCGCGCTTATTTCCTCCGCCGTCATCTCAACCGTAACGCCGCCCACGGCATCCACAACGTCCACGAAGGAATGCAGGTCCACCATAACGTAGTCGGTTACCTTAACGTGGAAATTATGCTCTATTGTCTGGTATAAAAGCTCAACCCCGCCCAGTGCCACGGTGGAATTAAGCTTCCTGTATCCGTAGCCCGGAACGTCCACAAGCATGTCCCTCATAAGGGTTGTAAGCTTAAGGCGGTTGTTAACGGTATCAACCGTTGCTATCATCATTGTGTCCGCGTTGTACCGGCCGGAGGTGGCGCGCCTGTCCGCGCCTATAAGCAAAACGTTAACGTAGCGGGAATCGTTGTTGTCCTTTTCAAACTGCGCAAGCTGCTCCTCCGTAAGCGGCGTTTGCTCATAGTATTCGCTAAGCGGCGCGGGTGTGGGCTCGGGCGTTGCCTCGGGCTCGGGGGAGGGCGTTATAACCGGGGTGCGGGTAGGCGTGGGGGTCATGTCCGGCACCTCGTCCGTGGGCTCGGGCGTAATCTCGGCGCTCTCGGTGGGCTCGCTCAGCGAGCCGTCGGGCCTTGTTATCTGGTTTAGCAGATTAAGCCCCAGCACAGCCACAGCAATGCCGAGAGCAACTATTATTCCAAGCAGTATCAAAACCAGCTTAACGCCCCAATGCAGCCGCTTTTTCCCCTTCTTATTATCGTCCATTTATGTATACGCTTCCTTTGTGCTTTTTAATTAAAAAATTATACTACAACGCCGCGCGGCCTATCAAGCGCTATTGCCAATGCGGGGGCATTGTTGTAAAATTGTTCACATATAAGATGGGGAGGGTTTGGCCTTGTATTCCAATTTTGCGCGTGTGTACGACAAGCTTATGGCCTCGGTTGACCGCAAGGCGTGGCTTGATTACATAATAAGCCTTTTTGGCGACGTGAGAATAAAAAGAATAGCGGACTGCGCCTGCGGCACGGGCGCATTGAGCATACCGCTCGCCAAGATGGGATATATCGTAACCGGGCTTGACTCATCCGCGGAAATGCTTGAGATTGCCGCGGCGAACGCCAGATCCGAAAGGGTGAGCATACCCTTTATCTGCCAGGATATGCGGCGCCTTGCTCTGCATAGGCCGGTTGATGCCGTGCTTGCCGTTTGCGACGGGGTGAATTACCTGACCCTTAAGGGCGCGGAAAGCTTTTTTGAGCGCGCGTACGAATCGCTTACGCCGGGCGGGCTGCTGCTTTTTGACGTGTCCTCCCGCTATAAGCTTTCAACGGTGCTGGGCAACAACACGTTTGCGGAGGATGAGGACGGGGCGGCCTATATATGGAAAAACGCTTACGATGAGCAAACTAAGCAGATTCAGATGGAGCTTACCCTGTTTGAACGGCAGAGCGACGGTCGCTATATCCGCTTTACCGAATCCCAGATACAGCGCGCGCATTCCGAGCGGGAGCTTACGGGCGCGCTGAAAAGGGCCGGCTTTGATGAAATACACTCGTTTGACGCGTTCAGCATGAATCCCGTGAACGATAAAAGCGAAAGAATACAGTTCCTGGCGAGAAAAATCGCCAAATGAATTGAAAAAGGAGATAAACAGCAATGAGCGATAAAATATTAAGGGGCGTAATGTTCGATAAATCCGTAAGGTTCACGGCCATATCCGCAAAGGACATGGTTGAGGCCGCCAGAAATACCCACAACCTGAGCCGCGTATGCACGGCGGCTCTCGGCCGCGCCCTTATAATGACCAGCATGATGGGCACGGACCTTAAGGGCGACAACGAAAAGGTTACAACCGTTATAAAGGGCGGCGGTGAGGCCGGAAACATAGTATGCACGGCGTATCGCTCGGGCCGCGTGAAGGGATACATAGAAAACCCGTCCCTTGAGCTTCCGCCCGCGCCCAACGGAAAGCTTGATGTAGCGCTGGCTGTCGGCTGGTTCGGAGAGCTTACCGTTATAAAGGATCTTTCGATGAAGGAGCCGTATGTTGGCAGGAGCGAGATGATATCCGGCGAAATAGCGGAAGACTTCGCCAATTACTTTACCCGGTCCGAGCAGACCCCCTCGCTTGTGTATCTCGGCGTAAGGGTGGATATAGAGTCGCTTAAGGTATTAAGCGCAGGCGGCATGCTTATTCAGGCCCTGCCAAACTGCCCGGAGGAGGCCATATCCGCGCTTGAGGAAAAGGCGGACGATATATCAAAGCTTGCTTTAAGGCTTGAAAAGGGCGAGGATTTAAGGGATATAATGATAAAAATGTTTGACGGCTGCTCGCTTGAGATACTCGCTTCCGCCGCGCCCGAGTTTAAGTGCGATTGTTCCCGCGAAAGGCTTGAGGCCGTGCTTATGTCCTTGGGCAAGGACGAGCTTAAGGACATGATTGAAAAGGACGGCAAGGCGGAGCTTACCTGCCGCTTCTGCAATAAGGTATATAACTTTACAAAGGAGCAGCTTGAAGCCATATTAAAAGAAGGAGCCGGGGATGCCCATGAAAGCAGCGACACAGAATAACTCACCCGGCAGGGTTCTGCCGTTTGAGCAGAAGGGGGACTTCTTTTACAAAAGGGGAAACGACAAGCTGGACGAAAACGACCTTGTGGCCGCGCTTTCAAGCTATCGCAAGGCTATGGAGAGCGATCCTGACGATCAATACAGCCGCATAGCCGTGGCCGAGGTTTTAAGCGAAATGGAGCGCTTTGACGATTCAAACCGCGTTCTTATCCCCATGCTTTCACTGGACGCGGTTGATCCGGAGGCTTTATTCGGCCTTGGGTGCAACCTGGCCGCGCTTAACGAAACGGAAAACGCCCAAAAGATGCTGGAGCGCTATATTCAGCTTGAACCGGACGGCGAGTATGCTTACGACGCTTACGACCTGCTGGACGCGATAGACGACGCGAACTATAACCCCGGGGACTTTGGGGAGCTTGCGCCCGTGCTTAAGCAGGACATGGCGATAGACGCGGCGGAGGAGGGACGGCGCGCCCTTGAGCAGGGCAATTTCCCCGTTGCGAGAGAGGCGCTTGAGCGCGCGCTTAAGCTTGATCCGGCGCTTGCTTACGCAAGGAATAACCTGAGCCTATTGCATTTTTGCCGCCAGGATTACGAGCGCGCCATTAAAGAGGCGGATACGGTGCTTGAAAAGGACCCGAACGATACTCAGGCGCTCTGCAACAAGGCCATGATATACTGCGCCACAAAGGACAGCGAAAACGCGAACATTGCCGCGGACGGTCTCTGCCGATCCGATACCGAAAGGCCGGACGAGCTTTGCAGAATATGCCTTGTGCTTATGGAGCTTTCGCGCTTTGAGGATGCCTATGATTTTGCCAAGCGCATTATAAAGCTTACGCCTTACGATGAAGGCGCCCTGCACCGCTACGCTATATGCGCGTACGAGCTTGATAAATACGATAAGGCGTACGCCGCGTACGATAAGCTTTGCCGCATAGACCCAACGGACACAATAGCCAAATACTATAAAAAGCTTTGCTACGGCGCAAAAAAGGGACAGAAGCCAAAGGACGACATACGCGCCTTCGCGGCCAACTATCAGGTGCCCTTTGATGAAACCGTGCGCAGGATAAACCGCATAAACGAGATTATGAAGCTTGACGGAGAGGAGCTTAGGGAGCAGTGGCACGACTCAAACGAGCTTGAGCTGCTTATTCGCTGGGGCTTTACCCTGCCCGATGAGGCAATACGCCGCGCCCTGCTTTCCGTTGCCGCTTCGTTTGGCGATAAGCGCAGCGAGGAACTTTTAAGGGACTTTTTGCTTATGCGGGAGCAGGACGACGATCTTAAGCGCCGTGCCGTGGCGGCACTTGCGGCCATGGGCGCGAAGCAGCCGTTTTATCTTTATATAAACAACACTTTGGTTGAAAGCCGGGCGGAGCTTAAGCTTAACGGCGCCAACGCCGCCTACAGAAACGCGCTTATGCTTTGCCTTGCGAATATGTATGAGCACTGCACAAGCGAAGAGGCCAAGGCCGCCGTTTCAATCTGGGACAAATATGTGGGCGCGCATGAGCGCCTGCCGAGGATAAGCCGCGCGCAGGAAACGGCACTCGCGGCGGCGATAGAATTCAGCGCCAGAACGCAGTGCGGCGGCAAGCCGTCGCGCGCGGATATATGCAATGCCTACGGCGTATCGCCCCTAAGGCTTAACAACGCGCTGAAAAAACTGAAAACAGCGCAAGACATGGAGGAACTATGATATTTCAGGCAACATGCAAACTGGGCGTTGAGGCGCTTGTGGCAACGGAGCTTAAAAAGCTCGGGATAGAGCCCATAAGCGTGGACTCCGCCAAAATTCGCTTTGAGGGCGATTTCCTTACAATGGCGCGCGCCTGCCTTTGGCTCAGAACAGCGGAGCGCGTGCTGCTTGAGGTTGGCAGCTTTGAGGCGCACACGTTCACGGATCTTTTTGAGGGCGTAAAGCAGCTTCGCTGGAAAGACTATCTTGCTAAGGACGCTTTTATACACGTTGTTGGCAAAAGCGCGAAGAGCGACCTTTTTTCCGTTAAGGACTGCCAGAGCATAACCAAAAAGGCGATTGTTGAAAACCTTAAGGCCGCCTACGGCACAACCCTTTTGCCCGAAACGGGTGCGGAGGTAATAGTTGAGGTTGGTATGTTCAAAAACGAGGCCACCCTTTGCCTTGATCCCTGCGGCGCCGGCCTTTCAAGAAGAGGGTACAGAACCTATAACGTTACCGCGCCCCTTAGCGAAACCCTGGGCGCAGCCATAGTAACGCTTACGCGGTATAAGGGCGACTATCCCTTTATAGACCCCATGTGCGGCAGCGGCACCATGCCAATCGAGGCCGCCATGATAGCGCGCAATCAGGCGCCCGGCATCAACCGCAGCTTTGCCGCGGAGAACTGGCCCTTTCTTGATAAAAAATATTTTATGCAGGCAAGAAAAGAAGCACTTGACTCCATAAAAAATATAAGGCTTAATATACTCGGCAGCGATATAGACGAGCGCAGCATAGCCGTTTGCAAAAAGCACGCGCAGAAGGCCGGCGTTATGCTGAACTGGGCCGTAAAGCCGCTTAAGGAATTTAAGGTAAGCGACGAGCGCGGCGTAATAGTATGCAACCCGCCTTATGGCGAGAGAATGCTTAAAAAAGGCGAGGCGGAGGAGCTGATACGCCAGATGAGCCGCATTTTCGCCCCGCTTGAAGGATGGAGCAAGTCCATAATAACGCCCGAAAAGGACTTTGAGCAGATATACGGCGAAAAGGCGAACAAGCGCCGCAAGCTTTCAAACGGCGGCATGACCTGCACACTTTATCAGTATTTTGCCGTGAAAGCGGACAAAGATAAATACGAAAACGAATTTAATGGCCTATAAGGAGGTTTTTATGGCTTACAAGTATTACAACCAGAACAACTATCCCCACGTTCCCTATGGCGGCGGTTCAATAGAAACCAGCGGCTGCGGTCTGTGCTCCTGCTGCATGGTTGTTGAAAACATGACCGGTGCTACCTTCACTCCCGAAGAGTGCGCGGCCCTTTCAAACGAGAACGGCGCCTGCGACGAAACCGGCACCGAAATCTCCCTGCTTGCTCCCGCGGTATGCAAAAAGTTCGGCCTTACCTATGAGCTTACCTGTGACCATGGCAAAATGCTTCAGTTCCTTCAGAACGGCGAGGGCCTTGTTGTAGCCAACTCCGGCGGAGACCGCGAGGGCTGGACCGGCATATTCACCCACGGCGGCCACTTTATAGTGCTTGTTTCCGCCAAGGGCCGCGAAATCTGCGCTCTTGATCCCGCTCAGTACGATGGCAAGTTTGATGAGCCTGCCCGCAAGGACAAGGTTCGCGTGGAAGGCAACCTGCTCTATGTTGATATAGCCACCCTTGCCAAGGATTGCGACAATCGCTATCCCAGCTACTGCCTGTTCAGAAAGGCGTAACAAAGAAAAAATTAAAGGGGGATGCGCCGCATCCTCCTTTTTGTATAGGTTTTATTCGGTTGCCGATTACAATGTTTTTCCGCTCATAAGCGCCGCAATGGCGATTGAGAAGAATTTTTCCTCCGCGCTGGAGCCGCGGCTTGTAAGCACTATGGGCACCCTGCAGCCCATTACTATGCCGCCCATTTCAGCCCTTGCGGTTACGGTAAGGCATTTGCCCAAAATGTTGCCCGTGTCTATATCGGGCACTATAAGCGCGTCAAAGTCTCCGCAGTGCTCGCCCTCCGCGCCCTTGTGGCGGGCTATGGCCCTGTCCATCGCAACGTCGTATGAAAGCGGGCCCTCTATTACGCAGTGCTGTATAAGACCCTCGCGATTCATGCGCTTAAGCCTGTCCCCGTCAACGGTTGCGGGCATTCTGGGGTTTATTTTCTCTATGGCGGCAAGTATGGCAACGGTCGGCTCAACATAGCCCATCTTTCTCATGGCGTCAACCGCGTTTTCAACTATGCCCACCTTTTCCTCTATTGAAGGGTACATAACCATGCCGCCGTCGGACATAACAAGCAGCTTATGATAATTTGGCACGTTTGAAAGGAACACAACGTGGCTCATAAGTCTGCCCGTGCGCAGGTTGTTCGCCTTCGCCACAACCGGGTGCAGCATATC
Source organism: bacterium (assembly GCA_963643205.1). GTDB lineage: Bacteria > Bacillota > Clostridia > Christensenellales > CAG-138 > Phil1. The sequence goes on along the minus strand of CAVIJJ010000007.1, from coordinate 16,052 downwards.
GCGCGTTTGAATAAGCCCCTTCATAAGCACGTCCGCGCTGCCGTCTTTAATAAGCTCAACGGCGGTCTGCGCCTGCTGCGCGCTATCATGGCTGTTTATAATATTATAATTCGCAGGGTTGCGGTCAAAGGAACGCAGTATGTCCTTTATCTTGTCGCCCTGGCCCACGAATATGGGCTGGGCTATGCCCTGCCGTTCCGCCCGCAGCGCGGCTTCTATTACGGGGGCGTCGTGCGCGCCCGCTATTGCCACCGAATGCCGGAATCCCTTTTGCTTTACGGCGGTGACCACCTCATCAAAATTCCTGTACATCTTCACTCCGTGCCGTATCTCACCGAAAATACGGTGCTTTTTATTTGCAGCGGCTTATCGCCGTACAACAGATAATTGTAAACCATGTATATGCTTACGGTCAAGCTGTGTATTTTCTGCGAACAGGTGAATTTATTTGGCAAACACCTGTTGCTTTCCCTGCCGGGGTGATATAATACCATAAAACGAGCGGCAGTGCCGCAATACCGGAGGAAACATGAAACGCGTAACACTTATCCTGGATGGTTCGGCGGACAGGCCGAACAAGGCCCTTTTGAATAAAACCCCGCTTGATGCGGCGAATACACCTAACCTGAACGCGCTTGCCGAAAAAGCAACCAAGCTTCTTCGCGTAAAAACTATACCCACGGGGCTTGAAATAGGCAGCGCGGTTGCGAATATGGGGCTTTTGGGGCTTGATCCGCGCATGTATCGCGGGCGCGCCGCGCTTGAGGCCGCGGGCAGCGGAATACCGCTTAATAAAAATAATCTTTATATTCGCACCAATCTTGCAACCCTTTCCGGGGAAACCTACGATACCGCCGTGCTGAGCGATTACAGCGCCGGCGAGCTGCCAACCGAGCAGGCCGCTCCCATAGTGGAGCTTTTAAGGCAAAGGGTGTTCAATTCGCCAAGATACGTTCTGCATCACCCGGAATCCTTCCGCTGCATACTGGAGGTTAAGGACGCCGCGGGGCTTTATCCCATGAACCTTGCCCCCGCGCACGACATAATCGGCAAAAACGCCGCCGATTTTTGCGGCGGTGAAAAGGAAAAGGAGTTTATAGATCTTCAGAGGAAGGCGTTTGAACTGCTTAAAAACACTGGCACCAAGTGCAACGCCATCTGGTTCTGGGGGGATAGCCTCGCGCCGGAGTTCCCGCGCGCGGAGCAGGGGCGGTGCGCATTCGGTGAAACCATACTTATGCGCGGCATAACCGCTGCCGCCGGCATACCCATATTCCCAACACGCGAGGAGGGCAGAAGTTTTGAGGACTTCCTTACGGAAAAGGCGGACAAGGCGATAGCGGCGCTGAACTCCGGCTACGACAGGGCGTATGTGCATATTCAGGCAACGGACGATTTAAGCCACGACAGGAACCCCATTGGCAAGCGCGCGGCCATAGAGGCGGCGGACAGGCTTGTTGTGGGAAGGCTTATGAACGAGGTTAAGGGGGATTTTCGCCTGCTTGTGCTGAGCGATCATTTTACCTATTCCGATACGGGTTCCCATGGCGGAGACCCCGTGCCCTGCCTTTATTATGAATCAACTCACCCCGGCCATAACCCCAACGCCCGCTTTACCGAGGCGCTTTGCGATGAAAAATACGAGCTTACAACCGCCCGGGGAACGGTTGAGCTGATGGAAAGATAAAGAAGGCTTTATAAAAAAGAAGAAGGTCGCGACACGCGGCCTTCTTTTAATTTGTTTATTTTTCGGTTTTGTGCAGCAGCGCCGCCCCAACAAGGCCGGCATCGTTGCCGAGGGATGCGGGAACTATATCCGCGAACTTATCATAGAAGCTCAATTCAGCCACGTGCTTGCGCACGGGTTCAAGCAAAAACTCTCCCGCTCCGCTAACCCCTCCGCCTATTGCCACGCGCATGGGGTCAAGTATGTTTATAAGCGAGGCTATGCCGCAGGCGAGGGAGTACGCGTATTTGTCAAAAACGGTCTTCGCCGCTTTGTCGCCCATGCGGGCGCAGTCTATTATAAGCTTTGCGTTTATGGCGCCTGTATCGCCGCCGCATTGCTTAGCTATCATGCCGTTTGGGTCGGATTCAAGGCTCCGTATGCCCTCGCGTATAAGCGCGGGAGCGTTGCAGCAGGTTTCAAAGCAGCCCTTCACGCCGCAGGAGCATACCTCTCCCGCGTCCATATTCATTATAAAGTGGCCAAGCTCAACCCCGTTGCCCATGCCGCCGCCGAAAAGGGCGCCGTTCATTATTATTCCCCCGCCAACGCCGGTGCCCAGCGTTATAAGCACGCTTGTGGGGAATCCTTTAAGCGAGCCGCGCATGTATTCGGCCCATGCGGCGGAGTCCGCGTCGTTTGCCATCAGTACCTTTATTCTGCCGTTAAGCTCTTTCTCTATAAGCTCCGGCAGGGGATGATTTATAAAGCCAAGGTTATAAGCGTGCAGCACGGTGCGCCTGTCGCGGCTTATGCTGCCGGGAACCGCTATGCCCACGGGGTTTATAAGCGAAAGTTTATCAGCGGCGTCTTCGGGTATTGCTTCGGCCAAAATCTTAACGGCGCTTGATATAATGCCGCTCACCTTCTCCGGCTCGTTTACGGGGTAAGGGAAGGAAAGCCTTTTCAGCTCGTTTTCGCCATCGAATATCGCGCCCGCTATGTGCGAACCGCCAACGTCAAAGCCTATGCTGTATCGTTTTTCGTTACTCATGTCTGCTTAACCCCGAAAGTACGCTTTCCGCGCGCATGGCAAAATTGCCGGAAGTATCGTAGCCAAGCTTTTTAAGCAGAAAATTCCTTGCCGCAATCTCTACCACAACCGAAATGTTTCTGCCGGGGCTTACCGGAAGAACGGTTGTGGGAATCTCAACGCCCAAAAGCTCGGAATGCTTGTCCCGCGCGCCTATGCGGTCGTATTGTTTGCTTGGGTCATACATTTCAAGATCCATTATAAGGTCTATGCTCTTTTCGCTTACCGCGGCGCCAACGCCGAAAAGATAGCGCACATCAACTATTCCTATGCCGCGAACCTCTATAAGATATTTTGTCGCGGCGGGGGCTTCGCCCACAACCCTGCCCGCGGCAACCTTTGTTATGCGTATAACGTCGTCCGCGACCAGCCTGTGCCCCTGCTTTATCATTTCAAGCGCGGTTTCGCTTTTGCCTATGCCGCTGTCCCCGCGCATAAGTATGCCCACGCCGAACGCGTCTATAAGCACGCCGTGTATAAGGCAACTCGGTGCCAGCTTCCTTGAAAGGAAGTTGCTTATCCTGTGGCCTATGTCGTCCGTTTTCTGCCGGGATAGGAACACGGGCAGGTTGTGCGCCCTTGCGCACTCAAGCAAAGCCTCGGGCGGCATGTTTCCGCGCGCGCATACTATGCACGGCAGATCGTAGGACATAAAGCGGTCCATGCGGGCGCGAACCTCATCGTCGCTTAACCCATATAGATAGTACATTTCGCTTTTGCCTATTATCTGCACCCTGCGGCTTGAAAAATGGTCGTAATATCCCGTAAACTGCAGTCCGGGTCTACCTATTTCCGCACTTGTAAAGGTAACGCTTCCGCTGCCGGATACAAGCGGTTCAAGCTCCAGCTGCTCTGAAAGCGCGCTTACCGCAATGGCTATGCTTTCGGCCATGTTACTGCTGCTCCCTTCCCTTTAGTATTATGTTGTCTATAAACCACGCGGCGGCCATGTCCTCGCAGCGGGGCAGAACAACGTTCGCGGCGCTGAGTATCTCCGGGTTCGCGCCCGCAACGGCCGCGCCTATGCCGGCGTATTGTATCATTTCAAGGTCCAGCAGATTGTCGCCCACGGCGGCGGTTTCCCCGCGCTCTATGCCAAGGTAGTCCGCAACCCATTTAAGGGCGCTGCCCTTGTGCGCGTTTTCCGCGTTGAACTCCACGTAGCCCGGAACGGAGCCTGAAACCTTAAGTTTGCCGTCGTAGCGCCTGCCAAGGGCGGATATAAGCTCGTCCGCCCGCTCGGGCTCGGTTATGTAAAGCACCTTCGGCACGTTGTGCCATGTTTTTTCGCCAACCTCCGGGTCAACAATCGTGGGCAGGCCAAGCTTTTGGCTGTATGCCTCGGAATATTTGTTTTCCTTTTCGAATACAATGCTGTCCCCCTGATAAAGGTGGGCGTGCACGTTAAGCTCCTTTGCCAGGGCAAAAAGCTCCTTTACCATCCTTGGGTCAAGCTCGGTTGTGTAAAGCGGCTTGCCGGTTACGGTATCGTTTACAACCGCGCCGCCGTAGTTTATTATGGGCCCCTTTATGTCAAGGGCCTGCCATATGTAGGATGAGCCGTGGAACCCCCTTCCCGTTGCAAGGGTTACGAATATTCCCGCGTCCTGCGCGCGCTTTACGGCGTCTATGTTGGGCTTTGGCACGGTGCGTGCCTCTGTTGTAATGGTATCGTCAATATCAAACGCTATCAGCTTAATCATTTAGGGTCCTCCTGATAATGAAAGTGAGCGTACACGGCCTCTGCGGCGGGCTTGGTCATGCCCTTAACCGCGCACAGCTCCTCTGTTGTGGCGGCGGCGATAGCGTCCCGCGTTATAAACGCGTCAAACAGCAGTCGCTTACGCTTTTCGCCTATGCCATCTATGTTATCAAGCTCGCTCATCAATGCGCTCCTTACGTGGAGAGATCTGTGATAGGATATGGCGAACCTGTGAGCTTCGTCCCTTATGCGCTGAATAAAGTGCAGCGCTCCGTCGCCCTTTGGGAGTATTATGCTCTCCTCCCTGTCGGGCAGTATTATTTCCTCGTTCCTTTCGGCAAGTCCCATTGAGGGTATGTAGTCAAGCCCAAAGCTGTTGAGCACCTCAAGCGCCACGTTAAGCTGGGTTCTTCCGCCGTCCACTATAAGCAGATCCGGCAGGCTGGCGAACTTCGCGTCCCCCTGCTTAACCTTTTCAAAGCGCCTTGTCAGGGCCTCCCGCATGGCGGAAAGATCGTCCCCGCCGTGGTCATCGCGCAGCTTAAAGCGGCGGTATTCATCGGGCGCCTTTTTGCCGTCTATAAATACAACCATGCCCGAAACCGTGTCCCGTCCGCGAATGTGGGAATTATCAAAGCATTCTATGCGGCTTGGCAGCTCCTCAAGCCCAATGTAGCCGCAAAGGCGCGCAAGCGCTCCCTCTCCGCGCTCCCATGAGCGGTGCTCAAGCTCACGCTGCTTTTTTATGGCGTCCATCCCGTTTTGATATGCCATGCTTACCTGCTCGGCCTTTTCGCCGCGAACGGGGCATATTATCTCGCAGGCTCCGCCGCGCTGCTGCTTAAGCCAGGCTGTAAGCTCCTCGTGGTTTGCTGGCATATCCTTAACAAGTATTTCCCTGGGTATGGTGCCTAAGCCCTCGTAATACTGCTGCAAAAACGCGGCCATAATCTCTCCCGCGTCCTCGCCCAATGAATCCATTGCGTAATGCTGGCTGCCTATAACGTTGCCTCCGCGCACGAAAAGGGCAAATATAATATCGTCCTCGCCGTCTCTCGCCAGCGCGAACACGTCCCTTTCGGCGCCCGTTTTAAGCGTCATTGCCCGCTGCTTTTCGCCCATGCGCTCAACCGCCGCCGCTCTGTCCCTGAATTGGGCGGCTTTTTCATATTCCATGTTGTCGCTCGCGCGCATCATCTCGCGCCTTAGCATATCGCAAACGGGCGCGGTGTCGCCCTCAAGAAAGCTTGATACGCTGTCAAGCAGCTTGTGGTATTCCTCCCTTGAAACGTTGCCGGAGCAGGGCGCGCAGCATTTGTTCAGGTGATACATTAGGCAGGGGCGCTCCCTGCGGGCTATTGCCCGGGCTATGTCCTTTTTGCAGTGCCTTACGGGAAACATGTCCCTTATGCAGCTTAGCGCGTCCCTCAGCGTTACCGCGCTCAGGTACGGGCCAAAGTATCGCGCGCCGTCGTTCTTTGCCCGGCGCACAACCTCAAAGCGGGGAAAGTCCTGCCTTTCGTCCAGGCGAACGTAGGGGAAATGCTTATCGTCCTTAAGAAGTATGTTGTAATGCGGCTGAAGGCTTTTGGTCATCGCGGCCTCAAGCGTAAGCGCCTCGGTTTCGTTGGCGGTAAGTATGTATTCAAAGTCCGCTATGTGGCTTACCATGGCCCTGACCTTTGGGCTCATGTTCTTTTGCGAACGGAAATACTGGCGAACCCGGTTCTTCAGGTTCACCGCCTTGCCAACGTATATGATTTCGCCATCCGCGTTAAACATCCTGTATACTCCCGGGTGATCGGGCAGGAGCTTAAGCTTTTCCTCTATCAGCTGATTCATACCCATTATTATAAGTGCTTTTTGAATAAAATTCAATCACGCGGGTATATAGGGGCCGTTTTTGGCTTGACACGGGGGATTTGGCGGGAGTATAATCCCAATGAATATTTCCTTTGGGGTTTACGCGGGAACAGTACCGCGGATTTTGCGGCCAAGAGAGGCGAACCGATTGAGCTGAAAGTGCGCTGCCGCAAGCCGAGCGTTGGGAACACCGGCCCGCTACTTAAGGGCGCAGCAGGAGCGATACAGCCTGAATCAAAGTGGGTTTTATCAATGAACCAATTAGGGTGGAACCGCGGGCGAGAAGCATCGTCCGTCCCTTGCGAATGCGCTTGGGGCGGGCGTTTTTTATATGCTCCGTTCCGCTTCAGGCAAAGATTTTTTACCTTATTAAGGAGGACATTATGAACATCACATTCCCCGATGGCTCCGTAAAGCAGTTTGAAGACGGCATGACCGCTTTGCAGATAGCCGAAACAATCAGCCAAAAGCTTAAAAAAGCCACGCTCGCCGCTGAAATAGACGGCAAGCGCGCGGACGCTTTCCGCCCCATACACGGAGACCACACCCTTAAGCTGCTCACCTGGCAGGACGAGGACGGCCGCTGGACAATGCGCCACACCGCCAGCCATATTCTGGCCCAGGCCGTAAAGCGCGTGCATCCGGAAGCTAAGCTTGCCATAGGCCCCGCAATAGATAACGGCTTCTATTACGATTTTGACGCCGAGCCCTTCACTCCCGACGATCTTGAGAAAATTCAGAAGGAAATGGAGAAGATTATCGCCGAGGCTCTGCCCCTTGAGCGCTTTGAAATGCCCCGCGCCGAGGCCATAGAATACTTTAAGCAAAAGGAAGAGCCCTATAAGGTAGAGCTTATCGAGGACCTGCCCGAGGATTCCGTAATAAGCTTCTATAAGCAGGGAGACTTTGTGGACCTGTGCGCCGGCCCTCACGTTGAAACAACCGGCAAGGTAAGGTTCGTAAAGCTTATGAGCGTTGCCGGCGCTTACTGGCGCGGCAGCGAAAAGAACAAGATGCTGCAGCGTATCTACGGCACCGCGTTTGAGAAGAAGGCCGATCTTGAGGAGTACATCACCCGCATAGAGGAAGCCAAGAAGCGCGACCACAGAAAGCTTGGCAAAGAGCTTGGCCTGTTCGCTTTGCTTGAGGAAGGCCCCGGCTTCCCGTTCTTCCTGCCCAAGGGAATGGTTCTTAGGAACACCCTTCTTGACTACTGGCACAAGGTGCATAAGCGCTACGGCTATGTCGAGATTTCAACTCCTATAATCCTTAACCGCGACCTGTGGCTGCGCAGCGGTCACTGGGACCACTATAAGGACAATATGTATACCACCGTTATAGACGATGAGGACTACGCCATAAAGCCCATGAACTGCCCGGGCGGAATGCTTGTTTATAAAACCGAGCCCCATTCCTACCGTGAGCTGCCCCTTAGGATGGCGGAGCTTGGCCTTGTTCACAGGCATGAGCTTTCCGGCGCCCTGCACGGACTTTTCCGCGTGCGCTGCTTCACCCAGGACGATGCGCATATATTCATGACCTGGGATCAGATGGAAGAGGAAATACAGAACGTTGTAAAGCTCTTTGACGAGGTTTACTCAACCTTCGGCCTCACCTACCAGATAGAGGTTTCCACCATGCCCGAGGATCATATAGGTGAAAAGGAAACCTGGGATATGGCTACCGATACCCTTAAGCGCGCTATAGAGCACATGGGCAAGAGCTATGTTATAAACGAAGGCGACGGCGCGTTCTACGGCCCGAAGCTGGACTTCCATATTTCCGACTCCCTCGGCCGCACCTGGCAGTGCGGTACCATTCAGCTGGATATGCAGATGCCCGAGCGCTTTGACCTTGAGTATGTTGGCGCGGACGGCGAAAAGCATCGCCCCGTTATGATTCACCGCGTGGTTCTCGGCAGCATAGAGCGCTTCATAGGCGTTATAACCGAGCATTTCGCCGGCGCGTTCCCCGCGTGGCTCGCTCCCGTGCAGGTTAAGGTGCTTGCCATGACCGATCGTACCCACGATGCCGCCAAGAAGATTGCCGATGAGCTTGATTCCCTCGGCTTCCGCGTAGAGACCGACCTTCGCAACGAAAAGATCGGCTTCAAGATTCGCGAGGCTCAGATGCAGCGCATACCCTATATGCTCATAATAGGCGACAAGGAAGTTGAGAACAACGTTGTTGCCGTTCGCAGCCGCAAGGGCGGAGACCTTGGCACCATGCCCCTTGCCGCGTTTGAGGATAAGCTGGGCGAAGAGGTTAAGACCCTTTCCCTTACCGAGTGCGTAACCAAACAATAATCCAGACTAGCCTTAGGAAAAGCGGCAATTCGCCGCTTTTTCGCTTTTACGGGGCCCGGCGGAGCGATTCACGGGCTCTTTTTTATGCTCGAGCCGGGTTTTCACGAATATGAAAACGGTATATGCAGCCCGCCTATGTGCATAATGTTGTGCATATACATTAAAAGTTATCCACATTTTCCACAGAGTTATCCACACCTTGGCTGAATTGGGGATATTATTGTGTGCATAAAGGGTGTGGAGAGTATGTATAGGCGGGTAAAACGCGCGTGTATATGCAGTATATACAAGGCGATGCCTCTTTTTTGCCCGATACAGGGCGGGGTGGAACGCAACTTTATGCTTTTGGAATCAATTAAAAAGGAAATAAGACAAAAATGTAAAATGATAATACCACGGTTGATTTTGAATATGAATGGGGGTAAAATACATTTCGTTAATCAGTTAATTATTAGCCGTTTAACCTTTTGAGTCTGCGGCAATAAAGATTTTATTCAAAGAAAGGAGAAGAAAGGCATGGAAAATCACGACATAGTTTACGCTATGCATAAGCTTGAGCTGATACGGCGCATGCGCATTCAGTCTATGCTCAGGCGGATTGACGCGTACAGGGGTCAGGGCCCGGTGCTTGATTACATAGAAAAGCATCCGCGCTGTACTCAGGCGGAGGCCGCCGACGCGCTCGGTGTAAGCCCGCCCAGCATAACGTGCAGCGTAAAGCGCATGGAAAACTCCGGCCTTATTGTTAAAAGCAGCGACGCCAACGATATGCGCTGCACCCGCCTTGAGCTTACTGAAAAGGGCAGGGAAACAAACAAAAAGGTTAAGGAAGAATTTAGAAAACTTGACGATGAAATGTTCGTCGGCATAAGCGAAGAGGAAAAGGCCGTGTTCATGAGCATTTATGAACGCATGGCCGCCAATCTTTCCAAGGAAAGTGCGGGCAAGCCTATATGCGAGCTGATGAACGAACTGAGAAAGATGGAGGACGACGAAAAGCGATGATAAAGAGCATTTGGCCCTATACCAAGGGCTACAGGTTCAAGTCCGTTATGGCCGCGCTTACGATAATAGGCGAGGTTGTGGTGGAAGTGAGCATACCGTATATGATGGCCGATATTGTAAACATCGGCATAGCCAATAAGGATACGGCGTTTATAATTCAGCGGGGCCTTCTTATGATAGCCATGGCGCTCGGCTCCCTTGCGTTCGGTTCGCTGAGCGCGTGGTTTGCCAGCTCCTCCGGCGCGGGATTTGCCAAAAATCTGCGCGGGGGCCTTTTTGAAAAGGTGCAGGGCTTCTCATTTGCCAATGTGGACCATTTTTCCACGGCAAGCCTTATAACCCGCCTTACAACGGACGTTAACACTATTCAGAACACATATATGATGGCCGTGCGTACATTTATCCGCGCGCCTTTCATGCTTATCGCGGCAACGGTTATGGCAATAAAGATAAGCCCGGATCTTGCCGTGGTGTTCCTGTTCGCGCTGCCCGTACTCGGCGTTGTAATAGGCGTGCTTATGACAAAAACATTCCCGCGCTTCAAGGCAATGCTTGATAAGTTCGATGCCATGAACGCAAGCGTTCAGGAAAACCTTACCGCCATCCGCGTTGTTAAGGCGTTTGTTCGCGGGGATTACGAGGACGAGCGCTTCACATTCTCCGCCAAGGAGGTTAAGGATTATCAGGTAAAGGCCGAAAAGCTGCTGGTTGTTACAATGCCGCTTTCGCAGTATATGATATATATCTGCATGATAGCCGTTTGCTATTTGGGCGGCGTTCATATTGTTAACGGCACCCTTCAGTCCGGCGACCTTATAAGCTTTATAAGCTACGTAAGTCAGGTGCTAAGCTCCGTTATGATGGTTGCCATGATGATGGTTATGCTTGTTATGAGCAAGGCCAGCATGTCCCGTATAAGCGAGGTTCTTGCGGAGGTTCCCTCCATAAACGATGACGATGCCGAGGATATAGCGGTTAAGGATGGCTCAATAGAGTTTAACGATGTATCCTTCAGCTACAACGGAGACCCCGCCAACGCGAACCTTGAGCACGTTAATCTAAAGATAAATTCGGGCGAAACGATCGGCATTATAGGCGGCACGGGCAGCGCCAAGAGCACGCTTGTGCAGCTTATTCCCAGGCTTTATGAGGTTACGAGCGGCTCGGTTAAGGTAGGCGGGCGCGACGTTAGGGATTATAAGCTTAATACGTTAAGAAGCAGCGTTTCCATGGTTCTGCAGAAAAACGTTCTGTTCTCCGGCACCATAAAGGATAACCTCAGGTGGGGCGATGCCAACGCGAGCGACGCGGAAATAGAGGAAGCGTGCCGGGCCGCGGCGGCGGATGGCTTTATAAAGAGCTTCCCCGATGGGTATGATACGGAGCTTGGCCAGGGCGGCGTAAACGTTTCCGGCGGCCAGAAGCAAAGGCTTTGCATAGCAAGGGCTCTTATATCCAAGCCCAAGATAATTATATTGGACGATTCGACCAGCGCCGTGGATACCGCAACCGATGCCTCCATAAGGCAGGCGCTCAGAACCGAGCTTAATGACACGACTACCATAATAATTGCCCAGCGCATAACAAGCGTTATGGATGCGGACAGAATAGTTATTATGAACGAGGGAAAGATAGACGACGTGGGTACTCACGCGGAGCTTATGCAGCGCAGTGAGATTTATCGCGAGGTTTATGAATCCCAGCAGAAGGGGGTGGAGGAATAATGCCCGGACCCAAGAAACAAAACTTTATGAAGCCGAAGAACGCCAAGGGCACATTCGGCAGGATTCTTAAATACTTTAAGCCGTATACCGGCCAGCTTATAATCGTTTTGATAGGGCTGCTGTTCAGCGTTGGCGCGAACATAGCGGGCACATATATGCTCAAGCCCATCATAAATAACTATATCGTACCCTGGATCGGCAACGAGAACCCGGACTTTACCGGCCTTATAGGTCAGCTTGTGCTTATGGGCGTTATATACACGCTCGGCATATTGGGTACGCTTGTTTATAACCGCCTTATGATAAACGTTTCAACGGGCACGCTTTTAACGCTGCGCCTTGAAATGTTCAAAAAGATGCAGACTCTGCCCATAAGCTATTTTGACAAGCGCACTCACGGCGAAATAATGAGCTGCTATACCAACGATACCGACGTTATGCGCGAAATGATAAGCCAGTCTTTGCCCAGCTTTATAAGCAGCGCGGCCAGGATTATAGGCGTTTTCACCATGATGGTGGTATTGAACCCCATACTTACTCTTATATCCATTGTGATGCTTGTCGTGATGAGCGCCATAACCAAGCTTATCGCCTCCCATTCCGGCCGCTATTTCAAGGCCAGGCAGGATAGCGTTGGCAAGGTAAACGGCTATATAGAGGAAATGATATCGGGCCAGAAGGTTGTTAAGGTATTCTGCCATGAGCAGGCCGTTATAGACGACTTTGGTCAGCTTAACGAAAACCTTAGGAAAAACACCGCCGCGGCAAGCACCCTTGCCAGCATTATGGGCCCCATAATGAACAACCTTTCTCACGTAACCTACGCTATAGTAGCCGCTTCCGGCGGTCTGCTCGGCGTGGCCGGCATAATAGATATAGGTACTCTTGGCGCGTTCTTGCAGTACACCAGGAGCTTCTCAATGCCTATTTCCGAAATAAGCCAGCAGGCCAACAACGTGCTTAGCGCTCTTGCGGGCGCGGAGAGAATATTCGCGCTGCTTGATGAGGAGCCTGAGCAGGACGAGGGCGACATAGTTATGGTAAACGCCCGCGTAAACGATAAGGGCGAGCTTGAGGAGTGCGCCGAGCGCACCGATATATGGGCCTGGAAGAAGCCCTCGGGTGAGCTTATACGCGTTCGCGGCGATGTTCGCTTTGAAAACGTAACTTTCAGCTACGACGGCAAGGTGGATGTGCTTAAAAACATTTCGCTTTACGCCAAGCCCGGCCAGAAGATAGCGTTTGTCGGTTCAACCGGCGCGGGCAAAACCACGATCACAAACCTTATCAACCGCTTCTATGATATTCAGAGCGGCACGATTACATACGACGGTATTCCCATAAGGCAGATAAAGAAGTCCTCCCTCCGCGGCAGCCTCGGCATAGTGCTTCAGGATACGCACCTGTTTACCGGCACAGTAAAGGAGAATATCCGCTACGGCAGGCTTGACGCCACGGATGAGGATATTGTGAACGCCGCGAAGCTCGCCAACGCTCACTACTTTATTTCTCACCTGCCAAACGGCTACGATACCGTGCTTACCGCGGACGGATCAAACCTTTCCCAGGGCCAGAGGCAGCTTATAGCAATAGCCCGCGCGGCCGTTGCCGATCCTCCGGTGCTTATACTGGACGAGGCCACCTCAAGCATAGATACCCGTACCGAGTCCCTTATAGAAAAGGGCATGGACAGCCTTATGAAGGACCGCACGGTGTTCGTTATAGCGCACAGGCTTTCAACCGTTCGCAACTCCAACGCCATTATGGTTCTGGAGCACGGCCAAATCATAGAGCGCGGCGACCACGACGAGCTTATAGCCCAGCAGGGCAAGTATTACCAGCTCTATATGGGTATGTTCGAGCTTAGTTAATAACGATAGTTCCCTTCCCAAAACAAAGGGCGGCACGGCTTAAACAGGGCTTTGCCGCCCATATTTGCATAATTGGGTTAAATTAACTTAACCGAGCCCTTGAACGGCAAAAAATGTTGTGCTACAATTTTTGTGCGCGGGAAAGTATAAGCGCTTCCCGGGCAAAAGGAGGGCAGTATGAAAAGGCTAGAAATAGGCGTTGGCGGTATGAGCTGCGCCGCGTGCTCCGCAAGGGTGGAGAGAGCGTTGAAGGCCGTAAAGGGCGTTGAGTCCGCGGGTGTGAACCTGGCGGCGGAACGCGCCAACATAATATATGACGAGGATATAACCGACGAGGCGGCTCTTAAAAGGGCCGTTAAGGACGCGGGGTATAATCCCTTTGACTTAACCGAGAACGCCAAGGCGGAGATGGCGGAAAAGAAGGCGCACGAAAAGCGGGACATGAAGCGCAGGCTTATATTCGCGGCGGTGTTCGGAATTCCGCTTTTCTATATTGCAATGGCCCCCATGATATCGGGCCTTGAGCATGCCCTGCCGCGCTTTATTGATCCGGAGTATAATACGCTTAATTATGCCCTTGCCGAGCTTATATTGGTAATACCCATATTGATTGCCGGCAGGCGGTTTTACAGGAGCGGCTTTAAGGCAATATGGCTGAAGAGCCCCAATATGGATTCATTGATCGCGGTGAGCACGCTTGCCGCCGTGAGCTACAGCGTATACGGCGTTATAAAAATCGCCATGGGCGATATGCACGCCATGCATTCGCTTTATTTTGAATCCGCCGGCATGATAATAGTGCTTATACAGTTCGGCAAATATCTTGAAACCCTATCCAAGGGCAGAACGGGAGACGCCATAAAGAAGCTTATGAGCCTTGCGCCCGATACGGCGCGCGTTATAAGAAACGGCGAGGAGATTGAGCTTAGCTCAAAGGATGTGCAAAAGGGCGACACGGTTGTGCTTAAGCCCGGCGAAAGGGTGAGCGTGGACGGAACCATAATATCCGGCCGCACCAGCGTAAACGAGGCCATGCTTACGGGCGAGAGTATGCCCGTTGATAAAGAGGCGGGGGATAAGGTTTACGCCGGCACCATAAACGGCGAGGGCGCGGTTCTTTTTGAGGCCACGGGCATAGGCGCGGATACGGCGCTTGGCAGAATAGTGCATCTTGTTGAGGAGGCGCAGGGGTCAAAGGCCCCCATAGCGCGCCTTGCGGACGCGGTAGCGGCCTATTTTGTGCCGGCTGTGGGCAGCGTTGCGCTGCTCGCGTTTGTGCTTTGGCTTATATTCGGGCACGATTTCGCGCTTGCGGTAAAAATATTCATATCCGTTCTTGTAATAGCCTGCCCGTGCGCGCTGGGGCTTGCCACGCCTACGGCCATAATGGTAGCCACCGGCAGGGGAGCGGAGCTTGGCGTGCTTGTAAAAAGCGGCGAGGCGCTTGAAACCGCGGGCAAGGTAAACGCCGTGCTTCTTGATAAAACGGGAACCGTTACCACGGGCTCTCCAGTTGTTACGGATATTGTAACCGCGGCGGGGCAGGACGAAAAAGAGGCGCTTACGCTTGCGGCATCGGCCGAAAAGCAGAGCGAGCACCCCATTGCCAGGGCTATACTTGCGGCGGCAAAGGAAAAGGGGCTTGATGTGCCGGACGCGGAGAACTTCGCGGCAAGCGCGGGGCACGGCGTGGACTGCACCGTAAACGGAAACAGCATAGTTATGGGCAGCGCCAGGCTTATGCGCGAAAGGGGCATGGATAACCCGCTTGAGGAGCGCTCCGCGGCGCTAAGCGCGGAGGGCAAAACGCCTGTGTATATGGCGGTAAACGGCCGTGTGGCGGCTCTTTTCGCCGTTGCGGACGCCATAAAGCCGGATGCCGTTGAGGCGATACGCCGGCTTAAGGAAATGAACGTAAAGCTTGTTATGCTAACCGGCGATAATTCACTTACCGCGAAGGCTGTCGCTTCAAAGGTGGGCATAGACGAGGTTAGGAGCGAGGTTTTGCCCGGCGACAAGGCGGGGGAGGTTGAAAGGCTGCAGAAGCAGGGATATACCGTTGCCATGGTGGGCGATGGCGTAAATGATGCCCCGGCGCTTGTTAAGGCGGATACGGGCATTGCCATAGGCGCGGGAGCGGACGTTGCAATAGAATCGGCGGACATAGTGCTTATGAGCGGGGAGCTTTCGGGCGTTGCGGCGGCGCTCAGGTTAAGCCGCGCGGCTATTACGAATATTAAAGAAAACCTGTTCTGGGCATTTGGATACAATACGCTCGGTATACCCGTTGCCGCGGGCGTGCTGTATGCCTTCGGCGGGCCGCTTTTAAGCCCCATGATAGCCGCCGCCGCTATGAGCCTAAGCAGCGTATCGGTTGTATCAAACGCGCTTAGATTAAGGCGCTTTGACCCGAACAAAACACATAAGTATCTGAAGCCGCATTCCTCAAAATCAAACAAGGGAAACGGGGCAGCCGCGGCGAATAATACAGTATGCGAATGCGAAACAGCATTTAATAAGGAGGAAAGCAATATGATTACGCTTAAGGTAGAGGGCATGATGTGCCAGCATTGCCAGAAGAACGTGGAGAAGGCCCTTGCCGGAATCGGCGCCACCGATATAACGGTTGACCTTGCCGCGAAGCAGGCAACATTTGCCAATGCCGATGAGTCCGCCGCCCGCAAGGCCATAACCGACGCGGGTTACGAAGTGAAGTAAACAAAAAGCGCAGAACCATGAGCAGCCTGCCGAAATATCGGCGGGCTGTTTTTTAGTAATTCCCCCTCAGTCGCCTGCGGCGACAGCTCTCCCGTAAACGATGG